>NZ_JBBBDV010000005.1:0-309637 GCF_037137105.1 Serratia sp. TMDUHS_CL
CACGCTGGCGCTGCGCATCGATCTTCGCGACGATCCGGATCTGCCGACGCTGATCGCGCGGATCCGCCATGCGGTGCTGGCGGCACGGGAAAATCGCGATCTGCCGTTCGAGCAGGTGGTGGAGCTGGTCAATCCGCCGCGCCACCTGGGCTATACCCCGCTGTTCCAGGTGATGCTGGCCTGGCAGGACGGCTCGGTGCGCGATATCTCGCTGCCTGGGCTGCAGGCCGAGAGTGCCGAGTTGGGCTATCAGATCGCCAAGTATGATTTGACGCTCGATCTGGCGGAGCGCGATGAGCAAATCAGCGGGACGCTGAACTTCGCCACCGCGCTGTTCGACCGCGCTACCGCCGAGCGTTACGGCGTTTACCTGGTGCAGGTGTTGCGGGCGATGGCGACAAATGCTACGCAGCCTGCGTCGCATCTCGATCTGCTGCCGGCTGCCGAGCGCGAACTGTTGTTGTACGGCTGGAACCGAACCGCGGAAGTTTATCCGGCGCAGAGCAGTGCCCACGTCCTGTTTGAACAGTGGGCGCAGCGCACGCCGGACGCCGTTGCGGTGGTGAACGATCGGGACAGCCTGAGCTATGCCCAATTGAACGCCCACGCCAACCAACTGGCGCACCAACTCATCGCACAGGGCGTGCGCCCAGGCGATCGCGTGGCCACGTCGCTTGAACGCAGCGTTTCTCTGGTCATCGCTCAGCTGGCGATCCTCAAGGCGGGGGCTGCTTATGTGCCGCTCGATCCGCACCTGCCCGTTGCGCGGCAGGCGTGGATCATCGGCGACAGCGGGGCGTCGTTGATCCTGTGCGATCGCGATCTCGACCGCGAGATAGCCGGCGAGATCGCATGCCTGCGTATCGATCGACTGCGGCAGAATCCGACCCACGATCCGGCGGTGCCTCGCGCCGGCGACGCGCCGGCCTACATCATGTATACCTCGGGCTCGACCGGTACGCCTAAAGGCGTCATGGTGACGCATCAAGGCATCCTCCGGCTGGCGATCAACAACCGTTTTGCGTCGTTTGAACGCGGCGATCGCTTCGCTTTCGCCGCCAATCCGGCGTTTGACGCCAGTACGCTGGAAATGTGGGGAGCCCTGTTGAATGGCGCCAGTCTGGCGATCATTGCGCCGGAAGTATTGACGGAGGCCGAGGCGTTGGCGGCGGCGCTGGTGCGGCAAGGGATTAACGTCTTGTTCCTGACCACCTCGTTGTTTAACCAATATGTCCATAGCATCGCCGCGACGCTGGCGCAGTTGAAATATCTGCTGAGCGGCGGTGAAGCGGCGGATCCGCACGCCTTTGCCCGCATGCTGAAAGAGGCCGGGCCGGTACGGCTGATCAACGGTTATGGGCCGACCGAGTGTACGGTGTTCGCCACGACGGCCACGATCGAGCGGGTGGATCCCTGGCAGCGCTTGCCTATCGGGCGGCCGATCGGCAATACCCGGATTTATCTGCTGGATGAGCACGGGCAACCGGTGCCGCTCGGCGCGACCGGCGAGATCTACATCGCCGGCCCCGGAGTGGCGCTGGGTTATCTCAACCGCGCAGAGTTAACGGCAGAGCGATTCCTGGCGGATCCGTTTAACCCAGGCGAGCGGATGTACCGCACCGGCGATCTGGCGCGCTATCTGCCGGACGGCAATATCGACTACCTGGGACGCAACGATCGGCAGGTGAAAATTCGCGGCTTCCGCATCGAATGCGGTGAGATCGAGGCGCGAGTGGCCGGTCACCCGGCGGTGCGCGAAGCGGTGGTGGATGTCCTCGGCGAAGCGGACACTAAGCGGTTGGTGGCCTGGGTGGTGCCGGAGGCTGACGCGGATCGCCAGACGTTGGCGGTGACGCTGCGACAGTATCTGGCGGGGATGTTGCCGGAGTTTATGCTGCCGGCGGCCTGGGTGGCGCTGGATACGCTACCGCTGACGCCGAACGGCAAACTGGATCGGCGCGCGCTGCCTGAGCCGCAGGAGGACGCCTACGTGCGTGAGGTTTACGCCGAACCTGAAGGCGAACTGGAAACGCTGCTGGCGGGGATCTGGCGCGAGCTGCTGGGCCTTGAGCGGGTCGGGCGCCACGATAACTTCTTCGAATTGGGCGGCCACTCGCTGCTGGCGGTGAAGTTGATGGCGCAGCTGCGCCGTGTCGGGCTGAGCGCCGGGGTGCAAACGCTGTTCACCGCGCCGACGCTGTCAACGCTGGCGCAGACGTTGGTCACGCAGCAAGAAGTGAGCGTGCCGGCCAACGGTATCCTACCGGGCTGCGTAGCCATTACGCCGGAGATGTTGCCGCTGGCGACGCTGAGCCAGCCGGAGATCGACGCGGTGGTAGCGCAGGTGCCGGGCGGCGTGGCCAACGTACAGGACATCTACGCCTTGTCGCCGCTGCAGGAGGGGATTTTGTTCCACCATCTGCTGGCGGAACGGGGCGACCCGTACCAGCTGTCCGCGGTGCTGCGTTTCGACAGCCGTGCGCGCCTGGACGCCTGGCTGGCGGCGATGCAGCAGGTGATCGATCGCCATGACATTCTGCGCACCGCGTTCATCACGCAGGGCGTGTCATCGCCGGTGCAGGTGGTGTGGCGCAAGGCCGAGTTGTCGCTGCGCGAACTGCGGCTCAATCCGGCGGAGGGCGAGATCGGTTCGCGGCTGACGGCGTTGTTTGATCCGCGCCGCGTGCGGCCTGACCTGACGCGCGCCCCGTTGCTGAACTTTGTCGCCGCACAGGGGGAAGAAGGCAGTTGGTGCGTGCTCCAGCAGTGGCATCACCTGATCGGCGACCACTCGACCCTGGCGGTGATGCAGGAGGAGATCAACCTGATCCTGGCCGGGCGCGGGGACGAACTGGCCAAGGCGCCGCCGTTCCGCAACGCGGTGGCGCAGGCAAGGCTCGGCGTCAGCAAGGCCGAACACGAACAGTTCTTCCGCACTATGCTGGCGGATATCGATGAACCGTCGTTGCCGTTCGGCCTGAGCGACGTGCATGGCGAAGGGCGGGATATCTCGACGGCGCACCTGGCCTTACCGCATACGCTCAACCAACAGCTGCGGCGGCAGGCGCGGCGGCTGGGCGTCAGCCTGGCCAGCCTGTGCCACCTGGCCTGGGCGCAGGTGTTGGCGCGCGCTACCGGCCGCGATGAGGTGGTGTTCGGCACCGTATTGTTGGGCCGCATGCAGGCCGGAGACGGGGCGGAACGGGCGCTCGGATTGTTTATCAATACTCTGCCGCTACGGCTGGATGTCAACGAGGTCGGCGCGGAATCGGCGGTGTTGCAGGCGCACATCCGGCTGAGCGGGCTGCTGGCCCATGAGCATGCGCCGCTGGCGTTGGCGCAGCGCTGCAGCGGCGTCGCCGCAGGCACGCCGCTGTTCAGTGCCCTGCTGAACTACCGGCATAACAGCGGCGAGGACACCGCATTGCCGACCGGCGTGACGCTGCTCGATAGCCAGGAACGTACCAACTATCCGTTCGTGCTGTCGGTCGAGGATGGCGGTGATTCGCTGGGCCTGACGGCGCAGGTCAGGCAGCCGATTGAAGCGCAGCGCGTGTGCGGCTATATGGCGCAGGCGTTGAGCGCATTGGCGCAGGCATTGGAGCAGGCGCCTCAGACACCGGTCTGCGAACTGGAGGTGATGCCGGATGAAGAGTATGCGCTGCAGCTGTGCCGCTGGAATCATACGGCGGAAGCTTACCCGGCGGATACCTGCGTGCACGAACTGTTTGAACAGCAGGCGCGGCAGACGCCGCAGGCCATCGCTTTGATTCAGGATGCGCAACGGCTCAGCTACGCACAGTTGAATGCGCGCGCCAACCGGTTGGCGCATCGGCTGATTGAGCGCGGCGTACAACCGGGCGACCGGGTCGCGGTGCGGCTGGCGCGCAGCATCGAACTGGTCTGCGCCCAATTGGCGGTAATCAAGGCCGGGGCGGCGTATGTCCCTATCGATCCGCAACTGCCGGCCGCGCGCCAGGCGTGGATCGCCGATGACAGCGGCGCCTGCCTGATGCTGACGGACGCCGTCGGCGACGAAGGCATTCCGCAGCTGACGGTCGAGGATCGCGAAGCTGAAGGTCATGTCGGTAACCCGGCGTTGCGCGTGTCGAGCGGCGCGACGGCCTACATCATGTATACCTCCGGCTCGACCGGTACGCCGAAAGGCGTCATGACGCCGCACCAGGGGATCACGCGTCTGGTGCGCAACAACCGCTACGCCGCCTTTGACGCCGACGACCGCATCGCCTTTGCCGCCAACCCGGCATTTGATGCCAGCACGATGGAGGTTTGGGCCGCCCTGTTGAATGGCGGTGCGCTGGTGGTGATCGCGCCGGAGGTGATGATGGAGGCCGAGCGTCTGGCGGCCGAACTGCAACGCCATCGCATCACCACGCTGTTCTTGACTACCGCGCTGTTCAATCAGTATGTGCACAGCATCAGCGGCGCACTGGCGCAGTTGAAATATCTGATTAGCGGAGGGGAGAAAGAGGATCCGGGCGCTTATGCGCGGCTGTTGCAAGAGCGGGGGCCGGTGCACCTGATCCATGCCTATGGGCCGACGGAGACCACCACCTTTGCGACAACGGCACGTATCGAGCGGGCTGAAGGGGAGGCGCGCTTGCCGATTGGGAAACCGATCGGCAATACCCGCGCTTACTTGCTGGACGCCCGCGGGCGCCCGGTGCCGATGGGGGCGGTGGGGGAATTGCACATCGGCGGCGTGGGGGTGGCGTTGGGCTACCTGAACCGACCGGAACTGACGGCACAGCGCTTCCTGAGCGATCCGTTCAATCCGCTCGGTGGCGGCCGCATGTATCGCACCGGCGATCTGGCGCGTTATTTGCCGGACGGCAGTCTTGAATACCAGGGGCGATGCGATCAGCAGATCAAGCTGCGCGGGTTCCGCATCGAACCGGGCGAGATTGAGGTGCAGCTGGCGGCGAGCCCGTGGGTGCGGGAAGCGGTGGTGCAGGTTTGTTCGACGGAACATCATCCGCGCCTGGTCGCCTGGATCGTACCGACGGCCGACGTTGACCGCAGCGCGTTGCAGGGACAGCTACGGGCCTATCTGAGCGAACGTTTGCCGGAGTACATGGTGCCGTCGGCTTATGTCTGGCTGGATGCGCTGCCGTTGACCGCCAACGGCAAGCTGGATCGGCGCGCCTTGCCGGAGCCGGAGCGCGCGGCAGTCGGCACTCGGGAGTATGCGGCGCCTCAGGGGGAGACCGAAACGACGCTGGCGCGGGTATGGTGTGAGCTGCTCGAGATTGGCCAGATAGGGCGTCACGACAATTTCTTCGAGCTCGGTGGCCATTCGCTGCTGGCGGTGCGTCTTTCCAGCCAGCTGCGTCAGCAAGGCATCACCTTGCCGGTACAGGCGATCTTCAACCATCCGATATTGGCCGAGCTGGCCGAGCGGATAGATCGTCGCACCGCCGAGGCTCCGCTGCGTAAAGCGGTGCCGGCTCGCAGCAGCGGCAGCCGGCCGCCGCTGTTCTTCGTCCCGACCGGCTTTGGTGACCACTCCTACGTGTTTGAATTGGCCAAGGAGATCGACGAGACCTTCCCGGTCTACGCCGTGCCGTGGCCGGCGGTGGAGGAGAAGCCGGCCACCATGTCCGATATGGCCGCCAGCGCCGTGGCGTTGATTCGCGAAGTGCAGCCGCAGGGGCCATACCATCTGGCGGGGTACTCTTCCGGCGGGGTGTTGGCCTATGCCATCGCCGAGCAGCTGCAATCGGCCGGGGAAGCGGTCGCTTTCCTGGGGTTGATCGACACGTTGCGGCCGGTGGCGGCGATGCACAGCCCGGTCCAGCTGTTGCTGAACTGGGTGGAGTCAACGCAGGAAAGGCCGGATCCGCAGTTCTGTCAGCAGTTGGCTGAGCTGCCGTTGCCGGAGGCGATTGCGGCCGTGCAACGCGCCGGGATCAAGACTCAGCGTGAGGAAGTGGCCGACGAGGCGGCGCTCTGGCAGCAGCGGCACCACTACGCCAAACTGGTGGAAGCGACCCTGGTGCAGCCCGCATCGCTGAAAATCCATCTGTTCAAGGCGAAGCAGGAGCAGGTTTCCGTCAATTCGCAGAACGCACAGTTCCAGGCGTATTGGCAGAAGATCAAGCAGGCGGGATATTGCCGCGAAGACGCTTCCGCGTTGGGATGGGATAAGCTGCTGCCGCCGGCGACCGTCCGCGTCAGCCAGGTCAACGGCGACCATGTGTCGATGATGGAGCATCCGGTTCATCGGCGTGAGCTGGGGCAACACTTCAATCTGGCGTTGCGCGAGCTCGGACAGGCGTAAGCCGGTGGGATGTCTTCGATGAGAAAGCCCTCGCAAGAGGGCTTTTTTTTTTACCCGTTGGCGGCGGTTTTGACGAGCTCCACCACCAGCGGCGATAGCTCGCCGCGCAGCGCGGCGCGTTCCGACTGGAACAGCGTGGCGACGTAAAAACGCCGGCCCGGCAGTTCGATGGCGCGCACGTCGCCTTCGCTGTCGTGGCCGCTAATGATCAGCGGGAAGCGTTGCAGATCGGCGACGAATTCCGGATTGACGCCGAAGTTGCAGTGGTAGCCTTCATGGGTGTTCAGGCTGCGGTAGGCCCGTGCGACGCGGGTGTCAGGCTGAAAAACGATGTCGCCGGTTTTTTCCACCAGCGAGCAGCTAAGCGGAGCGATCACCAGCCGGCCCCCGCTGTCGGTTTCCGCATGACCGGCGTCGTGCCAGCCCATCACGTTGCGGGCGTACTCGACGATCGCGTATTGAAAACCGCCGCAGGAGCCGAGGAACGGCACGTCGTTTTCCCGCGCATGACGGATCGCCATAAAGGCACCGTCGTCGTGACGATACGGGCTGCCCGGCACCACCCAGATGGCGTCGAAATCTTGCAGGACGTCGGGGGAGGTCAACGTTTCGGTCGGTAGCCACTGGGGCTGCACGTCGATATCGAGGTGGGCGGCGGTGAGCCGGAGCGCTACGGGGATGGCCTGATGGGCCACGGCTTGCGGGGTGTAATCACCGACCAGAGCAATGCGGACTTGAGCTTTCATCATTTCCTTTCCTGTGCGGGTAAAAAAGGAGATTACAGGAAAGCGGGATCGTGAACCGCAGATTTTTTAAACGCTGCGCACAAAAAAGCCCGGCGTCAGCCGGGCCGGAAAGGAAGAGGTTCAGTACAGCGACGGTGCGCCGACCGGTCGGGTTTTGAAACGGCGGTGCAGCCACAGATATTGCTCCGGCGCCCGCATGATCTCTTTCTCGATCACTTTGTTCATGTAAGCCGCCGCCGCCTGTTCATCGCTGAGCGGATAATCTTCCAGAGCCGGCTGGATCAGCAGGTCGTAGCCGCGGCCGCCTTCGCGGCGGATCAGCACCACCGGCACCAGCGCCGGGTTGGCCATGCGCGCCAGCATGAAGGTGCCGCTGGTGGTGGCGGCCTGATCGACGGCGAACAGCGGCGCGAATACGCTGCCGCGCGGGCCGTAGTCCTGATCCGGCGCGAACCATACTGCCTCACCGCGCTTGAGCGCATGCACCATGCCGCGCAAGTCCTTGCGATCGATCATCGCCTTGTTGGAACGCATGCGGCCCTTGGTCTGCGCCCACTCCATCGCCTTGTTGTTGTGCGGACGGTACATCGCCATCATCGGTTGGCACAGGCCCATGGCCCGGCCGCCCAGCTCCAGCGACATAAAGTGCACGCCGATCACCAGCACGCCGCGATCGTCACGCTGCGCCATTTTGAGGTGGTTGATGCCGGAGACGTTAAACCAGCGTTTGACGCGTTTATCCGACCAGAACCAGGCGATGCCGGTTTCCAGCAGGCCCATGCCGAGGGACTCGAAGTTGCCCACCACTTTGCGCTCGCGCTGCGCTTCGTCCATCTCGGGGAAGCACAGTTCGAGGTTGCGACGGGTAATGGTGACGCGACGCTTGAGAAAACGCATCGAGGTGCGCCCCATCCATACCCCCAAACGGTAAAGCAGCGGATAGGGGAGCTGTACCAGCAGGAACAGCAGAGCGAGGCCGAACCAGGTCAGCCAGTAGCGCGGGTGTAGCAAGGAAAGTTGAAATCTCTTTTGGCGTTTCATAGCAGCTCGTTTATGCGTTAGGGGGTAGCAACCTGTAGCGCATAAAGGATCCACTCGATAGCGATACAACTACTCAGACACCCGGGGACGGCCAGGGTTTAGTCAGATTCCATAATTGACTAAATCTTTACATTCGAAGGGCGGTTTGCGCTGCTATCAGGCTTCGGAGGGATAGCTGTTGGCCAGCGGAGGCGGCTCTAGGAATGCTTATGTTACCACAGAGTAAGGGGGATAGCGGAATAGGGGCATGCGAATATTCTCATTCGCGTTGCCCCTAAGTTGAAGATTGGCGCGTTTTATAGGCTGGGAATGATAATCGCGGCGAAGATTGCAGCGATCACCAGCCATTTCAGCAGGTAGTAACCGCGGCGGTTGCGTGCTTTCAGGCGCTGACCGGCATCGCGCACCGCGTTGACGTATTTGAAGATGCGGTTGATGCCGCCGGTGCGGTCCTGGTCGTCGTTCGGCGAGCTGGCCGCCGACATCAGCGTAGAGCCGACCCAGTGGTTGACCGCCTGCGCCCAGCGCCACTTCATCGGCCGCTCGACGTCGCAAAACAGAATGATGCGCGTCTGGTCGGTGTCGTTCTGCGCCCAGTGCACGTAGGTTTCGTCGAAGATCACCGCCTCGCCGTCACGCCAGCTGTGCTGTTCGCCATCCACTTCGATGAAGCAGCGATCGTCGTTGGGCGTCATCAGCCCCAGGTGATAGCGCACCGAGCCGGCGTAAGGGTCGCGGTGTTTACCCAAATGGCTGCCGGGCGGCAGCTCGGCGAACATCGCCGCCTTGACCGACGGGATGCGGTTGAGCAGCTCGACGGTTTGCGGGCACAGCGTCTGCGCCGAAGGGTGACTGTCGCTGTACCATTTCAGATAGAAACGTTTCCAGCCGCGTTTGAAGAAGGTGTTGAAGCCGGCATCGTTGTGCGACTGCGCCTTTTTGATGTGATCCTGCAGGCGCACCGCTTCTTCGCGGATCACCTGCCAGTTGTCGGTCAGCGTCTGCAGCTCCGGGAAGCCTTTTTCGTCGAAATAGGGCTGTTTGGCGGGCAAACGGGAGAAACCGGTCATAAACATGTTGATCGGCCCCATAAAGGTGGAGTGATCGAACAGTTGGCGGGTAACCTTTTGTTTCTCTTTGCCGCGGGAGTGCGCGTAGAAGAAGCTGACGATGAAAATGCCGATAATGATCGCGGCAACCATAGAATCCATCCCTGTTAATGCTTGTTAAAAATTCATACAAATTATAGTTTTGTGACAGGAAAAATTTAACGTTTTCGTGCTTTTTGACCGGGATTCGCTCGAACGGCATAAAAAAATGAGAAATTTATTTTTAATAAAATTTTATATCGATTTTTTTGGTTTTAGTCCTATTCTTAAATCGTTCAAGGGGCGTTTCATGCCATCTTGTTTCATGACGAATGGCACGTATCTGAGAAAAGAGGGACTTATGAAGAAATCAATCATTGCCTTGTCTGCACTGCTGCTCGCTTCCCCGGTGTTCGCCGCTGAGACCGCGACCGACACCGCCGCTCACGCCAGCAACGAGGTTGTCGCTGAGGCGCATAAAGGGGCGGATACCGCCAAAGAAAAGCTGCACCAGTCTCAGGACAAGGGTGAAGAGCTGAAGCTGAAAGCCAAGCACGCCGCCGAAGGCAAGAGCGACAGCGTCGGCAGCAAAGTGAGCGAAGGTTCGCAAAAGGCCTGGCACTCCACCAAACAGGGTACGGAGAAGGCTTGGGATAAGACCAAGCAAGGGGCGGAAAGCCTCAAGAACAAAGCGACCGAATAATTTGCTATCATCACATCAAGAGGGCCGGGTTTCCGGCCTTTTTTTATGGTTGCAATCCACCGTGCCGATGTCGTGCTTTGTCGCCCTGATTAAAACGTGAGAGTATCCTTCATCGATTGGCGACTCAATCGCAAGCAAGAAGGAAGCCCTATGAGACCCCGTTGGATAAGGCGTTTATTGACACCCTCACCCACCTGGACAGGCAGAGCATCGGTTATTTTGGGTCTGCTGGTGTTTGTGGTGTTGAGCGGGCTGGATAGCCTGAGCGTGGAGTTGGACGGGTGGAAGCGCTACGTGATGATCGCGGGCGTGGCGGGTATTTGCTATTTCATTGCCGGATATATTGATAAGCGCATTCCGCGCAAAGCCCCGCCAATGTAGGCACAGGCCAGAAAAAGAAAAAGGCGCTTATCAAATGAGATAAAGCGCCTTTTCAACACGTTAACTGACTAGTATCAGTTCATGCCGTATTTTTTCAGCTTCTTGCGCAGCGTGCCGCGGTTGATGCCCATCATCAGGGCTGCGCGGGTCTGGTTGCCACGGGTGTATTGCATCACCATGTCCAACAGTGGCTGTTCAACTTCAGCCAGTACCAGCTCATACAGGTCATTTACGTCTTGACCGTTCAGTTGAGCAAAATAGTTCTTCAGTGCTTGTTTAACCGAGTCACGCAGAGGCTTTTGAGTCACCTGATCTTGTGAGTTAACGGTAGAAACGGTCAGTACGTCAGAATTTACGCGTTGTTCGAACATAGTTCTGTCAGCTCTTTTTTTACGCTAAGATTTTCGAAATATGCCTCCAACGCCTCCAGCTGTTCGCTGGCATCCTCTATGGCGTTGAATGTGCGCCGAAACTGGTCATTCGGAGCGTGTTCCTGGAGATACCAGGACACGTGCTTACGAGCAATCCGGAATCCCTTGCCTTGGCCATAGAAGCCGTGCAATTCCCGAATGTGCCCAATCAACAAGCGCTTCACCTCGCCAAGCGGCAGCGGCGGCAGCAGCTCCCCAGTGTCCAGATAATGCTGGATTTCCCGGAAGATCCAGGGTCTCCCCTGAGCAGCGCGGCCTATCATCAGGGCGTCGGCCCCGGTGTAGTCGAGCACTGCTCTGGCTTTATGCGGGTCAGTAATATCCCCATTCGCGATAATCGGAATGGAAACACTCTGCTTAACTGCCCGAATGCTGTCGTATTCCGCGTTGCCGTTAAACAGACAGGCGCGGGTTCGGCCGTGAATCGTCAGGGCCTGAATACCACAGTCTTCGGCCAGTTGGGCAATCTCTACACAGTTACGATGCTCTGGCGCCCAGCCGGTGCGAATCTTCAGCGTTACCGGCACATCCACCGCGTCAACCACCGCGTGGAGGATCCGTTTTACCAGATCCGGGTACTGCAACAAGGCGGACCCGGCAAGCTTCCGGTTCACTTTTTTGGCAGGGCATCCCATATTGATGTCGATGATCTGCGCGCCGCTGGCCACGTTGATACGCGCGGCGGCGGCCATATCATCAGGATCGCATCCGGCAATCTGCACGGAGCGGATCCCTGGTTCATCGCTATGCACCATACGCAGACGCGACTTATCCGTCCGCCACACCTCCGGGTTGGAGGAGAGCATTTCGGATACAGCCATCCCAGCACCCATTGCATGACAGAGGGTTCTGAACGGGCGATCTGTAATACCGGCCATCGGGGCCGCAATCAGGCAATTAGTAAGCTGGTGGTGTCCAATGCGCATAGACAAAGAGTGACCATACTGTGTCCGCAAGGGCGCGTATATTACGCATTTTTGCGTCGAGATGAAAGGCCAAACTTTAACCAATTGGCCCGATATTAGGACGAAAAATGCGCTACGCGGTGATCTATGAAAATATTATATATATTTTACAATAAGTTGACGAAAAGTGCTTATTTTGTGTGCGGCAAAATATTCGCCTTTGTGCAGAATATTATCTGCATTCACCCGCGTTTTTTGCCGAGATAGCCTGTCTGGAAGGCGCATTGTCAGGGCGATCCATCGTTGAGCGGCGAAAAATTGCATAAAATTTTGTCTCGCCCGCAGGCCGATCGCCGGACAAAAAAAATCCACCGGCGCAGGGCCGGCGGATGAGGGGGCAATAGGTCGTGACGCTTACTTGCGGCGGCCGGTGATGCGGCACCACTCTTCGCGCTCGGCGACCGGGTCAAGCGTGAACTTCTCTTCGTAGGCTTGCGCAACGCTGCTCGCCTGGCTGGCCAGCACGCCGGACAGCCCCAGATGACCACCGGCCTTCGGCAGGCAGCCGATCAGGGGCGCCAGCTCGCGCAGCGGGCCAGCGAGGATGTTGGCGACCACCACGTCAGCCAGCAGGTCCGCCGGCTGGTCTTTCGGCAGATACAGCTCCAGACGCTCAGAAACGCCGTTACGCTGCGCGTTGTCGCGGCTGGCCTGAATGGCCTGGGGATCGATGTCGATGCCGATAGCGCGCGCTGCACCCAGCTTCAGGGCTGCGATTGCCAGGATGCCGGAGCCACAGCCGAAGTCGATAACGGTTTTGCCGGCCAGATCGAGGCCGTCCAGCCACTGCAGGCACAGCGCCGTGGTCGGGTGGGTGCCGGTGCCGAACGCCAGGCCCGGATCGAGCATCACGTTGACCGCGTCGGGATCCGGCACGTCACGCCAGCTCGGGCAGATCCACAAGCGCTCGCCGAAGCGCATCGGGTGGAAGTTGTCCATCCACTCGCGCTCCCAGTCCTTGTCTTCCAGCTGTTCTATCTTGTGACGGAAACCGGCGCCCAGCAGCGGGTGCTGTTCCAGCATCGCCACCACCTCGGCCATATCGGTTTCCGCGTCGTACAGGCCGATCACGTCGGTATCGCCCCACAGCAGGGTTTCACCCGGCAAGGGTTCGAACACCGGGTTGTCGTGGGTGTCCTGGAAGGTCACCGACACGGCGCCGCTTTCCACCAGCGCGTCGCTCAGGTCTTCCGCCTGGCTACCGGTGGTGTTCAGTTTGAGTTGGATCCAAGGCATAGCAATTCTCTTCAAGAGGGTAATGATGACGCCGCCCGGCGCTTTTCGCCGACGACGTTACCGAGATAAAACGCCAACAGGCTGAGCAACAGCGAAGGCACGATAGGGTGCAGCCCCGCCGGCTGCAGGTTGAAGCTGGCCAATAGCGTATAGCATACCGCACCCGACACCATTGAGCTAAGCGCTCCCTGAGCATTGGCGCGTTCCCAATACAGGCCCAGCACCAACGGCCACAGGAACACCGCCTCCAGCCCGCCGAAAGCCAGCAGGTTGAGCCAGATGATCATCTCCGGCGGTCGCCAGGCCGCCAGCAGCACCAGCAGGCCGAGGATCAGCGTGGTCAGGCTGGAGAAGCGCTTGATCAACCGCTCGTTGTGGATCTGCTGCGGCCGCACGCCCAGGTAGAGATCCTTGATGATGGTGGCGGAGGATTGCAGCAGCTGGGCGTTGATGGTCGACATGATCGCCGCCATCGGCGCCGCCAAAAAGATCCCGGCGGCATACGGCGGCAGCACGGTGATCATCAGCGTCGGGATCACCTGATCGGGGATCTTGAGATCCGGCAACACCGCGCGGCCGAGCGCGCCGGCCAGGTGCATGCCGAACATCAGCACCGCCACCACCACGGTGCCGAGCAGAATGCCGCGATGCACCGCCTTGCTGTCCTTGTAGGAGATACAGCGCACGGCGGTGTGCGGCAGGCCGATCACCCCGAAGCACACCAGGATCCAGAACGACGCCATAAACGGCAGGCTGAGGATCTGATCGCCGCCCTGCGGCGACACCAGCGCCGGATCGATCTGCTGCAGCTTGTTCACCGCGCTGTCCAGTCCGCCGGCGGCGTGGATCACCGCCACCAGCAGCAACACGGTGCCGAGCAGCATCACCAGCCCCTGCATGGCGTCGTTCAGCACGCTGGCGCGGAAGCCGCCGAAGGCGGTGTACAGCGCGATGCTGATGCCGAAGATCAGCAGGCCGGTGTCGTAGGGAATGCCGGCGGCGGTCTCCAGCAGGCGGGCGCCACCGATAAACTGCACCGTCATGGCGCCGAGGAACGCCACCAGCAGGCTGAGGCTGGCCAGCCACACCAGCAGGCGGCTTTGGTAGCGGCCATACAGCATGTCATTGAGGGTGATGGCGTTGTAGCGCCGCGCCAGGATGGCGAATTTCTTGCCCAGCACGCCGAGCGACAGCCACACCGCCGGCAGCTGAATCATCGCCAGCAGCACCCAGCCCAGGCCGTATTTGTAGGCGGCGCCGGGGCCGCCGATAAACGAACTGGCGCTGATGTAGGTGGCGGTCAGGGTCATCGCCAGCACAAAGCCGCCCATCGAGCGGTTGCCGAGGAAGTATTCGCTGAGGAAATTCCCGCTCTGGCGGCGGCTGTAGGCGTACACCGACAGGCCGAATACCAGCAACAGGTAGGCGACCAGCGGCAGGATCACTTCAGTTTGCATTGCGGTCCTCCAGCGAAATGTCGCGGAACACCGTGCGCACCATCAGCCAGCACAGGCCGATGAACAGCAGCGGCACCAGCAGGCAGGCCATTTCGAACCAGTGCGGCAGGCCGGTGACGCCGATAGCGCTGTCCGGCAGGTAGGCCGCCAGCCCCCAGGCCAGCAGGTAGAGCAGCGTCAGCCCCAGCGCCCAACGCGCTTCGCGGTGCGCCTGAATAAAACGTTTGTCCATCCGTGTCTCCCATAGGTTTACGGTGATGGATTCATCAAAGGTAGGGAATTTTACGGCATGACGGCGTTTTGCCAAGCCGTTACTGGCGGTAGCGCCAAAGAAAAAGGCCGGTGATTAACCGGCCTTTCGTCAGACGATGCTGCATGCCTGCTTAGGTTTCCTGCAGGCCCAGCTTCTTCTCCAGATAGTGGATGTTGGTGCCACCGTGCTGGAAGTTTTCGTCGTTCATGATCTTCTGCTGCAGCTCAACGTTGGTTTTGATGCCGTCGATGATCAGTTCAGCCAGGGCGTTTTTCATGCGGGCAATCGCCACGTCACGGTTTTCGCCGAAGGTGATCAGTTTGCCGATCATGGAGTCATAGTACGGCGGTACGGTATAACCGGCGTAGATATGAGATTCCCAACGCACGCCGAAACCGCCTGGCGCGTGGAAGCGGGTAATCTTGCCCGGGCTCGGCAGGAAGGTGTTCGGATCTTCGGCGTTGATACGGCATTCTACCGCGTGGCCGTGGATCTTCACTTCTTCCTGTTTGATCGACAGCGGCTGACCGGCAGCGATGCGCAGCTGCTCTTTGATCAGATCCACGCCGGTGATCATTTCGGTAACCGGGTGCTCGACCTGAATACGGGTGTTCATTTCGATGAAATAGAACTCGCCGTTTTCATACAGGAACTCGAAGGTACCCGCACCGCGGTAGCCGATTTCCACGCAGGCTTTCGAGCAGCGCTCGCCGATGTAACGGCGCATTTCGCTGGTGATGCCCGGTGCCGGCGCTTCTTCGACCACTTTCTGGTGGCGGCGCTGCATGGAGCAGTCGCGCTCAGCCAGATAGATGGCGTTGCCCTGGCCGTCGGCCAATACCTGAATCTCGATGTGGCGCGGATTCTCCAGGTATTTTTCCATGTACACCATGTCGTTGTTGAAAGCCGCTTTGGCTTCCGCTTTCGTCATGTTGATGGACTGCTCAAGGTCTTTGTCGCTGCGCACGACGCGCATGCCGCGACCGCCGCCGCCGCCGGACGCCTTGATGATCACCGGATAACCGATGCGCTTGGCGAAGGCACGGTTTTTATCCATGTCGTCGGTCAGCGGGCCGTCGGAGCCCGGTACGCAAGGCACGCCGGCTTTCTTCATGGCGTTGATCGCGGAAACCTTGTCGCCCATCAGGCGGATGGTTTCGGCTTTCGGGCCGATGAAGATGAAGCCGGAGCGTTCAACCTGCTCGGCGAAGTCGGCGTTCTCGGACAGGAAGCCGTAGCCCGGGTGGATCGCCACGGCGCCGGTGATTTCCGCCGCCGAGATGATGGCCGGGATGTTCAGGTAGCTTTTTACCGATGGCGCAGGACCGATGCAGACGGTCTCGTCGGCCAGCAGCACGTGTTTCAGATCGCGGTCGGCCGCGGAGTGAACCGCAACGGTCTTGATGCCCAGTTCTTTACAGGCACGCAGGATGCGAAGCGCGATCTCGCCGCGGTTGGCGATAACAATTTTATCAAGCATGGGGGCGCCTCGTTATTCGATGACGACCAGCGGCTCGTCATATTCGACCGGCTGGCCGTTTTCCACCAGGATGGCTTTCACGACGCCGGACTTGTCCGCTTCGATCTGGTTCATCATTTTCATGGCTTCAACGATGCACAGGGTATCGCCGGCGTTCACTTTCTGGCCCACTTCCACGAAGGCTTTCGCGTCCGGGCTTGGGGTGCGGTAGAAGGTGCCTACCATTGGCGAACGAACGACGTGGCCACTCATGGCCGCCGGTGCCGCCGGGGTTTCTGCCGCAGGTGCGGTAGCAACGGCGGCAGCCAGGGCCGGCTGCTGCTGTGCCGGCATCGCATAGGCCTGTTGCATGACAGGGTAAGCCTGCGCCGGTGCGGCACGGCTGATGCGAACCGATTCTTCGCCTTCAGAGATTTCCAGTTCAGAAATGCCTGATTCTTCAACCAGTTCGATCAGTTTCTTGATTTTACGAATATCCATGAGTGTGATTCCGTACTCTTTTTGTGGAGCAATTAGTGGGTTTTTGACAGACGGTTAACCGCTGCCTGTAAAGCGAAAGCGTAGCCATCCGCGCCGAGGCCGCAAATCACGCCTACCGCCACGTCTGAGAGATAGGAGTGATGGCGGAAAGGTTCGCGGGCGTGCACGTTGGACAGGTGGATCTCGATGAACGGGATCTGCACCGCCAGCAGCGCATCGCGCAGCGCCACGCTGGTATGCGTGAACGCCGCCGGGTTTATCAGAATGAAATCGGTGTTGCCGCGCGCCTGATGAATGCGATCGATCAGCTGATGCTCGGCGTTGGATTGCAGATGGCTCAGGGTAATATCCAATGCGGATGCCTGGTTTTCCAATCCGTTAACAATCTCTGTCAGCGTCGTGCTGCCGTACTTCTCCGGCTCACGCGTCCCCAGCAGATTGAGATTGGGGCCGTTCAGAAGCAAAATGTGAAACTTATCCGCCATTGTGCTGGTATCTCCGGCAATAAAACCATCATCGTAGAAAATAACCCGATGTTATCGATTTGTCACCTGTTAAGGGGCCAATTCACCCTGAGAACAGAAACAAGGTCGGGCATTATAACGATATCGTAGCAATTCGCAGCTAAATACTGGTCTTATCAGCGAAGATATTCAACCCCAAATCGACGAACTCGGGGATCCGTGACAGGAATATGAGCGCTGGAACACAGAAAAAGTTCCGGCCGGCGGCGCGTGTTTTTCAACGACAATAACGCGTGCCGCCGCGTGATTCAGCGCCACCAGGCGCGGAATTTCTTGTAACGCAGGCCCAACAGCGCCACCGCCAGCAGCGCGTAGATGAACGGCTGGGGGGAAAACGTTTTGACCGACCACAGGTAGTGGATGGGGGCGAGGATCGCTGCCAGATAGACGAAGTTGTGCAACATTTGCCATTTGGCGCCCAGTTTGCGCATCGCCCACAGCGTCGAGGTGGCCGCCAGCGCCAGCAGGATCAGCCAGGTGAGGATGCCGAGCGTCAGGTAAGGTCGGTTCACCAGCTCGCTGCCCAGCAGGCCGAGGTTGCTCAGCCCTAGCTCCAGCGTGGAGTAGCTTATCAGGTGCAGCGTGCCCCAGGCAAAGCACCACAGCCCCACCAGACGGCGGCAGCGGATCAGCAGTGGCTGGCGGGCGTAGCGCGCCAGCGGGGCGATCATCAGCGTGGCCAGCAGCAGTTTCAGCGTCATCCTGCCGGTAAAATGTTGGATGTCCTTGGACGGATCGGCGCTGAACCAGCCTTGATCCACTGCCAGCACCAACCACAGAAAGGGCAAAAACGCCGCCAGATGCAGGGCGGCTTTCAGCCATTTGATATGAACAGGCGTCAGGCGCACTTAGAAATTCTCCCGCAAATCCATGCCGCGATACAGCGACGCCACCTGATCGGCATAGCCGTTGAACAGCAGCGTCGGTTGGCGTTTGACGTCGAGAATGCCGCCGGAGCCGATGAAGCGCTCGGTGGCCTGCGACCAGCGCGGATGATCGACGTGCGGGTTCACGTTGGCATAAAAACCGTACTCGTTCGGCGCGGATTGGTTCCAGGTGGTCGGCGGCTGATCGCGCACCAGACGGATATGCACGATCGATTTGATGCCTTTGAAGCCGTATTTCCACGGCGTGATCAGCCGCAGCGGCGCGCCGTTTTGCGGCGGCAGGGTTTTGCCGTACACGCCGACGGTCAGCAGCGCCAGCGGATGCATCGCCTCGTCCAGCCGCAGCCCTTCGACGTAGGGGTATTTCAGGCCGCCACCGATAAAGCGATCTTTCTGGCCGGGCATCTGCTCCGGATCGTACAGTGTCTGGAAGGCCACGTAGCGCGCGTTGCTGTTCGGCTCGGCCAGCTTGAGAAGTTTGCCCAGTTCGAAACCGATCCACGGCACCACCATCGACCAGGCCTCGACGCAGCGCATGCGGTAAATGCGCTGTTCCAGCGGGAAACGCTTCATCAGATCGTCGATATCCAGCGTTATCGGCTTCGCCACTTCGCCGTCGATGCGCACTTTCCAGCCTTCGGTTTTCAGCCCGCCGGCGTTGGCGGCCGGATCGGCTTTGTCGAGGCCGAATTCATAGAAGTTGTTGTAGCCGGTGACCTTGTCTTCCGGCGTCATTGCCAGCTGCGCCTGCCAGGCGGCCGGCTTGCTGAATTCCAGCGCTTTGCCCGGCGGCGCCTTGGGGCGATCGTTGCCTTTGAACCACGACAGCAGGTCCGCCCGTGCGCCGGTAGGCAGCGCCAGCGTAGCGGCGGTGATGCCGAGCGCCTGCAGCACTTTGCGCCGCTGGTGGAACACGCTCTCCGGCGTGACGTCGGCCTCGGTCAATTTCGGGTGTTTGTTCATGCTTATGTTCTCCGCGACTGATTCCCGCCGCCTGCGAGCGGCTAATGGGTCTCCATGAAATAAGCATGGCGCTAAAGCCGGCAGGAAGCGAGGGGACGCGGGAAAATATGAAATTTCGCAGAAGCGGGTGAACCCCCGTTGCCGGGGGGAGAAGATCAGCGGATTTTCACCAGGGTGCGGCCGGTGATTTGGTTGTTCAGCAGCGCGGCGGCGGTGGCCGGCGCCTGCTCGAGGGTGATTTCATGCGTGGCCTGCTGATAGAAGCTGTCCGGCAGAATACCGGCCAGCCGCTCCCAGGCGGTTTGGCGGCGGTGCAGCGGCGTATGTACCGAATCCACGCCCTGCAGACGCACGTTGCGCAGAATGAACGGCATCACGGTGGTCGGCAGCTGATAACCGCCCGCCAGGCCGCAGGCGGCGACGGTGCCGTTATAGTTCATCTGCGCCAGCACCCGCGCCAGCAGTTTGTCGCCGACGGTGTCCACCGCGCCGGCCCACAGCTGTTTCTCCAGCGGGCGCGGCGTGTCGATATAGCCATCGCGCGACATCACCTCTTTGGCGCCGAGCGCTTTCAGGTAGTCGGTATTGCTATCGCGGCCGCTGATGGCGGTCACCCGATAGCCCAACGCCGCCAGCAGGGCGATGGCGGTGCTGCCCACGCCGCCGCTGGCGCCGGTAACCAGAATATCGCCGTCGTCCGGGTGCACGCCGCCTTCCTCCAGCGCCATGACGCACAGCATGGCGGTAAAGCCGGCGGTGCCGATGATCATCGCCTTGCGCTCATCTAGGCCGTTCGGCAGCGGTACCAGCCATTCGCCCGAGACGCGCGCCTGCTCGGCCAGGCCGCCCCAGTGATGTTCACCCACGCCCCAGCCGGTGAGCACCACGCTTTGCCCCTCTTTGAAGCGATCGTCGCGGCTGTGGCGCACGGTGCCGGCGAAGTCGATGCCCGGCACCATCGGGAAGTTGCGCACGATCTTGCCTTTGCCGGTGATCGCCAGCGCATCCTTATAATTTAGGCTGGACCAGTTGATGTCGACGGTGACATCGCCTTCCGGCAACCGATCGCTGCCGATATCTTTGATTTGAGCCAGAGTTTGGTCGTCTTGTTGTTCCAATAACAGTGCACGCATGTCACTCTTCCTCTCGTTTACACTTTTCTATCAATGGCTGAATCACATTTATTTGACTATATGCATAATAAGCGGCCCAAGTCCTGATAAAGGACAAAAACGGCGCTTGCAGGTTTAATTCTTCAGCAAGGCTTGTTAGGGTTGGACGGCCCCTTTTAGCTAAAGGGTGAACACTCACTTAACCATAGCGGACAAGGCACAGGGATGCGATTTACCACCAAACTCTCTGCATTGATCACTCTGTTGGTCGCGCTGGCGATGTTTTTGATGCTGATGGGATGCTCATACAGCTTCTTTTACGTTACCCAGGATCGCCAGGAGCGTCGCTTTGATTCGCTGGTTACCTCTCTCGATCAGGCCATGTTGCACGAATCGCCGCGCGATCAGGAGAAATGGTTGCCGATCGTCATGCGCCCGCTCGGCATCGTGTCGATCCGCGTAGAGGCCGGCACCAGCCAGTTTCTCAACTATAAATTGCCGACGCTGAAAAAAGAGCCCTGGGATACGCTGAACGGCTATCGTCAGGTCTCGCGCCCCCTGTTGCAACATCCGGGCAGCACGCTGTACATCACTTACCTCGATCCCTTCGCCAGCGACGTGCGCACGTTGCAGTCCACCGCCGCCGTCACGCTGTCGATCGTCGTCATGGTGGTGGTTTTGCTGTTCAGCCTGCGCTGGCTGCGTGAGCAGGCCGACGGTGAAGATCGCCTGGAACGACGCGCGCGGCGCATTCTGAACGGCGAGCGTGAAAACGTCATGCAGGGCGACGTGCGTGAGTGGCCGGCCAACGTCAGCGGCGCGCTCGACCGCCTGCTGGCCGATCTGGCGGAAGCGCGGGAAGAGCGCAGCCGGGTCGATACGCTGATCCGCGCCTTCGCCGCGCAGGACGCCAAAACCGGGCTGAATAATCGCCTGTTCTTCGATAATCAATTGACCACTCAGCTGGAAGACGAAGGTTCGCACGGCATCGTGATGATGGTGCGGCTGCCCGATTTCGAGACCCTGCGCGACACGCACGGCAGCGTGGCGGTCCAGGAGCTGATGTATTCGCTGGTTAACCTGCTGTCTACCTTTGTGATGCGCTACCCCTCGGCGCTGCTGGCGCGCTATTTCCACAGCGATTTTACCGTGCTGTTGCCGCATCGAACCCTGAAGGAGGCCGACGGCATCGCGTCACAGCTGGTCAACGCCATCGATGCCTTGCCTTCCACGGCGCTGATCGATCGTGAGGCCTTCCTGCACATCGGCATCGTGGCGTACCGCAGCGGCCAAACCACGGAGCAGGTGATCGATTACGCGGAGCAGGCGACGCGCCACGCGACGCTGCAGGGAGAAAACGGCTGGTATGTGTACGACAGCCAGGTGCCGGAAAAGGGGCGCGGCAGCGTCAAGTGGCGCACGTTGCTGGAACAGGTACTGGCGCGCGGCGGCCCGCGGCTGTATCAGAAACCGGCGGTGACCGTGGCAGGCGAGGTACACCATCTTGAGATCATGAGCCGGATTTATGACGGCTCCCAGGAGTTGCTGCCGGCGGAATATATGCCGCTGGTGCAGCAGCTGGGGTTGGCGGAGAGTTACGATCGCCAACAGGTGAGCCGCATCATCCCCTTGCTGGCGCAATGGCCTGAGGAAACGCTGGCGTTTCCGCTGTGCGTCGACTCGATTTTGCAGCGTTCTTTCCAGCGCTGGCTGCGCGATACGCTGTTGCAGTGCGAAAAAAGTCAGCGTCGACGAATTCTGATTGAACTTGCGGAGGCAGATGTGTGTCAACATATCGACCGTTTGCGTCCGGTACTGAAGTTGCTGTCAGGGCTGGGCTGCCGCCTCGCGGTGTCCAAAGCGGGTTTAACCGTGGTCAGTACGTCCTATATCAAGTCGTTGCAGGTGGAGATCGTCAAGCTCCACCCGGGGCTGGTGCGGAGTATCGATAAGCGGGACGAGAATCAGCTGTTCGTGCAGAGCCTCACCGGCGCCTGCGCGGGCACGCACGCGCAGGTGTTCGCCGCCAGCGTACGCACGCGCAACGAGTGGCAGACGCTGAAAGAGCGTGGTATTCACGGCGGGCAGGGCGACTTTTTCGCGTCGCCGGAACCGATCGACGTGGGGCGTAAAAAATATTCACGTCGTTATCGTGTTTAAGCTGATTGCCGGACAAAAATTGACGTAGAATGAGCGCCGGATCCATCTGGGCCATGTCACCCGTCATTTTGGAGTTTTCTCCAATCTGCCTGCGACAACGACGCCTATTTGAGATAGGCTCTTGTCAGCTTTTATCTGGTTGACGTTGGTAGGTGCTTACCATCGGCGGCAATCAGGGAATATGTTAGATTTTATGAGCTGTGTTACGCCGTTTCGTGCGTTGACAGGGTGGTAAACTGAGCCTTTGTTCAGGGAATTCAGGCCTCATCCAATTTCCGTGCATTCGAGCAGAAACAATACAGACTATTTTTCACCGAAGTAGAACGTTTTTGCGCCTTGTCGCTGCTTCGTGTGGTTGGTAAAGTAGGCGGATTTTATTTTCCGCCCCCAGCTTGCAGGATTATCCTTTCGTTATGTTTAAGAAATTTCGTGGCATGTTTTCCAACGACTTGTCCATCGACTTGGGTACCGCCAATACCCTGATTTATGTTAAAGGGCAAGGCATCGTACTGAATGAACCTTCGGTGGTTGCCATTCGCCAGGATCGTGCCGGCTCCCCAAAGAGCGTAGCGGCCGTCGGTCATGACGCCAAACAGATGCTGGGCCGCACCCCCGGCAACATCGCGGCTATTCGCCCGATGAAAGACGGCGTAATCGCCGACTTCTTCGTGACCGAAAAAATGCTGCAGCACTTTATCAAACAGGTTCACAGCAACAGCTTCATGCGCCCAAGCCCGCGTGTGCTGGTCTGTGTGCCGGTCGGCGCAACCCAGGTTGAACGCCGCGCTATCCGCGAGTCCGCCCAAGGGGCCGGCGCGCGTGAAGTGTTCCTGATTGAAGAGCCGATGGCGGCGGCGATCGGCGCAGGTCTGCCGGTTTCCGAAGCGACCGGTTCCATGGTGGTGGATATCGGTGGCGGTACCACGGAAGTGGCGGTGATCTCGCTGAACGGCGTGGTGTACTCCTCTTCCGTGCGCATCGGCGGCGACCGCTTCGATGAAGCCATCATCAATTATGTGCGCCGTAACTACGGCTCGCTGATCGGCGAAGCGACCGCCGAGCGCATCAAGCACGAAATCGGTTCTGCCTATCCGGGCGACGAAGTGCGCGAAATCGAAGTCCGCGGCCGTAACCTGGCCGAAGGCGTACCGCGCGGCTTTACCCTGAACTCCAATGAAATCCTCGAAGCCCTGCAAGAGCCGCTGACCGGCATCGTCAGCGCGGTGATGGTTGCGCTGGAGCAGTGCCCGCCAGAATTGGCCTCCGACATTTCCGAACGTGGCATGGTCTTGACCGGTGGCGGCGCGCTGCTGCGCAACCTCGATCGCCTGCTGATGGAAGAAACCGGCATTCCGGTCGTGGTGGCGGAAGATCCGTTGACCTGCGTGGCGCGCGGTGGCGGCAAGGCGTTGGAAATGATCGACATGCACGGCGGCGATTTGTTCAGCGAAGAATAGTCAGCCCCTGGAAGGAGGAATCGTATCGGATGAATGCGCACAGCGAAAATCGGGTACGGTTCCTCTTTCTGTTGTCGAGGAACTCGCATAATTTATGAAGCCGATTTTTAGCAGGGGGCCTTCCCTGCAACTGCGACTTTTTTTGGCGGTGATCGCGGCCATTGGCCTGATCGTTGCTGACAGCCGGCTCGGCACGTTCGTGAAGATACGCAACTACATGGACACCGCAGTCAGCCCTTTCTATTTTCTGGCCAACGGGCCGCGTAAAGTTTTGGACAGCGTGTCAGAAACGCTGGCTACCCGCCAACAGCTGGAGCTGGAAAACCGAGCTCTGCGGCAGGAACTGCTGCTGAAAAACAGCGATATTCTTCTTCTTGGCCAATTCAAGCAGGAAAACGCCCGCTTGCGCGAGCTGCTGGGTTCCCCGCTGCGCCAGGACGAACACAAGATGGTGACCCAGGTCATCTCCACCGGTTCCGATCCGTACAGCGATCAGGTGGTGATCGACAAAGGGTCGGACAACGGCGTCTATGAAGGCCAGCCGGTGATCAGCGACAAGGGCGTGGTCGGTCAGGTGGTGGCGGTGGCGAAAGTCACCAGCCGCGTGCTGCTGATCTGCGATGCCTCGCACGCGCTGCCGATCCAGGTGCTGCGCAACGATATTCGGGTGATCGCCGCAGGCAGCGGCTGCGCCGACGATCTGCAGCTGGAGCACCTGCCGAACAATACCGATATCCGCGTTGGCGACGTGCTGGTGACCTCCGGCCTCGGCGGCCGCTTCCCGGAAGGCTATCCGGTGGCGGTGGTCTCCTCGGTCAAGGTCGACAACCAGCGCGCTTACACCGTGATTCAGGCGCGGCCGACCGCCGGTCTGCAGCGCTTGCGCTACCTGCTGCTGCTGTGGGGCGCCGATCGCAACGGCGACATGCCGCTGCCGCCGGACGAAGTGCACCGCGTGGCCAATGAACGCCTGATGCAGATGATGCCGCAGGTGCTGCCGCCTGCCGGTTCGGTCGGGCCTCAGCTGCCGGCTCCGGCTACCGGCGTGGCGCCGCAAACCGCCGCTCCGGCGTCTGCCCAGCCTCAAGCTCAGCCTGCCGCGGCGGGAGTGGTGCAATGAACAGCTACCGCAGCCACGGGCGCTGGATAATCTGGCTGTCGTTCCTGGTGGCGTTGGTGCTGCAAATCATGCCGTGGCCGGAGCAAATCTACATGTTCCGGCCTTCCTGGCTGGTGTTGATCCTGATCTACTGGGTAATGGCCTTGCCGCACCGGGTCAACGTCGGCACCGGCTTCGTGCTGGGGTTGATCATGGATCTGATCCTCGGCTCCACGCTGGGCGTGCGCGCGCTGGCGCTGGGTATCATCGCCTACCTGGTGGCGTTCAAATTCCAACTGTTCCGCAATATGGCGCTGTGGCAACAGGCGCTGATCGTCGTGCTGCTGTCGCTGTCGATGGACGTGGTGGTGTTCTGGGCTGAGTTTTTAGTGATCAACGTCTCTTTCCGCCCAGAGGTGTTCTGGAGTAGTGTGGTAAACGGCATTTTGTGGCCGTGGTTGTTCCTGTTGATGCGCAAAATCCGCCGTCAGTTCGCCGTACAGTAAGGGTATCTCAATGACTTCGCTTTATCTGGCCTCCGGCTCCCCACGTCGACGTGAACTGCTGACCCTGTTGGGCGTGTCGTTCGACATTCTGCTGACGCATACCGAAGAGCAGCGCCGGGAAGGCGAAGCCGCCGAAGCCTATGTGCGCCGCCTGGCGCAGGACAAGGCCAAAGCGGGTGTAGCGTTGGCGCAGGAAGATCGGCCGGTGCTGGGCGCCGACACCATCGTGGTGCTCAACGGCCGGGTGCTGGAGAAGCCGCGCGACGAAGCCCATGCGGCGGATATGCTGGCGGCCCTGTCCGGCAAACAGCATCAGGTGATGACGGCGGTGGCGATCGCCGATCGCCACGACGTGC
The DNA here is from genome assembly GCF_037137105.1 of Serratia sp. TMDUHS_CL. Lineage (NCBI taxonomy): Bacteria > Pseudomonadati > Pseudomonadota > Gammaproteobacteria > Enterobacterales > Yersiniaceae > Serratia > Serratia sp. TMDUHS_CL. Next base: position 25,627 of record NZ_JBBBDV010000005.1, read on the forward strand.
GCTGCCAGTTGGTGGTGACCGACGTGACGTTCCGCAGCCTGTCACAACAGGATATCCGCGACTATATTGCTACGGGCGAACCGATGGATAAAGCGGGCGCCTATGGAATTCAAGGAAAGGGTGGTTGTTTCGTCAGAACGATAACCGGGAGTTATCACGCGGTGGTCGGTCTGCCGCTGGTCGAAACACATGAGCTGCTCAGTAATTTTGTCGCATTACGTGATGTAAGAACCGGTTGATGGGCGCTGCCATTATCGACCGGCTCTGAGGAGAAGGCATGACAGCTGAGCTACTGGTTAATATCACACCGTCTGAAACGCGGGTCGCCTATATCGATGGCGGCATTCTGCAAGAGATCCATATCGAACGCGAGTCCAAACGCGGCATCGTCGGCAATATCTATAAAGGGCGCGTCAGCCGCGTCCTGCCGGGGATGCAGGCGGCGTTCGTCGACATCGGCCTGGACAAGGCCGCCTTCCTGCACGCCTCCGACATCATGCCGCATACCGAATGCGTCGCCGGCGACGAGCGGAAAAACTTCCACGTGCGCGACATCGCCGAGCTGGTGCGCCAGGGGCAAGACCTGATGGTGCAGGTGGTGAAAGATCCGCTCGGCACCAAGGGCGCGCGCCTGACCACCGACATCACGCTGCCATCGCGCTATCTGGTCTTCATGCCGGGCGCGGCGCACGTCGGCGTTTCACAGCGTATCGACAGCGAAGCCGAGCGTGAGCGCCTGAAATCCATCGTTGCGCCGCACTGCGACGAGCTGGGCGGTTTTATCATCCGCACCGCGGCGGAAGGCATCGGCGAGGAAGAGCTGGCGCAGGATGCCGCGTTCCTTAAACGCCTGTGGACCAAGGTAATGGAGCGCAAGAAGCGCAACCAGACCAAATACAAGCTGTACGGCGAGCTGGCGTTGGCGCAGCGCATCTTGCGCGATTTCGCCGGCGCGGCGCTGGATCGCATCCGCGTCGATTCGCGGCTAACGCACGATCTGCTGGTGGAGTTTACCGGCGAGTACATCCCGGACATTACCAACAAGCTCGAACTCTATACCGGCAGCCAGCCGATTTTCGATCTGTACGATGTGGAAAACGAGATCCAGCGTGCGCTGGAACGCAAGGTAGAGCTGAAGTCCGGCGGCTATCTGATCATCGATCAGACCGAGGCGATGACCACGGTCGACATCAACACCGGCGCCTTCGTCGGCCACCGCAACCTCGACGAAACCATCTTCAATACCAACATCGAGGCGACACAGGCCATCGCGCGCCAGCTGCGGCTGCGTAACCTGGGCGGTATCATCATCATCGACTTTATCGATATGAACAACGAAGAGCATCGCCGCCGGGTGCTGCACTCGCTGGAGCAGGCGTTGAGTAAAGATCGGGTAAAAACCACGATCAACGGCTTCTCTCAACTAGGCTTAGTTGAAATGACGCGTAAACGAACGCGTGAAAGCATTGAACATGTGCTCTGTCACGATTGTCCTACTTGCAATGGGCGCGGCACCGTGAAAACGGTGGAAACCGTGTGCTACGAGATCCTGCGCGAGATTGTGCGCGTGCACCATGCTTACGATTCCGATCGCTTCCTGGTGTACGCTTCGGCGGCGGTCGGCGAAGCGCTGAAGAGCGAAGAGTCGCATGCGCTGGCCGAAGTGGAGATCTTCGTCGGCAAACAGGTGAAGGTGCAGATCGAACCGTTGTACAGCCAGGAGCAGTTCGACGTCGTCATGATGTAGCCCGTCCGACATCGTAAGGGCCCGCATGCCGGGCCCGTCAGTGCATAGATATTCCCGTTGCCAGGCAGCGGAGCAAGGAGAACTGCGTGAGGCGACTGCCTGGGATTCTGTTAGCAACAGGCGCCACCCTAATCGTGATTGTGGCGCTGCTGATCAGCGGGCTGCGCCTGATGCTGCCGAAGCTGAACGACTACCGTCCCCAACTGCTGGCGCAGGTGGAGAAGCTGTCCGGCGTGCCCGTGCAGATGGATTTCCTGCAGGGCAGTTGGGAAACGTTCGGCCCACAGCTTGAAGTGCGTAACCTGAGCGTTACGCTGCCCAAAAGCGATGTGCATATCGAACGCGTGACGCTGGCGCTGGACGTGTGGCAATCGCTGCTGCACTGGCGCTGGCAGTTCCGCGATCTGACCTTCTATCAATTCCGGCTCGATCTGAACGCCACGCTGGGCGGCGACCGGCAGGGCGAAGGCCTTGAACCGGGTAAAATCAGCGATCTGATGCTACGCCAGCTCGATCACTTTGATTTGCGCGACAGCCGTATCTCGTTCCTGACGCCCGCCGGCGCGCGCGCCGAATTCGACATTCCTCAGCTGACCTGGCTCAACGGCCGCGATCGTCACCGCGCCGAGGGGCAGATCAGCCTGTCGACGCTGAACGGCCAACACGGCGTGGTGCAGCTGCGCATGGACCTGCGCGATAATCAGGGCCTGTTGGACACCGGCACGGTCTACCTGCAGGCCGATAACATCGACATGAAACCCTGGTTTACCCGCTGGCTGCGCGCCAACACCGGGCTGGAAAGCGCCGACTTCAGCCTGGCGGCCTGGCTGCAGGTGCAGAACGGCGAGATTGCCGGCGGCCACGCGTTGCTCAAGCAGGGGGCGGCCAACTGGGATACCGGCGCCGCGCAGCACCGGCTGGACGTGGACAATCTGGCGCTGTCGCTGCGCCGCCAGGGCACCGGTTGGCAGCTCGACGTGCCGCAGCTGCGGTTGAGCACCGACGGCCAGGCCTGGCCGCAGGGCGCGCTTTCCGCGCTGTGGCTGCCGGAAAACACCGAGTTCATGGGGCCGGCGCAGAATGAAGAGCTGCGGGTGCGTGCGACTCACCTTCAGCTGGAGCGCCTGTCGGCGCTGCTGCCGACCTTCTCGTTCCTCAGCCCGGACGTGCTCGATCGCTGGAACGATCTGCAGCCGCAGGGGACGATGGAGGCCCTGGCGTTGGACATTCCGCTGAAGCAGCCGGAAAAGAGCCGTTTCCAGGCGCTGTGGCGCGATGTCAGCTGGCAGCGTTGGGAACTGCTGCCGGGCGTCAACCACTTCTCCGGGGCGTTGAGCGGCGGGGTGGAGAACGGCCGCCTGACGCTGGGGCTGGCAGGCAGCACCTTGCCTTACGGCGATATGTTCCGTGCGCCGCTTGAAGTCAGCAGCGCGCGCGGCGCGCTGACCTGGCGTTACAACGATCGGGGTTGGGAGCTGGCGAGCCAGGGGCTGGACGTCAAGGCGAAGTCGCTGTGGGTCAACGGCGATTTCCGCTATCAGCAGCCGGCCAAGGGCGATCCGTGGCTGAACATTCTGGCGGGCATCCGCCTGTATGACGGCGCCGACGCCTGGCGCTATTTCCCTGAACCGCTGATGGGCAAGCATCTGGTGGACTACCTGAGCGGCGCCATTCAGGGCGGCCAGGTGGATAACGCCACGCTGATTTATTCCGGCGATCCGCAGCACTTCCCGTACCGTAAAAACGAAGGGCAGTTCGAAGTCTTCGTGCCGCTGCGCCACGCCACCTTCCAGTTCCAACCGGGCTGGCCGGCGCTGACCGATTTGGCGATCGACCTCGACTTCGCCAACGAGGGGCTGTGGATGCATGCGCCGCAAACCCGGTTGGGCAAGGTGGCGGGCAAAAATATCAGCGCGGTGATCCCGGATTACCTGAAAGAGCGGCTGCTGATCGACGCCGAAGTCGCAGGCGCGGGCAGCGACGTGCACGACTACTTCATGCAGACGCCGCTGCACGATTCGCTGGGGGCGGCGCTGGAGCAGCTGCAGATTGGCGGTGATGTCAGTGGGCGCTTACATCTCGATATTCCCCTGGACGGCGAGCTGGTCAAAGCCACCGGTGAAGTGGCGCTGAACAACAACTCGTTGCTGATCAAGCCGCTGGATAGCGAGTTGCAGAAGCTCAGCGGCAAGTTCCGCTTCGATAACGGCAATCTGGAGAGCGATACCCTGTCGGCCAACTGGTTCGGGCAACCGGTGGCGGTCAACTTCTCCACGCAGGAAGGCGCTCGCGACTACAAGATTGACGTCGGCCTGAAGGGCGATTGGCAGCCGGGCAAGTTCCCCGGTCTGCCGAAAGAGGCTGCCGATGCGCTCAGCGGCAGTGCGCCCTGGCAGAGCCAGGTGGCCATCACGCTCCCACATCAGGGCTCGGCCAGCTACGATATCGGCATCGACGCGGATTTGAAAAAAGTGAGCAGTCACTTACCTTCACCACTGGACAAACCGCCGGGCGAGGCGTTGCCGGTGAACGTTAAGGTCAAAGGCGGTCTGAACGGCTTCATGTTGACCGGCAGCGCGGGCAAGCAAAACCGCTTCAACAGCGAATGGCGCTTCGACAAAAAACAGGTGAATCTGGCGCGCGCCGCCTGGCAAACCAACGGTGGCAGCACGCCACCGCTGCCGGCCGGCAAGTCGTTGACGCTGAACCTGCCGGCGCTGGACGGCGAGCAGTGGCTGGTGCTGCTGGCGCCGGCGCTGAAACAGGGGGGCGGCAGCGGTCAGGTGGGCGGCTTCAGCTTCCCCACCACCGTGGCGCTGACCACGCCGCAGCTGCTGTTGGGCGGCCAGGCCTGGCATAAGCTGACGCTGTCGGCCGAAAAACAGCTGGGTGCCACCGTGGTGAGCGCTAAGAGCGATGAAGTGGACGGCAGCCTGCGGGTGGCCGATCGCGGGCCGTGGCGCGCCGATATCAACTACCTGTATTACAACCCGCAGTTCGCCGAGACGAAAAACGCGGCGGGCACGCCGACGCCGCCGGCGGAGAAAGTTTCCTTCCGCGACTGGCCTTCGCTGATGCTGCGCTGCAAGTCGTGCTGGGTGCTGGGGCAGAACTTCGGCAGGGTCGAGGCGGATCTGAGCAATCGAGGGGATACCCTGACGCTGGATCACGGCCTGGTCGACACCGGCAAAGGGCGTATGAGCGCCACCGGCCTGTGGAAGCAAAATGCGCAGGAAGAGCGCAGCTCGCTGAAAGGCAAGCTGCTCGGCGGCAAAATCGATGAAACCGCCGCCTTCTTCGGCATCACTATCCCGCTGAAAGGCGCGCCTTACGACGTGGACTTCGATCTGTACTGGCACGGCGCGCCGTGGCAGCCGCAGGTCAATACGCTGAGCGGCGCGCTGCAGGTCAAGATGGGCAAGGGCGAGATCGACAGCATGGGCGGCGGCCGCGCCGGTCAGCTGCTGCGATTGGTCAGCTTCGACGCCTTGCTGCGCAAGCTGCAGTTCGATTTCAGCGATACCTTCGGCAAAGGCTTCTACTTTGACTCCATCCGCAGCACCGCCTGGCTGAAAGATGGCATAATGCATACTGATAATCTATTGATCGACGGCTTGGCGGCGGATATCGCCATGAGTGGCCAGATCGATCTGGCGCGCCGCCGTATTGATATGGAGGCGGTGGTGGCGCCGGCGATTTCGGCGACCGTCGGCGTGGCCACGGCGTTTGTGGTGAACCCGATCGTCGGCGCGGCGGTATTTGCCGCCTCGCAGGTGCTGGGGCCGCTGTGGAGCAAGATTTCGCTGATTCGCTACCATATCGGCGGCGATCTCGACCAGCCGAAGATCAATGAGGTACTTCGTAAGGCAAAGGAGGATAAGGCGTCATGAGGAATGCTAACGTTGCGTTGTTGCAGTTGTGCAGTGGCGATCAGGTGCGCGATAACCTGGCCCAGATTGAACAGCAGATCAAACAGCTCAATGCCGGGGTAAAACTGGTCATGACGCCGGAGAACGCGTTGCTGTTCGCCAACTCCGCGGCTTACCGCCAACAGGCGGAAAAACAGGGCGACGGTCCGCTGCAAAACGCGGTGCGCGAGCTGGCGCGCCGCTATGGCGTGTGGTTGCTGGTGGGCTCGATGCCCTTGATCAGCCGCGAAAACCCGGAGCTTATCACCACCAGCAGCCTGTTGTTCGACGAGCAGGGCGAAATCCGCGCCCGCTACGACAAGCTGCACATGTTCGATGTGGACATCAACGATGCGCACGGCCACTACCGCGAGTCGGATACCTACCAGCACGGGCAGCACCTGACGGTAGTGGATACGCCGGTCGGGCGTTTGGGTATGACCATATGCTACGATCTGCGCTTTCCCGCGCTGTTCCAGGCGCTGCGGGCACAGGGGGCCGAACTGATTTCGGTGCCGGCGGCCTTTACCCGGGTCACCGGCGAGGCGCATTGGGAAATTCTGCTGCGCGCCCGGGCGATCGAGAACCAGTGCATGATCCTGGCGCCGGCGCAGGTGGGGCGCCACGGGCCGACCCGCCGCACCTGGGGCCACACGCTGGCTGTCGACGGCTGGGGCAAGGTGCTGGCCGAGAACGCGGACGCCGTGGCGGCGCTGAAGGTGCGCGTGGACACCGCAAGCCTGAAAAATATTCGTGCGCAGATGCCGGTGCTGCAGCACAACCGATTCCAGACGTCGCTGACGGCGCCGTCTGACAAGTTATCCTCCAATCAAGAGTGAAACCATTATGAGCCTGACGTTTGTCAGTGAGCAGTTACTCGCTACCAACAAGCTGAGTCATCAAGACCTGTACAAGGTACTGGGTCAACTGGCAGAACGCCGTATCGATTACGCCGATCTCTATTTCCAGTCCAGCTATCACGAAGCCTGGGTGATCGAGGACGGCATCATCAAGGATGGCTCTTACAATATCGACCAGGGCGTTGGCGTGCGCGCCGTCAGCGGCGAGAAGACCGGCTTCGCCTATGCCGATCAGATCACCCTGAATGCGCTGCAGCAGAGCGCCCAGGCGGCGCGCAGCATCGTGCGTGAGCAGGGCGATGGGCGGGCGCACACCCTGGGCGAGATCGGTTATCGGGCGCTGTACCCGCTGCTCGATCCGCTGCAAAGCCTGCCGCGCGAAGAGAAAATTGCCCTGCTGCACCGCGTCGACAAGGTGGCGCGTGCCGCCGATGCACGGGTGCAGGAAGTGAATGCCAGCATCACCGGCGTTTACGAGCAGGTGTTGGTGGCTGCCACCGACGGCACGCTGGCGGCGGACGTTCGCCCGCTGGTACGCCTCTCCGTCAGCGTGTTGGTGGAGCAGGATGGCAAGCGTGAGCGCGGCTCCAGCGGCGGCGGCGGCCGTTTCGGCTATGACTACTTCCTGGAAACCGTCGACGGCGACGTGCGCGCCGACGCTTACGCCAAAGAAGCGGTGCGCATGGCACTGGTCAACCTTGGCGCGGTGGCGGCGCCGGCCGGCAATATGCCGGTGGTGCTGGGGGCCGGCTGGCCGGGCGTGCTACTACACGAGGCGGTGGGCCACGGCCTGGAAGGCGACTTCAATCGGCGTGGCACCTCGGTGTTCAGCGGCCATATGGGCGAGCTGGTGGCTTCCGAGCTGTGCACCGTGGTGGATGACGGCACCCTGCAAGGGCGGCGCGGTTCGCTGGCGATCGACGACGAAGGCGTACCGGGCCAGTACAACGTGCTGATCGAAAACGGCGTGCTGAAAGGCTACATGCAGGACAAGCTCAACGCGCGGTTGATGGGCGTCGCGCCGACCGGCAACGGCCGCCGCGAGTCCTACGCGCATCTGCCGATGCCGCGCATGACCAACACCTATATGCTGGCGGGCCAATCGACGCCGGAAGAGATCATCGCCAGTGTCGAATACGGCCTGTACGCGCCGAACTTTGGCGGCGGCCAGGTGGACATCACCTCCGGCAAGTTCGTGTTCTCCACCACCGAAGCCTACCTGATCGAGAAGGGCCGCATCACCAAACCGGTGAAAGGGGCGACGCTGATCGGCTCCGGCATCGAGGCGATGCAGCAGATCTCGATGGTCGGCAACGATCTGGCGCTCGATAAAGGCGTGGGCGTGTGTGGCAAGGAAGGCCAGAGCGTGCCGGTGGGCGTCGGCCAACCGACGCTGAAACTGGATACGCTGACCGTCGGCGGCACGGCGTAATCTTTCCTCAAGGGGCCATGCACTGGCCCCTTGTTCATTCCCCATTTTGAGTTTTTTCTCGCCCACGCAAAGAGTGCTGTGCGGCGATGATGCCGAGAAAGATGACGATGGCGTGCTTTGGTGTGTCTACCCGGCGTTGGTTGCTGTTGCTGGGCGTTCTTTCCCTGACGGGCTGCGCCCGTTCCGATGCGCTGTGGGGCGTGGTCGATAAGCTCTGCATGGCCAACTATCAGCAAAAGCGCGATCCGGCCCCGTGTGAGCAGATTTATATGCCGCAGGGGAAAGCGCAGGGCTTTAGCGTGCTGCAAAACCCGCGTTATCCCTATCACTTTATTCTGGTGCCGACGGCGCCGCTTTCCGGCATTGAAAGCCCGCTGCTGCTGGCCGGGGAGCGGACGGACTATTTTGGCTATGCATGGCTGATGCGTTACCGGCTGGCCGCCGAGTATGGCGGGCCGGTGCCGGACGACAGGCTGGGCATGGCGATCAACTCCGCTTATGGCCGCAGCCAGAACCAATTGCATATTCACCTGACCTGTCTGCGCGAAGATGTACGGCGCCAATTACAGGCAGAACGCCCCTATATTCAGGAACAATGGCGACCTTTGCCGGATAAGCTGTTGCGCCACACCTACTATGCCCGCCGCGTGATGCAACCGACCGCGATGGGCATCTACCCGATTAAGGATCTTGCGGATTATTTTCATCTCTCGCCGCAGCAGCTGGCGGAGTATGGCGTGGCCGTCGTTCCGACCACGTTTGCCGGCCAACGGGGGTTTATCTTGCTGGCCTCGAAGCGCGGCTGGGACGTTGGCAACCGCGCCTCGGTAGAATCGCTGCTGGATAAAACGTGCGCGATTTTGCCGCGTTAATCTCAAGACGGCAGGTGAGAGCAACACGCTCTCACCTCACTTTTCCTACCTGAACCGCGCATCCCGCGCAAACAGAAAAGCGGCTTCCCGCTGGCGAGCGTCGGCTTCCGCCTGAGCGCCCTGATAACGCAATATAATGATCAGCGTGGCGTAGACGTTGGCGTCGATACGGCGCTGCAGATAGGCATTGGCCCACTGCCGATAGCCGGTCAACAGGGCATCATCACGCGTTTGGTTATAGACCAGCAGCGCGTGAGATTGCTCGTCGAAGGTTTTGCGCTCCCGGTAGAGCCAGGCGGCCGGCGCCGGCATCTGCTCGATGCTGTCGATGGTAGCCAGCATGGTGCGTTCAGATTGGGTGAGCGCCATGCGCCCTTGCCAGGCGAAGACGGCCATCACCAACACGCCGACCGCCGCCGTCGCCACCGGCAGGCTCAGGGCTTTAGCGAACGGCAGCGGGCGCGGCTCGCCGGTTTGGCCGTCCAGCAGCGCCAGCAGCAGCAGAAACGCCAGCCAATGCGGCGTAGACAGATAGAAAGGGTATTCCAGCTGGGTGTGTACCAGCATTGGCAGCAGCACCAGAAACAGCCCGACGCGCGCACCGGCCGGCTGCTCGCGATCCCGTTGCCAGGCGCGTTTCAACAGCAGCGCGCCGGCGACGAGGACGATAACGATACCCGCCAGCGCCGGCAGGCCGCCCTCAACCCACCACAGCAGGATTTCATTGTGCGGGTGCCCGGCGACTTCCAACACTTCTCGCCAGGGCATTGTCTGCAGACGGAAGTGCGCGAAGCTGTATTCAAAGCCGCCGTAGCCCCAGCCCAGCAGCGGTTTGGCCAGGATCATACTTAGGGTATCTTGCAGCATTGTCAGACGTGAATAATTGGAGCCTTCGCGTGCGATAAGACCTGAGCGGCCATCCAGGCCAAAGCCGGTGAACAGTACCATCAGGCCAAGGGCGATGCCCAGCAACAGCGCACCGCCGGCCCAGCGGCTCACGGCCGGGTGCTGGCGGGCAAAACGCCACAGCAGCAACGCCGCTGCCAGGGCACCGCCCAGCCAGGCGGCGCGCGACTGGATCAGCACCAGCAGGGCGGAGAAAGCGGCCAGCAACACGAGCAGCGGGAGCTGCCGCCGCGTCGGCGCAGAGAGAGGGGCAAGCAGCAGCCAGAGCGCCAAAGCCAGCCCGGTGGCGATGAAGCTGCCCAGCACGTTCGGTTGCTGAAAGACGCCGTAGACCCGGCTGCCGTTAGGAGATACCCAGGCCAGAGCAGGGGCGAACAGCTGTAGCGCCGCTAGCAACGCCTGAACGCTGACGGCGAACAGCAGGCCGTACAGCAACAGGTTGCGCTGCCGGGCTGTCAGGCGCAGCTGCAGACAGGCGACATAGAACAGCCAACCGCCGAGCAAACCGGCGCAGCGCCACAGGGCATCTTCGCGCCACTCGGGGCGGGTATACAGCAGCGGCAGCGCCAGCACGGCGATGCCGAGCAGCAACAGGCGTGCCGTGGGGGTAAGCGAAAGACGGGTACGGCCAAGGCAAACGGTGAAGGTCACGATCAGCGTGGTCAGTGCCATGACGCTCCAGGCCAGAATATTTTGCGGCAGCGCCAGGCCGCCGCCGCCCATGTTGGGGTGATAGACCGGCAGGATCACCGCCATCCAGATCAGCAGCAGGGGCAACACGGCGATAGCCGGTGCGTTAACGGGGGCTTTATCGGTCATGGTTAACCCGCCATGTCTCGATATCGTTCATTGAATGCATGTTTTGAGGATTTCCTATCCTTATCCTGATGGTTAAATTCGCTGAAGCGTCAATGCCTAAAATGCTTTATAGGAATTGAAAAGACTTCATGTCGAAGTGATAAATAATTTCCCCCTGTGAGCGCGGGGACTGCTTGTATAAAAAGGGGAAGCCGTATTCAGTTGCTTGAAAAAAGGTTTTTTCTTTATTTTAAAACAGGGTTGTCATTTTCTCAAATTTATCTCGCTCCAGTCAATTTTTAATCTATTGTTTTATTTTTATATTTAAATCAATTGTTTGTGATTGTTTTGTGCGTAATAAAACGCCGTGTGAGCGGCAACGAGTGTCTGGGCAAACAGCTGACGGAGCCAATGAGATAAGCATTTTCTTGTTAAATCGTTGTTGCTAATGGCGGTGCGGTGGGCGTTATTTTATTTATCGCTGTTCATTATCTTATTTCACATTTTCTTTATCACGCCATTTTTTATTTTTGTTAAGACTATTCTTGTTCTTATGGTTTTTTTTGAATTTTATTAAAGTAAATTTTTTTAAGATTGTTCTGTGCTCTTGTAAATAACGGAGAGATGGTCTGCCTATCCCTGTTGCCATCATGCCAGACGGACCAACGCGCCTGTAAAAGCGCGTTAATCCATGTTTCACAGATCTCACTCCACTTCGCCAATCCGTTCCAGCGCATCCACCACCAGATCCCAGAATTTATCCTGATCCAGCTTGACCGCCACCTGGGTGTGGCAGTCCGGCGGCGGCGGCGCGCGGAAGTCCGCGACCGTCATGCCCAGCGTCAGGGTGCCGGTGAGTTCGATATCCACCGGCGCTTTGCGCACCGTCATCACGCTCGGATCGATCACGTAAGCCACCGCGCAAGGATCGTGTACCGGCGGGGCGCTGAAGCCCTGCGCCTGCCGATACATGTGGCCAAAGAAGGCCAGCAGTTCGCCGACGAAGGCGGCCGGCCGGGTACCGAGGGCGGCGATGCGCTCGCAGACTGCCGGCGTGGCCAAAGCCTGGTGGGTGAGATCCAGCCCGACCATGGTCAGCGGCCATTTTTCGTTAAACACGATGTGCGCCGCCTCAGGATCGATTTTGATATTGAACTCCGCCACCGCGCTCCAGTTGCCCACGTGGTAGCCGCCGCCCATCAGCACCACTTCCTTGACCCGCTCGGCAATGCGCGGCTCTTTGCGCACTGCCATGGCGATATTGGTCAGGCCGCCGGTCGGCACCAGCGTCACGCTGCCGGGCGGGTGAGCCATCACGGTATCAATGATCAGATCCACCGCATGGCGCGAGTCCAGCTGCAGGTGGGGTTCCGGCAGCACCGGGCCATCGAGGCCGGAATCGCCGTGAATGTCGGGTGCCACTTCGATATTGCGCACCAGCGGGCGCGGGCAGCCGGCGGCGAAGGGCACGCCGGTGATATTGGCGATGCGCGCCACCGCCAGTGCGTTGCGCGTCACTTTGTCCAGCGTCTGATTGCCCACCACGGTGGTGACTGCCAGCAGGTCGATCTGCGGATTGCCCCAGGCCAGCAGCAGGGCGATGGCGTCGTCATGCCCCGGGTCACAGTCCAGTATGATTTTTTTCATGGTTATTCCTGATGCAGGGAGAGGTTCCCGCAGCATAACGCAGCGCGGCGGCGTGGGATAATACCGATGGTGCTTTTGTTAACGGCATCAAAGCCTTGCCACTTTTTCGATGTAATGAAACGTAAATCCTCATCGCCGGGCTTTACCCTGGAGTTTACTCCAGGGTTTACAGTGAGCTTCAGCGTCAATGTACAGAGGAGAGGCGGGATGAGCTTACTGAAAAGGTTATTGGGGCAAGGCGGTATTAACGGCGGTCATCAGCGCGCGGGTCACCGCGGCGGGCATCATGGCAACCGCTATAACCAGCATGGCGAGCCGGGGCCGCAGTGTCCGGAATGCCAGGCGGTGAATAAACCGGGCGCACGTTATTGCCATCGCTGCGGTCAGCCATTTGCCGCAGTGAGCGCCACCTGCGGCCAGTGCGCCGCGCCGTTGCCGCCGGGCAGCCGCTTTTGCCCGCAGTGCGGCGGCGGTGTGCCGTGAACCGGGGCGGTTGGACAGCCGCGCTGCTGCTGGGCGCCATGGCGCTATGGACGCTGTTGGCCTGGGGCGTGGCCGGCGTGCTGACCTGGCTCCCGGCGTTGGCGGAAGCGGCCGGCGGCGCATCGCTGCCGGTGAGCGGTGCGCTGAGTCTGGTGCCGCAGACGGTGCTGGATGCCTGGCTGCCGTGGCTGAAACAGCTGGGCAGCGGGCTGGCGAGCTATTTTCCTCTGCTGCTGAACTGGGCCGGCTACGCCGTCTGGCTGCTATGGGGCCTCGGCATGCTGGCGCTGATGCTGCTGGGCGCGCTGGCGCACCGCTATTTGAGCGCCGCTCAGCGATAGCCCTGATAGACCGCCGCCACGCGTTCGAAATAGTCGGTTAGGTAGTTGATACACACCTGCACCTTCAGCGGCAGTTTGTCCTTCTCGGTATAGAGCGCGTAGATCGGTCGCGGATCCGAATGGTAGCTTTTGAACAGGATCTCGATCTCGCCGCGCTTGATCTCTTCGATCACCCACATCAGCGGGGCGTAGGCGATGCCGGCGCCGTTTTTCAGCCAACGGATCATGGTGGAGGAGTCGTTGGTGACGAAGCGCCCCTGCGGTGAAATGCGCGTGGTGATGCCCTCCGGCGACATCAGTTCAAATTCGCTGTCGGGGCGCACGCTGTACTCCAGCCAGGAAAAGTTGACCATGTCGCTCGGCTTCTGCGGTGTGCCGTGCTGGCTGAGGTAGCTTTTGGCCGCGCACACCACCATCGGCATCTGCCCCAGGCGGCGGGAGAACAGGCTGGAGTCCTGCAGCGCGCCGGTGCGGATCACCAGATCCAATCCATCGGTGATCAGATCCGGTGCCGGAATGCCGGTCACCAGGTTGACCGTCAGGCCCGGGTACTCTTTCATCATCTCGGCGGTCATGTTCGCCAGCACGTTTTGCGCCATGGTGGATGAGCTGCCGATGCGCAGCGTGCCGGCAGGCGTATTGTTAAACGCGTACAGCTGCTCATGCACTTCGCTGACTTCCTGCAGCATGCGTCGGCAGCCCTGATAGTAGATTTTGCCGGCCTCGGTCAGGCCGATGCTGCGCGTGCTGCGGTTCAACAGCTTGACCTGCAGCTCATTTTCCAGTTTCGAGACGGTTTGACTGATCGATGAAACGCTCATGTCGAGTTGGCGTGCGGCCGCGGTAAACGACCCGAACTCAACCACTTTGGCGAATACCGACATCCGTTTTAATCTTTCCATTATTCACTCTGGCTTAAAAGTGATTTAGATCACAGATTGTTGATGCCTTGATAGTAAGCAGGCTAATATAACGTGGTCGGGTGAATAGACCTTACCAACGTGCGAGAGCGAGCGGCGACGCAATCCTGCCGCTCCTCCGGCACCCTCGCAATCCCTGTCGTGGATGTCTGCCCCAAAGTTTAACCTTTTTTCGGGTTCGTGACCTGGACAAGCTGTCCGGTCAAGATTTGTGGCGCGCGCACGCTAAAATGTAAAGAGAATGTGAATGGCGAGATGTGTCTTTCCCCGGCGTAGTGAACAATAAGGAAAAAGTGATGAGTTTGCTTCCGGTTATGGTCATCTTCGGACTGTCGTTTCCGCCGGTGTTTTTCGAGCTGCTGGTGTCGCTGGCGCTGTTTTTTCTCTTGCGCCGCCTGCTGCAGCCGACGGGGATTTACGATTTTGTCTGGCATCCGGCGCTGTTTAACACCGCGCTGTATTGCTGCTTGTTTTATCTGATTTCATGTCTTTTTGTTTGAGGTCGCTGTGAAAAATTTTTCGATAAAAATAACCCGAATCGCGATCACTTTGATTCTTGTGCTGCTGGGTATCGTTGCGGTGTTCAAGGCCTGGGTGTTCTACACCGAGTCGCCGTGGACACGTGACGCCAAGTTCACCGCCGACGTGGTGGCGATCGCGCCGGACGTCAGCGGCCTGCTGACCGAAGTGCCGGTGGTGGACAACCAGCTGGTGAAGAAAGGCCAGGTGCTGTTCGTGGTCGATCGGCCGCGCTATGAGCAGGCGCTGGCGGAGGCCGGTGCCGACGTCGCCTACTATCAAACGCTGGCGGCGGAAAAACGGCGCGAAGCCGGCCGCCGCGTGAAGTTGGGCGTGCAGGCGATGTCGCAGGAAGAAATCGACCAGTCGAACAACTCGCTGCAGACCGTGCAACACCAGCTGGCGAAGGCCGTGGCGGCGCGCGAGCTGGCGCAGCTGGATCTGGAGCGTACCACGGTGCGCGCCCCGGCCGATGGCTGGATCACCAACCTCAACGTCCACGCCGGCGAATACATCACCCGCGGCTCGGTGGCGGTGGCACTGGTGAAGAAAGACTCCTTCTACATCCTGGCGTACCTGGAAGAAACCAAGCTGACCGGCCTGAATAAGGGGGACCGCGCGGAGATCACCCCGCTCGGCAGCAATCGCATCATGCACGGCACCGTCGACAGCGTGGCGGCGGCGGTAAACAACAGCAGCAGCACGGTCAACAGCAAAGGGCTGGCCTCGATCGACAGCAACCTGGAGTGGGTGCGCCTGGCGCAGCGCGTGCCGGTGAAGATCCTGCTGGACGCCAAGGACCAACAGCATCCGTACCCGGCCGGCACCACCGCCACCGTGGTGATCGTCGGCAAGAACGATCGCAATGCCGACAGCGGCTCGCCCTTTGTGCGCCTGATGCACCGGCTGCGTGAGTTCGGCTAATGAACAGCCCAACCTTTATCCGGCTGAGGTTTGCCTTCAAACTCAGCTTCGCGATTGTGTTTGCGCTGTTCGTCGGTTTCCATCTCAACCTGGAAACCCCGCGCTGGTCGGCGATGACCGCCGCCATCGTCGCCGCCGGCCCGGCCTTTGCCGCCGGCGGTGAACCCTTTTCCGGCGCCATCCGCCACCGCGGCTGGCTGCGCATCATCGGCACCTTTATCGGCTGCTTTGTCGGCCTGATCATTATCATCACCACCGCCCGTGCGCCGGTGGTGATGCTGCTGCTGTGCTGCATCTGGGCCGGCTTCTGCACCTGGCTCTCTTCGCTGATCAAGGTCGAGAACTCCTACGCCTGGGGCCTGGCCGGCTATACCGCGCTGATCATCATCGTGACGGTCGCCACCAGCGAGGCCCATCTGCTGGAAGCGCCGCAGTTCGCCATCGAGCGTTGCAGCGAGATCGTGCTGGGCATCGTCAGCGCCGTATTGGCGGATCTGCTGTTCTCGCCGCGTTCGATCAAGCAGGACATCGATCGGGCGGTGGATCAGCTGTTGGTGGATCAATATCGCCTGATGCAGATGTGCATCAGCAACGCCGACAAAGAAGACATTGACCGTGCCTGGAGCAATCTGGTCAAGAGCACCACGGCGCTGGATGGCATGCGCAACAACCTGATGATGGAGTCCTCGCGCTGGCAGAAGGTCAACCGTCGGGTGAAGGCGCTGCATACCCTGTCGCTGACGCTGATCACCCAGGCTTGCGAAACCTATCTGATCCTGCTGAATCACCCGAACGCGCTGCAAGCGAGCCTGCGGGAGCAACTGATGGTGCCGGCGGAAACCCCGCAGGAGATCCACAAGCGCATGAAGCTGTTGCGCCAGGTGCTGACCACGCATCGCTCCGATGAAACGCTGCCGACCCTCACCGGCTGGGTCGGCGCGGCGACGCGCTACCTGCTGCTGTCGAAGGGCGTACACACCAACGGCAGCATCAGCGCGGTGGAAGAGGGTGTGTTGAGCAATGAAACCGTGGTCAAGCCGACCTCGGCGGAAGGGCATCACGCGATGATCAACGGCCTGCGCACCTTTGTGGCCACGGCGTTCGGCAGCCTGCTGTGGCTGTGGACCGGTTGGACGTCCGGCAGCGGTTTTATGGTGATCATCGCGGTAATCACCTCGCTGGCGATGCGCACCCCGGCGCCGCGCATGGTGGCGATGGATTTCGTGCTGGGCATGCTGGCGGCGATCCCGGTCGGTTCCCTGTTCTTCATGGTGATCCTGCCGGCGACGCAGCAGAGCATCTTGCTGCTGTGCCTCAGCCTCGGCCTGCTGGCGTTTTTCATCGGCATCGAGGTGCAGAAGCGGCGGCTCGGTTCGCTGGGGCTGCTGGCGGGGACGATCAACATTCTGGTGCTGAGCAACCCGATGGAGTTCAACGTCACCCAGTTTCTCGATGGGGCGCTCGGCCAGTTCCTCGGTAGCTGCGTGGGGCTGATGGTGCTGCTGCTGATCCGCGACAATTCGCGCGAGCGCACCGGCCGCACGTTGCTCAACCAGTTCGTCAGCAGCGCGGTGTCGGCGCTGACCACCAAGGCGGCGCGCCGTCGGCAGAACCACCTGCCAGCGCTGTATCAACAGCTCAACCAGCTGCTGATGATGTTCCCGAACGATATCGCCAAGTATCGTCTGGCGCTGAACCTGATCATCGCCCACCAGCGTATGCAGCGGGCGGAAATTCCGGTCAGCGAAGAGCTGTCGGCCTTCCACCGCCAGATCCGCAGCACCGCCGATCGGGTGGTCTCGGCCAAGAACGACGTCAAGCGCGCCTATTACTACGATCGCTTGCTGGGTGAAATGAACGAGTACCAGCAAAAATTGGTGGACAACCAGGCGCCGCTCAGCGTCACCGGGCCGGTGAAACGCCTGGCCGACATGCTGCATCGCTATCGCCACGCCTTGATCGATTGATGCGTTCCCGCCTTTTGCGCCGCGTTGTGCGGCGCCTTCCCTGACTATACTGAAAGCAGCGCCTGGTACGGCGGCCGTCTCATAAGAGGCGGCCCGTTTTCAGAGAGACTCCGAGTGCCAGAACGGCTGGAAAGTGGCATCATTGTCATGAATGGATGAAACCTTAGCCGCCGCGAAAACGTTACTTGCCGGTCATCTTAGTTTCATCCAGGTCGACTATATACCTAACTAGCCTGGGGGAGCTGCGGCGCCTTCGGCGGCATAATTTCAGGGAATGTCATGAACAAGCGGATTCTGGTGGCGATTGTCATCGCCGTGGTTATCGCCGTCTTCAGCGCGCTGCGCGGCAACGAGCACCGTGCGATCGGCGGCAATCCGGCGGTGGTCCAGGCCCCGGCGGGGCAGCAGCAGAGCATCGATCGGCTCACGCAGCAGCAAACGGTGGTGAGTTACCTGCAGCAGCATCAGCGGCTGCCGGATTATTACGTCACCAAGAAGCAGGCGCGCGAGCAGGGCTGGGATCCGCGTTCAGGCAACCTCTGTGCGGTATTGCCGGGCAAGGCGATTGGCGGCGATCGATTCTCTAACCGTGAAGGGCAATTGCCGACCGCCGGCGGCCGGGTCTGGCGCGAAGCGGACATCAATTACCAGTGTGGCCGGCGCGGCGCCGATCGCCTGCTGTATTCGAGCGACGGTCTGATCTTCGTCACGCGCGACCATTACAAAAACTTCATTCGTGTGGAGTGAGTTTGATGGCAAAAGTAGAGTTTGATTTTGAACAGATCCAGGATGTGCCGGCCTTCTACCGCGATTTCGCGCGCAAGTTTGCGCTGGACGAGGGGTTCGGCGCCAACCTCGACGCGCTGTGGGACGTGGTGACCGGCGATATCGGCCTGCCGGTGGAAATCGAGTTCACTCACCTGAATGCCCGCAGCAAGCGTCGTTTCGGCGCGATCATTCTGCTGTTTGAAGAGGCGGAAGAAGAGCTGGAAGGCAGCCTGCGCTTCAATATCCGCGAAAGCAGCGGCGAGCCGGCCCATCACCGGGGATGAAACGGCTTCATCCCGGGATGGCGGCGGCGCTTAGTCGGCCGCTTCGGCCAGCTCGCGCAGGTATTGGAAGATCTGGCGGTAAGCCTTAGGCGGCTTGTTGGCAGCCTTCTCTTTCTGCGCGTTGCGCACCAGTGAACGCAGCTGTTGGCGATCGGCGGCCGGATACAGATCCAGGATCGACGGAATGACGTCATCGCCTTCTTCCACCAGGCGGTCGCGCAGCGCTTCCAGTTTATGGAACAGCGAAACCTGCTGGTTGTGGCGGTTTTTCAGCTTGTCGAGCGCGGTCTGGATCGGCTCGATATCGCGGGCGCGCAGCATCTTGCCGATCAGCTGCAGCTGACGGCGACGGCCCTCTTTCTTGATCTTTTGCGCCAGCTCGATGGCGGCACGCAGATCTTCGTCCAACGGAATGCGGTCCAGCGCGTTTTTGCCCAGATCGACCATTTCGGCCCCCAGGTCTTTCAGCGCTTCGGCATCACGTTTAATCTCACTTTTACTGACCCAGATAATCTCGTCATCGTCCTCGTTTTCATTCTCCGGGACATCGTCGAGCCAGTCTTCAGGCTGTTTGTTCATGGTAGGCTCCGTTAAAAAGAGGCTAATCCTAACAGGTTGTCCGGCAACCCGCCAATTGCGTGCCTTGAGCAAACTGAGTATAGCTGCCGCGCTGGGGCACAATCATGTCTTGGCACCTGTCCTCTGAATTCATGCTGTTGTTTTTATCATCATGTTTGTATAAAATTTTATACAAAAGGAGGTGGTATTCATGGATGATGGCATCGAGAAAGCCATTGATTGGCGCGGTTCATCGTTAGCGGATTTGCTGGCCTTTCCAATCGATGCGCGAAAAGCGGCAGGATTTGAACTGAGTAAAGTGCAAAGAGGTCTGGAACCCGGTAATTGGAAACCGATGGTCAGCTGCGGAAGCGGCGTTATCGAAATCCGTTTATATGCCACCGGCGGCGCGTTCAGGGTGGTCTATGTGGCAAAGTTCAGCGAAGCGATCTATGTCTTGCACAGCTTTCAGAAGAAGACGGAGAAAACCAGCCGCCACGATATTCAGATAATCAAAGCGCGTTATGACGCGGTTATTAATGAGCGGAGTAAAGGTCATGACCAAACCGATTGATACCGGTTCACGCCACGTTACGCCCGCAGGCGGCAATGTGTTTGCTGATCTGGGATTTTCCGCCGACGAGGCTCGGCAATTGCAAGCGCAGTCCAATGCGGAAATTGCGCAGCTTATCGCACTGAAAAAACAGCTGATGGGTGAGATTAGCGCGTGGATTGAGGAAGAAGGTTATCGCCAGGAGGAGGCGGCGCGTTATCTGCACACTTCCCGGCCGCGCGTGTCCGACGTGGTGAATCAGAAAACCGAGAAGTTCACGCTGGACGCGTTGGTCAACATGATGGCGAATATCGGCAAGTCGGTAAAACTGATCGTCGAGTAATGCGCTGCTTTTGCATGTTATCCCGGCTTTGCCGTTCGGCTTTATGCGAAATTCAACGCGGTTCCTGTTAGACTCAACGGCAGAGATCTCAGGATTTTTGCGCGCCGCCCCGCGTGCACCACTACGCCGCTCCGGCACTTTTCTCAACGATTTTCTGATTAATTATGGCAGATTGATGAAAGTAGTCACTCAAGTTGCAGAACAGCGCAAGGCGCTGGAACAGGCCGTTTCTCAGGCGCTGGAGCTGGCCCGCGCCGGTTCCGACGCGGCGGAAGTCGCGGTCACCAAATCGACCGGCATCAGCGTCAGCACCCGCTTCGGCGAGGTGGAAAACGTCGAGTTCAACAGCGATGGCGCGCTGGGCATCACCGTGTATCACCGTCAGCGCAAAGGCAGCGCCTCTTCCACCGATCTCAGCCCGGACGCCATCGCCCGCACCGTGCAGGCGGCGTTGGATATTGCGCGCTACACCTCTGAAGATCCCTGCGCCGGCCCGGCGGAGAAAGATCTGCTGGCGTTCGAGGCGCCGGATCTCGATCTGTTCCACCCGATCGAACTGGACGCCGATCGCGGCATCGAGCTGGCGGCGCGCGCCGAGCAGGCTTCGCTGGCGGCGGACAAGCGCATCACCAACACCGAAGGCGGCAGCTTCAACAGCCACTACGGCATCAAGGTGTTCGGCAACAGCCACGGCATGCTGCAAAGCTACTGTTCCAGCCGCCACTCGCTGTCCAGCTGCGTCATTGCTGAGCAGGACGGCGATATGGAGCGAGATTACGCTTACACCATCGGCCGTGCGATGGGCGATTTGCACAGCCCCGAGTGGGTGGGTCAGGAGTGCGCCCGCCGCACGCTGGCGCGCCTCGCGCCGCGTAAACTGTCGACCATGAAGGCGCCGGTGCTGTTTGCCTCCGAGGTGGCCACCGGGCTGTTCGGCCATCTGGTGGGCGCCATCAGCGGCAGCAGCGTTTACCGCAAGTCGACCTTCCTGCTGGACTCGCTCGGCAAGCAGATCCTGCCGGCGTGGCTGACCGTCGAGGAGCATCCGCACCTGCTGAAAGGGCTGGCGTCGACGCCGTTCGACAGTGAGGGCGTGCGCACCCAGCGGCGCGATATCGTCAAGGACGGCGTGCTGCAAACCTGGCTGATGACCAGCTACTCGGCGCGCAAACTGGGCCTGCACAGCACCGGCCACGCCGGCGGTATCCATAACTGGCGCATTGCCGGGCAGGGTGCGGACTTCGCCGGCATGTTGAAACAACTTGGCACCGGCCTGGTGGTGACCGAGCTGATGGGCCAGGGCGTCAGCGGCGTTACCGGCGATTACTCGCGCGGCGCCGCCGGCTTCTGGGTCGAAAACGGCGAGATCCAATACCCGGTCAGCGAGATCACCATCGCCGGCAACCTGAAAGACATGCTGCGCAATATCGTCAGCGTCGGCAGCGATATCGAAACCCGCAGCAATATCCAGTGCGGTTCGGTGCTGCTGCCGGAAATGAAGATCGCCGGTCAGTGATCCTCTGCGCGGCCGGTGCCTGCCGGCTGCGCGTTATCCCGCCTCAACCTTGCTTACAAATCTCCGGTTTCGGTTTTGCCCGGCCTTGCCTATGGTAACGGTGGGTTTATTAAAACAATAACTGGAAGGTGAGCAAACATGCAGAATACCCTGAAAGCGTTGGCGGCGTTGACGCTGCTGGCGGCCAGTTCGCTGGCGGCCGCCGCCGATCTGGGCGACGATATGGACACCCTGGCGGAAAACTATAAAACGGTGCTGAATACCGATTCCGCCGCTACCCTTAAACAGAGCCTGCAAAACATGCGCGCCGCCGCGCAGGACGCCAAACAGGGCACTCCGCCGAAGCTGGAGGACAAAGCCGCCGACAGTCCGGAAATGAAAGATTTCCGCCACGGGCTGGATACCCTGATCGGCCAGATCGATCAGGCGCTGGCGCTGGCCAACCAGGGCAAAGTCGCCGAAGCGAAGCAGCTGGCGCAGGGGTTCAAACAGACCCGCGACGCCAACCACAAGAAATTCCGCTAACCCGTCAACCGTCGCGCCCGTCTTCCGTCAGATAGGAGGAGGGCGCCTGCCCCAGCACGCGGCGAAACATGGTTGAAAACGCCGCGCTGCTGTCATATCCCATTTCCATCGCCACCTGCGTTACGCTGCGCCCTTCGGCCAGCAGCGCCAGCGCCAGCACCACGCAGGCGCGTTGGCGCCATTGCGAAAACGGCAGGCCGGTCTGCGCGCGAAAGAAGCGGCTGAAGGTACGAATGCTCATGTACAGACGAGGGGCCCACCGCTGCGCGGAGTCGTGAGCGTCGGGGTGTTGCAAAAAGGCGTGGCACAGCTCGCCCAGCCGAGGATCGGCGGGCAGCGGGATGTGCAACGGCAAGGGTTGCAGCCGGGCCAGTTCATGCTGCAGCAGCGCCGCCAGCGCTCCGTCGCGTCCGTCTCGCTCATACTCCAGCGGCATATCCACCGCCGCCATCAACAGCTGGCGCATCAGCGGGGTAACGCTGACCACCTGACAGACCTGCGGCCGTTCGGCGGGCAACGCGCCGGGTTCGAGATACAGGCTGCGGGTGGTGACGCCGACCATTCTCACCGCGTGCGGCATCTGCGGCGGCAGCCACACCGCGTGCTGCGGCGGGACGACCCAATTGCCTTGCTGGGTGAAAACGTGCATGACGCCGGTGGCGCCGTACAGCAACTGCGCGCGCCGGTGGCTGTGCATCGGCAACAGATGCCCCGGTGGGTAGTCGGTGCCGATGGCGATCACCGCGCGCGTTACGTGGTCGATGTCATCAATGCGGACATTGCGCATGTGTCCTCTTTGGCGGGCAGATTGGCCGAAACGCAATGATAGTTGGCCCTTCATATAAAGCAAGCCAACGGCCGTCGCCCTACTATCGGGGCAGAAAAATAACGCTTGTTCGGGGCGCCGCTATTTTATCGGCCAGGCAACCCATGCAAGTTTTCACACCGGGGTGGGACGAACGTTCTCGTTCTCGCAATACAAGAAGTTAATAAGGAATAAAGCGTCATTTTATTCCAACACCTGAAGCAATAGTTCTTAGTGCAGTTCAATGACTATAAGGTGATATTTCATGTATAAGTTCGGTGTGATTGGCGGCGGAGCCGCCGGGATCTCTTTTGCGTATAACTTTATAAAAAATAAGTCGGTTAATCATTGCAAAAGACCGCTTTCCCTGAAGGTTTTCGACAAGCAGGGCTTCAAAGGCGGTATGGCATACAGCAGCGATTTTGACAGCCATATATTAAATATGACGCCGGAAAACATGTCGGCGGATATTTTCGACGATGCGCACTTTGTTGATTGGATTGCCATGCATTTCCCGCAGTTTTGCCAGGATCGTTATCCGCCGCGCTGGCTGTATCGGGAATATCTCGATTTTATTCGCGACATGACGATTTATATGGC
Source organism: Serratia sp. TMDUHS_CL (assembly GCF_037137105.1). Lineage (NCBI taxonomy): Bacteria > Pseudomonadati > Pseudomonadota > Gammaproteobacteria > Enterobacterales > Yersiniaceae > Serratia > Serratia sp. TMDUHS_CL. Next base: position 48,903 of record NZ_JBBBDV010000005.1, read on the forward strand.
GGCGGACAGTAATGTGACGCTGAATTTCGTGACCGCCGAAGTGAATGCCATCGCGCCGCACGAAGCCGGCTATCGGCTGACCACCGCCTGCGGCGGCGCCGAGCAGATGAACGCGCTGGTGCTGTGCTCAGGGCACAACCCGCCGGAATGTCTCTATCCGGTGGACGGGGTGATCGCTTATCAGGCCCACCAGGATCTGCCGCCGATCAACCCTTATTCGACCATCGGCGTGATCGGCTGCAGCCTGACGGCGATTGACGCCATCGTAGAGCTGATGGAGCGCCTGGGGGCGACCGACATCTGCGCTTTATCGCGCTCGGGCCTGTTCCCCAGCGTGCAGCCGGCGCTGATGCGTCCGCCGCCGGAGGCGTTTGTGGAGGGGGTGCGGCGCTTTGTCGCCGGCAGCGATTTCATTGACGCGCATCAGCTGGTGCATGCGATCAATGCCGCGCTGGCGCGCCACTATCCGGGGCCGGAGCGGTTGACGGTGCTCTCGGCGCTGGGGGAAAGGCGCGATTGTTACCGCGATCTGGCGGACAGCCTCGATCGCGCGCGTTTTGCCCGGGAGCATATTTGCAGCTATCTGGCGGCGATCCACCCGGCGGTGTGCGCCGCCTGGGTCAAGATGGATGCCAACAACCGGCAGGTCTTCATGCGTTTTTACAACTCCTCCTGGATGCGCAATCGGCACGCCATGCCGATCAAGAACGCCAACAAGATCGTGGCGGCGCTGGAGAGCCAACGCCTGCGCGCCTGCGGCGGCCTGGCGGATATCAGCAAGGGAGCGGACGGGTTTACCCTCCGTTGCCATGAGACGCGGGTGCACGCGCAGTATCTGTTCAACTGCACCACGCCTTCCTATCAACTGCCGCCCAACCGCCTGAGCCATCAGCTGCTGCAAGACGGGCTGGTGCAAGAGAACCTGTTCGGCGGCGTGAAGTGCAACCCGCACACGCTGAAAATCGCCGACCGGCGCGGCCGCGAGCAGCATCTCTACTCGCTCGGCGCGCCCGCCAAGGGCGATCTGTTTTACACCTCGGCGATGGAGTCCATCACGCGGGATATCAGCAAGATCGTGTTTAACAACCCTATTTTCAACGCAAAGAAGGCTGAAGTATGAAAAACGTAGCGCTCTTTGTCGGCAACGACATTTTCTCCTGGCTGGTGTGTCAGGATCTGATCGCCGCCCTGAAAGGCGAGTGTGCCTTTACGGTGTATTTCCCCCTGGCGAAAAGCGCCGGGCGCACGCAGGAGCCGGCGGTTCGCCGCCTGGGGCTGTATGAGCGCGAAGTGCTGAACGATTTCGTGTTCCCGTTCGTGGGCCGCAACGCCGCCGCCTGCGAGGGCGCCTATCAGCCGCCGGCGCTGTTCCTGGCCGCCGCCGGGGTCAAAGCGCATCGCGTTCTCGACATCAACGACACCGCGTTTATCAGCAGCCTGGGGCATATGGATGGGGTGATCTCCCTGCGCTGTTATCAGAAATTCTCCGCCGACTATGTGCGCGCCTTCAGCCGACGCGGCAAGCTGCTCTGGAACCTGCATCCGGGGGATTTGCCGCGCTATCGCGGGGTGATGACGCTGTTCCGCGCGATGATGAACGGTGACAGGGACTGTGCGGTAACGCTGCATGAAATGGATGAGCACTGGGACGCCGGCCCGGTGATCGCCCGCCTGCCCGCCGAGCTGCGTCACGATCTGTCGTTCCTGGAAAACATGATGCTGTTGGGCGTGCAGAGCGGCACTTTCCTGGCGCGCCAGCTGATGCGGGCGGAGCATAGCGAAGCGATAGCGGCGGAAAAGCAGGGCGATTCGCGCTACTGGGGCTTCCCGGACGCGCAGACGCTGGCGCAGGCAGAGCAGGCGGGCATTGAGCTGGTGGACCATGACGCCGTGCGCGAGCAATATCTGGGGCTGTTCGTCGGCGATCGTTTCCACCCGCTGGCGGGGCAGTTCTGCGCCGGGTTCGACGACTTCGTGCGGGCGCACGGCCATGATTGAAACCTTGATTGTACTGGGTGCCGGTTTTCTGACCGGCATCACCACCATTCTGTTCGGCTTCGGCGGCGGCTTTGTGGTGGTGCCTTTCGTCTATCACCTGATCTCCGCCTCGGGCGAGCAGCCCGGCCAGGCGATGCATATCGCGGTGGCGACCTCGACGGCGGTGATGATCCTCAACGCGAGTTACGCCACGCTGACCAACTGGCGCAGCGGCAACCTGCTGCGTGAAACCATCGTGCCGCTGATCTTTTTCATCGGCATCGGCGCGGCGCTGGGCGCGTTCGCCTCTTCACTGCTGGCGGACGGCGTGATCCGCGGGCTGTTTGTGGTCTATATGGCAGTGACCATCGCCGACTGCCTGTTCCGCCGGGGTTTTTTGATCAAACCGGCGCGCGCCGAACTGTCCCCCGTTACGCTGTGGGGCGGTGGGCCGCTGATCGGCGGCATCGCCACCCTGCTGGGGGTGGGCGGCAGCGTGATGACCGTGCCGCTGCTGCGTCGCCATGGTTACGACATGAAGTATTGCGTCAGTGCCGCCAACCCGCTGTCGATCCCGGTGGCGGTGATCGGGGCGCTGATGTATATCGTGTTGGGGTGGCACGAGATGAGCGGGCCGCAGTATCTGGGCTACGTCAATCTGAACATTCTGGGGTTGCTGGTGGTCGCGGGAATTGCGGGGATCGTGTTTGCCAGGCGCTGTTTGCCTAAGGTGAGCGATGCGCTGCATGCCAAAATCTACGTGCTGCTGCTGATCGCCGTGCTGATCGCTATCTGCCTCTGAAACAGAAAGGGCGGCCGGATGCCGCCCTGAGAACCGCTTAACGGTGGTATTCGCCCGCCGCTTCCGGCTGGTACAGCAATTCCAGCACTTCAATCCGCGCTTCTTCACCGTTCGGCAATTGCCAGGAGATCTGCTTGCCGACGTGCATGCCGAGCAGCGCTGCGCCCAGCGGCGCCATTACCGACAGCTGATCGTGGCTGTCTTTCAGCGATGCCGGGTAAACCAGCGTGCGCACGTGCTCTTCATCGGTGTGCAGATCGCGAAAACGCACGCGGCTGTTCATGGTCACCACGTTGGCCGGCATTTTCTCCGGCGGCAGGATTTCCGCGCGATCCAACTCGTCGTTCAGCGCGGCGGCGACGTCGGTGTTGGCAAAGGCCGGTTGTTCCAATAGCGCATCCAGGCGTTCCGCATCCAGCTCATTAATAGTAATGATGGGTTTGGTCATTCCACTCTCCAGTCAAATCAAAGGGTGCCAGTCTGTGCACCCATAAATTCGGAAAAACAACACAAAGCAACACCCCCGCGCCAGAGGAGCGGGGGTGTGGGTAATGTCGATTTGTCCTATTGATAGTAGGCGGTTGGGGCGAGAAAAGAAAGAGATCCCGATCACGAAGGCTTTTATCGTCAATCGTGGCAAAAGAAACGGTTAGCCCGGTTATCTATTTGTTATCTCATTGACTTTTTCACCGCCGCGCCGTTTTGCGAAATGGATCCCCGCGCGTCATTCGATTTCCACTTCGAACTGGAAAAAACCGGTCTACACAGAAAATCCTACCGGGGGTAGGGTAAAGACATCATAGAAAGCGGGTTATTCAGGTGATGCGCTTTACGGCTTACTGATTAATGTAGGATCTAGGGGTACTGAAAAGTGAATGATGGATCTGCTTCGATAAAAGAAATTGAACAATCCGATGTCAGCGAAGCCGGAGCGATCGCTGCTCGGGTGTTGGCGGATATTACCGCGATGCTGAATGCTGAAAATATTTATACCAATGCGGTGCAGCAACAGATGCTGGAATCGCATATTCGCGCCATGGTGCTGCGTTCAATAACCGGTGAGCCGTTGCCGGAGGTGGATAAATCGTTGTTCGACGAAATCTCTGCCGAATCCATGCAAATGGCGGAGCGCGTGGTGAATCAGTTTGGCACATTGCCTATCGAAGAAGCCTATTTGCTGTCAGTGCACTTCGAAGTGGCGAAAGATAATAACGCATAGCGGTTAACGCATCGATTTCAATCAGGAGAATATACCATGGGTCAAATTACCGTAGTGATCGGCGATCGTCTGGGCAAAGGGCAAAAAGTTGGCCAAGGCGTTGAAAGCGCAGGCGGAAAAGCGGTGGTCATCCCCGGCGTCGCGGCGGACATGAAGCTGGGCGACGTCATGAAAGCGGAAAACGCGCAGCTGGGCATCTCTTTTTGCGGCAGCGGCGGCGCCGGCGCGATTACCGCGCAAACCAAACACGGCTACAAGGCTAAATATGGCATGCGTTCGGTGGAAGAGGGCGTGACGGCAATTAACGAAGGCTACAACGTGCTGGGCTTCGGCTTTATGGATAAAGAAGAGCTGGGCCAGAAACTGGTGGAAGCTTACGTCAAAAAACATGGCAATCCATAATGAAAGAGCAATATACCACATCGGTAAAGGTGGAGGGTAAAGGCGACAGCAAAGCGAAAGCTTTTGCTTCCGCCTTGGCTAATGTGCAGGGCGCGGTATTAAAGTCCACCAACAATATTCTGCTGCGTATCGAGCCGCAGGACGTCAGCGTAGTGAAAGCGGAAGAGAAAATAACTAAAGAGAAATTTCTTTTCTTCTTTTTGCCGCGTGAAAGAAAGAGCTATGCCGTTTCTCTGGAAATAACCGTGAACGTAACCATTATCAATACCGAGAAGGTTGTCTTCGTCACGAAATAAAAACGTTAGCATAAATGAAAGGGTATACTGATGTTTTTAATCATCTTATTTAAATCGATTATTATCGGTGGGCTGGTGGGGGTCGGCGTAGGGGCCGGCGCCGCGCGCATGTTCCACGCACCGACAACACAGGGCATGGGGGCGTTTCGCACCCTGGGCGAGCTGAATTCCTGCGAGGGCGATCCGGCTTCCCACTTCTCATTCGGTCTGGGCTTTTTCTTCAACGCCTGGGCGTCTTCCGTGGCGGCGGGCTCCTTCACGCAGGACGTCGACCACCGCATCATCCCGCACTGGGGCGCGGCGGCCCTGATGGTCAAGAACCGAAATCTGGCGCAAACGCTGCACGATCCGAAAAAAATGGCCATTGCCTGCGGCATCATCGGCATGCTGGTGGTGGCGTTCCTCAATACCACCGCTTCCGCCGTGCCTGCCGCGCTGCAGGTCACCGCGATCAAGGTGCTGGTGCCGGCGGCCAACCTGCTGGTGAACACCGTGATGCCGGTGATCTTCTGGCTGGCGGCGATCGACGCCGGGCGCCGTTCCGGCTTCTGGGGCACCATCTTCGGCGGCCTGGCGCAGCTGATCATGGGCAACGCCGTACCGGGCCTGGTGCTGGGCATTCTGATCGGCAAAGGCGTGGAAGAGAGCGGCTGGAACAAGATCACCAAGATCATGATGGCGGTGATCGTACTGCTGTTCGTGCTGAGCGGCTTCTTCCGCGGCTTCGACATGAAAGTTCTCGAGTCCTTCAGCCTCGGCGTGCCGGGCTGGCTGGACGCCATTCACAACACCCTGAGCGGTAAATAAGGAGCGGGATGATGGAAGAGCAAACCCAAAAAGGCTTCTGGTACGCCGACTGGTCATTCCCGATTTTTGTTGGCCTGCTGTCCTCCGGCGTGTTCGCCGGGACGCACATGTACTACCTGTACGGCATCGGTGCCTTTAACGAAGTGGCGTTCGTTTCCATGCTGCGGGCGGGGATGGACACCGGCGTGTATGGCGCGGTGGCGGCGTTCGGCGCCAGCTTCCTGTTCGCGCGTATCATCGAAGGCTCGCTGGTGGGTATCCTGGACATCGGTGGCGCGATCCAGACCGGCGTCGGGCTGGGCGTACCGGCGCTGCTGCTGGGGGCCGGCATCGTGTTCCCGGTCGCCAACTTCGCCGCTTCGCTGGCCACCGGCCTGATCATCGGCCTGGCGATCGGTTACGTGATCATCCTGGCGCGCAAATTCACCATCAATCAGAGCAACTCCACCTACGGGGCGGACGTGATGATGGGCGCGGGCAACTCGTCGGGCCGCTTCCTCGGGCCGTTGATCATCCTGTCGGCGATGACCGCCTCGATCCCGATCGGCATCGGTTCGCTGCTCGGCGCGCTGCTGTTCTATATCTGGGGTAAACCGATCACCGGCGGAGCGATCCTCGGCGCGATGATCCTGGGGGCGATCTTCCCGGTAGCCATTTCTTAAGAGGCCTGCGCCAGGCGCCGCCCGATGCTGCGGCGGCGCCCGGGCTAACAGGAGCAATGCGGTATGTATGACTTAGTAATCAGAGGTGCCAGACTGGCGGACGACACGCTGATCGATCTGGCGGTGAAAGACGGCAAAATAGCCTCGGTCGGGCGGTTGGCGGCGGACGTCAGCGCCGTTCGCCAACTGGATCTGGCGGGCAACTGCCGCCTGAGCGCCGGTTGGATCGATGCGCACGTACACTGCTATCCCGACTCGCCGATTTACCATGACGAGCCGGATCGGGTCGGCGTCGCCAGCGGCGTTACCAGCGTGGTCGATGCCGGCAGCACCGGCGCCGACGATATCGACGCCTTTTATCAGCTGACGCGCAGCGCCAAAACCAACGTTTTCGCCTTCCTCAACATCTCGCGCATCGGCCTGCTGCGGCAGAACGAGCTGGCGGAGTTGACGGACATCGACAAGCACGAGGCCGGCCAGGCCATCGCCAACCATCCCGGCTTTATCATCGGCATCAAGGCGCGCATGAGCAGCAGCGTGGTGGGCAAGAACGGCACCCGCCCGCTGGTGTTGGCCAAAGAGATCCAGCGAGAAAACCGCCAGCTGCCGCTGATGGTGCATATCGGCAACAACCCGCCGAATCTGGACGAGATCGCCGATCTGCTGACCCGTGGCGACATCATCACCCACTGCTACAACGGCAAACCGAACCGCATTCTGACGCCGGCGGGCACGCTGCGCGAGTCGATCCAGCGCGCGCTGCGGCGCGGCGTGTTGCTCGACGTGGGGCACGGCACCGCCAGCTTCAGCTTCGAGGTGGCGCGCCAGGCGATCTCGCTGGGCATTTTGCCGCATACCATCAGCTCCGATATTTACTGCCGCAACCGCATGAACGGGCCGGTGCACAGCCTGGCGACGGTGATGTCCAAATTCTTCAGCGTCGGCCTGACGCTGCCGCAGGTGATCGCCTGCGTGACGGAGAACGCCGCGTCGGCGCTGCAGCTGAGCGGCAAAGGGCGGCTGGAGCCTGGCTATGACGCCGATTTCACACTGTTTGAACTGCGCCGCGAACCGCAGGTGTTCGCCGACGCCGAAGGGCAAACCGCCGAGGGCGAACAGCTGTTGGTGCCGCTGGCCGCGGTGGTGGCCGGGGAAATCCTATTAACCGAACAAGGGGAGGCAGCCCATGTCTTCGATTTATGAAAAATACGGTTTGAAGCAGGTGATCAACACCTCCGGCCGCATGACCATTCTCGGCGTTTCCACGCCGCGCCAGGACGTGATTGACGCCGTTGACTACGGCCTGAATCACTATTTCGAAATCAAGGATCTGGTCAACAAGACCGGCGCCTACATCGCCGATCTGCTCAATGTGGAGGACGCGGTGATCGTTTCCTGCGCCTCGGCGGGCATCGCCCAGTCGGTGGCGGCAGCGATCGTCAAAGATAACGCCAATCTGCTGGTGAACCTGCACTCGGCGCCGATCGCCGTGCCGCGCGAGATCGTGTTGCCGCGTGGTCACAACGTCAACTTCGGCGCGCCGGTGGACACCATGGTGGCGCTGGGCGGCGGCAAGGTGGTGGAGGCGGGCTACGCCAACGAATGTTCGCCGGAGCAGATTGAAGCCTGCATCACGCCGCAGACGGCGGCGATCCTGTACGTCAAATCGCACCACTGCGTGCAGAAAAGCATTTTGTCCGTCGAACAGGCGGCGGTAGTGGCGCGCAAGCATAACCTGCCGCTGATCGTCGACGCCGCGGCGGAAGAAGATCTGATGTGTTACTACCAGATGGGGGCCGATCTGGTGATCTACAGCGGCGCCAAAGCCATCGAAGGGCCGACCAGCGGCCTGGTTATCGGCAAGAAACAGTACGTCGAGTGGGTGAAGCTGCAGTCCGGCGGTATCGGCCGGGCGATGAAGGTCGGCAAAGAGGGCATCCTCGGGCTGACGCAGGCGATTGAAAGCTATCTGACGCTTGAGAAAACCACCGGGCAACAGATGGTGGCGCGGATGACGCCGTTCCTCGATAGCCTCAACACCCTGACCGGCGTCAGCGCCAAAACCGTCTGGGACAGCGCCGGCCGCGATATCGCCCGCGCCGAGATCACTTTCGACGAAGCGGTGCTGGGGCGGTCGACCTATGACATCGTTCAGGCGCTGAAAACCGGCGATATTGCCATCTACTTCCGCGGCTACAAGGCCAACGAGGGCAAGATTGAGGTCGACGTGCGCAGCGTCGACGAGCAACAGCTGATGACCGTCTTTAGCTGTATCAAAAATCTGTTTACGGAGAAACAAGCATGAAGCTGCAGCCTAACTACTATCGCGACCGCGTCTGCCTGAACGTGCTGGCCGGCTCCAAAGCCAACGCGCAGGACATTTACGCCGCGGCGGAAGGCCATGTGCTGGTGGGCGTGCTCTCCAAGAACTACCCGGACGTCGATAGCGCGGTAACCGACATGCTGCGCTATGCGCGCCTGATTGAAAATGCGCTGTCGGTCGGCCTGGGCGCCGGCGATCCGAAGCAATCGGCGATGGTCAGCCTGATCGCTCAGCAGGTGCAGCCGCAGCACGTTAACCAGGTGTTTACCGGCGTCGGCGCCAGCCGCGCGCTGCTGGGCCAGAACGACAGCGTGGTCAACGGCCTGGTGTCGCCGACCGGCCGCGTCGGCTGGGTGAAGATTTCTACCGGCCCCTTGAGCGCCGCAGCGCCTGACGGCATCGTGCCGGTGGAAACCGCCATCGCTTTGCTGAAGGACATGGGCGGCAGCTCGATCAAGTATTTCCCGATGGGCGGCCTGCAGTGCAAGGACGAATACCAGTACGTAGCCAAGGCCTGCGCCGAGCATGACTTTATGCTGGAGCCGACCGGCGGCATCGATCTGGAGAACTACGAGCCGATCGTCGAGATCGCGCTGGCGGCCGGCGTGAAGCGCGTGATCCCGCATATCTACAGCTCGATCATCGACGCCGCCAGCGGCGACACGCGTCCGCAGGACGTGAAAACCCTGCTGGCGATAACCAAAAAGCTGGTGGGCTGAACGCGCAGTGGGATGAGGTAAACGCTGGGAGGCGAAGGTTTTCCCGTGGCGTGGCATGCCGCGCCGTTACCTATAGCCTATAGCTTTCAAGTTGCAGCCAGGCGGCAAGCGCAGGAGCCCCAGGAGCTTACTTAAGTAAGTGACTGGGGTGAAAAATCTGCCGGGAGCAGATTTAAACGCTGCTTGCAGCGGCCCCGAAGGGGTGAGGCCCATGGATGGGCCGAGTAACTGCGTAGCCAACAACGCTGCGGCTTGAAAGATGACGGATATATACTGAGGATTACTATGCGAAACTGGCAGGCTCCAACCCGACGCACCGCGTTGTTCCTGGCGCTGCTGGCCGTGACCGGCCCGGCGCTGCATGCTGAGGATGCAATGAATTCCACGTCATCTCATTTCGCCTATATCGGCACCTACAATCCCAACGGCGAAGGTGTTTACCGGGTGCAGGTCGATCCGGCCAGCGGCGCGCTGAGCCACACTACGCTGGTCAGCAAAGTGCCGAATCCGGCGCAGCTGACGCTGGGCGCCGATGGCAAGACGCTGTATGTCGCCAGCGAAGTGGCCGATTTCAACGGCGGCAAACACGGCGGCATCACCGCTTACCGGGTCAATCCGGCCGACGGCGGCCTGACGCAGCTCAACCAGGTGGATTCGCAGGGAGCGGGGCCGGTGTATCTCTCATCGACGCCGGACGGGCGCCATCTGCTGGTGGCCAACTACGTCAGCGGCAGCGTGGCGGCTTTCCCGATCGAAGCGGACGGCAGCCTGGGCGCCGTCAGCTCGGTGCAGCAACAGCAGGGCCCGGCGGGCGCGGCCAAACCGGCGGCGGCGGTGAACGGCAGCTTCGCCATCAGCGATCACAACGGCCCGCATGCCCATATGATCGCCAGCGATCCGAGCGGCAAGTTCGTGTTCTCCACCGATCTGGGGTTAGATCGCATCTACCAATGGCGCTTTGACGCCGCGAGCGGCCGGCTGACGCCGAACGATCCGCCGTGGATCGCCGCCTCTTCCGCCGGCGCGGGGCCGCGTCACTTTGTGTTCCATCCCGACGGCGAAACCGTGCTGCTGGTGAACGAAGAGGCCTCGACGTTGACCAGCTACCGTTTTGATCGCCAAAAAGGTACTCTGAAACAATTGCATGCGGTTTCTGCACTGCCCGCCGACTATCAGGGCACCAGCTTCGCTTCGGGGCTGGCGCTCAGCAAGAACGGCGACACGCTGTACGTCGCCAACCGGCTGCATAACAGCATTGCCCAGTTCAGCGTGGGCGCCGGCGGTGAGTTGAAGCCGGTGGCGGAAACCTGGACGCGTGGCGATTACCCGCGTTCGCTGGCGCTGAGCCCGGATGGCCGCTATCTGTATGCGTTGAACCAGCGCAGCGATAACGTCACCCGTTTCAGCGTAAACCCGACGGACGGCAAACTCAGCTTTGTGGGCGGCTATCTGCCGATCGGCAACCCCTCGCAAATGGCGTTCCTGCCGCCGCCGAAGTAACCCGTGGCCCGCCCGGTTCACCGGGCGGGTTGCCTGATTGACGGACACAGAATGGTGCGATTTCCTTACCCGCGTTTGGCTTACTTGTTCGATGCTTTGCAAACCGAGACTTTGCCGCAGGATGAGCTGGCGAAGCGTTTCGCCGTGTCCACCCGCACGGTGCGGGCGGACATCACCGCGCTGAACGAGATCCTGGACAAATACGGCGCGCGTTTCGTGCATAGCCGCGGGGCCGGCTATCGCCTGCAGGTCGATAACGCCGCGCTGTTCAGCGCCCTGCAGCATCAGGAGCGCCGCAAGCACGCCACCCCGCGCAGCGCGCAGGAGCGTGTGCATTATCTGCTGGTGCGTTTTTTGACCTCAGCCTTCTCCCTCAAACTGGAAGATTTGGCCGACGAGTGGTTCGTCAGCCGCGGTACGTTGCAAAACGACATGGCTGAGGTGAGAGAGCGTCTGGCGCACTATCAATTGACGATCGAAACCAAGCCGCGCTACGGCATGAAGCTGTTCGGCGCCGAGATGGCGATCCGCGCCTGCCTCACCGATCTGCTGTTCCAGCTACAGCTGGCCGACGCCGAGAACCCGCTGCTCAACAACGAGATCCTGCTGCAGCCGCAGGTAGCGGCGTTCGCCGGGTTGCTGCACCCGCTGCTGTCGCAATATGCCATTCGCCTGACCGACGAGGGCGAGCAGTACCTGATCTTCTACTGCGCGGTGGCGCTGCGGCGCATCAATGACGGCTATCCGCTGCCGGACTTCGAGGTGGAAGACGGCGACGACGCGGTGCGTCAGGTGTCGACCCGCCTGGCGGCGGAGCTGCGTTCGGCCTCCGGCAAAGAGATCTCGATGGCCGAAGAGGCCTATCTGCGGGTGAATATTGCCGCGCGGCGCGTGCAGGACGTGCAGCCGACCGAGATCAACGCCGACGATGAAGAAGCGCTGGTGGACTACATCCTGTCCTACATCAACGCACACTATAACTACAACCTGCAGGGCGACGAGCAGCTGCGGGCCGATCTGCTCACCCATATCAAGACCATGATTACGCGGGTGAAATACCAGATCAATATCCCCAATCCGCTGCTGGCCAACATCAAGCAGCACTATCCGATGGCTTACGACGTGACCCTGGCGGCGGTCTCCAGCTGGGGTAAATACACCCCCTATACCCTGAGTGAGAACGAAATCGGCTATCTGGTGCTGCACATCGGCGTGGGGCTGGAGCGGCATTACAACATCGGTTATGAACGCCACCCGCAGGTGATGCTGGTATGCGATACCGGCAACTCGACGGTGCGCATGATCCAGGCGCAGATTGCGCGCAAATATCCGCAGCTGGTGATGACGCGCATCGTCTCACTGCGCGATTACGAGATGCTTGCACATATCGACGAAGACTTCGTGATTTCCAACGCCCGCATCGGCGAAAAGAACAAGCCGGTGGTGGTGATGTCACCGTTCCCGACCGATTACCAACTGGAGCAACTGGGCAAGCTGGTGCTGGTGGATCGCACCCGACCGTACATGCTGGAGAAGTTCTTCGACGCCGAGCATTTCATGGTGCTCAACGAGCCGTTGACGCAGGCGGAGCTGTTCAGCCGGGTGTGCGGCCAGCTGGAGCGGGAAGGGTACGTCGGCGCGGACTTTTATCCGTCGCTGGTCGAACGCGAAGCGATCGTTTCCACGCTGCTGGGCGAGGGCATCGCGCTGCCGCACTCGCTGGGGCTGCTGGCCAAAAAGACCGTGGTGGTGACGCTGCTGGCGCCGCAGGGGGTCGCCTGGGGAGAAGGCGAGGTCGCGCACGTGATTTTCCTGCTGGCGATCAGCAAGAGCGACTATGAAGAGGCGATGGCGATCTACGAGCTGTTCGTCACCTTCGTGCGTGAACGCTCAATGAGCCGCCTGTTGGGCAGCGACAGCTTCGACAGCTTTAAAGCGGTGGCGCTGGACTGCCTGAGCCGGAGTTGAGGGGCTAATCTGCTTCCGGCAGAAAGAGGGCCGGGGGCAGATTGAAGCGTTTGGCCAGCGCCATAATGTGCGGAATGGTCAGCGATCTTTTGCCGCTTAGGATTTGGTTGACCAACGACTTTTTGCCGATCTCATGTTCAAAATCACTTTGGCTGAGTTGGTGCTGTTCCATCAATACGCGAAGCGCGGCCACCCCCTGCGGGAGTTGGGCGATACGCTGGTTGAATGCGGTAAACTCGGCGCTGTTATCTTCATATTCGGCGATCTTTTTTGCCAGCATGTCAATCAGCGGATGGTGTTCATCGTTTTCCAGCAGATATTCCACCAATTCGAGCGCTTCCCGGTAGTCTTGCTGAGAGCCGCTGCCCTGCAATAAGGGCACGGCGCGCAGCAGCGCATCGGCGGCCTTAATGGCATCTGTAATCATGATGAACTCCTTCGATAGTGCTGCATCAGCTTGTCGTACTCGGCGTGGCTAACAATGTGCTTTATGAATACTTTCTGTGTCTCAAAGCTGGCAAAGAACAAAATTCGCAGGTGGTTGCCGCCGACGTCAATGACCCACCATTTCTCTTTGTATTTCATACGATCGAGCGAAGGAACAAGCGCTTTTAACTCGTCCGGCGTGCGGAACTCGCCGCGTCGCAACGTTTTATAAATGGCCTCGAGAGCAGCGGCTTCATTAGGGTATTGCTTCGTTGCGTTATTGAACGGTTCCCTGGAAATGATATGCATCGTTCCCTCGATTCCTGCCTGGTGAACATTATAGCGGCTGCCTTAGGTGTTCACAAATTGTAAACTTATCATCCCCGCTCGCAGTGAGAGGGAAATACCCGGCTGCAGCCCGTTTCTGTCGTTGCACACTATTGCGGTTAGCGCCGTGCGGGTAAATCCATGCCTCGCATTTACAGGCTGTTACTGCTGATTTTGGAAGCGGGTACGCAAAGTGAAAAGCGGGAGGTTGTGTCAGGGATAAGAGGCAAAGGGAACGAACGCGCCGGTCCGACGCATTCGTGAGAGGGCTTCAGCGGCTAATCTTCATCAAACCCGGAGTTGAACAGCTCGACCACCGCCGCCAGCGCGTTGACTTCGTCGGGGCCGGTCGCTTCGACTTCGATATGCCGGCCCTGGGCGGAGTCCAGCATCAGCAGCGCGATGACGCTGCTGGCTTCGGCTTCGGTGCCGCTTTCGTTGCGCAGCATCACCTCGGCGTCGAAGCTTTGCACCAGCTCGAACAGTTTCATCGCCGGGCGCGCGTGCATGCCCAGCTTGTTTTTGATTTCAACCGTCTGTTTGACCGTCATTGTTTGCGCTTTTCCAGCGTGCGGTGGCGCGACTGCACGTTCTTGCCGCGCGAGCGGAAGTAATCGGCCAGCTGTTCCGCCACGTACACCGAGCGGTGTTTACCGCCGGTACAGCCGATGGCGACCGTCAGGTAGCTGCGGTTGTTGGTTTCCAGCATCGGCAGCCATTGCTCCAGGTAGCTGCGGGTCTGGTAGATGAAGTTGTGCACTTCGGTATGGCGATCGAGGAACGACGCAACCGGCTTGTCCAGACCGGTCATCGGCCGCAGCTTCGGATCCCAGTGCGGGTTGGGCAGGAAGCGCACGTCGAACACGTAGTCGGCATCGATCGGAATGCCGTGCTTGAAGCCGAAGGATTCGAACACCATGGTCAGCTCGCGCTCGCGCTTGCCCAGCAGGCGGGTGCGCAGCATTTCGGCCAGTTCGTGCACCGACATTTCCGAGGTGTCGATAATCAGGTCAGCCCGCGAGCGCAGCGGTTCGAGCAGATCGCTCTCTTCGTCGATGGCGCTTTCCAGTGACAGGTTCTTGCTGGAGAGCGGATGCAGGCGGCGGGTGTCGCTGTAACGGCGGATCAGCGTGTTGCGATCGGCGTCGAGGAACAGCAGCTGCGGCGAGAAGCTGTCCGGCAGCTGAGTCATCGCGTATTCGAACACTTCCGGCGATTCCGGCATGTTGCGCACGTCGATACTGACCGCCGCGGAGATATTGCGTTCCGCCAGCGTGTTGGCGAGCTGCGGCAGCAGCACCACCGGCAGGTTGTCAACGCAGTAAAAACCCATGTCTTCCAGCGCCCGCAAGGCGACGGATTTTCCGGAACCGGAACGGCCGCTGACAATCATCAGCACCATGTGGCAACTCCCCTGGCATCGCGGTGGCGTTCATCGCCACCGGTGGAAACTTTGTTATTCCGGCCGCAGCCGGATCCATCATCGTGAAACAGTAGCGTTATCCGGGCTGGAAGTCACGCCGGCCGGGCCTCACTCGGTGATGATTTGGTAAAGCTCTTCGTCGCTCTGCGCGGCGCGCAGGCGGCGGCATACGGTTTTGTCGGCCAGGCGTTTGGCGACCAGCGACAGGGTATGCAAATGGGTTTTGCACTGATCGGCAGGCACCAGCAGCGCGAACAGCAGGTCGACCGGCTGGTTGTCGATAGCGTCGAAAGCGATGGGTTGGTCGAGACGGATAAACACGCCAACGGCCCGCAGTGTGTCCTCTTCCAGTTTGCCGTGGGGAATGGCGATACCGTTGCCGATACCGGTGCTGCCCATGCGCTCCCGGGTGAGAACCGCGTCAAACACCACCTGTGAAGGCAGATTGAGCTGTTTGGCGGCCAGTTCGCTGATAATTTCCAAAGCCCGCTTCTTGCTGGTGCAGTGTACCGAGCTTTTGGTGCACTCGATGTTTAACACCGAGCTTAATTGCATATATTCGTTGTTCATCTCATCTTCACTTAAAACCGCGCCGCCGGGCGCACCCGGCAAGGCGGTTTTTCGTCGGTTTTAACCCTGATTACCGTTCGGCGCGTCACCCATGCGGGTCACGCGCCGAAGGGCGAGGCTGCGACGGAGGCAACCTCACGGAATGGGTTAGGGTGTCAGTGTTGCTTCAATTTGTCTTTATGTTTGTTCAATTGACGTGCCAATTTGTCGATCAGCGTATCAATTGCTGCATACATATTCTCGTCTTCCGAGGTGGCGTGCAACTCGCCTCCATTCACGTGCACCGTTGCTTCCGCAATTTGCTGCACTTTTTCCACACTTAATACAACATACACCTGATTGATGCGATCAAAATACTGTTCGAGTTTGGCGAACTTGTTGTTCACGAACTCGCGCAACGGATCGGTGATTTCGATGTGGTGTCCGGTAATGTTGAGCTGCATAGTGTCTTCCTTCTCAATAGAGGTCAAACCAACTGTTTACGCTGGTTCGACGGCGGGATGGACAAAGACTCTCGGTACTTGGCGACGGTGCGCCTCGCCACGATGATCCCCTGATCGGAGAGCAGGGTGGCCAGCTTGCTGTCGCTGAGTGGTTTGGCGGGGTTTTCCGCCGCAATCAATTTCTTCACCAACGCGCGGATCGCCGTCGAGGAGGCTTCGCCGCCGCTGTCGGTATTCACGTGGCTGGAGAAGAAATATTTCAATTCGAAAATGCCGCGCGGGCTGTGCAGAAACTTTTGCGTGGTGACGCGCGAGATTGTCGATTCATGCATCTCCACGGCCTGGGCGATATCCGCCAACACCATGGGTTTCATAAACTCTTCGCCTTGCTCGAAGAACGCCTGCTGTTGGCTGACGATGCAGCGGGTGACCTTCAGCAGCGTCTCGTTTCGGCTCTCCAGGCTTTTAATCAGCCACTTGGCTTCCTGCAGGTTGCTGCGGATGAACTGGCCGTCGGCTTCGCTGCGGGCGCTGTTGCCCAGCGCGGCGTACTGCTGATTGATCTTCAAACGCGGTATGCTGTCGCCGTTAAGCTCGACCGTCCACGTGTTCTGCGTTTTGCGCACCAGCACGTCCGGAATTACGTACTCCGATTCGCCGGTATTGATCGACTGCCCCGGGCGCGGATCGAGCGACTGAATCAGCAGCATCGCTTCTTTCAGTGTATCTTCTTTTAGCCGGGTTGATCGCATCAGGCTGCGAAAGTCGTGGTTGGCCAACAGATCCAGATGCTCGCTGATGATCAGCCGCGCTTCGGCCAGATAAGGGGTGTCTTTGGCGTATTGGGAGAGCTGCACCAGCAGGCAATCGCGCAGATCGCGCGCGGCGACGCCGATCGGATCGAAACGCTGCACGCGCTTCAACACTGCCTCGACTTCTTCGAGGGTCACGTTCTCATCGCCCAGGCTTTCCAGAATGTCTTCCAGCGGCACGGTGAGATAACCGGTGTCGTCCACCGCGTCGACGATGGAGGTGGCGATGGCGGCGTCGGTATCGGAGAACGGCGTCAGATCCACCTGCCACATCAGGTAATCCTGCAGCGTTTGGGTAGTCTCGCCCTGATAGACCGGTAGCTCGTCGTCGCTGTAGTCGGTGCCGGTGCCGGACGGCGTGCCGGCGGTGTAGATCTCATCCCAGGTGGCGTCCAGCGGCAGCTCTTCCGGCATGTCTTTCTGTTCCAGCGCCTCGCGGGTATCGAGCCCCTCGGTCTCCTGGATTTCTTTGGCGTCGATTTCGTCGTGCAGATCGGTCTGTTCAAGCAGCGGATTGCTCTCCAGCGCCAGCTGGATCTCTTGCTGAAGCTCAAGCGTGGACAACTGCAGCAGGCGGATCGCCTGCTGGAGCTGAGGAGTCATGGCCAGCTGTTGGCTGAGCCTGAGTTGCAAACCTTGCTTCATAGTTTTCTGTCTACTTCCGTTAACGGTGTCGCCCCGCAGGGCGCGCCGGCGCTCAGAGGCGGAACTCTTCGCCCAGATAAACGCGTTTTACCTGCTCGTCGGCCAGAATAGCATCCGGCGTGCCGTGGGCAATCAGTTTGCCCTGGCTGACGATGTAGGCGCGTTCACATACGTCCAGCGTCTCGCGCACGTTGTGGTCGGTGATCAGCACGCCCAGGCCGCTGTCACGCAGGTGCTCGATGATTTTTTTGATGTCGATAACGGAAATCGGATCCACCCCGGCGAAGGGTTCGTCCAGCAGAATGAATTTCGGGTTGGCCGCCAGCGCGCGGGCGATTTCGACGCGGCGGCGTTCACCGCCGGACAGCGCCTGGCCGAGGCTGTCGCGCAGATGGGAGATGTGGAACTCTTCCATCAGCTCTTTGGCGCGGTCTTCGCGTTGTTCGCTGGTGAGGTCGGGGCGAATCTCCAGCACCGCCATCAGGTTGTCGTACACGCTCAGGCGGCGGAAGATCGACGCTTCCTGCGGCAGGTATCCGATGCCGCGGCGCGCGCGGGCGTGCAGCGGCAGCAGGCTGATGTCTTCTTCGTCGATCACGATGCGCCCGGCATCGCGCGGCACGATGCCGACCACCATGTAGAAGGTGGTGGTTTTACCGGCACCGTTCGGCCCGAGCAGGCCGACGATCTCGCCGGATTTCACTTTCAGGCTGACGTCTTCGACAACTTTACGGCCCTTGTAGGCTTTCGCCAGGTTTTCTGCGATGAGTGTTGCCATAAGTGATTAGTTACTCTTTTTTTGCCCGTTTTTGTCTTGCAACTGCGACGGTACCAGAACCGTTGTCACGCGTTTGCCTTTATCGCTGAACGCCTGCATTTGCTGCTGTTGCACCAGATAGGTGATGCGATCGCCTTTCACGTTGCTGTCGAGCTGCTCCAGATAGGCGTTGCCCGTCAGGGTCACCAGCTGGGTCGCCACGTCGTAACGCACTTTCTGCGCGTGGCCTTTGACCGGCTTGCCGCTGTCCTGCATCTGGTAGAAGGTTACCGGGTTGCCGAACGCTTCAATATAGGTCTTATTCTGATCTCCGCCCGGACGGGTGACCACCACCTTATCGGCGCGAATATCGATGGTGCCTTGCTTGATCACCACGTTGTCGGTGAAGGTACTGACGTTGCTTTGCATGTCCAACGACTGCTTGAGCGAGTCGATGCTCACCGGCTGGCTGGAGTCGGATTTCAGCGCCAGTGCGGGGGCGCTGGCGGCCAAAACTAAGCTGCCGAGCAACAGGTTACGGAGTTGGTTTTTGGTTCTGAATTTCATAGTTGGTCTTAACCTTATCAATCAGCTCAGCGGTTTTGGTCCGCAGGTTCCCACGCATTTTCATGCCGTTAGAGGTAAAATTGGTCCCGTAAAGCGTGACTTCGTCATCGGAGGTGACGTCCTGGGTGACCAGGTTTACCTGAGCGTTGTCCGTCTTAATTTTTTCCAGCTGCGAGGTGGTGGTCAGGCTGTTTACCTCGACGTGACCATACAGATACAGCATCCGGTCTTTAGTCAGTTTGGCGCGATCGGCGCGAACTGACCAGGTGGCCACCGCATTCTCATCGAACAGCGTCATCACCGGCTGGGTGAACCAGCTCAGCTCGCCGGCGGTGTAATACTTCGCGTCTTCCGCCACCAGTTTGTAATTCAGCTTGCCGGCCGGGTTGTACACCACGGTGACCGTGTGCTGGCTCTGGTAAGTCGGATCCTGATCGTTGACCGGGCCAGGGGCCGTCTCGTCGCTGAAGTCCGTCATGTTCCAGCCGATCAGCGCCAGAACGATCACCGTCAACAGGATGGTGATCCACAGTTTGGTTTTACTCATATCGACAGCCCTTTGGCGTCCTCCAGCTTATTTTGAGCCAAAAGAATGATGTCGCACAGTTCGCGCACCGCGCCGCGGCCGCCGGCAATGCGGGTGACGTAGTGGGCGCGCGGCGTCAACAGCGGGTGGGCGTCCGCCACCGCGACCGCCAGGCCGACCTGCGCCATCACCGGCCAGTCGATCAGGTCATCGCCGATATAGGCGACCTGATCCGCCGTTAACGACAGTTTATCCAACAGTTCGCGGAAGGCCAAAAGCTTATCGGATTGCCCCTGATACAGATGGGTGATACCGAGCGTCTGCGCGCGGTCTTCCAGCAGCTTGGCGGAGCGGCCGGTGATGATCGCCACTTCGATGTCCGAGGTTTTCAAGCAGCGGATGCCGTAACCGTCGCGCACGTTGAACGCCTTCAGTTCTTCACCGTTGTTGCCCATGAAGATCAGGCCGTCCGACAGCACGCCGTCAACGTCGCAAATCAACAGGCGGATGTTCCCGGCACGCGCCATAACCTCTTGTTCTACCGGCCCGTAGCAGGTTTCTACCATACCCATTCCGTTCTATTCCTTAATTAAACGACGCCGGCGCGCAGCATGTCATGCATATGTACCACACCCAGCAACTGGTCGCCATCGGCAACCAGCAGCGCGGTGATGTGGCGTTGTTGCATCAGGTTCAATGCATCGACCGCCAGAATATTGGGGCGCACCCGCACGCCGCCCGGCGTCATGACATCGGCGATCTTCGCCTCGTGCAGGTTGATGCCCATGTCGAACACCCGGCGCAAGTCGCCATCGGTGAAGATGCCGGCGATTTTCATCAGATCGTCGCAAATCACCGTCAGGCCCAGATTTTTTCGGGTAATTTCCAGCAGCGCGTCGCGCAACGAGGCGTCGGCGCTGACGTGGGGCATTTCGTCGCCGCTGTGCATGATATCGCTAACCCGCAGCAGCAGTTTGCGGCCGAGTGCGCCACCCGGATGCGACAGCGCGAAATCTTCCGGCGTGAAACCGCGCGCTTTCAGCAGCGCGACGGCCAGCGCATCGCCCATCACCAGCGTGGCGGTGGTGCTGGTGGTCGGTGCGAGCCCCAGCGGGCAGGCTTCCTGCGGCACCTTGATGCACAGGTGGATATCCGCCGCTTTGCCCATCGAGCTTTCCGGATTGTTAGTCATACAGATGAGGGTGATCTGCTGGCGTTTCAATACTGGGATCAGCGCCAGGATCTCGCTGGACTCGCCGGAGTTGGAGATGGCGAGCACGATGTCCTGCGGGGTGACCATGCCCAAATCGCCATGGCTGGCCTCCGCCGGGTGAACGAAGAATGAGGGGGTGCCGGTGCTGGCGAAGGTCGCGGCGATCTTGCAGCCGATATGGCCGGATTTGCCCATGCCCATCACCACCACTTTGCCGCCGCAGGCGGCGATCGTTTCGCAGGCGCGGGTGAAGTCTGCGTTGATGTAGCTGTCGAGCTGAGCCAGCCCTTCGCGCTCTATCTGAAGCACTTCTTTGCCGGCCTGCTGAAAATCGAAGCCCGGTTGCAACTCAATGTTCGACATACTCATTCCCGTCGGTTTAGCCGAAAGTACTGAAAGGGTTAAAGAACAGCACCGCAAGATACGCAATAAAGCCGCATAATAACAGCGCGCCCGCCAGGTGGCCGATGCGGTGCTTGCGGCCGATGCACAGCACGCTCAGCAGCACGCTGGCCGCCAGCATCACCCAGTAATCGCGCTGGAAGGCGGCGGTGTCCACGCTACCCGGCGATAGCAGGGCGGGGATGCCCAGCACGATCACCGTGTTGAAAATATTGGAGCCGATGATATTACCAATCGCCATATCATCCTCGCCCTTCAGCGCCCCGGCGATGGAGGTGGCCAGTTCGGGCAGGCTGGTGCCGATGGCGATAATGGTCAACCCGACCACCAGTTCGCTCAGGCCGAAATAGTGCGCAATCACCGTCGCGTTATCGACCACCATCCTGGAAGAGAGCGGCAGAATGATAAACGCCAACACCAGCCACAGCACCGCCACGGTGTTGCTGCTGTCCTGCGGCAGCTCGGCGATCTGTTCCATGGTCAGGCTGTCGCTGCCCTCGCGCTGCGCCAGCCGGGCGATTTTCAGCATCAGCAGGATGAAGCCGGCGGCGGCGGCCAGCAGCAGCACGCCGTCCAGCCTGCTCAGGGTGCCGTCCATCAACACGAAACCGCACAATACTGTGACCGCTAACATCAGCGGCAGTTCGCGCCGCAGTATCTCGGAGCGCGCGGCCAGCGGGTGAATCAGCGCCGCCACGCCCAGGATCAATAAAATGTTGGTAATGTTGGAACCTAATACGTTGCCAACGGCCATATCTATCTGCCCGTTCAGCGCGGCGGTGGTGGACACGATCAGCTCCGGCAGCGAAGTGCCGATGCCGACGATGGTCATGCCGATGATCAACGGCGGGACGCCGAGCGAGCGGGAAATCACGGCAGCACCATAAACTAAGCGGTCTGCACCATACACCAGTAGAAATAAACCAACGATTAATAATGCTATCGCGAGAAACATGCAGGGTCCTTTGTCGGGTATTATCCCGGTTCGTTGGTTAAAGCCGTCAATGCGGCGGTATTGCTTGCCCTCCGTTGCGCGCGCTAGAGCTACAGCAACGGTTTTTCCCGGCTAATAGTTGAACAGTTTCGTTTTTTTTCGTTATGGCGCCAATTTTGACCGGGTGGCGCGGAAAAGTAAAACCAATGGCACCATTGGTCGCGAAATGGCAGTAAGTTTTTGTAAAGATGAGACGGATTGCGCCCATTGCTTTAACATCACGGGTAGATTCAGCAACAGATGAGTCGTAAAGGGTCCATTAACATGCTCCATAAGGCAGATAATTTGGTCGAAGTGCGCGACATGAGCTTCTCGCGCGGCGACCGGCGGATATTTGAAGACATCAACCTGACGGTGCCCCGAGGCAAGGTCACGGCAATCATGGGGCCATCGGGCATCGGCAAAACCACGCTGCTGCGCCTGATTGGCGGCCAGCTGACGCCGGACAGCGGGGAGATTTGGTTCGACGGCGACAACATTCCCGCGTTGTCCCGCCGTCAGTTATACGACGCGCGCAAAAAGATGAGCATGCTGTTCCAGTCGGGCGCGCTGTTCACCGATTTGACCGTATTCGAAAACGTGGCCTACCCGCTGCGCGAGCACAGCAACCTGCCTGAACCCCTGCTGCGCAGCACGGTGCTGATGAAGCTGGAGGCGGTAGGGCTGCGCGGTGCGGCCCAGCTGATGCCCAATGAGCTTTCTGGCGGCATGGCGCGTCGGGCGGCGTTGGCGCGCGCGATCGCGCTGGACCCTGATATGATCATGTTCGACGAACCCTTCGTCGGCCAGGATCCGATCACCATGGGGGTGCTGGTCAAGCTGATCGATGAGCTGAACCATGCGCTGGGCATTACCTGCATCGTGGTGTCGCACGACGTGCCGGAGGTGCTGAGCATCGCCGACTACGCCTACATCGTGGCCGATCACCGGGTGATCGCCGAAGGCACCACGCAGCAATTGCAGAACAATCCTGATGCGCGCGTGCGCCAGTTCCTGGATGGTATAGCGGATGGGCCGGTGCCGTTCCGTTACCCGGCCGGGGATTATCAGACCGAACTGCTAGGCTTAGGGAGTAAATAAGCTCATGTTATTAAGAGCGTTAGCGTCCTTGGGGCGCAGTGGCATCAACACCAGCGCCAGCTTCGGCCGCGCCGGGTTGATGCTGTTCAACGCGTTGATTGGCCGGCCGGAACCCGGCAAGCAGTGGCCGCTGTTGTTGAAACAGCTCTACAGCGTCGGCGTGCAGTCGCTGCTGATCATCATGGTCTCCGGGCTGTTCATCGGCATGGTGCTGGGCCTGCAGGGCTATATCGTGCTCACCACCTACAGCGCCGAGGCCAGCCTCGGCATGATGGTGGCGCTGTCGCTGCTGCGCGAACTGGGGCCGGTGGTGACGGCGCTGCTGTTCGCCGGCCGCGCTGGTTCCGCGCTCACGGCGGAAATCGGCCTGATGAAGGCGACGGAGCAGATCTCCAGCCTGGAAATGATGGCGGTCGATCCGCTGCGGCGCATCGTGGCGCCGCGCTTCTGGGCGGGGCTCATCAGCATGCCGCTGTTGACCATCATTTTCGTGGCGATCGGCATCTGGGGCGGCTCGGTGGTCGGCGTGGACTGGAAGGGCATCGACAGCGGCTTCTTCTGGTCGGCGATGCAGGGCGCCGTGGAGTGGAAAAAAGATCTGCTCAACTGCCTGATCAAAAGCGTGGTATTCGCCATTACCGTAACCTGGATTGCCATTTTCAACGGGTACGACGCCGTGCCTACCTCTGAAGGGATTAGCCGGGCGACGACGCGTACCGTGGTGCATTCGTCACTGGCGGTGTTGGGATTGGATTTCGTGCTGACAGCACTGATGTTTGGGAATTGATTCGATGCAAACGAAGAAGAGTGAAATCTGGGTTGGGGCATTTATGCTGATCGCGCTGTGCGCCATCGTGTTTATCTGCCTGCAGGTGGCGAACCTTAAATCGATCGGCAGCGAGCCGACCTACCGCATTTACGCGACGTTCGACAACATCGGCGGCCTGAAACCACGTTCGCCGGTGAAGATTGGTGGCGTGGTGATCGGCCGCGTGGCGGACATCGAACTCGATCCGAAAACCTACACGCCGCGCGTGGCGCTGGATATCCAGAAAAAGTACGACCAAATCCCGGATACCAGCTCGCTGGCGATCCGCACCTCCGGCCTGCTGGGCGAGCAATATCTGGCGCTTAACGTGGGCTTCGAAGATCCTGACATGGGCACCACCATTCTGAAAGACGGCGGCACCATCCAGGACACCAAGTCAGCCATGGTTCTGGAAGATCTGATCGGCCAGTTCCTGTATAAAAGCGGCGGTCAGGACAGCGCCAAATCGGGAGACACGGCCGCTGAGCCGGCTGCCGGCGCCGCACCGCAACCCGCTGTTCCAAATCATTAAGAGAGGATACCTGCATGTTTAAACGTTTACTGATGGTGGCTCTGCTGGTGGTTGCACCGCTGGCGAGCGCAGCCGACCAAACCAATCCTTACAGCATGATGCAAGACGCGGCGCAGAAGACCTTCAGCCGTTTGAAGAACGAACAGCCGAAGATCAAGCAGGACCCGAACTACCTGCGCTCCATCGTGCATCAGGAACTGATGCCGTTCGTGCAGGTGAAATACGCCGGCGCGTTGGTGCTGGGCCGTTACTACAAAGACGCGACGCCTGCGCAGCGCGAAGCCTACTTCACCGCCTTCCAGGCTTACCTGGAGCAGGCTTACGGCCAGGCGCTGGCGATGTACCACGGCCAGACTTACCAGATCGCGCCTGAACAGCCGCTGGGCAATGCCGACATCGTGGCCATTCGCGTCACCATCATCGACAACGGCGGCCGTCCGCCGGTACGTCTGGATTTCCAATGGCGCAAGAACAGCAAAACCGGCTATTGGCAGGCGTATGACATGATCGCCGAAGGCGTCAGCATGATCACCACCAAGCAGAACGAGTGGGCGTCCACGCTGCGTACTCAGGGCATCGATGGCCTGACCAAACAGCTGCAGGCCGCCGCCGCGCAGCCTATTACGCTGGACAAGAAAAACTGATGTCGGCAGCGCTCAGCTTCGAATCACAGCAGCAGACGCTGATCCTGCGCGGTGAACTGGACCGGGAAACGCTGCAGCCGCTGTGGCGGCAGCGCGATGCGCTGATGGCGGATAAAACCGCGATCGACGTGGCGCAACTGGAGCGGGTGGACTCCGCCGGGCTGGCGCTGTTGCTGCATCTGCAGGAAGAGCAGCGCGAGCGCGGCGTAGCGCTAAAAATTTTCGGCGCCACCGAGCGCCTGAAAACGCTGATCGCGCTCTACAACCTGCAGGCGATAATGCCTGTCGATACCGCCGGTTAGCGGCGTTTTACGCCGCCCTTGCGTGGTAAAACGATACAAAGCCCCTGTTACGCAGGGGCTTTTTCTTTAGTTTAAGAAAACATCGTATTCCACTAAGATACTAGGCTGTTTATGATCCTTTAGCGGCAGAACTGGATACTATGGAAACCAACGAGATTAAAGACGTGCTGATGCAGGCATTGGCACTGGATGAAGTACATGTGACGGGCGACGGCAGCCATTTTCAGGCGATCGTGGTCGGTGAACTGTTCGCCGGTATGAGCCGCGTCAAAAAACAGCAGACGGTTTACGCACCGCTGATGGAATACATTGCGGACAACCGCATTCATGCCTTGTCTATCAAGGCGTACACCCCTGAAGAGTGGCAGCGAGACCGCAAACTCAACGGATTTTAAGGCTGTTTGCCCTGCCGGGCGGGCAGCTTCAGATTAGATAACAGAGAGTAGTCAGATGGATAAATTTCGTGTGCAGGGTCGGACTCGCCTGAGCGGTGAAGTGTCTATTTCCGGGGCCAAAAACGCCGCCCTGCCGATCCTGTTCGCCGCCCTGTTGGCGGAAGAGCCGGTCGAGCTGCAGAATGTCCCTAAGCTGAAGGACATCGACACCACCATTAAACTACTCAACCAGTTGGGTACCAAGATTGAGCGCAACGGTTCGGTCTTCGTGGACGCCAGCGGGGTGAACGAGTTCTGTGCCCCTTACGATCTGGTGAAAACCATGCGCGCATCCATCTGGGCGCTGGGGCCACTGGTGGCGCGCTTCGGCCGCGGCCAGGTTTCCCTGCCGGGCGGCTGCGCGATCGGCGCGCGTCCGGTCGATCTGCACATCACCGGCCTGGAGCAGTTGGGTGCCGAGATCAAGCTGGAAGAAGGTTACGTCAAGGCGTCCGTCGAGGGCCGCCTGAAGGGCGCGCACATCGTCATGGACAAGGTGAGCGTGGGCGCGACCGTGACCATCATGAGCGCCGCGACCCTGGCGACCGGCACCACCGTTATCGAAAACGCCGCGCGTGAGCCGGAAATTGTCGATACCGCCAACTTCCTCAACACGTTGGGCGCGAAGATCAGCGGCGCCGGCAGTGACAAAATTACCATCGAGGGCGTCGAGCGTCTTGGCGGCGGCGTGTACCGCGTGCTGCCTGACCGCATCGAGACCGGCACCTTCCTGATCGCCGCCGCGGTTTCCGGCGGCAAAGTGATGTGCCGCAACACCCGTCCGGACACGCTGGATGCGGTGCTGGCCAAGCTGCGCGAAGCCGGTGCCGATATCGAAGTGGGTGAAGACTGGATCAGCCTGGACATGCACGGCAAACGCCCGAAAGCAGTCACCGTGCGCACCGCGCCGCACCCGGGCTTCCCGACTGACATGCAGGCCCAGTTCAGCCTGCTGAACCTGGTGGCGGAAGGTACCGGTGTCATCACCGAGACCATCTTCGAAAACCGCTTCATGCACGTGCCGGAACTGATCCGCATGGGCGCGCACGCGGAAATCGAGAGCAACACCGTGATCTGCCACGGCGTTGAGCAGCTGTCCGGCGCTCAGGTAATGGCGACCGATCTGCGCGCTTCCGCCAGCCTGGTGATCGCCGGCTGCATCGCCGACGGCGTGACCGTCGTCGATCGTATCTACCACATCGATCGCGGCTATGAGCGTATTGAAGACAAGCTGCGCGCGCTGGGTGCGAACATCGAGCGCGTGAAAGGCGAGTAAGTGATTAGCGCCGGCGCGGCTGCGTCGGCAGGATGAAAATCAAAGGGCCGGCTATCAATGCCGGCCCTTTTTTTAATTGCTGTCTTCCGGGAATTCACCCACCGTCATTTTCAACGTAATGCGTTTGCCGTCGCGCAGTACGATAACCGGTATCTCGGTGCCCGGCCTGATCTCCGCGACCTGATCCATGGTCTCCAGCACGGATACCGCCGGTTTGTTATCCACGTTGATGATGATGTCGTTGATCTGGAAACCGGCGCTGCTCGCCGGGCCGTTCGGCGTAATTTCGGTCACGATGATGCCCTGCAGGCGATCGATGCCGGAATTGGAGGAGCGCAGCGGAATGATCTCCTTACCCTGAATGCCGAAATAGCCACGGATCACGCGGCCGTCGCGGATCAGCTTGTCCATGATTTTGGTGGCCAATTCAATTGGAATGGCGAAGCCGAGACCCTCCGGCGTTTCACCGTCGGTGATTTTGTCATAGGTCAGGGTGTTGATGCCGATCAGCTCGCCCAGCGAGTTGACCAGCGCGCCGCCGGAGTTGCCGCGGTTGATTGAAGCGTCGGTCTGCAGGAATGTCTGCCGGCCGGTGGTGCTCATACTGATGCGCCCGGTGGCGCTGAGAATGCCCTGAGTGACGGTCTGCCCCAAGTTATACGGGTTGCCGATAGCCAGCACCACGTCGCCGACGTGGGCAACGCGGTTTTTGTTGGTCGGGATCACCGGCAGGTTGCCGGGATCGATCTTCAGCACCGCCAAATCGGTCAGGCCGTCGGAGCCGACCAGCAGCGCTTCGTAGCGGCGGCCGTCCTGCAACACCACGGTGATCTGCTGGGCGTCTTTGATCACGTGGCGGTTGGTGATGATATAGCCGCGTTCGTTCATGATCACGCCGGAACCGAGCGACAGCACGTTGGCGGCGCCGTTCAGGTTGCGGTTGTAGATGTTCACCACGGCGGGTGCGGCGCGGCGCACTGCCTTGTTGTAGCTCACCGGCGTTTCGTCGCTGGTATTCTCGGTTTTCTCTGCAAACAGGCCGTTGGAAGAGCGCAGCATGGGCAGGGCAGCCAACAGCAGGCCGGCAACGATGAGACCGATAACGACAGAACGCAAGAGCTTAGCAAACATGGAGTTTTCGTGGTGTGATGAACGATGTTCGGAGGATAGCATGAGTTAACCGGGCGCAGTATGTCACCGAGCCCGGTTTTTGCACAAATTAACGCAGCAGCAGATAAATGGTTTCGGTACCGCGCACGATATTGAGCGCCATCACCGGTGGCTTGGCTTCCAGCACCTTGCGCAGCGCGGTGATGCTGTCCACACGCTGGCGGTTGACGCCGATGATCACGTCGCCTTTTTGCAGGCCGATTTGCGCCGCCGTCGAGCCTTTATCCACGTTCTCTACCTTCACGCCCTTGTCGCCGCTCGGCAGCGCACCGTTGCTGAGGGAAACGCCCTGCAGCGCCGGCGACAGGGTTTCGGCATTGGTCGAGGCGCTCTCGCTGTTGTCCAGCGTGACCGAGACTTCCTGCGGTTTGCCGTCGCGCAGCAGGCCCACTTTGAGGGTTTTGCCCGGCGCAGTGGTACCGACCTTGGCGCGCAGCTCGGCGAAGCTGTTCACCGGCTTGCCGTCGACGGAAACCAGAATATCCCCGGCTTTGATGCCGGCCTTGGCGGCGGCGGATTTCGGCAGCACTTCGCTGACGAAGGCGCCGCGCTGCGCGTCGGTGTTGAAGGCTTTGGCCATGTCAGGGGTCATTTCGCTGCCCTTGATGCCGAGCAGGCCGCGTTTCACTTCGCCGAATTCGATCAGCTGCTGGCTCAGGTTCTGCGCCATATTGCTCGGAATGGCGAAACCGATGCCGACGTTGCCGCCGCTCGGCGCCAGAATGGCGGTATTGATGCCGATCAGCTCGCCGTTCAGGTTAACCAACGCGCCGCCGGAGTTGCCGCGGTTGATCGAGGCGTCGGTCTGAATGAAGTTTTCCAGCCCTTCCAGATTCAGGCCGGTGCGGCCCAGCGCCGAGATGATGCCTGAAGTGGCGGTTTGGCCCAGGCCAAACGGGTTGCCGACCGCCACGGCGAAGTCGCCGACGCGCAGCTGGTCGGAATCGGCCATCTTGATGGCGGTCAGGTTTTTGGTGTCGCTGAGCTGCAGCAGGGCGATGTCGGATTGCTCATCGCGGCCGACCAGCTTGGCGTCCAGTTCGCGCCCGTCGTTCAACTGCACGCGGATTTTATCGGCGTTGTTGATGACGTGATTGTTGGTCAGCACGTAGCCTTTGGCGGCGTCGATGATGACGCCGGAACCCAGCCCTTCAAACGGGCGGGAGCTCTGCTGTTGGCCGGGGAAATTGGGGCCGAAGAAGCGTCTGAACTCTTCCGGCAGCTGTTGACGCTGCACCTGGGTGCCTGCGACATGCACGCTCACTACGGCGGGCAAGACTTTTTCCAGCATCGGCGCCAGGCTCGGCAGCGGCTGCCCCTGAACGGCAACGGGCAGGGCCGCGTTGGCCACCGGTACGGCGCTGAACGTCAGGCCGAGGCTCATTGCCAATGCACTAAGAATTAAAGACTTTTTCTTCATTGATGATAACTCTCTCAATACCTGCCGATGAAAATTTGATGATAAGGCAATCACCTTGTCATAGTGAAGGGTAAGACCGTGAATTTGCGTGCAAAGTTCAGTAAAGGTAATGCGAAGGAAGGTCAATAAGGCACAAAGGGGGAATAAACCCGCGGGTGGCCCCGCGGGCGAAGAAGGAATATCAGTCGCGGCGTGCGCTTTGGCCGCGCAGCAGGCCGGAGGCCCCTTCAGAATAGTCGCGCGGCATTTCCACCGGCGCCTGATCGTTGTCCGCTTCCGCTTCGGTCAGGCGATAGCGGAACGGGTTCTCCTGCATCGGCAGATCCGGCAGCAGGTTGTTGGAGCTTTTCGCCATATGCTGATACAGCTGGCGATAATCGCGAGCCATGTTGTCCAGCAGCTCGGCGCTGCGGGCGAAGTGGCCGACCAGCTCCTGGCGGTACTCTTCCAGCTCGGTTTTGCTCTTGTCCAGCTCGTTCTGCAGGACTTGTTGTTGACGTAATTTACGGTTGCCAAAACGCATCGCCACCGCACCAATCACGATACCGACGACCAAACCAATCAGCGCATACTCCCAGGTCATGATGACTCCTATTTTGACTTCGTTGTTCCGCAGGGATTTTTCACTTAATAATATCCACTATAACCGTTAACCTTGTCCGAGTGGAATCCTGATGCGCTTCCACCCAGTGTTTACAGGGTTTTCAACGGCGCCCGCAGCGGGCATTTGTGGCGATAACGGTGCGAATCGGCATCAACTTGCCGCCAACGTTGGCTAAATAATTTCTAAGCGTTCTTAGGGAACATCGAACAGATGCAGGCATTATCACCGTTATCTCGCTACCAGCAGGCGCTGGACGCAGGGGAATATCAGGCCGATGAGGTTCAACGCCGGGCCGTCGCTCAACTGGATCGCATTTATCAGGCTCTGCTGCAAAAGCCCGCGGCGAGCGCGCCTGCGGGCGGGCTGCGCGGCAAGCTCAGCCGTTTGTTGGGCAAGGGCGGCGAAACGGCGCCGCAGCGTCCGGTGCAGGGGCTGTATATGTGGGGCGGCGTCGGGCGCGGCAAAACCTGGCTGATGGACATGTTCTTCCACAGCCTGCCGGGCGATCGCAAAATGCGTCTGCACTTCCACCGCTTCATGCTGCGGGTGCATGAAGAGCTGACCGAACTGCAGGGGCGGGAAAATCCGCTGGAAATCGTCGCCGACGGCTTCAAGGCCGAGACCGACGTACTGTGCTTCGACGAATTCTTCGTGTCCGACATCACCGACGCCATGCTGCTGGCCACGCTGCTGCAGGCGCTGTTCGCCCGCGGCATCACGCTGGTGGCCACGTCGAACATCCCGCCGGACGATCTGTACCGCAACGGCCTGCAGCGGGCGCGTTTCCTGCCGGCCATCGATCTGATCAATGAGTACTGCGACGTGATGAACGTCGATGCCGGCATCGACTATCGTCTGCGCACCCTGACCCAGGCGCACCTCTACCTGACGCCGCTGAACGACCAGACGCGCGCGACCCTGGATCGGATGTTCGTCAAGCTGGCGGGCAAGGCGGGGGAGGACGCGCCGGTGCTGCAGATCAACCATCGGCCGCTGCAGGCGATCCGTTCGGTGGACGGCGTGCTGGCGGTGGATTTCCACACGCTGTGCGAAGAGGCGCGCAGCCAGCTGGACTACATTGCGCTGTCGCGGCTGTATCACAGCGTGATCCTGTATAATGTGCAGGTGATGGGGCCGCTGAAAGAGAATACCGCGCGCCGCTTCCTGGCGCTGGTGGACGAATTTTACGAGCGACACGTCAAGCTGGTGATCGGCGCCGAGGCGTCGATGTTCGAGATCTACCAGGGGGAGAGGCTGAAGTTCGAGTACCAGCGCTGCCTGTCGCGCCTGCAGGAAATGCAGAGTGAAGAGTACCTCAAGCTGCCGCATCTGCCCTGAGTCCGCCGGGCCTATCGCCGGTTGCCTGCCGCCGGCGATAAATTTATTTTCCATTCAAAAACCGTTCGATCTTTGTGAGCGACTTCTCTATAATCTTGCGACCCCACGTTACAACAAAGTTTTTTTTCCCAAAAACTTTATAGTGCCGGCAATGGCTATTCGAAGGGGTAGGTTTGCTGGACTTGTATGGTCGTGTGAGCCTCAACTGTTTTCGAGCGTTTGGGTGTTCACCAACGTGTAACTAATTATTGGGTAAGCTTTCTAATGAAAACTTTTACAGCTAAACCAGAAACCGTAAAACGCGACTGGTACGTTGTTGATGCAGATGGTAAAACTTTAGGCCGTCTCGCTACTGAACTGGCTCGTCGCCTGCGCGGCAAGCATAAAGCGGAATACACCCCGCACGTGGATACCGGTGATTACATCATCGTTCTGAACGCTGACAAAGTTGCTGTAACCGGCAACAAGCGTACAGACAAAGTGTACTACCACCACACCGGCCACATCGGTGGTATCAAGCAAGCGACCTTTGAAGAGATGATTGCCCGCCGTCCTGAGCGCGTGATTGAAATCGCGGTTAAAGGCATGCTGCCAAAGGGCCCGCTGGGTCGTGCTATGTTCCGTAAACTGAAAGTTTACGCGGGCACCGAGCACAATCACGCGGCACAGCAACCGCAAGTTCTGGACATTTAATCGGGATTAATGGCAATGGCTGAAAATCAATACTACGGCACTGGTCGCCGCAAAAGCTCCGCCGCTCGCGTCTTCATCAAGCCGGGCAACGGTAACATCGTTATCAACCAGCGCAGCCTGGAACAGTACTTCGGTCGCGAAACTGCCCGCATGGTAGTTCGTCAGCCGCTGGAGCTGGTCGACATGGTTGGCAAACTGGACCTGTACATCACCGTTAAAGGTGGTGGTATCTCCGGTCAAGCTGGCGCTATCCGTCACGGTATCACCCGTGCACTGATGGAGTACGATGAGACTCTGCGTTCTGAACTGCGTAAAGCTGGCTTCGTCACCCGTGACGCTCGTCAGGTTGAACGTAAGAAAGTCGGCCTGCGTAAAGCACGTCGTCGTCCGCAGTTCTCCAAGCGTTAATTTTCGCTGCTTCGGCAGTGCGATTTACGCAAAAAACCCGGTGCTTCACCGGGTTTTTTTATGCCTGAAATCCGCCGTCCCCGACTAAAATCTGTGGCAGATCAGACAATTCAACATGAATTCACCGCACCGTCCCCACAAAACAAGCAAAATCTGGTAAACTATCACCCACTTTTGCGCCTGTTCGCCGTGCAGTTGACCTCCTGGGCCGGTTTTTCATGGGCTCGGGTCGCGCTGAGTGCTGCCGGCCTGCGGCAAGATTATTCAGGATAGCAGCCTGTCAGTTGGCTATTCGCAGTATTTTCTAGATAACTTGGAGGTTTTCATGGCTGTCGCTGCCAACAAACGTTCGGTAATGACGCTGTTCTCTGGCCCGACCGACATTTTTAGCCATCAAGTACGTATCGTACTGGCGGAGAAAGGTGTCAGCGTCGAGATCGAGCAGGTCGAAATGGATAACCTGCCGCAAGATCTGATTGACCTCAACCCTTACCAGACGGTGCCTACGCTGGTCGATCGCGAACTGACCCTGTATGAATCCCGCATCATCATGGAATACCTGGATGAGCGTTTCCCACACCCGCCGCTGATGCCGGTTTACCCGGTTGCCCGTGGCGAGAGCCGTCTGATGATGCTGCGCATCGAGAAGAACTGGTACTCGCTGATGGACAAGATCGAGAAGAGCAGCGGTCAGGAAGCGGAATCCGCCCGTCGCCAACTGCGCGAGGAGCTGCTGGCGATCGCACCGATCTTCGGCCAGGCGCCGTATTTCATGAGCGAAGAGTTCAGCCTGGTGGATTGCTATCTGGCGCCGCTGTTGTGGCGTCTGCCGCAGCTGGGCATTGAATTGAGCGGTGCCGGCTCCAAAGAGCTGAAAGGCTACATGACCCGCGTCTTCGAACGCGACGCTTTCCTGGCTTCCCTGACCGAAGCCGAGCGTGAAATGCGCCTGCAAACCCGGGGCTAAGCGCGATGGACATGTCTCAGATGACGCCGCGTCGCCCGTATCTGCTGCGGGCGTTCTATGACTGGCTGCTGGATAACCAGCTGACGCCGCACCTGGTGGTCGACGTGACTCGCCCGGACGTGCAGGTGCCGATGGAGTTCGCGCGTGACGGCCAGATCGTGCTGAATATCGCGCCGCGCGCGGTAGGCAACCTGGCGTTGGGCAATGAAGACGTGCAGTTCAACGCGCGCTTCGGCGGCGTGCCGCGTCAGGTTTCGGTGCCGATGGCCGCCGTGCTGGCGATCTATGCGCGTGAAAACGGCGCCGGCACGATGTTCGAACCGGAAGCCGCCTACGACGAGAGCGAAGGCGTGTTCGAAGGCCTGGACAATGAGACGATCCCTTCGGAAACCCTGATGTCGGTGATCGACGGCGATCGCCCGGATACCGCGGAAGACAACGGCCCGGACGACGAGCCGCCGCAGCCGCGGCGCGGTGGCCGCCCGGCGCTGCGCGTGGTGAAGTAATCCCTGCGCGAACAAACGAAAAAGCACCCTATGGGGTGCTTTTTTTTTGCCCGGCAGAAGCGGATCAGCCTTTCAAGGCGGCAATGCAGGCATCGCGCGGTGCGCTGAGATCGCCTACGCGCACGGTGGACAAGGCGCGGGTTGCGCGCTGGCGGAAACTGGTGATGGCGGTGTCGCCTTGCACTTCCGGCGGCGCGGTGCAAATGTCATTGAGCGGCAGATCGTTGCCTTTGTTGAGCGCCTGCAACACCGCCGCCGGATTGTAAATCAGGGCGGCGGAGAGCGCCGATTTGATGCCGGCGGTGAAGCCGGCATTGCCGCCGCCGGCCAGCTTGGGCGCCAGGGCAATCCAGCTGTCGTCCCCCAGCCGGATGCTGTTTTCCACGGCGCTGAACTGCCCGGCCTTGCCCAACTGTGCCACGACCGGCCGCGCGCCGCGCGCTTCGATATTGTAACCGACCTCCTGCGAATCCAGCGCCATGGCTGAAGCGCTGAAACTGACGGCCAGCACTGCGCCGGCCAACAGGGAAATGGAGCATTTCATGTTCGCTATCCTTATCTCGGTGTCAGGCGCAGCCGCGCCCCGCAATGGTGCTAACTCAATACTATAGCGCGTTGACGCGGTGAGGTGAGGGGAGGTTGTTACAAAGCGTGGCAGGCTAAAAACAGAGGCCCGGCAATGTGCCGGGCCTCTGGCGGTACGGAAGGTTTACACTTCCAGGTAGTTCATGATGCCGTCTGCCGCCTTGCGGCCTTCGGCGATCGCCGTCACCACCAGGTCGGAACCGCGCACCGCGTCGCCGCCGGCGAAGATTTTCGGGTTGCTGGTCTGGAACGCGTTGTCGCTGCCTTCCGGCGCCAGGATGCGGCCCTGTTTATCGAGCTGCACGTCGTGCGCCGCCAGCCAGTCCATACGGTGTGGGCGGAAGCCGAATGCCATCACCACCGCGTCGGCGTCGATCACGTGTTCAGAACCCGGCACCTGCTCCGCCGCCTGACGGCCGTTGGCATCCGGTGCGCCCAGCTGGGTGCGTACCATCTTCACCCCGGCCACGCGGCCGGCGCTGTTCAGCTCGATGCTCAGCGGCTGCAGGTTAAACTGGAAATCTACCCCTTCTTCCCGGGCGTTCTTCACTTCGCGCTTGGAACCCGGCATGTTGGCTTCGTCGCGGCGGTAGGCGCAGGTGACCTGCGTCGCGCCCTGGCGCACCGAGGTACGCACGCAGTCCATGGCGGTATCGCCGCCGCCCAGCACCACCACGCGCTTGCCTTCCATGCTGACGTAAGGCTCGTGCTGCTCGGTTTCATACCCCATCAGCTGCTTGGTGTTGGCGATCAGGAACGGCAGCGCATCGTACACGCCCTGCGCTTCCTCGTTCTCCAGGCCGCCGCGCATCGACTGATAGGTACCGACGCCGAGGAATACCGCATCGTACTCGCTCAGCAAGGTCTCCATGCTGATGTCTTTGCCCACTTCGGTGTTCAGCTGGAACTCGATGCCCATCTCGCTGAAAATACCGCGGCGTTTGACCATCACTTCCTTTTCCAGCTTGAAGGCCGGGATGCCGAAGGTCAGCAGGCCGCCGATCTCCGGATGACGGTCATATACCACCGCCTTGACGCCGTTGCGGGTCAATACGTCGGCGCAGGCCAGCCCGGCAGGGCCGGCACCGACGATCGCCACGCGCTTGCCGGTCGGCTGCACGTGCGACATGTCCGGCTTCCAGCCCATTTCGATGGCCTTATCGCTGATGTAGCGTTCGATATTGCCGATGGTGACCGCACCGAACTCGTCGTTCAGGGTGCAGGAGCCTTCGCACAGGCGATCCTGCGGGCACA
This sequence comes from Serratia sp. TMDUHS_CL, assembly GCF_037137105.1. Taxonomy (NCBI): domain Bacteria; kingdom Pseudomonadati; phylum Pseudomonadota; class Gammaproteobacteria; order Enterobacterales; family Yersiniaceae; genus Serratia; species Serratia sp. TMDUHS_CL. The sequence continues at coordinate 84,704 of NZ_JBBBDV010000005.1, forward strand.
CGCGGCCGCACACTTCCGGCAGGCTGTTGGTCTGATGCGCCAGGTCCGCCGCTTCCATGATGCGGCCTTCGTTGGCCAGCTTCAGCCAGTTCGGGATGTAGTTGTGCACCGGGCACTTCCACTCGCAATACGGGTTGCCGCAGGACAGACAGCGGTCCGCCTGGGCCTTGGCCTGGGTTTCCGAAAACGGTTCGTAGATCTCGACGAACTCGATTTTGCGGATCTTCAGCGGTTTCTTTGGCGGATCAACACGCTGCAGGTCGATAAATTGGTAAACGTTCTGGCTCATTAATGACCTACCTCTTACTGCGCCTGCACCCGCAGCTCGGCTGCGGAACGGCTACGGTGACCCAACAGCGCTTTGACATCGCTGGACTTCGGTTTGACCAGGGCGAACTTCGGTGCCCACTCCGGCCAGTTGGCCAGGATCTCTTCCGCGCGGGAAGAGCCGGTCGCCTGCACGTGTTCGGTGATCAGGCCGCGCAGGTGCTCCTCATGGATCGCCAGCTGATCGACATCCAGCACTTCCACCAGCTCCGGGTTCACGCGCTTGCGGAACTCGCCGTCTTCGTCCAGCACGTAGGCGAAACCGCCGGTCATGCCCGCACCGAAGTTGATGCCGGTTTTACCCAGCACGCAGACGATGCCGCCGGTCATGTATTCGCAGCCGTTGTCGCCGATGCCTTCCACCACGGTGATGGCGCCGGAGTTGCGCACCGCGAAGCGTTCGCCCGCGCGGCCGGCGGCGAACAGCTTGCCGCCGGTAGCGCCGTACAGGCAGGTGTTGCCGACGATGCTGGCTTCATGGCTGCGGAAGGCGGAGCCGATCGGCGGACGCACCGCGATGCTGCCGCCGGCCATGCCTTTGCCGACATAGTCGTTGGCGTCGCCGGTCAGGGTCAGCTCGACCCCGCCGGCGTTCCAGACGCCGAAGCTCTGCCCGGCGGTGCCGGAGAAGTGCGCCTTGATCGGATCGGCCGCCATGCCCTGATCGCCGTGCACGTCGGCGATAGCGCCGGACAGCATGGCGCCCACGGAGCGGTCGGTGTTGCGAATGTCGAAGTAGAAGGTTTTACCCTGCTTCGCTTCGATGTACGGTTGCGCCTGCGCCAGCAGTTCTTTGTTCAGCAGGCCCTTGTCGAACGCCGGGTTGCTGCTTTCGGTGCAGTACACCGCTTTACCCGGATGCGGCGTGGCGGTTTTCAGCAGCGGCGACAGATCCAGCTTGTTCTGCTTGGCAGAGATGCCGTCCAGCTCGGTCAGGAACTCGGTGCGGCCGATCAGATCCACCAGTTGACTCACGCCCAGCTGCGCCATGATCTCGCGGGTTTCACGCGCGATAAACTGGAAGTAATTCGTCACGCGTTCCGGCAGGCCGTGGTAGTGATCGCGGCGCAGCTTGTCGTCCTGAGTCGCGACGCCGGTCGCGCAGTTGTTGAGGTGGCAGATGCGCAGGTATTTACAGCCCAGCGCCACCATCGGTCCGGTGCCGAAGCCGAAGCTTTCCGCGCCCAGGATCGCCGCTTTGACGATGTCCACGCCGGTTTTCAGGCCGCCGTCCACCTGCAGGCGGATCTTGTGGCGCAGGCCGTTGGCCACCAGTGCCTGCTGGGTTTCCACCAGGCCCAGCTCCCACGGACAGCCGGCGTATTTCACCGAGGACAGCGGGCTGGCGCCGGTGCCGCCGTCGTAACCGGCGATGGTGATGAGATCGGCATAGGCTTTCGCCACGCCGGTGGCGATGGTGCCGACGCCCGGTTCGGACACCAGTTTCACCGAAATCACCGCCTTCGGGTTGACCTGCTTCAGGTCGAAGATCAGCTGCGCCAGATCTTCGATCGAGTAGATGTCGTGGTGCGGCGGCGGGGAGATTAGGGTCACGCCCGGCACCGAGTAACGCAGTCTGGCGATGTACGGGGTGACTTTGTCGCCCGGCAGCTGGCCGCCTTCACCCGGCTTGGCGCCCTGCGCCACCTTAATCTGGATCACGTCGGCGTTCACCAGGTAGGCCGGCGTCACGCCGAAGCGGCCGGAGGCCACCTGTTTGATGCGCGACACCTTGTTGGTGCGGTAGCGCGCCGGATCTTCGCCGCCTTCGCCGGAGTTGGAGAAGCCGCCGAGGCCGTTCATGGCGATCGCCAGCGACTCGTGCGCTTCCGGGCTCAGTGCGCCGATCGACATCGCCGCGGTGTCGAAGCGTTTGAACAGCGACTCCGCCGGTTCAACCTGATCGACCGGGATCGGTTCGCCTTTCGGCGTGATGGCCAGCAGATCGCGCAGCATGGCGACCGGCCGCTCGTTCACCAGCTTGGCGTAGGCCTGATAGTCACTGTATTCCCCGCTGTGCACCGCTTTTTGCAGCGAGTTCACCACGTCCGGGTTGTAGGCGTGGTATTCGCCGCCGTGCACGAACTTCAGCAGGCCGCCTTGCTCCAGCGGCTTGCGTTTCAGCCAGGCGCGCTTGGAAAGGTTCTGCAGATCCTGCTGGAAATCGCTGAAGCTGGCGCCGCCGATGCGGCTGACCACGCCCTGGAAGCACAGATCCGCCAGATCGCGGTGCAGGCCGACCGCTTCGAACAGCTTGGAGCAGCGGTAAGAGGCGATGGTCGAGATGCCCATTTTGGACATGATCTTGTACAGGCCTTTGTTGATGCCGTTGCGGTAGTTCAGCATCACGTCGCGGTATTTCTTGTCGATCGCCTGGCTGTCCACCAGCTTGGCCAGGGTTTCATAGGCCAGGTACGGGTAGATGGCGGTCGCGCCGAAGCCGAGCAGCACGGCGAAGTGGTGCGGATCGCGGGCGCTGGCGGTTTCAACGATCAGGTTGGCGTCGCAGCGCAGGCTTTTCTCCACCAGGCGGGTTTGCACGGCGCCCACCGCCATCGGAGCCGGTACCGGCAGGCGGCCGGGCGCGATGGCGCGGTCGGACAGCACCAACAGCACCGCACCTTCGCGCACCTTGCGTTCCGCTTCGTCGCACAGGGCGCGAATGGTCTGCTCCAGATCCTGCTGCTGCGGATCGAAGGTCAGATCGAGGGTCTCGGCGCGATAGTATTCGCCTTCCAGCGTGGTGAGCTGTTTGAAATCGGAGTACAGCAGGATCGGCGATTTGAAGCTCAGGCGGTGCGCCTGGCCTTCGGCTTCGCAGAACACGTTCATTTCACGGCCGATGCTGGTGGCCAGCGACATGACGTGCGCTTCGCGCAGCGGATCGATCGGCGGGTTGGTGACCTGCGCGAACTGCTGGCGGAAATAGTCGTAAACGATGCGCGGCCGGCTGGAGAGCACGGCGAACGGGGTATCGTCGCCCATCGAGCCGGTGGCTTCCTGGCCAATCTCGCCCAGCACGCGGATCACCTGATCCAGCTCTTCGCTGCTGTAGCCGAATTGTTTCTGGTAGGTTTCGAGCTGCGCGTCGTCGAGCTCGCGGCTGCCGACCTGATCGTCCGGCAGATCTTCGAACGGCACCAGACGTTTGACGTTTTTCTCCATCCACTCTTTATACGGATGGCGGCTTTTCAGATCGTTGTCGGTTTCCGCCGAGTGCAGGATGCGGCCGCTGCGGGTGTCGATCACCATCAGCTCGCCGGGGCCGACGCGGCCTTTTTCCACCACTTCGTCCGGCTGGTAATCCCAGATGCCGACTTCGGAGGCGCAGGTGATCAGCTTGTCTTTGGTGATCACATAGCGCGCCGGGCGCAGGCCGTTGCGATCGAGGTTACAGGCGGCGTAGCGGCCGTCGGACATCACGATGCCGGCCGGGCCGTCCCACGGCTCCATGTGCATCGAGTTGAAGTCGAAGAAGGCGCGCAGATCGCCGTCCATGTCCGGGTTATTCTGCCAGGCCGGCGGCACCAGCAAACGCATGGCGCGAATGAGATCCATCCCGCCCGCCAGCAGCAGCTCCAGCATGTTGTCCAGCGAGCTGGAGTCGGAGCCGGTTTCGTTGACGAACGGCGCGGCGGCCTGCAGATCCGGGATTAGCGGCGTTTGGAATTTGTAGGTACGGGCACGCGCCCACTGGCGGTTGCCGGTGATGGTGTTGATTTCGCCGTTGTGCGCCAGGTAGCGGAACGGCTGCGCCAGCGGCCAGCGCGGCACGGTGTTGGTGGAGAAGCGCTGGTGGAACAGGCAAATGGCCGACTCCAGGCGCAGGTCCGCCAGATCGAGATAGAAGCGCGGCAGATCCGCAGGCATGCAAAGGCCTTTATAGATCGTCACCAGGTTGGAGAAGCTGCAGACGTAGAAGCTGTTGTCCTGCACGCGTTTCTCGATGCGGCGGCGCGCCACGAACAGGCGGCGCTCCATATCGCGCGGGCGCCAGCCGGCCGGGGCGTTAACGAAGATTTGCTCGATGCGCGGCAGGGAGGAGAGGGCGATTTCACCCAGCACGTCCGGGTTGGTCGGCACTTCACGCCAGCCGACGATCGACAGCGTTTCGTTTTGCAGCTCTTCTTCCACGATGCGGCGGCTGAGGCGCGCTTCCTCTTCATTCTGGCTGAGGAACATCATGCCGACGGCGTAGTTCTTGGCCAAACGCCAGCCGCGCTCTTCCGCCACCATGCGGAAGAAGCGATCGGGTTTTTGCAGCAACAGGCCGCAGCCGTCGCCGGTCTTGCCGTCGGCCAGGATTGCGCCGCGGTGTTGCATGCGGGCCAGCGCGTGAATGGCGGTGCGAACCACCTTGTGGCTAGGTTCGCCTTCTATGTGGGCGATCAGGCCGAAACCACAGTTGTCCCTCTCTTGGGATTTATCGTACAACATATCAGTGAACCTCCCCAGGCTCTGCGTGACTCTCACAACCTACTGCGAGGGGGCTTCCCAATTTCAGGCAGAAGTCCAATCAGCAAGTTAACCCCGCTAATCTGCTTTTCCGCCCTCCATCAATGGCCTCTCGTGACGGTCTCACAAGTGGTATAGGACTTGTTTTAAGAGGGAGTCTTCAATTACTGCATAAATATGACGAGACGTTTGCCCGTCCAGAAAGCTTCCAGCGGACTTCCAACTTAGCGAGAAAGAATTCGCAGGTCAAATGTGGGCTTAAGATAGATTCTTATCGAATTGATGATGTTTATTTATTTGAAAAATAAGTATTTTAATGTGTTTTTGCACTATCGTGGGGCAACGCCGATCCCCACAGAAGTGTGAGCTGTCTCACTATAGTGCAACCCCTTAATCTCTGCACCATGCTAGTGCGGGGGTTAATGGCAGAATTTTATTCTATAAGATATTTCTTTGTTGATGTTTGTCACTGTTTTTCACCGCATTGTCATATTGCCGTTAACGGTTGCGCGACGATTAGAATAATTCATCAGAATTATAGTGAATTGATTTGCATTTATGATGAATAGTTATGCCTGGTGGCGCCTTGCGGGGAAAGCGTTGATCTCTGTCATCGCGGGAAAAGCCGTTTCTTATTAGCATCGCGGCTTTGAACACAGAGAATCACCAAGATTATGCAGTTGCCGCAATTAGTCAATATGTTTGGCGCAGATCTCCAGCGCCGCTATGGCGAAAAGATCCATAAACTCACGCTGCACGGCGGATTCAGCTGCCCTAACCGCGACGGCACGTTGGGGCGCGGCGGCTGTACGTTTTGCAACGTCGCTTCGTTTGCCGATGAGGCGATGCAGCGGCAAAGTATCGCCGAACAGCTGGCGCAGCAGGCCGCGCGGGTCAACCGGGCGCGGCGCTATCTGGCCTATTTCCAGGCCTATACCAGCACCTATGCGGAGGTCGAATTGTTGGCGTCGATGTATCGGCAGGCGTTGGCGCAGAGTGAGATGGTCGGCCTGTGCGTCGGCACCCGGCCGGACTGCGTGCCGCCCGCCGCATTGGATCTGCTGACGGGGTATCGCGAGGAGGGTTATGAAGTGTGGCTGGAGCTGGGGCTGCAGACGGCGCACGATAAAACGCTCAAACGCATCAACCGCGGCCATGATTTCCGCTGCTATCAGCAGACCGCGCAACGGGCCCGGCAGCGCGGGCTGAAGGTGTGCTGCCATCTGATCGTCGGGCTGCCGGGAGAAACCCAGCGCGATCATCTGCTCACGCTGCAGCGGGTGGTGGAGTCCGGCGTGGATGGCATTAAGCTGCATCCGCTGCACGTCGTGACCGGCAGTACCCTGGCCCGCGCGTGGCGAGCCGGGCGTTTGCCCGAACTGGCGCTGGAGGACTACGCCGTCAGCGCCGGGGAGATGATCCGCCACACGCCTGGCGAGGTGGTGTATCACCGCCTGTCCGCCAGCGCCCGTCGGCCCACGCTGCTGGCGCCGCTGTGGTGCGAAAACCGCTGGAGCGGCATGCAGGCGGTGGGCGCTTATCTGCAGCAATACGGCGGGCAGGGCAGCGCGCTGGATGAAAAGCGGCGCTACCGCCCTGGAATGCCGCTCTGAAGTGCAATCTTTGCCACACTTCGGCGTTTGCCGCCTTATCTCACCGCTGTTTTACGGTATGATTCAAAAGATTGTGTCTGATGGGAGCCGCTATGAAGCAAATCCGGGTGTTGGCCCAGTACTACGTCGATTTAATGGTGAAACTGGGGTTGGTGCGCTTCTCGCTGCTGCTGGCCTCGGCGCTGGTGGTGCTGGCGATGGTGGTGCAGATGGCGGTGACCATGCTGCTGCGCGGCGAAGTGGAAAGCATCGACGTGGTGCGTTCGATCTTCTTCGGCCTGTTGATCACCCCGTGGGCGGTCTACTTCCTCTCGGTGGTGGTGGAGCAGCTGGAGGAGTCGCGCCAGCGGCTGGCGCGGCTGGTGGACAAGCTGGAGGAAATGCGCCACCGCGATCTGGAGCTCAATCAGCAGCTTAAGGACAATATCAGCCAGCTGAACCAAGAGATCGCCGACCGCATCAAGGCGGAAGAAGAGCGCCTGCAGGTGATGGACAAGCTGACGGAAGAGATGGAACAGCGTGAACTGGCGCAGATTGAGCTGGGCCAGCAATCGGCGCTGCTGCGTTCCTTCCTCGATGCCTCGCCGGATCTGGTCTACTACCGCAACGAAGACAAAGAATTTTCCGGCTGCAACCGCGCGATGGAGCTGCTGACCGGCAAGAGCGAGAAGCAGCTGATCGGCCTGACGCCGTTCGACGTCTACGGCCAGGAGATCGCCGAAAAGGTCATTGAGACCGACGAGAAGGTGTTCCGCCACAACGTCTCGCTGACCTACGAACAGTGGCTGGTGTATCCCGACGGTCGCAAGGCCTGTTTCGAGCTGCGCAAGGTCCCGTTTTATGACCGGGTGGGCAAACGCCACGGGCTGATGGGCTTCGGCCGCGATATTACCGAGCGTAAGCGCTACCAGGACGCGCTGGAGAACGCCAGCAGGGAGAAGACCACCTTTATCTCCACGATCAGCCACGAGCTGCGTACGCCGCTTAACGGCATCGTTGGCCTGAGCCGTATCCTGCTCGATACCGAGCTGAACGACGAGCAGCTGAAATACCTGAAGACCATTCACGTCAGCGCCATCACCCTCGGCAATATCTTCAACGACATTATCGAAATGGATAAGCTCGAGCGGCGCAAGGTGCAACTCGACAACCAGCCGGTGGACTTCACCGGCTTCCTGGCGGATCTGGAGAACCTCTCCGGCCTGTTGGCGCAGCCGAAAGGGCTGCAGTTCATCATGGAGCCGCAGACGCCGCTGCCGCAGCAGATCGTGACCGACGGTACGCGCCTGCGGCAGATTTTGTGGAACCTGATCGGCAACGCGGTGAAATTCACCCAGCAGGGGCAAATCGTGGTGCGCGTGCGGCGTGAGGCGCAGGAGAAGCTGGTGTTCGAGGTGGAAGACTCGGGCATGGGCATCCCGCAGGACGAGCAGGACAAGATCTTCGCCATGTATTACCAGGTGAAAGATCAGCGCGGCGGCCGCCCGGCCACCGGCACCGGCATCGGGCTGGCGGTCTCCAAGCGACTGGCGCAGAGCATGGGCGGCGACATCACCGTGCGCAGCGAACAGGGGCACGGTTCTTGCTTCACTCTGACCATCCAGGCGCCGGCGGTGCAGGAAGCCGCCAGCGCGGCGCCGGAGGAAGAGGAACTGCCGTTGCCGGCGCTGCACATCCTGCTGGTGGAGGATATCGAGCTGAACGTGATCGTGGCGCGCTCGGTGCTGGAGAAACTGGGCAACAGCGTCGAGGTGGCGATGAACGGCCACGACGCGCTGGCGATGTTCGATCCGGACGAGTTCGATCTGGTGCTGCTGGACATCCAGCTGCCGGACATGACCGGGCTGGACATCGCCCGGGTGCTGCGCGAACGCTACGCCGGGCAGGCGCTGCCGCCGCTGGTGGCCCTGACCGCTAACGTGCTGAAAGACAAAAAAGAGTACCTCGAGGCGGGCATGGACGATGTGCTGAGCAAGCCGCTGTCGGTGCCGGCGTTGACCCAGGTCATCAAACACTATTGGGATCATCAACCTTCTCACACTTCAAAGAAAACGGAGCACAAGGCGATGCAGATTAATGAGTCGTTACTCGATACCGCGATGCTGGAGCAGTACATGGACCTGGTTGGCCCGCAGCTGATCCACCAAAGCCTGGAGATGTTCGAACAGATGATGCCGGGCTACCTGGCGGTGCTGGACTCCAACATGACGGCGCGCGATCAGAAAGGCATCACCGAAGAAGGGCACAAGATCAAAGGCGCCGCCGGTTCGGTCGGTCTGCGTCACCTGCAGCAGCTGGCGCAACAGATTCAAACGCCGACGCTGCCGGCCTGGTGGGATAACGTGCAGGATTGGGTGGATGAGTTGAAACAAGAGTGGCGCAACGACGTGCAGGTACTGCGGGCTTGGGTTGAGAACGCTGAAAAAAAATGACCCCGACCTAAGCCGGGGTGCGCGAATATTGCGCCAACACCAGGGAAATTGTGAACCTGCGTATTGGTTTCAGTGTTCTGGTCGAGCAGGTTGTAGCGAATTCCTAAACATCATACAGCCAACAACATAGCAAATGTAAGCGCTCTTGTTAGAAGATTCATTAAAATGTGTGATGTAGATTAGTGTTTGTCAACTCCGAGCACGAACCAGTTGACAGCAGCGACAGGAGTAAGAGTGATGAAAAAGGTGGGTGTCGTCCTCAGCGGCAGCGGTGTTTATGACGGTACGGAGATCCATGAAGCGGTGCTGACGCTGCTGGCGTTGGACCGTGCCGGCGCGCAGGCGGTGTGCTTTGCGCCCGATAAACCACAATGCCATGTTATTAATCACTTATCAGGTGAGGAGATGGCGGAGTCGCGCAATGTTCTGATTGAGTCGGCGCGCATTGCCCGCGGCGCGGTGCAGCCGCTGGCGCTGGCGGAGGCCGCGCAGCTGGATGCGCTGATCGTGCCCGGCGGCTTCGGCGCCGCCAAGAACCTCAGCAATTTCGCCGAAGCCGGCGCGGAATGTTGGGTCGATGAGGATTTGGCGCGTCTGACGCGCGAGATGCATAAGGCCGGCAAACCAATTGGCCTGATGTGCATCGCGCCAGCGCTGTTGCCGAAACTGCTGGATCAACAAGCGCGGCTGACCATTGGCAACGATCCGGACCTGGGAGAAGTGATTGACGCCATGGGCGGCGAGCCGGTGATTTGTCCGGTAGACGATATCGTGGTGGACAGCGAACACAAAGTCGTGACCACGCCGGCCTATATGCTGGCGCCGTCGATCGCGCAGGCGGCCCTCGGTATCGATAAGCTGGTGGCGCGGGTACTGGAAATGGCTGAATGAGAAAATCGCTCGGCGGATGGCGGCGACTGCGCCCGTGGTATTGGCTGAAGCGCGGGGTCATCGCGATTCTCGGCCTGTGGGTGTTGGGCATTGTGGCCTTTGCCTTCCTGCCGGTGCCGTTTTCCGCCGTGATGGTGGAGCGGCAAGTCAGCGCCTGGCTGAGCGGCGACTTTGGCTACGTCGCCCATTCGGATTGGGTGTCGATGGACGACATCTCGCCGCAGATGGCGCTGGCGGTGATGGCGGCGGAGGATCAGAAGTTTCCAGACCATTGGGGCTTCGACGTGGCGGCCATTGAAAAGGCGCTCAGCCACAACGAGAAGCGCCCGACGCGCATCCGCGGCGCGTCCACGCTGTCGCAGCAAACCGCCAAGAACCTGTTTCTGTGGGATGGCCGCAGCTGGCTACGCAAAGGGCTGGAGGCCGGATTGACGTCGGGCATCGAGCTGGTGTGGACCAAGCGGCGCATTCTGACGGTGTATCTGAACATCGTCGAGTTCGGCGACGGGGTGTTTGGCGTTGAAGAGGCTTCACAACGCTTTTTCCATAAGCCGGCCAAACGGCTAAGCGCGGCGGAAGCGGCGCTGTTGGCGGCGGTATTGCCGAATCCGCATCGCTTCAGGGCCGATGCGCCTTCCGGCTATGTGATACAGCGACAGCAGTGGATCATGCGCCAGATGCGGCAGCTGGGCGGGGAAGCGTTTTTAAGCGAGAACAAGCTGGATTAAACGGGCGGGAGCAGCACGGTGCCGCTCCCGCCAGAACGGATTACTTCACATAGGTAAAGGCGGTGGTGACGTGCTTCACGCCGCTCACCTGGCTGGCGATCTGCGCCGCCGACTGCCCTTCCTGTTGGGTGACCAGGCCCAGCAAGAACACTTCGCCGTTTTCGGTGGTGACCTTCACGTTGGATGATTTCACCGTATCGCTGGTGAGCAGCTGCGAACGCACCTTGGTGGTGATCCAGGTGTCGGAGGACGCGGTGCTCAGGCTGACCGGCGTGCCCTGACGGATTTCGTTGTACACTTCGGTCGTGCCTTCCACGCCCATGGCGATCTGCTTGGCGCGCGCGGTGAGATCGGCGTTAGGCGACTGGCCGGTCAACAGCACTTTGCCCTGATAGGCGGTGGCGACCACACGGGCGTCTTTCTTCAACTGCTGGTCTTTGCTCAGAGCGCTTTCGACCCTGGCTTCCAGCGTGCCGTCATCCACCTGGGTCCCTACGCTGCGCGGGTCGGTGGCGGTTTTGGTCGCGACGGCCGCACTGCCGACGACGACGCCGGCGATACAGCCTTGCAACAGCAGGGCGCTGGACAGCACTGCAAATGTGGCTTTTAGCTTCATCTCAGTTCCTTAATCGTCCTGGTGGGGGAATAACGTATTGTCTATCAGATCGCACAGGCAGTTTACGGTCAGCATATGCATTTCCTGAATGCGCGAGCTGCGGTGCGACGGGATGCGGATCTCGACATCCTGCTGGCCGAGCAGCCCGGCCAGCTCGCCGCCGTCGTAGCCGGTGAGCGCGACGATGGTCATATCGCGCGTGACGGCCGCCTCGACCGCTTTCACAATATCACGGCTGTTGCCGCGGGTGGAAATCGCCAGCAGCACGTCGCCGGTGTGCCCGAGCGCGCGCACCTGCTTGGCGTACACTTCGTCGTGCAGCCGATCGTTGCTGATCGCCGTCAGCACCACGTTGTCGGCGTTGAGGGCGATGGCCGGCAGGCTGGGGCGCTCGGTTTCAAAACGGTTGATCATGCTGGCGGCGAAGTGCTGCGCGTTGGCCGCCGAGGTGCCGTTGCCGCAGCACAGGATTTTGTTGCCGTTGAGTAAGGATTGAACCAGCGTCATCGCAGCGCGGGAAATGGCGTCCGGCAATGCTTCCGCCGCCGCGATCTGGGTTTGGATGCTTTCGGTAAAACAGACTTTAATTCTATCCAGCACGTTGTATTAATCCACTAAGTCAAAGGGCCGGTCTGCGCCGCAAAACCCCGATTAATCCGCATTGAAGGCGTTGGGTATCCATTCTAACTGGCTACCGGTAATGGCCAAAACATCAAAACGGCAAGATGATGTGTCAAAACTGGCTCCGCGCCCCGCCAGCCAGACGGCGGCGGCATGCAGCAACCGCTGTTGTTTGCGAAAGGTGACGCTGGCGGCCGCGCCGCCGAAGGCGTCGTTACGGCGGTAGCGCACTTCGACGAACACCCAGGTGGCGCCGTCGCGCATGATGAGGTCGAGCTCACCGCCGCGCACCGCGACGTTGGCGGCGCAGAAGGTGAGCCCGGCGTGTTCCAGGTGACGGCGGGCCAGTAACTCATAGCCCGCCCCTGAGGCGCGTGGGTTCAAGAGACCGGAACGACCGTACCCTGACGGTATTGCAGCCAAGGCAGTTTGCGGTTGATCACGCAGTTCGGCGACGCGCTCAGCGTACCGGTGGTGCCGGAAACCTGGAAGCCCGGCAGCTGGCGCATTTCAGCAAAGTGGTTGGCCAATGTCCAGGCATCCATCCCCATCGCATACAGGCGCACCAGCGAGTAGTCGTTGCGGAAGCGCGCGCTGGCCTGCTGCAACAGCTGAGGGTTTGAACCGGCCAGCAGCGGGATGTCGCTGAACTGCAGGCCTTCCATTTCCAGGCGGAAGTCCGGGCCGGCACCGGCCTGATAGCTGCGCGAGCTGGCGTACATCGCCGGCTTGCCGCGCGAGCTGGTGGCCATGTCGATCATCGGTTTGATCAGCGTCAGCTGAGACTGGGTGGCGACGATATACACCGCGTCGACGCTGCCGCCGGTCGCGGCGGGCACGTCGCTCGGCGGCGCAGGAATAGTCAGCCCGGCGATGGTCACGCTCTGCGGCGCCGGGGCGCTCGATATCGGCGTACCGGTCATGCGGATGCCGCCGCTGTTGACCATCTGGCGCAGTTCGCCGGCAGAGCCGATGTCCTGACGCAGCACGGTTTGCCCGCCCTGCTTCTGCCATTCCTGGTTAAAGGCCTTGGCGACGCGATCGCCGAAGGCGCCGCGCGGCACCAGCAGCAGCGGTTGACGCTTCTGCTGTTCCCAGATGTGGCGGGCGGCGTCGCGCGCTTCATCTTCCGGCGACAGGGCGAAGTAACAGATGTTCAGGTTGTCCTTCGGCGTTTCCGGCTGGTTGAGCGCCAGCACGTTCAGCGTGGTGGTGCTGGCGGACAACTGATCGACGTTCTCTTTCAGCAGCGGCCCGACCACCAGGGTGGCGCCATCCTGCTGCGCCTGGCTCAGCAAGGCGGCCAGCGGCTGGCTGGTGGTATCGTACACTTTGACCTGTGCGTTAGCGGCCTGCAGCGGCGTTATCGGCGCACTGGACGGCGCCGCCGGTTGCGCGGCGGTCACGGCAGGCTGGCTCTCTTGCGCCGAAGGGCTGACCGCGCCGTTGGCGTTGATGTCACCCGTGGCGGCCTGATCGGCCGGCGCCGTTGGGGCCGGTGCGCTGGCCGGTTGCGCGGCTTGAGGCTGCGGCGCCGGCATGGAACCGCCGTTTTTCGCCGCTTCGAAGCCTTGCTGGATGGCGTCGGCGAACACTTTCGCCTGGCCGTTCAACGGCAGCAGCAGGGCGATTTTCGAGGTGGAGGCCTGGGTGAAGTTCAGCACCTGGTTCAGGCGAGCGGGCAGCGTTTTGGCCGCCGGGTTCTTCGGATAACGGTTCTGCCAGTCTTTGATGCCGGCCTTCAGCAGATCGGGATCCTGCTTGTTGTCCTGATAGACGCGCAGCAGATCCAGCCAGCCTTGCAGCACGTTCTCGTCGGCGTTGATCACCAGGCTGTTCATCTCCTGCGGCGTCAGCTGCAGCAGCGCCTGCCAGGTCTGATCCAGGTTGTCCTGGTGCGGTTTGCCGGTCAGCAACGGCTCCTGAGCGATATAGGCGCGGATCAAGGGCAGCGACGCTTTGCCCTGATTGGCGGCAATCTGCGCCTGGTAGTAGCGCACCTTCTGATTCGGCGACAGCGAAGCGCTGTCCAGATGGCCCAGCGTGCTGCGGGCGCTGACGTAGCTCTTGTTGGCGATCTGCAGTTCGGCGGTCAGCAACTGGCGTTCAGTCTGCTGCGCACCGCTGAGGTTTTTCGGCAGTTGATTCAACTGGTCGCCGGCCTGCGGCAGTTTTCCTTCACGCAGCAAGGCGCGAATAGCAAGTAATTGCCAGTCAGCCTTGTTATCATCGCTGCTTTGCTGCAACTGCTGCAGGTAGTAATCGGAGCTGGCGCTCGCTTCGTCCTGTATATTGGCGGGCGGCGTTTGCGGGGCCCGACTTGGACAGCCTGCCAGGAAAAGGGCGGCCGCGATGACTGCGGTAAGTCGGACAGGCTTGGAACGCCCTGCTTTGGTACGAACGAATGTTGAGGAAAGCATACTGTATCCAGTGATGTTTTTTTCAAGATGCTCAATATTAAATCGGCAACCCGGATGAAACAATGAATCAACACCAACAATCAGTCATTTCTGCATCAACGCTGTATGTGGTGCCCACCCCCATCGGCAATTTGGGCGATATCACTCACCGGGCGTTAGAGGTACTGAAAAGCGTTGATCTGATCGCGGCGGAAGACACGCGCCATACCGGATTGCTGCTGCAACACTTCGCGATCAACGCGCGTCTGTTCGCGCTGCATGACCACAACGAACAGCAAAAAGCCGATCAGCTGCTGGCGAAACTGCAGGAAGGCCAGAGCATCGCGCTGGTGTCCGACGCCGGCACGCCGCTGATCAACGATCCCGGTTATCACCTGGTGCGCCGCTGCCGCGAGGCCGGCATTCGCGTGGTGCCGCTGCCGGGCGCCTGCGCCGCTACCACCGCGCTGTGCGCAGCGGGCGTCGCTTCTGACCGCTTCTGCTACGAAGGCTTCCTGCCGGCGAAAACCAAGGGGCGCAAGGATACGCTGATGGCGCTGGCGGAGGAACCGCGCACGCTGATTTTCTACGAATCCACTCACCGCCTGCTGGAAAGCCTGCAGGACATGGTCACCGTCTGGGGCCCGCAGCGCTATGTGGTGCTGGCGCGCGAGCTGACCAAAACCTGGGAATCTATCCACGGCGCACCGGTGGGCGAACTGCTGGCGTGGGTGCAGGAAGATGAAGTGCGCCGCCGCGGCGAGATGGTGCTGATCGTCGAAGGCCACAAAGCGCAGGAGGATGCGCTGCCGCTCGAGGCGCTGCGCACGCTGGCGCTGCTGCAAAAAGAGCTGCCGCTGAAAAAGGCGGCGGCGCTGGCGGCGGAAATCCACGGCGTGAAGAAAAATGCGCTGTATAAGCACGCGCTGGAGCAACAACAGCCGTAAAGCGGTTGACCTGCCGCCGCCGCGACGCTACTATCCGCGCCGGAGTTGACCAGACAGTCGCCGCTTCATTGCCGTCCTCTTCGGGGAGACAGATGGAGGGGAGGAAAGTCCGGGCTCCATAGGGCAGGGTGCCAGGTAACGCCTGGGAGGCGCAAGCCTACGACTAGTGCAACAGAGAGCAAACCGCCGATGGCCCGCGCAAGTGGGATCAGGTAAGGGTGAAAGGGTGCGGTAAGAGCGCACCGCGCGGCTGGCAACAGTTCGTGGCACGGTAAACTCCACCCGGAGCAAGGCCAAATAGGGGTTCACATGGTACGGCCCGTACTGAACCCGGGTAGGCTGCTTGAGCCAGTGAGCGATTGCTGGCCTAGAGGAATGACTGTCCACGACAGAACCCGGCTTACCGGTCAACTCCCTCGACAAAAGAAAACCCCGCGCAACGTCAGTTGCGCGGGGTTTTTCGTTTTCCGGCCGGCTTACACCGGCAGGTCTATCAGCAGCGCGCGCAGCGGCGTCTCGGCGCGGATCGTCAGGCGATTCTCCTCGCGCACGAAGGCACCGTCGCCGCAGGTCAGGCGCTGCGCTTCGTGGCGTTCGCCGGTGGCGGCGATGGTGCCGTGAATCGACTGCAAATAGGCGCGCGGCCCGTTAATCGTCAGCGTTTGTTCTTCGCCCGGCTGCAGATCGAGATGGTGGATCCAGACCTGCTGGCGCAGCTGCAGGCTGCCCTGCGCGCCGTCCGGTGAGGCCAGCAGCAGGTTGCCCGCCGCCGGCAGCGTCAGGCGCTGCACCCGCTCGTTGTTGCGTTCCGGGCAGGCGTCCAGCCACAGCTGCAGGCGGGTCAGCGGCGTATCGCTGCTGACGTTCTGTTCGCTGTAGCTCAGGCCCGGCTGGGTGGCCAGCAGCAGCGCTTCGCCGGCTTTGGCGCGCGCGGCGTTGCCGTCGCTGTCGCGGTATTCCGCCTCGCCCTGCAGGATCAGGTTCAGGATATCCACGCTGGGATAGGTGCGCGGCTGGAACGACGCGCCCGGCGCCAGCACCTCCTGATTCAGCACCCGCAGCGACGCATAGCCCATCAGTTTGGGATCGAAGTAGTGACCAAAGGAAAAGGTGTAGCGAGCCTGCAGCCAACCAAAGTCAGCTTGCCCGCATTGTTGTGCTGTTCTGCATGTAATCATGGCAATCGGCTCTCTAAATTCATTATCCAAATGGTAAGCATCTGGACGTCGGATTGTTAGCCAGTTAATCTGGTCGGCATATTCAAATTTCCTGACAGAGGGATGTGATGGCCAGAGATCGGGCGCTCACGCTTGAGGCGCTGAGAGTGATGGACGCGATCGACCGGCGCGGTAGCTTCGCCGCGGCCGCCGACGAATTGGGCCGGGTGCCGTCGGCGCTCAGCTACACCATGCAAAAATTGGAAGAAGAATTGGACGTGGTGCTGTTCGACCGTTCGGGCCACCGCACCAAGTTCACCAACGTGGGGCGCATGTTGCTGGAGCGCGGGCGGGTGCTGCTGGAAGCGGCCGACAAGCTGACCACCGACGCCGAGGCGCTGGCGCGCGGTTGGGAAACCCACCTGACCATCGTCAGCGAAGCGCTGTCGCCGCCGAGCCTGCTGTTTCCGCTGGTGGACAAGCTGGCGCTGAAGGCCAATACCCAGGTGTCGATTTTCACCGAGGTGCTGGCGGGCGCCTGGGAGCGGTTGGAGCAGGGCCGCGCCGACATCGTGATCGCGCCGGACATGCATTTTCGCGCGTCGTCGGAGATCAACACCCGCAAACTGTACAAGGTAATGAGCGTTTATGTCGCCGCGCCGGATCATCCTATCCACCAGGAGCCGGAGCCGTTGTCCGAGGTGACCCGCGTGAAGTACCGCGGCATCGCGGTGGCGGATACCGCCCGCGAGCGCCCGGTGTTGACCGTGCAGCTGCTGGATAAGCAGCAGCGTCTGACGGTGAGCACCATCGAAGACAAGCGTCTGGCGCTGCTGGCCGGGCTGGGGGTGGCGACCATGCCATATCCGATGGTGGAGAAAGACATCGAGGCCGGGCGGCTGCGCGTGGTGGGGCCGGAATACAGCCGCGAAGCCGATATCATCATGGCCTGGCGGCGCGACAGCATGGGGGAGGCGAAAGCCTGGTTCCTGCGCGAAATTCCGCGCCTGTTCGCGCAGCGCTAACGTCGGTGGGATGACATCCCCTTGCCGGGCGGCAAGGGGATTTTTTTGTCTTAGCCGAAGAGCCGATCGCGGCCGTGCGGCTCGTCCAGATCCTGCGCCGGCCCGATGGAAATGATGCCGTGCGGGTTGATGGTGGCGTGGCTGCGGTAGTAGTGGTTGCGAATGTGCGGCAGGCTGACCGTGTCGGCGATGCCCGGCATCTGGTAGATGTCGCGCAGGAAACCGTACAGGTTCAGGTAGTCGCTGATACGGTGTTTATCGCACTTGAAGTGGGTGACGTACACCGGATCGAAGCGCACCAGCGTGGTCCACAGACGCAGGTCGGCTTCGGTCAGCCGATCGCCGGTCAGGTAGCGGTGCTGCCCCAGGATCTGCTCCAGGCGCTCCAGCGCGTTGAAGACCCCGTTGACCGCTTCGTCATACGCGTCCTGGCTGGTGGCGAAACCGGCCTTGTACACGCCGTTGTTCACCTGATCGTAAATCCAACCGTTCAGCTCATCGATTTTGCCGCGCAGCTCGGCCGGGTAGTAATCGCCCGCGCGGGCGCCCACGCCGTCAAACGCGCTGTTGAACATGCGGATGATGTCGGCGGATTCGTTGCTGACGATGGTTTGCCGCTGTTTATCCCACAGTACCGGCACGGTCACGCGCCCGCTGTAGTGCGGATCGGCCTGCAGGTAGATCTGATACAGGAAGTCGGCGTGATACAACGGATCGCCGGTGGTTTCAGGAAAATCCTGGCCGAAGGTCCAGCCGTTTTCCAGCATCAGCGGGTGCACCACCGAGACCGGAATGATCTGCTCCAGCCCCTTCAGTTTGCGCATCAGCAGCGTGCGGTGCGCCCAGGGGCAGGCGAGAGAAACATACAGGTGATAACGGCCCGCTTCGGCCTGGAAGCCGCCTGCGCCGTGTTCGCCCGGCTGACCGTCGGCGGTCACCCAATTGCGAAACTGAGCGGTTGAACGTTTGAAACGGCCGCCGGTAGATTTCGTGTCATACCAGATGTCTTGCCAAACGCCATCGACGAGTTGTCCCATGGGAATCTCCTTGGTGTCCGAGTGAAAAGCGACAGGGCCCGGCATGCCGGGCCCTGAATGACAGTTTAGATTACCATTTCTTGTTCAGAAGACGGTCGATGCTGAAGCCACCCGGGCCTGCAACTGCCAACACGATGAAGCCGCCGGCGATGGTCAGGTTTTTCATGAACATCAGCTGGTTTACGCCTTCCGCAAAGTCAGTGTGGAACAGCAGCGCGGTCAGAATGGTGAAGCCGGCAGTGAACAGCGCTACGGTGCGGGTCAGGAAACCGAACAGGATCGCCAGACCGCCGCCAAATTCCAGCAGGATGGTCAGCGGCAGCAAGAAGCCAGGCACGCCCATCGATTGCATGTACTGTTGGGTACCGGCATAAGCGTCACCCATTTTGCCGTAGCCTGCCACGATAAACAGGATTGGCATCAGAATACGAGCAACCAGCAAACCTGTATCTTCTAATTTTTTCATCATCTACTCCAAAGTGTTTTTGTGCGCCTGTTCGGCGGTAGTCATATCAACGGGCGGTATATCGGGTCTCTCACCCTGTCCGGCCCATATCGTATTGATGGAGTGAATGTTAAGCGGGAAGTGCTCAGGTTGTTAGCAAGTAAAACTGTCGTAATTTTTCAAAAAATCTGAATCTTTAGCGTGCTAATAAACTGACGCTTGTCAGCAGGTTGCCCGGCCCTCGGGATAAGCAGCGCTGTTTTAGGGGGAAAACGAGGGCGGAGCAACAGGATGTTTGAAGGAAAGGCGTGGGGCTTACTTGGCGGAGAAGGTTTTTTTAAACAGGCGGATAGCGCTCCAGGCACCGAAAGCGCGGCGCGACCAGCGGATCATCTTGCTGGGGTGGCGAATGCCGTACAGCGCCATGACGCTGGAACCGAGCACCAGATAGCGGCGCAGGCCAAACACCGTCTGCCAGCCGCGGTCGATGCGTTCGGTTCTCTCCAACCACAGAGACTTGTGTTCGGCCAGATCCAGGCGTTGCTGCTGGATCTGGCGAATCAGCCTCTCTTTTTTCCATTCCAGGTAGCGGCGGCGGCTCATGGCTCGCGCTCCAGTTCGGCGCGGTCGAGTTCCAGCTGCTTGCGCGTGGCGCCGAGCAGCGTGGTGCGACGGGCCTTGACCAGCGTCCAGATGGTGCCGACCACGGCCAGGAACAGCAGCACGCCGGTCGTGGCGCCCAGCGCCACCAGCCGGTAGACCGGATCGATGGCCCAGAAGATCAGGATCAGCAGGCTCATCAAACCGAAGGCGGTGAACAGCAGCGTCATACCGGCCATGATCAGCAGCTGAATGAGGTTGGCTTTCTCCTCTTCCAGCTCGACCACCGCCAGCCGGACACGGGTTTCCACCATGCCGACCAGGATCGTGATGATGCGCTGACCGATATCCAGGACCCCTTTAGCGGGGCCCTGCGCGCGCACTTGCGGTTGTTCAGCCATGATTAACGACGCGCGAGCAGCACGCCCAGCACGACGCCGACCGCCGCGCCGATACCGATGCCGGTCCACGGGTTGTCGCGCACGTAGTCGTCGGCCTGACCGGCGATCTGTTTGGTTTGCGAAGCCAGCTTGTCACCGGCGTCGCTCAGGCGAGCGCGGCTCTCTTTCAGCGCGCCTTCCGCTTTCGAACGCAGCTTCTCCAGCTCGGCTTTCGGCTTATCGGTGGAGGAGTTCAGCACTTCCTCCAGCGTATCGGCTAAGGACTTCAGTTCAGCGCGTAAGTTTTCTGCATTTGAATCATGTGCCATGTGATTATTCCTTAACGTTTATTTCGACAGACTTTTAACATAGCGGATTTTTTCGCCGGAGCAAAGGGGTGATGGCCAGCAGATAACACCAGGCATCAATTCCATATGCTTAAGAAATCCCGTGTGATGGGGCTCTCATCGATAAATCCGCTGGTGTAAAAAAATTATTCCGCCTGGGCGCGTTTCAGCTCAGCCTGCGCTTCCGCCAGCTTTTGCTGCTTCTTGGCGACCTTGTCCAGCTTGCCGGTTTGCTGCGCTTCTTTCAGTTCCTGTCGGCGCTCGTCGACCTTGCGCTGCTTCTCCGCGATATTTTTCTGGCGTTCGGCCTGCAGGCCGGCTTCGGTACAGTGAGTCTGTACTTCGCTCAGCGCTTTTTTCAGCCCGTCCACGCGGTGGGTGTTGCCGTGTTGGGTGGCGTAGTCGATTTGCTGCTGGATGTCTTGCGCTTTGGCGGCGCAGCCGCCCTCAGCGGCCGAAGCGAGCGCCGGCAGCGTGCAGAGTGGCAACAGCAGTAACAGTGAGTGGCGTAATTTCATCTTTCAGTTCCTTTTCATGGGATGCCTGAACAGGCATCCGCTTTCCTGACTGCCGAAGGCGGCAGCGCGAGAGGAGGGCGTTCATCGCCGGCTGAAGTTACCCTTCAGCATAGTCATGAAACCGGCGTGCCCCCAAAGAATCAGCCGTGACTCAGTGCCGACTGATTAATTCTTGAGCTAATCGATGCGAATGAAAATGAAGATAATGGCAATGAAAGGAAACCCCTTCATATGAAGGGGATTATCCCAGATTGAGTGGGGAACGCGCAAATTCGCGTACCCAGTGCGACGGCACGGGGGACTCGCTCAACGCGATGTGGTAACCGGGCGGCAGGATGGTTTGCAGCGCTTCGCGCGCCAGCAATTGCTGCTCCGGCGAATCCAGACGGATGACCAGGCCATCGCCTTCCGGCGTAATGCTTTTGATGCGGATGCCGCGCTCATCCAGGCGCTGATAGACGTAAAAACCATCGGGCAGCGACAGCCCTTGCTGGCTGGCGCGAATGCGCAGCTCGCTCTCGGTGCGCACCATGCAGGGCACCAACAGCGTCGCCAACGCCAGCAGGGCGAGCGCGATCATCAAGACGTATTGCCAGCGCGGGCGCTTTGCTGTCACGCCCCTTTCCCCGGGTTCTGGCTGCCGGCGCGTTTTTTGCGCCACAGCACGATCAGCGAGCCGACCAGCCCGACCACCAGCAACACCAGCGGCAACATCATCAGGCAGAACATCAGCTGATCTTCATACTTGCGGAACACCGGGGTTTTCCCCAGCGCGAAGCCCAGCGTCGTCAGGATCAAGACCCACAGCAGGCCGCTCATCCAGTTGAAGAACTGGAAGCGCGCGTTGCTCAGGCCGGACAGGCCGGCGATGGTCGGCAGCAGGGTGCGCACGAAGGCCAGGAAGCGGCCGACCAGCAGGGCGGAAAGCCCGTGACGGTGGAACAGGTTGTGAGCGCGCTGATGGTAGTGGGCCGGCAGGTGCGAAAGCCAGCCTTGCACCGTTCGCGTATTGCCGAGCCATCGGCCCTGTATATAGCTGACCCAGCACCCCAGGCTGGCGGCGACGGTCAGGATGACGATGGTCAGCGGGAAGCCCATGGTGCCTTTGGCGATCAGCACGCCAACCAGGATCAGCAGGCTGTCGCCCGGCAGGAAAGCGGCCGGCAGCAGGCCGTTTTCCAAAAACAGGATCATGAACAGCAGAATGTAGAGGGTCCACACCAACGAAGGGTTCGCCAGCGTCTCAAAATCCTGCTGCCACAAGGCATGTATCAGTTCTTTAATGATATCCATCCGGTGTTCCTAAAACGTCATTGTTTATTTTTATCTCAGCGGCGGAGCGGGCGTGGGCTGAAAGCGCGCGGCGATCCTGAATGCTGATAACGATGAAACGGCGTTGCTTTAAGGTTTCTAAGCGGTGCGACACCGGTCATAGGTGGTAAGTCAGCGTGCCACGGTACTGCATGTTGCTTTCTTTCCAGCCGGCCTGCCGGCTCTGTTGCCTGGAGGCGTCCAGCGTCCAGTCGACCTGGGCAAGCCGGTTGGGGGCCGGGGTGTCCTGGCGGGGGAAACGAATTCGGTAGCCCGGCTCTGCGGCCAGGGTATAGACCGGTGCCGTCAGGGAGGACGCGAGCAGCGAACCGGGGAAAGAGTGCGCTCTGGGCAGCAGCAGCGGCAACTTGCCGGGGGCTTTGCGGCGCGCTTCGGCCGGC
The DNA here is from genome assembly GCF_037137105.1 of Serratia sp. TMDUHS_CL. Lineage (NCBI taxonomy): Bacteria > Pseudomonadati > Pseudomonadota > Gammaproteobacteria > Enterobacterales > Yersiniaceae > Serratia > Serratia sp. TMDUHS_CL. The sequence continues at coordinate 106,954 of NZ_JBBBDV010000005.1, forward strand.
GCCCGATACACATGATCATAGGGGGAAAGCGCCGGCTCCGCCAGCAGCGGCAGGCTGCTCAGCGCGCTGGGGGTTGGCTTGGGTGACGCCACGCATAGCTGTTGGCCGGAGACCGAACCGGTCCAGCAGAAAACAGCAATCAGCATGGCAAACAACCAGCGCATTTATTCGCGTCCCGCCCCCGCAGCAATGGGTAAAAAAGTGGGCTAACTCTACCAAAATAGCACGATTGGCAACAGGGAAATCTACGTTGCCGACGGTGAAATAGTACACGGCAAACGGCGGTTCCGGCATCGATTCAGCGGATTTTACATTACCTGACATAAGCCGACGGTTTTTGACCGCCGGGGCTATTTCGGCTCGTGGCTCACGCCATCCAGATGCACCACCGGATTCTCGGCGAACAGGTAGCGGTCGGCGTTGTATTCGAAGTCGTCGCTGGTGGCGTTAAACAGCATCTGCTTGGTGTTTTCCAGGTGCTGCCACATCGCCAGTTTAGCGGCGTAAGGATCTTTGCGCATCAGTGCCTTGAGGATCTGATCGTGATCGTCGCACCAGCTGGCGATCGAACGTTCGTCGATATGCTCGTGCAGTTTCTTCCAGTAAGGGTTGTTGACCCGCTGCACCCACATTTTTTCTACGATGGTGGCCATGGCGGTGTTCTGGGTGGCCAGCGCCACCTGCACGTGGAACTTCAGATCCCACTGCGAGTCGCGGAAGCGATCCTCTTTGCGGGCGTGCTCCTGGATCTCCATCAGCTGCACGATATCTTGTTTGGTCACCTGGGTGGCGGCGAATTCGGCGATGTTGCTTTCGATCAGCTGGCGCGCCTGCAGCAGCTCAAACGGGCCCGCGGTGGCGAACTCGATGCTGTCGCCCGGCACCACCAGGTGTTTTTGCTGGTTGGACACCACGTGGATCCCGGATCCCTTGCGCACGTCCACATAGCCTTCCACTTCCAGCATGATGATCGCTTCGCGCACCACGGTGCGGCTGACATTCATCTCTTCGGCGATGTATCGCTCGGCCGGCAGCTTGTCGCCTACCGGGTAGCGGCCGCTTTCGATACGTTGCTTAAGCTCGGCGGCCAGTTGCTGATACAGGCGTCTGGTTTCGGTGAATTCCATAGTGAATGCTCTATACGGTGCGGTGGGAGGGGGCGCGTGGCCATCGGATTTGTTATACCACTTATTCGGCACCGCTGCCAGAGGAGCAAAAGGCCCGGCCCGGCGGCCGGGCGGCGGGATCAGCTGCGCGCCGGGGACGGTTGCAGCGTGGCGGGTTGAGGTTCGGCGGCCGGGCGGTTTTGCAACACCGTCCAGATGACGATGGCGCCGAGAATGTCGAAGACCGACAGCGCGGCGAACAGCGGACTGAAGCCGAGGGTGTCCGCCAGGGCGCCGACCACCAGGGCGAACAGCGTGCTGGCGGTCCAGGCCGCCATGCCGGTCAGGCCGTTGGCGGTCGCCACCTCATTGCGGCCGAACACGTCGGAAGAGAGGGTGATCAGCGCGCCGGACAGCGCCTGATGGGCGAAGCCGCCGACGCACAGCAGCGCGATAGCCGCGTAAGGGCTGGTGAACAGGCCGATCATGCCGGGGCCGATCATCAACACCGCCCCCATCGTCACCACCAGCTTGCGCGAGACGATCAGATTGACCTTGAAATACTTCTGGAACAGCGGCGGCAGGTAGCCGCCGACGATGCAGCCGAGATCGGCGAACAGCATCGGCATCCAGGCGAACATGGCGATCTCTTTCAGATTAAAGCCGTAGGCCTTGAACATGAACAGCGGGATCCAGGCGTTGAAGGTGCCCCAGGCCGGTTCCGCCAGAAAGCGCGGCAGCGCGATGCCCCAGAACTGGCGGTTGCGCACGATCTGCCAGGCGGACATCTTTTTGGCGTTTGAGGTCTGGTGCTGCGCTTCCTGGCCTTCGAGGATGTAACGTCGCTCTTCCTGGCTCAGTTTCTTCTGATCTTTCGGGTGCTTGTAGAACAGCAGCCAGCAGATGGCCCAGATCAGGCTCAGCACGCCGGTGATGATGAACGCCATCTCCCAGCTGTGCGCCACGATGGCCCAGACCACCAGCGGCGGGGCGATCATGCCGCCGATCGACGAACCGACGTTGAAATAGCCGACGGCGATCGAACGCTCTTTGGCCGGAAACCACTCGCTGCTGGCCTTCAGCCCGGCGGGGATCATCGCCGCCTCGGCCATGCCGACCGCGCCGCGCGCCAACGCCAGCCCGCCCCAGCTGTTGGCCAGCGCGGTGCCCATACAGAACACCGCCCAAAGAATGGCGAACATGGCGTAACCGACCTTGGTGCCGAGCACGTCCAACACATAGCCCGCCACCGGCTGCATCACGGTGTAGCAGGCGGAATAGGCGGCGACGATATAGGAATACTGTTGGGTGGTGATGTGCAGCGTATCTTCCAGCGTCGGCGCCGCCACGGCGATGGCGTTGCGGGTCAGGTAACCCAGCACGGTGCCGACGGTCACCAGCCCGATCATGTACCAGCGTAACCCTTTAATTTTACGCATCCGAAATGTCTCCCCGTTTGAAGGTATGGCCGGCGATGCGGCTGGCGAGACAATAACCTGTCATACAGGTTTAAAAGTTGAGTGATATCACAAAAGGAATTATTCGCCTGAGCGATACTGTCGCCGGTGAAATAGGGCGTTTATGCCGCACGCTTGCCGTAAAAACGAGCGAAAAAGGGATTGGAGGACAGCAAAACGGCAGATGGCGGGAAAAATTTGCTGGACGCTTGCTAAAATTGGTGTGATAACTTTTGTGATTCGATCCCTGTGCCGCACGGCAAGTAAGGTAAGGAGCCCGAGATGGCGACGTTTTTGAGCGAAGATTTCCTGCTGGACAGCGAATTTGCCCGGCGTTTGTACCATGACTACGCGGCGCAGCAGCCGATTTTCGACTACCACTGCCATTTGCCGCCGCAGCAGATTGCGGAGAATACCCGCTTCAGCAACCTGTACGATATCTGGCTGCGGGGCGATCACTACAAATGGCGGGCGATGCGCACCAACGGCGTGGCAGAGCGGCTGTGCACCGGCGATGCGGGCGATCGCGAGAAATTCGACGCCTGGGCCGCCACGGTGCCGCACACCATCGGCAACCCGCTCTATCACTGGACGCACCTGGAGCTGCGCCGGCCGTTCGGCATCACCGGGACGCTGCTGTCGCCGAGCACGGCGGATGAGATCTGGCAGCGCGGCAATGCGCTGCTGGCGCAGGATGAGTTTCGCGCGCGCGGCATCATGCGGCAGATGAACGTGAAAATGGTCGGTACCACTGACGATCCGATTGACGATCTGCGCCACCATCGGGCGATCGCCGACGATCACAGCTTCGATATCAAGGTGTTGCCGAGCTGGCGGCCAGACAAGGCCTTCGCCATCGATGCGCCCGGCTTCAATGACTATCTGCGGCAGCTGGAGGCGGCGGCGGACACCGCCATCGGCCGTTTCAGCATGCTGTGCGACGCCCTGCACAAGCGTATGGATCACTTCGCCGCCCACGGTTGCAAGGTGGCCGACCATGCGCTGGACGTGGTGGTGTTCGGCGAGGCCGATGAAGCGACGCTGGATGCGATCCTGCTGCGTCGCCTGAACGGCGAGCTACCGACGCCGGAACAGAGCGCGCAGTTCAAAAGCGCGGTGCTGCTGTTCCTGGCCGGCGAATACCGGCGCCGCGGCTGGGTGCAGCAATATCACATCGGCGCGCTGCGCAATAACAACAGCCGCATGTTGGCCGCCGTCGGGCCGGATATCGGCTTCGACTCGATCAACGATCGGCCGCTGGCGGAGCCGCTGTCGCGGCTGCTGGATGCCCAGGCGCGGCAGGGCGGCCTGCCGAAAACCATTCTCTATTGCCTCAACCCGCGCGATAACGAAGTGATCGGTACCATGATCGGCAATTTCCAGGGGGAAGGCACGCCGGGCAAGATGCAGTTTGGCTCCGGCTGGTGGTTCAACGATCAGAAGGACGGCATGCAGCGCCAAATGACGCAGCTGGCGCAACTCGGGCTGCTGAGCCGCTTCGTCGGCATGCTGACCGACAGTCGCAGCTTCCTGTCGTATACGCGCCATGAATACTTCCGCCGCATCCTTTGCCAGATGATCGGCCGCTGGGTGACGGACGGCGAAGCGCCGGCCGATATCGCGCTGCTGGGCGGGATGGTGAAAAACATCTGCTTCGACAACGCCAAAGACTATTTCGCCATTGACCTGGCGTAGCCGTTATCCGGGACCGGTTTATGCAAAGTACGATAAAGATTCACGAGCAGGATAACGTGGCGGTAGCGCTGCGCGACCTGGCCGCCGGAGACACGGTTGAGCTGGCAGGCGTAGCCGTTCCGCTGGTGCAGCCGGTGGCGCGCGGGCACAAGTTTGCGCTCGGCCCGATCGCCGAGGGCGAGGACATCATCAAATATGGCCAGCCGATCGGCCACGCGCTCGTGGCCATCGGCCCTGGTGAGCATATTCATTCGCAAAACGCCAAAACCAACCTGAGCGATCTGGACAGCTACCGTTACCAGCCGCAGTTCCCGACGTTGCCGCCGCAGGCGGCGGATCGCGAGGTGCAGCTGTACCGCCGGGCCGGCGGCGACGTGGGGATCCGTAACGAACTGTGGATCGTGCCGACCGTCGGCTGCGTCAACGGCATCGCCCGCCAGATCCAGCAGCGCTTTTTGCAGCAAACGCAGGCGGAGGGGATCGACGGCGTGCATCTGTTCAGCCATCCGTTCGGCTGCTCGCAGCTGGGGCAGGATCATGCCAACACCCGCATCATGCTGCAGAACATGGCGCGCCATCCCAACGCCGGCGCGGTGCTGGTGATCGGGCTGGGGTGCGAGAACAATCAGGTGGATGCTTTTCGCGCCACGCTGGGGATGGCGGACGAGCGGCGGCTGCGCTTTATGGTGTGCCAACAGCAGGACGACGAGGTGGAGGCCGGGCTGGCGCTGTTGCACGAGCTGTACCGGGAGATGCGCCACGATCGCCGCGAGCCGGGCCGCCTGAGCGAGCTGAAGTTCGGCCTGGAGTGCGGCGGTTCGGACGGATTGTCGGGCATCACCGCCAACCCGTTGCTGGGGCGCTTTTCCGATTATGTGATCGCCAACGGCGGCACCACGGTGCTGACCGAAGTGCCGGAGATGTTCGGCGCCGAGCGCATTCTGATGAGCCGTTGCCGCGACGGGGAGACCTTCGACAAAACCGTCGACATGATCAACGATTTCAAACGCTATTTCATCGCCCATCAACAGCCGATATACGAGAACCCATCGCCGGGCAATAAGGCCGGCGGCATTACCACGCTGGAAGAGAAATCGCTCGGCTGCACCCAAAAAGCGGGCCTGAGCCAGGTGGTGGACGTGCTGAAGTACGGTGAGCGGCTGCGCGTGCCGGGGCTGAATCTGCTCAGCGCGCCGGGCAACGATGCGGTGGCGACCAGCGCGCTGGCCGGTGCCGGCTGCCATATGGTGCTGTTCAGCACCGGGCGCGGCACGCCATACGGCGGCTTTGTGCCGACGGTGAAGCTGGCCACCAACAGCGAGCTGGCGGCGAAGAAACCGCATTGGATCGATTTCGACGCCGGCGGCCTGATCCACGGCGTGGCGATGGAGACCTTGCTCGGCCGCTTCGTCGATCTGATCGTCGAGATCGCCAACGGCCGCCCGGCGCGCAATGAAGCCAACGATTTCCGCGAGCTGGCGATCTTTAAAAGCGGGGTGACGCTCTAACGCTGACAAAAAAAGCGCTCGAGGGAGCGCCTTTTTATGAAGCAACTTGCGCTTAACGCACCTTCAGCGGGTCTTCGTTCGCCAGCCGTTGATCTTCCGCCTGGCAGGCCGCGGCGGTGAACAGCACGTCGGTGGAGGAGTTGAGGGCGGTTTCCGCCGAATCCTGCAGCACGCCGATAATAAAGCCGACCGCCACCACCTGCATCGCCACGTCGTTCGGAATGCCGAACATGTTGCACGCCAACGGGATCAGCAGCAGCGAGCCGCCGGCCACGCCGGAGGCCCCGCAGGCGCACAGGGCGGCCACCACGCTCAGCAGCAGAGCGGTCGGGACGTCCACCGCGATGCCCAGCGTGTTCACCGCCGCCAGCGTCAGCACGGTGATGGTGATCGCCGCGCCGGCCATGTTGATGGTGGCGCCCAGCGGAATGGAAACCGAGTAGGTGTCCTCATTCAGATTCAGCTTCTTGCACAGCTCCATGTTCACCGGGATGTTGGCGGCGGAGCTGCGGGTGAAGAAGGCGGTCACGCCGCTCTCGCGCAGGCAGGCGAACACCAACGGATACGGGTTGCGGCGGATTTTCCAGTAAACGATCAGCGGGTTGAGCACCAGCGCCACCAGCAGCATGCAGCCGAGCAGCACCATCAGCAACTGGGCGTAGCCCCACAGCACGCCGAAGCCGGTTTCCGCCAGCGTGGAAGCCACCAGGCCGAAGATGCCGAGCGGCGCACAGCGGATCACCGCGCGCACCACCAGCGTAACCGCATGGGACATGTCGTTGATCAGCCCTTTAGTGGTTTCGGAAGCGTGGCGCAGCGCCAGCCCCAGCCCGACGGCCCACGCCAGAATACCGATGTAGTTGGCGTTAATCAGCGCATGGAACGGGTTGGCCACCACGCTCATCAACAGACCCTTCATCACCTCCACAATGCCGCCCGGCGGGGTAATGTCCGTCGCGCCGGTGGTCAGCGCCAGCGTGGAAGGGAAGATAAAGCTGACGACGACCGCCACCAGCGCGGCGGCAAAGGTGCCCAGCAGGTAGAGGAACAGGATCGGGCGAATGTTGGTCTTCTGCCCCTGTTTATGGTTGGCGATCGAGGCCATCACCAGAATCAGCACCAGCACCGGCGCCACCGCTTTCAGCGCGCCGACGAACAGGGTACCGAGCAGGCCGACGGCGGAAGCCGCCGCCGGCGAAACCAGGGCCACCAGAATGCCGGCCACCAGGCCGACCATGATTTGTTTGACCAGGCTACCCTGCGTGATCCTTTGTAATAGTTTTTGCATAGTGCTTTCTTCCTGATGTTATCTGGCCGCCGCGGCGGGAACGACGCCGGGTAGCTTTATATGATTCTGTAACTAAGTGTGTTTGCCGAATCAGTATTCAGCAATCGAATGATGTTGGAAAGAGGCGGGGATGAAATTCTGAGCGCGGATCAACACTTGATAACATACTGGTTACATTTGTGTGATCGCAATAACGTTTGGCGTTTTGGGGGAATTGCCAAACAATCGCGGGGCGACTAGCGCCCCGGATAACAGATTGTGGTTATTTCTTCGCCAGGCGATCGTTACGGCGATTGACCCAGGCGTTGATCAGCAAGGTAAGCGTCAGGATGCCTGCCACCACGCCGAGCGACACGCCGATCGGGATGTGGAAGAAGTCGATAATCAGCATCTTGATGCCGATAAACACCAGAATCACCGACAGGCCATATTTCAGCATCGAGAAACGCTCCGCCACGTTGGCCAGCAGGAAGTACATGGCGCGCAGGCCCATGATGGCGAACAGGTTAGAGGTCAGGACAATGAACGGATCGGTGGTCACGGCGAAGATCGCCGGAATGCTGTCCACCGCGAAGATCACGTCGCTCAGCTCGACCAGGATCAGCACCAGCACCAGCGGGGTGGCGAACAGGATGCCGTTGCGGCGCACGAAGAAGCGCTCGCCTTCCAGGCTGTCGGTCATGCGCAGGTGGCTGCGCAGCCATTTCACCAGCGGCTTGTCGCCGATCGCCGAGTCATCTTCCTTCGCCAGCGCCATCTTGATACCGGTGAACAGCAGGAAGGCGCCGAACAGATACAGCAGCCACTGGAACTGGCTGACCAGCCAGCTGCCGGCGAAGATCATGATGGTACGCAGCACGATCGCGCCCAGTACGCCGTAGATCAGCACCCGCCGCTGCAGGTTGGCCGGCACGGCGAAGTAGCTGAACAGCATCAGCCAGACGAACACGTTATCCACCGCCAGCGCTTTTTCGATCAGGTAGCCGGTCAGGAAGGCCAGCGCCTGGGTATCGGCGACGGCGCGCCCGGCGGTTTCATTCAGGTAGTACCAGAAACCGAAATTGAACAGCAGGGAGAGGCTGACCCACACCAGCGACCAGCTGGCGGCCTGCTTCAGGGTCATGGTGTGCGCGCCTTTACGGCCCTGCAACAGGAGGTCGATTGCGAGCATCACGACTATGACGGCGGCGAAGCTGCCCCATAACCACGGTGTGCCAACGGAATTCATCATCAGAGGTATCCTTCAAAAACAAAAACGGCCAACGTCGGAAGACGCCAGCCGCTCTGTGAACGCTGCAAGCAAACCTCGCCTTCCGGCAAGGTCTCACTTACAACGTTGATGAAGGTGGTTACACCTTTGACATCAGGTTGCCCGGTAACCGGATGCTTGCGCATCGTAATGACGATTGACCGGCAATGAAGTTACTCCCCTTTGCAGAGCAGAAAGTAATGCAAAATGTGTCGGCGGTCAACGTGAATCGCGTTAGCCGGCCATCGCTTTTTGCGCGCCGAGACTGACGACGAATCCCTGCAGCAGCAGGCGGCTGAACGGCGTGTCGCTAACCTGTTGTTGTTGCTGTTGATAGCGGGCTTGCTGCTCGGGATGCAGTTCGCCGAGCCACTGCAGATACTGGCTCATCACCGCGCCGTTGAATTCCGGATGGAACTGGGTGGTCAGGGCGTGATCGCCATAGCGCAGGATCTGGTGCGCGTCCTGCTGCGAACGCGCCAGCGTCTGCGCGCCGGCGGGCGGCGTCAGCACGCTCTGCGAATGGATAAGGTTGGCCTTGAAACGCGGCGGCAGCAGGGTGAGGCGCCGGTCTTCGGCTGCGGCGGGCAGCAGTTCGATCTCCAGCGTACCCACCTCCATGCCCTGCGGGTGATAGCCCACTTCGCCGCCGAGCGCGTAGGCCAGCAGCTGGTGGCCGTAGCAGACGCCGAACAGCGGCAGTTTGATCGCCATCGCCTGACGCAGCCATTCGGCGGCTTCCTCGCTCCACGGCAGCTGTTCGGTCACCATCGCCGGCGATCCGGTGATGACTACGCCGCAATAGGCGGCCGGCGGCAACGGCCGTTCGCCGGCGGGAAGATGCACGATGTGCGCGCGTTCGGCGTCGATGTTGCCCTGTTGCAGGAACATACCTTCAAAGTTGGCCAGTTCCTGGCGAATGGCCTGCGGCGCGTCGCCGGTTTGCATCACGAGCAGCGGTTTCATCTCATGCTCCGTCGGCGGGGAAGACGACGCCGGTCTGGCGGCGGATGTCGGTCAGCAGGCGGGCGACGATCAGCGAATTCTCCAGCCCCGGGTGTTCCACCTGATGCTTCTCAATCAGCTCGGCGAAGGCCAGCGCTTCATACAGCATGGTATTGATGTGCTGTGTCTGGCTCAGATCCTGGCGGTTGCCGCCGCGCGGCGTCAGCGCCACGCCCTGACACTCGGAAATCTTGTCGATAATCAGCGTGCCTTCTTCCCCCTGGATCTCGCTGGGGATTGCCGAGTCGCTGACCTTGGAATGGGAAAGCGTGACGTCGAAATCGCCGTAGTTCAGACAGACGGTGCCGTGGGCATCCACGCCGGTATCCAGCAGCGTGGCGCTGGCCAGCACCGACTGCGGCGCGCCGAACAGCGCTACCGCGCTGGCCAGGCAGTAGTAGCCGATGTCCATGATCGAGCCGTTGGAGAACTGGGGGTTAAAGGTGTTGGGGTTCTCGCCGGCGAGATAGCGCGGGTAGCGCGAAGAGTATTGGCAGTAGTTGATAAAGGCTTTGCGCAGCCGGCCGACTTTCGGCAATGCCTGCTGCAGCGCCAGGAAATTCGGCAAGTAGGCGCTTTTGAACGCTTCGAACAGCACCACCTGATTTTCCCGCGCGCAGGCTACCAGCTGTTCCGCTTCGCGCTGGTTGGAGGCCAGCGGCTTTTCGCAGATCACGTGTTTTTTATGGCGCAGGAACAGCAGCGATTGCGGGCAGTGCAGGGAATTGGGGCTGGCGATATACACCGCGTCTATGGCGTCAGACTGTGCCATCGCCTCGAGCGAGTCGAAAAACTGCGTGACCTGATAGTTGGCGCCAAATGCCTGCGCCTGGTCCAGCGAGCGTGAATACACGGCGCTCAGCTTGAGTTTGCCGCTTTCATGGGCGGCATCGATAAAACGTTCCGTAATCCAGTTGGTGCCGACGACGGCAAAGCGAATCATGGCGAGCTCCGGTCCAGGCCTAAAACCGCAGATTATCACGCCCTCACTCGCTATGCATACAGCTCGCCGAACAGCGAAAGGTGCGTCAGATACAGCCGGGTATCGAACTCCAGCTGGTGGTAATCCGGCTCCATATGGCAGCACAGGCTGTAGAACGCCTTGTTGTGATCTTTCTCTTTCAGGTGCGCCAGCTCATGCACCACGATCATGCGCAGGAAGGGTTCGGGCGCCACCTTGAACACCGTCGCCACGCGGATTTCCGCCTTGGCCTTCAGCTTGCCGCCCTGCACGCGCGAGATGGCGGTATGCAGGCCAAGCGCGTGCTTCATGACGTGGATCTTGCTGTCGTAGGCCACCTTGCTCAGCGGCTGGGCGTTGCGCAGATACTGGTTTTTCAGATCGACGGTAAACTGATACAGCGACTTGTCGGTAGTACAGTCGTGCACCTGCGGATAGCGCTGCAGCAGCACGTCTCCCAGCCGATTCTGATGGATCAGTTGCTGCACCTGGCTTTGCAGATGCGTTGGGTAGCCTTGCAGGTAGGTCAATTCAGACATTCTTGTTCCGTATCAACGGCCATTCAGCCGGTCATTCTATGCTGTTTTTTCGCTCAAATCCTGACATACGCAATTTATCCGAAAAAACATTTTACTGACGGGCGTTTTTAGGGGATAAACAGCCCAAATTTTATCAGTCAGGAGGGGCAATGAGCCAACTCGATCTGGGAACACAGCAACTTGAGCTGGAGCGTTATCCCCAACAGGAAGAATCCACCCAACTGCAGGCGTGGGAAGCAGCGGACGAATATCTGCTGCAACAGCTTGAAAACGTAGATATCGGCGGCCGTCCGGTGCTGATTTTCAACGATAACTTCGGCACCCTGGCCTGTGCGCTGCACGCGCATCGTCCTTACAGCGTCAGCGACTCGTACATGAGCCAGCTGGCGACGCGCCACAACCTGAAGCTCAACGGTCTGGATCCCGAGCAGGTCACGCTGTTGGACAGCCTGGCCGAGCTGCCGGCGGCGCCGGCGGTGGTGCTGATTCGCGTGCCGAAGGCGCTGGCTCTGCTGGAGCAGCAGCTGCGCGCGCTGCGCCACGTTGTGACCGAAGACACGCTGATCGTCGCCGGCGCCAAGGCGCGCGACGTGCATACCTCGACGATGCAGCTGTTTGAAAAGGTGCTGGGCCCGACGCGCACCAGCCTGGCGTGGAAGAAAGCGCGCCTGATCTTCTGCCAGGCGGCGGACATCGTCCCACCGGCGGCGGCGGAAACCACCAACTGGACGCTGGACGGCACCGATTGGCTGATCCACAACCACGCCAACGTCTTCTCGCGTGGCAGCCTGGATATCGGCGCGCGCCTGTTCCTGGATCATCTGCCGCGTGGCCTGAACGGCCATATCATCGATCTGGGCTGCGGCAACGGCGTGATTGGCCTGGCGGCGCTGGCGCAAAACCCGGAAGCGCAGATGACCTTCGTCGATGAATCTTACATGGCGGTGGCTTCCAGCGAGCTGAACGTGGAGCACAACCTGCCGCAAGAGCTGGATCGCTGTCAGTTTGAGGTGAACAACGCGCTGGCGGGCATCGAGCGCGAAAGCGTGCAGGCGGTGCTGTGTAACCCGCCGTTCCACCAGCAGCATGCCATTACCGATCACACCGCCTGGCAGATGTTCTGCGACGCCAAGCGCTGCCTGCAGGTAGGCGGCGAGTTACGCATCGTCGGCAACCGCCACCTCGACTATCATCAGAAGCTCAAGCGTCTGTTCGGCAACTGCACGCTGGTGGCCTCGAACAAGAAGTTCGTGATCTTGAGAGCGGTTAAATCCGGCGCGCGTCGCTGAGCGTGATGACCAAGGGGCGCTGTGCGCCCCTTTTTTACAGCGCCATCGCCAGCCGCGTACCCTGATCGATCGCGCGGCGGGCGTCCAGCTCGGCGGCCACGTCGGCGCCGCCGATCAGATGCACGATTTTCCCCATCGCCTGCAGCGGCTGCTGCAGCTCGCGGCGTGGTTCCTGCCCGGCGCAGATGACCACCGTGTCTACCGGCAGGCAGCTGTCCTGCTCGGCGCGGGTGATGTGCAGCCCTTCGTCGTCGATCAGCCGATAGCTGACGCTGTTGAGCATTTTCACGCCGCGCATCGCCAGGCTGGCGCGGTGGATCCAACCAGTGGTTTTCCCCAGGCCTTCGCCCACTTTGCTGGTTTTGCGCTGCAGCAGATAGATTTGCCGCGCGGCGCGTGGCGCCTGAGGGCCTTGCGCCGCCAGCCCGCCGCGCTGCTCAAGGCGGCCGTCAATGCCCCATTCGCGGTTGAATTCCGCCTGATCCTGGCTGCTGGACACGCCGTGCTGGCTGAGGTACTCGGCGGTGTCGAAGCCGATGCCGCCGGCGCCGACGATCGCCACCCGCTGGCCGACCGGTTTTTTATCGCGCAGCACGTCCAGATAGCTCAGCACCTTGGCGTGGCCGATGCCGGGGATGTCCGGGGTGCGCGGCAAGATGCCGCAGGCGAGGATCACTTCGTCGAATTCGCTTAAATCCGCCGCCTCGACCTTGACGCCCAGCCTGACCGTCACTTCGCGCAGCGCCAGCTGGCGGCGGAAGTAACGCAGGGTTTCATGGAATTCTTCCTTGCCGGGGATCTGCTTGGCGATGTTGAACTGGCCGCCGATCTGATCGGCCGCGTCGAACAGCGTCACCTGATGGCCGCGGCTGGCGGCAGTGGTGGCGAAGGCCAGCCCGGCGGGGCCGGCGCCGATCACCGCCAGCTTTTTCGGTTTCTCCGCCATCGTCAACGGCATTTCGGTTTCGCGGCAGGCGCGCGGGTTGACCAGGCAAGACGTCAGCTTGCCTTCAAAAATCTGGTCGAGACAGGCCTGGTTGCAACCGATGCAGGTATTGATCTCGTCGGCGCGTCCCTCGGCGGCTTTCTGCACAAAGGCGGCGTCGGCGAGGAACGGGCGCGCCATCGACACCATGTCGGCACAGCCGTCCGCCAGCACCTGCTCGGCCACCGCCGGATCGTTGATGCGGTTAGTGGTGATCAGCGGAATACCCACCTTGCCCATCAGCTTGCGGGTCACCCAGCTGAACCCGGCGCGCGGCACCATGGTGGCGATGGTCGGGATGCGCGCCTCGTGCCAGCCGATGCCGGTATTGATGATCGTGGCGCCCGCCTGTTCGACCGCCAGCGCCAGCTGTTCAATCTCCTGCCAGCTGGAGCCGTCTTCCACCAGATCGAGCATCGACAGCCGGTAGATCAGAATGAATTCCGCGCCCACCGCCTGGCGCACCGCCCGCACGATCTCGACGGCGAAGCGCATGCGGTTGGTGAAGCTGCCGCCCCAGCGATCGTCGCGCTGGTTGGTGCGCGCCGCCAAAAATTGGTTGATCAGGTAGCCTTCGGAACCCATCACCTCAACGCCGTCGTAGCCGGCCTGTTGCGCCAGCGCCGCGCAGCGGGCGAAGTCGGCGATGGTCTGCTCGATCTCCGCTTCATTCAGCGCGCTTGGCGCGAAGGGATTGATCGGCGCCTGCAGCGCGGAAGGGCCCACCGGGTGCGGCTGATAGCTGTAGCGGCCGGCATGCAGGATCTGCAGCGCTATCTTGCCGCCCGCGCGATGAACGGCCTCGGTGACCGGCCGATGGTGAGGCAACTGCGCCTCGCTGTTGAGGGTGGAGCCGCCGCGATACACCACGCCTTTGTCGTTGGGCGCGATGCCGCCGGTGACGATCAGGGCCACGCCGGCGGCGGCGCGCTCGGCATAGAACGCGGCCAGGCGCTGCGGGCCGTCAGGCAGCTCTTCCAGGCCGGTATGCATCGATCCCATCAGCACCCGGTTTTTCAGGGTGGTGAAGCCGAGATCCAGCGGTGCCAGCAGGTGAGGGTAATTGCTCATTGCACTCTCCATCGTTCATCCCCCGCCTCTTTCAACCTGCAGCGTTGTTGCCTGCGTTCGCTCGCCCCAGTCACTTACTTGAGTAAGCTCCTGGGAACGCCCGAACTTGCCGCCTAGCTGCAGGTTGAAAGCGATTGGGGATGAGCATCTGTTATTATTATGTGAACACAAGTGGTCGGATGAGATAAATCTAGCCGTTGTCGCGCCGCTTGGGAATCTGCGTTGTGCCGAATGTGATAGACGTCATGAATCTCAGGCACCGTTTGCATAACGAACAAAAGATCGGTTAACCTTTGCGCGTTGTAAATTCCTTCTCTCTGCGGAGCCATAACCGAAAATGAACAACCACACCTGCTGATATCGGGTCCCACGCTGTGCGCACCCGCGCCCTGTGGGGATGTTTTGATCTCATTCAGGAGTGCTTATGGCTCATTTTGCGCAGTCCCCTTATTTCGTTTTACATCAACTGACCTGCCAATTTGCTGACGGCGAAACGCTGTTCGGCCCGCTGGATCTCGCTTTCGATCGGTCGCGCTGCGGCCTGGTGGGGCGCAACGGCGCCGGCAAAACCCAGCTGCTGCGCCTGATCGCCGGGCGGGATCGGCCGGGCAACGGGCATGTCGAATCCCATGCCGCATTGGCTTACGTTGCGCAGCAGCCGGAGATCGCGGCGAACACCACGCTGGCGCAGCTGCTGGGCTACGGCGAGGTCTTCGCCGCGCTGGCGCGCATCGAGCAGGGGCGGCCGTTGGCGGACGACATCGATCGTCTGGAAGGGCGCTGGGATCTCAACGATCGCCTGCAAAGCGCCTTCGCCGCCGCCGGGTTGCCGGCCTTCGATCCGCTGCGAGCCGCAAGTTCACTGAGCGGTGGCGAACGGATGCGCGCGGCGCTGTGCGGTGCTTTTCTGGGGGAGACGGATTATCTGCTGCTGGACGAACCGACCAACCACCTCGACAGCGCCGGGCGCGCCTGGCTGTATCAGCAGTTGGATCAGTGGCGCGGCGGGCTGCTTATCGCCAGCCATGACCGGCAGCTGCTGGGGCGTATGGAGCGCATCGTCGAACTGACGCCCGGCGCGCTGCGCAGCTACGGCGGCAACTACGACGACTACCGGCGCCAGCGCGACGCGGAGCAGCAGGCGGCGCGCGCCGATCTGGAACATGCGCGCGAGGAGCGCCGCCGCACCCGCGCCCGTCAGCAGAAAGAGCACGACATGAGCCAGCGGCGCTCGGCGCAAACGCTGCGCGTCGTCGATACGCTGAACATCGCCTCCTTCGAACGGGTGGCCTACAAATCGGCGGCGAAGGAGAGCCTCGGCACGCTGCGCAAACAGCATCAGGACCAGCGCGACAGCCTCGATGCGGCGGTGCGCGAGGCCTATCAGCGGGTGGAGGACGAGCAACCGGTGTTGCTGGCGCTGCCGGGCAGCGAGGTGAGCGCGAACAAGCAGGTGCTGGTGCTCGAGCAGCTGCAGCTGCCGTTCGTCAGCGCGCCGCCGCTGGATCTGCGTATCGACGGCCCGATGCGCGTGGCGTTGACCGGCCCCAACGGCTGCGGCAAATCCACCTTGCTGAAAACCGTTCTCGGTCAGCTGACGGCGCTTTCCGGCCATTGTCATTGCCCGCTGTCGACGGCCTACCTCGATCAAACCTTGTCGCAGTTCGACCCGAGTCTGTCGGTGATGGACCATCTGGGGCTGCAGGATTCGCCGCTGGCGGAAGGCGCGTTGCGCACCCGGCTGGCGCAGCTGCAGCTTGGTGCGGATCGCATCGCGCTGCCGCTGGGCTCGCTGAGCGGCGGCGAACGGCTCAAGGCGGCGCTGGCCTGCGCGCTGTGGCGGCGACAACCGGCGCAGCTGCTGTTGCTGGACGAACCGACCAACCACCTGGATCTGGCGTCGTCGCTGGCGATCGAAACCGCCCTGGCGGATTTCCCTGGCGCGATGCTGGTGGTATCGCACGACGAAGACTTCCTGCAGGCGCTGCGGCCGACGCACCGCCTGAACCGGCAGGCGGACGGCTGGCGGCTTCAGGCCTGGTAACGCGCAAAGGCGGCCCTAGGGGGCCGCCTTTTTCATCTCGGGCGCGTTAATGCAGGCCAGCAGTTGGGTGAAGGCCGCGGCCATCTGCTCTTCCGGCACGCAGGCAAACCCCATCAGCAGGCCGCGCCGGCGGTTGGGCAGCATGTAGTAGCGCGACAGCGGCCGCACCAGCACGCCCTGCGCGCCGGCGGCGGCGGCGATCGCCACGTCGTCGGCCTCGTCCGGCAGGTTGAGGATCAGGTGCAATCCGGCGTTGCTGTTGAATTCGCTGAGCGCCTGTTTGCCGAGGTGCTGTTCGATCAATCCGGTCAGGAAGGCACGCCGCCGGGCGTACAGCAACCGCATGCGGCGGATATGTGCGGTGTAGTGTCCTGCCTGAATAAACTCCGCCAGCGCGCTCTGGATCAGGAGGTGCCCGCCGCGGTACAGCTCGGCGTGGGCGGTTTTCAGCGCCTGCACCAGCGGCGGCGGCAACACCACATAGCCGAGGCGCAGCGCCGGGTAGAGCGTTTTGCTGAAGGTGCCGATGTAAATCACCGGCGCGTCGGCCTCCAGCCCTTGCAGCGCCGGGATCGGTTGGCCGGAAAAGCGGAATTCGCTGTCGTAGTCGTCCTCGACGATCCAGCCGCCGGCGTTGCGCGCCAGCGCCAGCAGCCGTTGGCGGCGCGCCAGGCTCATCACCGAGCCGAGCGGATACTGGTGCGACGGGGTCACGAAGATCAGCCGCGGTGGGTTGGTCGGCTGCTCCGGCGGCACCAGCCCGGCTTCGTCCACCGCCAGCGGGCAGATGTTCAGCGCATTGATGCGCAGGATATTGCGGATCCCCCAATAGCCCGGCTCTTCGATCCAGGCGTCATCCCCTGGATTGCACAGCATGCGCGTCACCAGATCGATCGCCTGATGGATGCCCTCGGTGA
This sequence comes from Serratia sp. TMDUHS_CL, assembly GCF_037137105.1. Classification (NCBI taxonomy): domain Bacteria; kingdom Pseudomonadati; phylum Pseudomonadota; class Gammaproteobacteria; order Enterobacterales; family Yersiniaceae; genus Serratia; species Serratia sp. TMDUHS_CL. Next base: position 124,068 of record NZ_JBBBDV010000005.1, read on the forward strand.
TCAGGATCTGTTCCGGCGAGCAGCGCACCGAGCGCGCCACCCGTAAATACTCCACCAGCGCATGCTGCAGCTCCGGGCTACCGCCCTGATTGCTGTAGGTCAGCCGCTGCGGCGCCGGGCGGCGGCTGAGGCGCGCCTGGATCTTGCTGAACAGCTGATGGGGGAAGGCGTTGACGTCGGGCACGCCGGGAATGAATGCCCCCCACTGTTTGGGGCTGGCGCTGGCGTGGTGCAGCAGCGTGGCGCCGCGCTCCGACAGTTCGACGCGGCGCGGTTGCCCGCTGCCGTCCGCCGGGGCGCTGCCGGTGGAGAGGCAGCTGTCCGGCACCGTGTCGGCGACGAAGGTGCCGCTGCCGGCGCGCGCCAACACGTAACCTTCCGCCAATAGTTGTTCATAAACGGTTAACACGGTGTTGCGGGACAGGCTGAGTTCCTGCGCCAGATCGCGCGAGGCGGGCAGGCGGCTGGAGGGCGGCAGGCTGCCGTCGAGAATGCTGGTGCGGATCGCGTTGTAAAGCCGCTTGTGCAGCTTGTCATCGGGCTGCTCGCCGAGGCGCTGCAGCAACAGATCACCACTCAATGAGCGCAATTGGATCCCTCAATTATTCGTAACTGGCACTCGATTATAGGGCCACATCCTGTGTAAATAAACGGCATTGTTTCACGAATGTGAACGAAACGTGTAACTGGCACCGACCGGAGAAAACAGCATGAAAAACGCAGAATTGAACCAACGCCGTCAGGACGCCACCCCGCGCGGAGTGGGCGTGATGTGTGGTTTTTACGCCGAGCGCGCAGAGAACGCCACGCTGTGGGATGTGGAAGGCAAAGAAGTGATCGATTTCGCCTCGGGGATCGCCGTGCTGAACACCGGCCACCGCCACCCGAAGGTGATCGCCGCGATTGAAAAGCAGCTGCAGGCCTTCACCCACACCGCCTATCAGATCGTTCCTTACGAAAGCTATGTTTCGTTGGCGGAGCGCATCAACCAGCGTGCGCCGATCGCCGGCCCGTGTAAAACCGCCTTCTTCACCACCGGCGCGGAAGCGGTGGAAAACGCGGTGAAGATCGCCCGCGCTTACACCGGCCGGCCGGGGTTGATCACCTTCGGCGGCGGTTTCCACGGCCGCACCTATATGACCATGGCGCTGACCGGCAAAGTGGCGCCTTACAAACTGGGCTTTGGCCCATTCCCCGGCTCGGTGTTCCACGGCCAGTACCCGAACGCGCTGTACGGCGTGACCACCGAAGACGCGATGAACAGCCTGGATCGCCTGTTTAAAGCGGATATCGATCCCAAGCAGGTGGCGGCGATCGTGCTGGAGCCGGTGCAGGGCGAAGGCGGCTTCAACGTGGCGCCGGCCGAGTTCATGCAGGCGCTGCGCGCGCTGTGCGACCAGCACGGCATCCTGCTGATCGCCGACGAAGTGCAGACCGGCTTTGCCCGTACCGGCAAGCTGTTCGCCATGGAGCACTACAGCGTTAAACCGGATCTGATCACCATGGCGAAAAGCCTGGCGGGCGGCATGCCGCTGTCGGCGGTGGCGGGCCGCGCCGAGGTGATGGACGCGCCGGCGCCGGGCGGGCTGGGTGGTACCTATGCCGGTAACCCGTTGGCGGTGGCCGCGGCGCATGCGGTGCTGGATGTGATTGACGAAGAGCAGCTGTGCCAGCGCGCTCAGCGCCTGGGGCAGCACCTGGTGGAAGTGTTGCAGCAGGCGCGCAAAACCAGCCCGGCGATCGCCGATGTGCGCGCGCAAGGCTCGATGGTGGCGGTGGAGTTCAACGATCCGGCTACCGGCAAGCCTTCGGCGGAGATCACCCGTCAGGTGCAGCAGAAGGCGATGGAGGAAGGGCTGTTGCTGCTGAGCTGCGGCGTGAACGGCAACGTGATCCGCTTCCTGTACCCGCTGACCATCCCGGACGATCAGTTCACCAAGGCGATGGGCATCCTGTCTCGCGCGCTGGCCCACTAAGGAGCGAACGGCATGAAATTGAACAATCCCGAGCTGCTGCGCAGCCAGTGTCTGATCAACGGCGAATGGTGCGATGCCCTGAGCGGCAAGCGCGAAGCGGTGATCAACCCGGCCACCGGCGCCGAACTGGCCAGCATTCCGCTGGTCAGCGAAGAGGAAACCCTGCAGGCGATCGCGGCGGCGCAGCGGGCGCAAAACGAGTGGAAACAGCAGACCGCCAAGCAGCGTTCCGCGCTGCTGCTGGCCTGGGCCGACAAGGTGCTGGCCGCACAGGAAGATCTGGCGCAGCTGATGACCGCCGAGCAGGGCAAATCGCTGGCGGAAGCGCGCGGCGAAGTGGCGTACGCCGCGTCGTTCATCACCTGGTTCGCCGAAGAGGCCAAGCGGGTGGACGGCGCGGTATTGCAGGCGCCGCAGGCTTCGCAGCGCCTGGTGGTGGTGAAACAGCCGATCGGTGTGTGTGCGGCCATCACCCCGTGGAACTTCCCGGCGGCGATGATCACCCGCAAGGTGGCGCCGGCGCTGGCGGCCGGTTGCGCCATCATCGTCAAACCGGCTGAGCAAACGCCGTTGACCGCGTTGGCGCTGGCCAAGCTGGCGCAGGACGCCGGTATTCCCGCCGGCGTTTTGCAGGTGGTGACCGGGGAAGCGGCGCAGGTGGGCAAGGTGCTGTGCGACAGCCCGGTGGTGCGCAAGCTGAGCTTTACCGGTTCGACCGAGGTCGGCCGCATCCTGATGGCGCAGTGCGCGCCGAGCATCAAAAAACTGTCGCTGGAGCTGGGCGGTAACGCGCCGGTCATCGTGTTCGACGACGCCAATCTGGACGCGGCAGTGGCGGGCATCATGGCCTCCAAGTTCCGCAACAGCGGCCAGACCTGCGTCTGCGCCAACCGCATCTACGTGCAGGACGGCATCTACGAGCGGCTGGCGGAGAAACTGGTGGCGGCGGTCGAGCAGCTGAAAGTCGGCGACGGCAGCCAGGAAGGCACCACCCAGGGGCCGCTGATCGACAGCGATGCGGTAGCGAAGGTACAGAGCCATATCGACGACGCGTTGATCAAAGGGGCGCAGATCGCCACCGGCGGCCAGCCGCACGCGCTCGGCGGCACTTTCTTCCAGCCGACGGTGGTGACCGGCGTAACGCAGAAGATGCGCTTCGCCAAAGAAGAGACCTTCGGGCCGGTGGCGCCGCTGTTCCGCTTCCATGACGAGGCGGAAGCCATCGCCATGGCCAACGACACCGAATTCGGCCTGGCCGCCTACCTGTTCACGCAGAACGCCGCGCGCCAGTGGCGCGTGCCGGAAGCGCTGGAGTACGGCATGGTCGGCATCAACACCGGGCTGATTTCCAACGAAGTGGCGCCGTTCGGCGGCGTGAAACAGTCAGGGCTCGGGCGTGAAGGATCGCGCTACGGGATAGAAGAATATCTGGAGCTGAAATACCTGTGTATCGATGTGAGCTGTTGAGCGTCAGGACGTTAACCCATCCCGGCGGCCAGCGTCGCCGGGCGATAAAGGATGATGCATGTCTGATAATATCTCTGTTTCTCCGGCGCTTGCCGCCGGGGTGCGAGCACCTGCACCCGCCAAATCGTTAAGTTTCCTCGAAGGGGTGGCGATGATCGTCGGCACCAACATCGGCGCCGGGGTGCTCTCCATCGCCTACGCCTCCAGCAAGGCCGGTTTCCTGCCGCTGCTGTTCTGGCTGGTGCTGGTGGGGAGCCTGACCACCATCACTATGCTGTACGTCGCCGAATCCACGCTGCGCACCCGCGCACATCTGCAGCTGAGCGGGCTGGCGAAGCGCTACGTCGGCGGCCTGGGCGCCTGGCTGATGTTCGCTTCGGTGTGCGTCAACAGCGTTGGGGCGCTTACCGCCTACATGACCGGCAGCGGCAAGCTGCTGCAATCGCTGTTCGGCATCTCGCCGGCGCTGGGCAGCCTGCTGTTCTTCGTGCCCGCCGCCGGCGTGCTGTACCTCGGTTTGAAAGCGATCGGCCGCGGCGAGAAGTTCATCAGCATCGGCATGGTGGTGATGTTGACCGCGCTGGTGGCGGCAACGCTGCTGAAAGACACCACCCAGATGCGCAACCTGCTGGACGGTGACTGGCGCTATATGGTGCCGGTGTTCAACGTGGTGGTGTTCTGCTTCTCGGCGCAGTACATCGTGCCGGAAATGGCGCGCGGCTTTGCCGACAAGCCTGAGCAACTGCCGAAGGCGATCATCGTCGGTATGGTGGTGACCTTCATTTTGCTGGCGGCGGTGCCGATGTCGGTGATCGCGCTCAGCGGGCTGGATGACATCTCCGACGTGGCCACCATCTCCTGGGGCCAGGCGCTGGGGCAGTGGGCGTTCTTCTCCGCCAACATCTTCGCGCTGTGCGCGATGCTGACCTCGTACTGGGGATTGGGCGGCAGCTTCCTGACCAATATTTTCGACAAGTTTAGGCTGGGCAACGACGAGCTGCCGCTGCGCCGCTTCGGCGTGCTGCTGCTGGTGGTAGTGCCGCCGTTCGTGCTGGCCTACAGCGGGCTGGTGTCGTTCGTCAACGCGCTCTACTTCGCCGGGGTGTTCAGCGGGGTGATCCTGTCGATCATGCCGATGCTGATCCTGCGCGGCGCGCGCAAACAGGGCGACCAGACCCCGCGCTGGCAGTGCAACTGGATCACGCACCCGCTGCTGCAGGTCAGCATTGTGCTGCTGTACCTGGCCAGCGCGGTGTACGCCATCGCTTCATTGTTAGGCTATCTGCCCTCTGGATGGTGATTTGCCTTCCCTCAAGCAGTGATGTTGTTTCTCGGCATTGAGAACGGCGGCGTCGTAGCCGCCGATTTTTTTCTCAGGCGCGCCGTTTTTCCGACAACGCCAGCCAGGCCTGCACCGACGGGCGCTGCCACTGCTTGTGCGCATAGTGGCGCACGCGCTCCGGCACCGGGTCGCCGTGCATCACCAGCCGGTTGAGCATCAGCGCCAGATCGGTGTCGGCGATGCACCACTCCCTGAACAGATTGTCCTGCCCGTGGCTCAGCAGCTTTTCCACGGCGGCGATCAGCTTGCGCGCGGCCTCCTGCGCGGCTTCGGACAGCGGCGGGAACTTGCCGTTGTTGAACACCACCTCGGTCGAGCGCTCGGCGCGGATCGGCAACAGATCGCTGCGCAGCCAGGCCTGGATCTCGCGCGCCTTGGCGCGCAGCTTCACGTCGCGCGGATAAACGGCGTGGGCCGGGTGGATGTCTTCCAGGTATTCGGCGATCGCCGAAGACTCCGAGAGCTGAAACTCGCCGATCGCCAGCGTCGGCACCCGGCGGGTGAGCGACAGCGCCGCGTAGGCCGCCTCTTTGTTCTCTTCTTTCGCCAGATCCACCGGCTTCACGGTGAACGGAATGCCTTTTTCCGTCAGCACGACAAAGGCGGACATGGCGTACGGGCTGAAAAATTCACTGTCGGTATAAAGCTCGATGATCGGTTGAGACATCGGCGGTTCCTCGGGGTTAAGGGGGGAACATTCATCATTGACGAGGGGAGGCTAAAAATCAATCTGTTAGCCTAAAAGTTCTTGGGCGGCGCGGTTTACGGCGCCGTGAGTTCCTTCAGGGTGATGTGATATATTTGTTGCCAACACGTGAATTGAGCCGTATTGGGTAACATGAAGACGCAGTGGATAGAACGAGTAAAAGTGGGATGCGCGCGCCTGTGGCCGCACCCGCTGGCGGTGGGGAAGCGAGAGATGCTGATTTCCAGCGTCGGCGCCGGTTTGGGGCTGATGCTCGCCGGCTGGATCAGCCATTTTATTTTGGGCGAGGTGAACCTGTGGTTTATCGCGCCGATGGGCGCCTCGGCGGTGCTGCTGTTCGGCGTGCCCAACAGCCCGCTGGCGCAGCCCTGGTCGATCGTCGGCGGCAATGCGCTGGCGGCGACGGTGGGTGTCAGCGCCGGTCTGCTGATCCCCGATCCGGGCCTGGCCTGCGGCGTTGCGGCGGCGGTGGCCATCGGCCTGATGTTCAAGCTGCGCTGCCTGCATCCTCCGGGTGGCGCGGTGGCGCTGACCGCTATCCTCGGCGGCCCCGGCATTCACCAGATGGGCTACCACTTCGTGCTGTACCCGGTGCTGCTGAACTCGGTGCTGCTGGCGGCGCTGGCCATTCTGTTCAATAACCTGGCCGGGCGACGCTACCCGCACGCGCTGGCGCCAGCGGAGGCCAAACCGGCCAATCTACCGATCGATGCCGTTGCCATCACCCGCGCCGATCTGCACGAGGCACTGATGGAGGGGGATCTGTTCGATATTGACGAGGACGATCTGCAGGAGCTTCTGCTGCGCGCCGAGCAGCTGGCGCATCAGCGGCAAAGCAAGACCGCCTGATCAGCCCAGCGTTTTGCGGTAAAACACCACCCGCTCCGTTTCGGCAAAGCCCAGCGCCGCATGCAGGCGCTGGGAGTCCAGATTGGCGATGTCGGTATCCGACGCCAGCTCGCTGCACCCCTGCTGCTTTGCCCACTCCTGCACCTGCGCGATCAAGCGCGCGGCCCAGCCCTGGCGGCGGGCGCGCTCGACGGTATAAATCCCTTCCAGAAACGCCACCGGCGACGATTCGCAGCCGTTGACGTAATCGTAGCGCAGCGCGACCTCGGCAAAGCCAACGAAAGCGCCGTCCAGCCCCCGCGCCATAAACGCGGTGTGGTGCGGCGAAGCCAATATCTCGCGCATTTCCGCGCGGTGATCTTCAGGCGAGCTGGAGGGCCACAGCGCGGTGCGCAGCGCCAGCCAGGCGTCGAGGTTGTCGTGGTCGCAGTTGACGATCATGCAGGGGCCTTATGAGTCGGAATAAATCAGGAATGCCGAAAGAGAAGTGTGGCACGGCGGCGGAAAACAAAAAAGCCACCCCGGACAGGATGGCTTCTAAGGCTGTGAAAACAGCTAAAATTTGGTGGCCCCTGTTGGGTTTGAACCAACGACCAAGCGATTATGAGTCGCCTGCTCTAACCACTGAGCTAAGGGGCCAAGCCGCGAGATTATAGGGAATCCTTAAGCGGCGGTCTACTGTTACCCGCCCGTATGTTGCTTTTCTGCACAGTTCTAGCCTGTTGTAATTGCTGGCGGATTTTGCGATAACCGCAGTAAATCCCTGCAATGGACTCACGACACTCATGGAACTTCTGGCGCCTGACCTGCGGGTGGTGTTTTGCGGCATCAACCCCGGCCTTTCTTCCGCCCATCAGGGCTACCCTTTCGCCAACGGCAGCAATCGCTTCTGGAAGGTGATCCATCAGGCCGGCTTTACCGAGCGCCAGCTGGCGCCGGAGCAGTGGCAGCAGCTGAAGGATAATGGCTGCGGCATTACCGCGCTGGTGGCGCGCCCGACGGTGGCGGCCAGCGAGCTGTCGCGCGACGAGCTGCGCAGCGGTGGCGAGGTGTTGCAAGAGAAAATCTTGCGCTATCAGCCGTGCGCGCTGGCGATTTTGGGTAAGCAGGCGTTCACCACCGCCTTCGGGGTGAAAAACGCGCCCTGGGGCAAGCAGACGCTGACGTTGGGGGAAACCGAGGTATGGGTATTGCCCAACCCCAGCGGATTGAACCGCGCCACGCTGGAGCAGCTTACCGCCAGCTATCGCGAGCTGTTCCTGGCGCTGCAATGATGCGGCGGGGCGTATTCAGGGCATAAAAAAACCCCGGCAGGCCGGGGTTTTTGTTTTGGGTACGGCAGCCGGACTTAGTCGTCCAGGAAGCTGCGCAGCACTTCAGAGCGGCTTGGGTGACGCAGCTTGCGCAGCGCCTTGGCTTCGATCTGACGAATACGCTCACGGGTAACGTCAAACTGCTTGCCGACCTCTTCCAGCGTGTGATCGGTGTTCATGTCGATGCCGAAACGCATGCGCAGCACTTTCGCTTCGCGCGCGGTCAGGCCGGCCAGTACGTCGTGGGTGGCGGAACGCAGGCTTTCCGAGGTCGCGGAGTCCAGCGGCAGCTCGAGGGTGGTATCCTCGATGAAGTCGCCCAGATGCGAATCTTCGTCGTCGCCGATCGGCGTTTCCATCGAGATTGGCTCTTTGGCGATCTTCAGCACCTTGCGGATCTTGTCTTCCGGCATCAGCATGCGCTCGGCCAACTCTTCCGGCGTCGGCTCGCGGCCCATCTCTTGCAGCATCTGGCGCGAAATACGGTTGAGCTTGTTGATGGTCTCAATCATATGCACCGGAATACGGATGGTGCGCGCCTGGTCGGCGATGGAGCGGGTGATAGCCTGACGGATCCACCAGGTGGCGTACGTCGAGAACTTGTAGCCGCGGCGGTATTCGAACTTGTCTACCGCTTTCATCAGGCCGATGTTGCCTTCCTGGATCAGATCCAGGAACTGCAGGCCGCGGTTGGTGTATTTCTTGGCGATAGAAATAACCAGACGCAGGTTGGCCTCAACCATCTCTTTCTTCGCGCGGCGGGCTTTCGCTTCACCGATCGACATGCGACGGTTGATGTCTTTGACCTGCTCGATGGTCAGGCCGGTTTCTTCTTCGATCTGACGCAGTTTCTGCAGGCTGCGCTGCACGTCTTCAGCCACGTCTTTCAGCTTTTCCGACCATGGCTTGGCCATCGCCAGCGCGGCTTCGAACCAGGAATCGCTGGTTTCGTTGCCGGCGAACAGGGTGACGAAGTTTTTCTTCGGCATTTTGCACTGTTCAACGCACAGCTTCATGATGATGCGTTCCTGGGTGCGAACCCGGTCCATCATGGTGCGCATGCTGTTGACCAGGAAGTCGAACTGCTTCGGCACCAGGCGGAACTGCTTGAACACTTCAGACAGCTTCAGGATCTCGTCCGCGGCGCTGGCGTGGCTGCGGCCGTTCTTCTTGATCACCAGACGCGTCGCTTCATACTGATCGCGCAGCTCGGCGAACTTCTGACGCGCCAGCTCAGGATCGATGCTGTTGTCGTCTTCGGTATCGTCGTCTTCGTCGTCTTCATCTTCTTCGTCGTCGTCTTGCTCTTCGCTCGACAGTTCAGAACCGATGTGGGTGGCGGTTGGGGCGATGTCCTCTTCCGCGTTAGGATCGACGAAGCCGGTGATCAGATCGGACAGGCGCGCTTCGCCCGCTTCGACGCGATCGTACTGCTCAAGCAGGTAGGTAATGGCTTCCGGGTATTCGGCAACCGAGCACTGCACCTGGTTGATGCCGTCTTCGATGCGTTTGGCGATGTCGATTTCGCCTTCGCGCGTCAGCAGTTCGACGGTACCCATTTCGCGCATGTACATGCGCACCGGGTCGGTGGTGCGGCCGATTTCGGATTCCACGCTGGACAGAACCTGTGCGGCGGCTTCTTCCGCATCTTCGTCCGTGCTGTTCGAGTTTTCGGCGAGCAGCAGGTCATCGGCGTCCGGTGCTTCTTCCATCACCTGGATGCCCATGTCGTTAATCATCTGGATGATGTCTTCGATCTGATCGGAGTCGACGATATCTTCCGGCAGATGGTCATTGACCTCAGCATAGGTCAGATAGCCTTGCTCCTTACCACGGGTGACAAGTAGCTTCAGCTGTGACTGCGGGTTTTGCTCCATAAGACGGTATCCACACTTCAGAGTATTTAGGTTGGTGTCGGTCGGCGAAACCGCCAACAATAGCATTTGGGGCGTTTTCGTTATCGCCGCGGCCCACTATGGCGGCACTGTGCAGGGCTCTGCCCTCGCAATTATCGGCACTTAAGCCGTTTGGTATTCAGTTTTTCTTCGCTAAAACCTGGTTGAGAGAACGGACTTCTTCACGTTCCTCCGGGCTCAGGCCGCGCGTTCTGGCCTGGGCGATCAGCGTTTCCAGCCGTTGCTCGAGCACCGAGTCGTACAGGCTGGCCAACGTATCCAAAAAGGTCTGTTCGACCATGTCCTCAACGATCATATGGTTCCATGTCGCCAAGGTTTCAAGCTGCTGGCTGAATTTGTTGTCGCGATACAGCTCCAGCAATTGCCCGGTCGTCAGGCCCGGCTGCGCCAAACAGGTCTGCACCAGTTCGACGAACAGCGGCAATCCCGCCTGTTTGGTCTGCTCCAGCCCTTCAAGCGAAGGGATAAGTGTAGCCAACTGCGGATTTTGCACCAGTAACCCTATCAGTATACGCATGGTTGTGCGTTTTAGCTGGGGCGCCTGATAAGGATTCGCATTTTCCGCCTGCTTGGGCATCAGCTTGTCGAGCTGGCTGTCGTCCAGCAGCCCCAGCTTGTTGCCGAGCTCCTGACGCAGGTACAAGCGCAACGTTTCGCCCGGCACCTGAGTAATCAGCGGCAGCGCCAGCGTGCTCAGCTTGGCGCGCCCGTCCGGGCTGCTCAGATCCACCTGCGGCAGCAGGCTTTCGAACAGGAACGTGGACAGCGGCTGCGCCTGCTCCATTCGCTGTTCGAAGGCTTCTTTGCCTTCCTTGCGCACCAGGGTGTCTGGATCTTCGCCGTCGGGCAAAAACATGAACCGCAGCTGGCGCCCGTCGTTCAGGTACGGCAGCGCGGTTTCCAGCGCCCGCCATGCCGCCTCGCGGCCGGCGCGGTCGCCGTCGTAACAGCAGACGACGTTGTCGGTGGCGCGGAACAGCAGCTGAATGTGTTCAGCCGTCGTCGAGGTTCCGAGCGAGGCGACGGCATAATCGATGCCGAATTGCGCCAACGCCACCACGTCCATATACCCTTCCACCACCAGCAGCCGCTGGAGGGTAGGGTGGTTCTGCTGTGCTTCATACAGGCCGTACAGTTGGCGGCCCTTATGGAAAACTTCGGTTTCCGGCGAGTTCAGGTACTTCGGCATACCGTCACCCAATACGCGGCCGCCGAAGGCGATCACGCGCCCGCGCTTGTCGCGGATGGGGAACATCACCCGTTCACGGAAACGGTCGTACGAACGCCCCTGATCGTTAGTCACCAGCATGCCGGCATCGTTCAATGCGCGGCGCGAGTCGGCGTCGCGGCCGAAACGCTTCAGGGCGTTGTCCCATCCCGCCGGCGCGAAGCCGATGGCGAAATGGCGAATAACGTCGTCACTTAATCCGCGCTGCTGCAAATAGCTGCGCGCCGGTGCCCCGGAGGACTGCTGCAGTGACTGTTGATAGAACGCGCTGAGCTGCTCCATCAGTTGGTACAGGCTCTGGCGCTGATGGCGTTCGATCTGGGTTGGCCCGGTGCCCGCTTCGTAAGGCACTTCCAGCCCGTGCATGGTCGCCAGCTCTTCGATGGTTTCGACAAACTCGAGTCGGTCGTAATTCATCAAAAAATCGACGGCGTTGCCGTGCGCACCACACCCAAAACAGTGATAAAACTGCTTTTCGCCATTAACGGTAAAGGAAGGCGTCTTTTCGTGGTGGAACGGACAGCACGCGTGGTAGTTCTTGCCTTGCTTCTTGAGCTTCACGCGAGCGTCGATCAAGTCGACGATGTCGGTGCGAGCCAGCAAGTCATTGATAAATACGCGCGGAATTCGTCCAGCCATAAGCCCTTACTTCATTAGCCTATAAACGAGAACAAGCCGCGCATTCCTTTCGGAAAGCACGGCCTTCGTATGCAACTACTCGGTCTGCGCGATTTTGAAAATCAGAAATTCACGCGGTGGGGTTGCCCCCGAAGAATTAATACAGACGAGTGCGGCGTGCGTTTTCGCGAGCCAGTTTCTTCGCGTGACGTTTCACAGCAGAAGCTTTAGCGCGTTTACGTTCGGTAGTTGGTTTTTCATAAAACTCACGACGACGAACTTCAGCTAAAACACCTGCTTTTTCGCAAGAGCGTTTGAAACGACGCAGAGCAACGTCAAATGGCTCGTTTTCACGTACTTTAATTACCGGCATGTGCCTCTCACCTCAATAAAATTCGGTTTGTTGCTGGCCAAGCGCCAGCCTTTTCAAAATGGTGCGGAATTTTACTCCAATGGATGCTGCTTTGTAAAGCATCACCGCAAATTGAAACCCGCGTCGCTCTGCCGCAACGTGCGCAATTTTGCACCGGGCGCTGATTATAGACTAATCAGAAAAAAATGCTCGTGTTTAATCGCCTGGGCATTTTCTGGATGAATCATCGACATAGGTGCGAGCCGGTGACAAGATGCGCCGCGCTGGCGGTAAATGCGGCGGAATGTGGTAGACTGGCGGCCGCACGTGAATGATGGGAAATGTAATGCGAGTACTGGGTATAGAAACGTCCTGCGATGAAACCGGAATTGCAGTGTATGACGATCAAACCGGTTTGTTGGCCAACCAATTATACAGCCAGGTGAAGCTGCACGCCGACTACGGCGGCGTGGTGCCGGAACTGGCCTCGCGCGATCACGTGCGCAAAACCGTGCCGCTGATTCAGGCGGCGCTGAAAGAGGCCAACCTGACTCCGGCCGACATCGACGGCGTGGCCTACACCGCCGGGCCGGGCCTGGTGGGGGCGCTGCTGGTCGGCGCTACCGTGGGGCGCGCGCTGGCGTTCGCCTGGAACGTGCCGGCGGTGCCGGTGCACCATATGGAAGGCCACCTGCTGGCGCCGATGCTGGAAGATAACCCGCCGGCGTTCCCGTTCGTCGCGCTGCTGGTCTCCGGCGGCCATACTCAGCTGATCAGCGTCACCGGCATCGGTGAGTATGAACTGCTGGGCGAATCGATCGACGATGCCGCCGGCGAAGCGTTCGACAAAACCGCCAAGCTGCTCGGCCTGGATTACCCCGGCGGGCCGATGCTGTCGAAGATGGCGCAGCAGGGCACGGCGGGGCGTTTCACTTTCCCGCGGCCGATGACCGATCGTCCGGGCCTGGACTTCAGCTTCTCCGGGCTGAAAACCTTCGCCGCCAACACCATTCGCTCCAACGGCAACGACGATCAGACGCGTGCCGACATCGCCCGCGCCTTCGAGGATGCGGTGGTGGACACGCTGGCAATCAAGTGCAAACGCGCGCTGGAGCAGACCGGTTTCAAACGCTTGGTGATGGCCGGCGGCGTGAGCGCCAACCGCACGTTGCGCGCCAAGCTGGCGGAGATGATGCACAAGCGCGGTGGGGAAGTATTCTATGCCCGCCCGGAATTTTGCACCGACAACGGCGCGATGATCGCCTATGCCGGCATGGTGCGCCTGAAGAGCGGCGCCAGCCCGGAACTGAGCGTTTCGGTGCGGCCGCGCTGGCCGCTGGCGGAACTGCCTGCGGTATAAAGCAAAGGGCCGGATAATCCGGCCCTTCTGTTATTCGTCTTTCGGCCGATCGCCGTTATCCGCATCTGCCTGGTTTTTCTTCTTGCGGAACTTGCCCCAGATCTTGCCTTCCTGGCCGCGCCACAGGCGCTGAATATTGTCGTGATGCCGCATCAGGATCAGGCAGGAGAGCATCGCCACCGGGAAGGTGAACTGCGGTTTGAACCACCAGACGTAGAACGGGGCGATCAGCGCGCTGACGATGGCGCCGAGCGAAGAGTAGCCGCTGAGCAGCACCGTCAGCAGCCAGGTGCCGGTCATCAGGCCGGTCAGATCCCAACCGATAGGCGCGATGGCGCCAAACGCCGTCGCTACGCCCTTACCGCCGCGGAAGTGGAAGAACACCGGATAGATGTGCCCCAGGCAGGCGGCGATCGCCGTCAGACCGAGGTACAGCGGCGGCACATCGAGTTTGTAGGCCAGCCAGACCGGCAACATCCCTTTCAGAATATCGAATACCAGCACCGCCGCTGCCGCCAGCCGGCCGCCGATGCGCAGGACGTTGGTCGCCCCGGGATTTCCTGAGCCATGTTCACGCGGATCCGGCAGCCTGGCGATCCGGCAAACCAGGATCGCGCTGGAAATCGAGCCGCACAGATACGCGAAGATAATCATGCCAAGCGCGGTAGCACTCATAACGCGGTTCCGTTTAATAATGGTCGTTTTACTCGCAACATCTATGGATAATACGCACATTCCGCTGGAAGTGGTATCCGGCAAGGCCAAAAACAGAGAATGACGTGATGGATATCGTATTTATTGAAGAGCTTACCGTAATTACCACCATTGGCGTTTATGAGTGGGAACAGGGCATTCGTCAGAAGCTGGTGTTCGATATCGAAATGGGCTGGGATAACCGGCCGGCCGCCGCCAGCGACGACGTAACTGACTGTCTGAGCTATGCCGACGTCAGCGACGCCGTGATCCAGCACGTGGAGTCGAACCGTTTTGCGCTGGTGGAGCGAGTGGCAGAGGAAATATCTGAAATTTTGCTTCAGCGCTTCAATTCCCCCTGGGTCCGTATTAAGGTCAGCAAACCGGGCGCTGTAGCACATGCCAGTCGGGTCGGCGTGATCATTGAGCGCGGCACTCGTCCCGCATGATTTTATGTCATCTGCTTGCAACGAAAGACCGTTAACCTGGTCTTAATCCTGAGAATTGTTTTAGCGGCATTGTCTTTAAGCATTGCCGCTTTTTTATGTGATAGCCGTTATTTTATGGGGTGAGCGAAGCACATGGCAGACATGCATTCACTGTTTATTGCGTTTGTTCTTGGGGTTGTCGAGGGATTAACCGAATTTCTGCCGGTTTCTTCCACCGGGCATATGATCATCGTCGGCGAGTGGCTGGGCTTTACCGGCGACAAAGCCAAAACCTTTGAAGTCATTATCCAGCTGGGGTCGATCCTGGCCGTAGTCGTGATGTTCTGGCGCCGGCTGTTCGGCCTGATCGGCATCCATTTCGGCGGCAAGCCGGTGGAGCACGAGGGCAAAACCAGTGGCCAGCTGAAGCTGGGGCACATCCTGCTGGCGATGATCCCGGCGGTGGTGCTGGGCCTGGCCTTCCATGATTTCATCAAGTCGCTGTTCGCGCCGAAAAACGTGATGTACGCGTTGGTGGTCGGCGGCCTGCTGCTGCTGGCGGCGGAATGGCTGAAGCCGAAGAAACCGAGCGCGGAAGGGCTGGATGACATCACCTACCGCCAGGCGTTCATGATCGGCTGCTTCCAGTGCCTGGCGCTGTGGCCGGGCTTCTCCCGTTCGGGTTCCACTATCGCCGGCGGTATGCTGGTGGGCGTGAACCGCTATGCGGCGTCCGAGTTCTCCTTCATCCTGGCGGTGCCGATGATGATTGGCGCCAGCGGCCTGGATCTGTACAAGAGCCTGCACTTCCTGACCTGGGGCGATCTGCCGATGTTTGCCGTCGGTTTCATTACGGCCTTCGTGGTGGCGCTGATTGCGATCAAGACCTTCCTGTCGCTGATCAAACGCATCTCGTTCGTGCCGTTCGCCATCTACCGCTTTATCGTGGCAGCCGTGGTTTACATGGTATTCCTGTAAGCCCGACGCCAAGAAAAAACCCCGCTCTGCGGGGTTTTTTTATGCCTGATCGTTGATAATCGTTTGGCTGAGTTTCCAGTCGGCCAGCGCCTGCTGGCGGCGGCGTTTGAGCTCGTCGCGGATCGCGGTGCCCTGCAGCCCGCTGGCCACCACTTCTTTGATAGATACCGCGTTCGCCACCTGATACGCCTGGCGCAGATAGTCACCCTGTGGATAAGGGTTCTCCTCAAAGCCGGTGCGGCCGCGCGCGTCCGCTTCGCTGGTCAGGATCATCTGCTCCAGCCTCTGGGGCTTGCGCCAGACGTCGATGGCGTCGAACAGCTTCAGCAGGGTTTCCGGCCGCAGCTTGTTCACGGTGTGGATCAGGTCATGGTACTCGGCCACCAGCTTGCTCAGATCGCGCACCGGGTTGGGCACCCGCAGCCGCTGGCACAGGGCTTCGACCAGCCGCACGCCCGCCGGGCCGTGGCCGTGGTGATGCGGCCAGAATTCTTTCGGCGTCAATCCTTTGCCGAGATCATGGCACAGGGTGGCGAAGCGCACGTCCACCTCCGGCGTGAGGCGGGCGGCAATCGCCAGCGCCATCAGCGTGTGCACGCCGGTGTCGATCTCCGGGTGCCACTTGGCGGGGGCCGGTACGCCGAACAGCGCGTCGATTTCCGGGAACAGCACTGCCAGCGCATCGCAGTCGCGCAACACCTGAAAATAGACCTGCGGGCTCTGGCTTTGCAGCGCCTTTTCGGTTTCCTTCCAGACACGTTCGGCGGTCAGCGCAGCCAGTTCACCGCCGTGCGCCATTTGGCGCATCAGCGCGAGCGTTTCGTCGGCGATGTGAAAACCCAGATGGGCGAAGCGAGCGGCGAAGCGGGCCACGCGCAGCACGCGCAGCGGATCTTCGCCGAACGCGTCGGAAACGTGGCGCAGCACGCGCGCCTGCAGATCGGCCACGCCGCCGTAAGGATCAATCAGTTCCCCTTCGGCGGAGCGGGCGATGGCGTTGATGGTCAGATCGCGCCGCAGCAGATCTTCTTCCAGCGTCACGTCCGGCGCGGCATAGCAGGTAAAACCGGTATACCCCTGGCCGGATTTGCGCTCGGTGCGCGCCAGCGCGTACTCCTCATGAGAATCGGGGTTGAGGAACACCGGGAAATCTTTGCCGACCTGCTGATAACCCAATGCCAGCAGCTCCGCCGGCGTAGCGCCCACCACCACCCAATCATGATCGACCACCGGGATGTTGAGCAGGCTGTCGCGAACGGCGCCGCCGACCAGATAAATCTGCACTGTTGACTCCTGAATATCGTGTAAGGCTCTGTCTATCAGATTACATGAATTGGCCGCGGGATGTCGGCACCAATGAAAAGGGCGCCCGCAGGCGCCCATACTCAAACTGAACGATACTGAGATCAGTTCATCCAGCGGTTGTTGTTCTTGCGGCGCGGGATCAGGTGCGGCAACAGCAGGCCCAGCAGCAAACCGACGCCGGCGACGCCGCCGCCGTACATGAACCACTGCAGGATAATGGTGCGCTGCTTGTCGTCGAGCTGCAGGTTAACGGCGTTGACCTTCTTCTGCGCGACCACCAGCTGGTTTTTCAGATCCTGGTTTTCCTTCTGCAGGCTGCTGATGGTGCTGTCGCTGCCCGCGACTTTCTCCTGCATTTCCGAGGTGCGCTGGTTCCAGGTGTTGTCGATGTTGGCCAGCTTGTCGGTCAGGGTTTTCACCTGCTGTTCCAGCTCGGGCACGCGAGTGCGCAGGCTTGGCGTCTGGCTGAGCTGGTCGAGCGGGATCCAGGTGGTGCGGCCTTTCGGATCGCGGATCTGGCCGTAGTTGGTGCTGTCGTTGACGCTCAGCAGGGTGACTTCTTCACCGGCGTTCAGAGTGCCGACAATACGGTACTGATTACCTGGGCCGCTATGGACGTAAGTGCTTAACTCATCGGAGATATAGCGTTTATCTTCGGCATGTGCGGCCCAAGTGATGCTGAAGCTCAGCGCGGCAAGGCAAATCAGGCGTAATTTCTGCATTAGTTCATCGTTTCTGGGTGAATTTATGGAACGATAGTAGAGCGTTCAGTCTGACGACGCAACGCCAAAACCGGAATGAGAACTATCTTACTGTGGCTGATTCTGTGAGTTGCGCAGCGTTTTATAACGTAACAGGTTTTTTCTACAGTTAGCAGGGTTAAGGCGCCGGGAATCGCGGTAAGATAATGGCAACTGTGCGTCATTGGGCAGCATACGGCGGGCCGAACGCGCCGCGCTGAAACCGACGCGAATGCGTAACTTATTGGTGTTAAAGAATTATGACCGTTGAAATTGAACTGAAATTCATCGCCGCGCCGCAAGCGGTGGCCGCTCTGCCACAATGGCTCGCCGCCTGGCCGCATCAGCATTCCGCGCCGCAAAAGCTGACCAACATTTACTTCGAAACGGCCGACAACGTCCTGCGCCGTCACGACATGGGGCTGCGCATTCGCGGTTTCGACGATCGCTATGAGATGACCATCAAAACCGCCGGTAAAGTGGTGGGCGGCCTGCACCAGCGCCCGGAATACAATGTCGCTATCGCCGAGCCGCAGCTGGCGTTGGCGCAGTTCCCTGCCGACATCTGGCCGCAGGATTGCGATATCACGGCGCTGCAGCAGGCGTTGCAGCCGCTGTTCCGTACCGATTTCGTGCGAGAGAAGTGGGTGGTTACTTACGGCCAAAGCGAGATCGAGATTGGTCTGGACCAGGGCGAGGTGTGCGCCGGTGACCTCAGCGAAGCCCTGAGCGAGGTAGAGCTGGAGCTGCTGAACGGCAATACCGCCGATCTGCTGGCGTTGGCCGGTGAGCTGGCGGCGCACGGCGGGCTGCGTCAGGGCAGCCTGAGCAAGGCGGCGCGCGGTTACCACCTGGCGCAGGGCAATCCGCCGCGCGAGGTGCGCCCGCTGCGGGTGTTGAAGCCGGCGGCGAAGGCGACCGTGGAACAGGGGATGATCGCCGCCTTCGAGCTGGCGCTGGGCCACTGGCAGTACCACGAAGAGCTGTGGCTGCGCGGCGACGCGCAGGCGCGCGCTTCGGTGATTGAGGCGATCGGAACGATTCGCCAGGCGCTGGTGATCTTCGGCGGTTTGGTGCCGCGCAAGGCCAGCGCCGATCTGCGCGCCCGTCTGACCGAGCTCGAGCCGCTGTTGGCGGACAAAGCCGCGCAACCAGAGGCCCTGTGCTACAGCGCCACCTACCTGCAATGTAAGTTGGCGCTCACATCATGGCTGGTGAGCGGCGCCTGGCGGCCGTTTATCGATGCCAAAGCGCAGGCCAAGCTGGACGGTTCTTTCAAACGCTTCAGCGACATCATGCTGGGGCGCAGCGGTGCGGAGCTGAAAGAAGCCTTCAGCCGTACGCTGAACGAAGATGAATATCAGGAACAATTGCCGCGCCTGACGCGTCAGATTTCGGCGCTGGTCCTGCTGTCGGGTGCCTACCCCGACGAGCAGACCGGCCCTTATATCGAGGCCTGGCGCGAACTGCAGGCGGCGCTGAGCGAGCGCCGTCAGGGCTGGTATGAAGCCAGCCGCAAACAGGCCTTATCGCATGCGCCATTCTGGTTAAACGGCGCGCTTCGTTAATCAAGCCGGCCCGCCAGCCGTGGGCCGCAGAACGGGTCATACACTATGTCGCCACTTTCAGCCGCGTTACAGGCTCAGGCACAGCAGGTTGTGCAGCGTTTTCAGGAAGTTCACGGCGCGGACAGCGCCTTTAGCGAACAGGAGCAGTGGGTGCTGGCGTCGAGCGACTTCGTCAGCGACGCGCTGCTTGCCCAGCCGGCCTGGCTGGCGACGCTGCGCGAACAACCACCGGCGCCCGGCGAGTGGCAACACTATGCCGCCTGGCTGCAGGACGAGCTGGAAGAGGTGCGCGATGAGGCGCAGCTGATGCGCACGCTGCGTCTGTTTCGCCGTGAAACGCTGGTGCGCATTGCCTGGGCGCAGGCTCAGGGGCTGTGTTCGACCGAAGAAACGCTGCTGCAGCTGAGCGGATTGGCGGAAACGCTGATCGTCAGCGCGCGCGACTGGCTGTACCAAACCTGTTGCCGCGAGTGGGGCACGCCGTGCAACGCCGCCGGTGAACCGCAGCCGCTGCTGATCCTCGGCATGGGCAAGCTGGGCGGCGGCGAGCTGAATTTCTCGTCGGATATCGATCTGATCTTCGCCTACCCGGAAAACGGCCAGACTCAGGGCGGGCGGCGCGAGCTGGACAATGCCCAGTTCTTCACCCGCCTTGGCCAGCGGCTGATCAAGGCGCTGGATCAGCAGACTATTGACGGCTTCGTCTATCGCGTCGACATGCGGCTGCGGCCGTTCGGTGACAGCGGCCCATTGGTGATGAGCTTTGCGGCGCTGGAAGATTACTATCAGGAGCAGGGGCGCGACTGGGAGCGCTATGCGATGGTGAAGGCGCGCCTGATGGGCGGCGCGGAAGACGCCTACAGCCAGGAGCTGCGCAAAACGCTGCGGCCGTTCGTGTTCCGCCGCTATATCGATTTCAGCGTCATCCAGTCGCTGCGCAACATGAAGGGCATGATCGCCCGTGAAGTGCGGCGTCGCGGCCTGAAGGACAACATCAAGCTGGGTGCCGGCGGCATTCGCGAAATCGAATTCATCACCCAGGTATTCCAGCTGATCCGCGGCGGCCGCGAGCCGGCGCTGCAGGGGCGTTCGCTGCTGCCGACGCTGCAGGCGGTGGGTGAACTGGGGCTGCTGGAGGCCGAGCAGGTGCGGGCGCTGAGCGCCGCCTACCTGTTCCTGCGGCGGCTGGAGAATCTGCTGCAGGCGATCGGCGATCAGCAAACCCAGACGCTGCCGCAGGATGCGCTCGATCAGGCGCGGCTGGCCTACGGCATGGGGCTGGCGGATTGGCCGGCGCTGATGGCGACGCTGGAGTTGCACATGCAGGCGGTGCGGGCGGTGTTCGATGACCTGATCGGCGACGATAGCCCGGATGTCGGCGAAGATCCCGACTATCAGCACTACCACAGCCTGTGGCAGGACGCGCTGGAGGAAAACGAGCTGGCGCCGCTGACGCCGCACCTGGACGAAGAGGGGCGCCGACAGATGCTGCGCACCATCGCCGATTTCCGCCACGACGTCGACAAACGCACCATCGGCCCGCGTGGCCGCGACGTGCTCGATCAACTGATGCCGCGTCTGCTGGCTGAGGTGTGCCCGCGCCAGGATGCGCCGACCGCGCTGGTGCGGCTGGCGCAGCTGCTGCTCAGCATCGTCACCCGCACCACCTACCTCGAGCTGCTGGTGGAGTATCACGCGGCGCTCAGCCATCTGATCCGCCTGTGCGCCGCGTCGCCGATGGTTGCCAACCAGCTGTCGCGCTACCCGCTGTTGCTGGACGAACTGCTGGATCCGGCCACGCTGTATCAGCCGGTGGTGCTGGACGCCTACCGCAGCGAGCTGCGCCAGTACCTGCTGCGGGTGCCGGAAGACGACGAAGAGCAAAAGCTGGAGGCGCTGCGCCAGTTCAAGCAGGCGCAGCAGCTGCGCATCGCCGCGGCGGATATCGCCGGCGCGCTGCCGGTGATGAAAGTGAGCGACCACCTGACTTATCTGGCGGAGGCGATCATCGACGCGGTGGTGCAGCAGGCCTGGAGCGACATGGTGGCGCGCTACGGCCAACCGACCCACCTGCAGGAGCGCGAAGGGCGCGGCTTTGCGGTGATCGGCTACGGCAAGCTGGGCGGCTGGGAGCTGGGTTACAGTTCCGATCTCGATCTGGTATTCCTGCTGGATTGCCCGCCGGAGGTGATGACCGACGGCGATCGCTGCATCGACGGCCGTCAGTTCTACCTGCGGCTGGCGCAGCGGGTGATGCATCTGTTCAGCACCCGCACCTCCTCCGGCATTCTGTATGAGGTGGACGCGCGCCTGCGGCCTTCCGGCGCTGCGGGGATGCTGGTCAGCACCGTCGAGGCGTTCGCCGATTACCAGCAAAACGAAGCCTGGACCTGGGAACATCAGGCCCTGGTGCGCGCGCGCATCGTGCATGGCGACCCGGCGCTGCATCAGCAGTTCGATGCGATCCGGCGCGAGATCCTGTGCAAAACGCGTGATGCGGAGATCCTGAAGCGCGGAGTGCGCGAGATGCGTGAAAAGATGCGCAACCATCTCGGCAACAAGCAGCGCGATCTGTTTGATATCAAAACCGATGAGGGCGGCATTACCGACATCGAATTTATCGCCCAATATCTGGTCTTACGCTATGCGCCGGGTGAACCGCGGCTGACGCGTTGGTCGGACAACGTGCGCATCTTCGAGCTGATGGCCAATTACGACATCATGCCGGAAGAGGAGGCGCGCGCGCTGACCCAGGCCTATGTCACCATGCGCGACGAGATCCACCATCTGGCGCTGCAGGAGCATTCCGGCAAGGTCGGCAGCGGGCTGTTCGCCGCCGAGCGCGAGCAGGTGCACGCCAGCTGGGCCAAATGGCTGGATTAATACCTTTTTGCGGGTATTCCGGCGGTCTGTGGTAATATCTGCGCCACTAAAATTTTGTACTTTTTTGGAGTTATCGGATGAAAGTTACGCTGCCTGATTTTCGCCGCGCCGGTGTGCTGGTGGTCGGTGACGTCATGTTGGATCGCTATTGGTACGGGCCGACCAGCCGCATTTCACCGGAAGCCCCGGTGCCGGTGGTCAAGGTCGATGCCATCGAAGAGCGTCCCGGCGGCGCGGCTAACGTGGCGATGAACATCGCTTCGCTGGGCGCCACTTCCCGTCTGGTGGGCCTGACCGGCATCGACGATGCGGCGCGGGCGCTGAGCGCCAAGCTGAATGAAGTCAACGTGCGCTGCGACTTCGTCTCGGTGCCGACCCATCCGACCATCACCAAGCTGCGCGTGCTGTCGCGCAACCAGCAGCTGATCCGTCTCGACTTCGAAGAAGGCTTCTCCAACGTCGATCCGCAGCCGATGCTGGAGCGCATTCAGCAGGCGCTGCCGCAGATCGGCGCGCTGGTGCTGTCCGATTACGCCAAGGGCGCACTCAGCCAGGTGCAGGGCATGATCCAACTGGCGCGCGCCGCCAAGGTACCGGTGCTGATCGATCCGAAAGGCTCTGACTTCGAGCGCTATCGCGGCGCGACGCTGCTGACGCCGAACCTGTCCGAGTTCGAAGCGGTGGTGGGCCACTGCAAGGATGAGGCGGAACTGGTGGAACGCGGCATGAAGCTGGTGGCGGATTTCGAGCTGTCGGCGCTGCTGGTCACCCGTTCAGAACACGGTATGACGCTGCTGCAGCCGGGCGTTGAGCCGCTGCACCTGCCGACCCAGGCGCAGGAAGTGTTTGATGTGACCGGCGCCGGCGACACTGTGATCGGCGTGCTGGCCGCCTCGCTGGCCGCCGGCAATTCGCTGGAAGAGTCCTGTTTCCTGGCCAACGCCGCCGCCGGCGTGGTGGTGGGCAAGCTCGGTACTTCCACCGTGTCGCCCATCGAGCTGGAAAACGCGGTGCGCGGCCGGGCCGAAACCGGCTTTGGCGTGATGACCGAAGCGCAGTTGAAACACGCCGTGGCGCAGGCGCGCCAGCGCGGCGAGAAAGTGGTGATGACCAACGGCATCTTCGACATTCTGCATGCCGGCCACGTCTCTTATCTGGCCAACGCCCGCAAGCTGGGCGATCGCCTGATCGTGGCGGTGAACAGCGACGCCTCGACCAAGCGCCTGAAAGGGGAAACACGCCCGGTCAACGCGCTGGAGAACCGCATGATCGTGCTGGGCGCGCTGGAAGCGGTGGATTGGGTAGTGCCGTTCGAAGAGGATACGCCGCAGCGCTTGATCGCCGACATTCTGCCGGATCTGCTGGTGAAAGGCGGTGATTACAAACCGGAAGAGATTGCCGGCAGTGCGGAAGTGTGGGCCAACGGCGGCGATGTCAAAGTGCTGAACTTTGAAGACGGGCTGTCGACCACCAACATCATCAAAGCGATCAAAGACGGGCGCGGCTAACGCCGGGCGACCTAAAGAACAAGGGCGCGCGGTGCGCGCCCTTGGCGGGAATTTATTCGTCTTCCTGCTTGGCGGCCGGTGCCGCGCTCAGTTTGCTTTCCAGCTCGGCCATGCGCTGTTCCAACAGCGCCAGCTTCTCGCGGGTGCGCAACAGCACCTGAGTCTGTACGTCGAACTCTTCGCGGTTAACCAAATCCAGGCGGGTCAGTTGCGACTGCAGGACCTGACGGATTTTTTTCTCAACGTCTTCCCCGAATTCACGAACGCCTTTAGGCATGGACTCATGAACCTGGCGTGCGATTTGTTCGATTTTTTTCGGGTCAATCATGGCGTATCCCTTTCAGAGTTTAATAGCTGCCGCTTAGTGTAATGCGAGTTGCCCGCCGGATAAACCATTAAGCGCATTCGCCGTGCGTGGCCGAATTGTGCTTTTGCCAATTGCCCTGCCTACCCATTAGCGTTATAGTCATCCTGCTTATTCTCAGGGCGGGGTGAAAGTCCCCACCGGCGGTAAATCACCTTCTACGGTGAAAGCCCGCGAGCGCTCAGCCAGCCTGTCAGGGCCGGTTAGAGGTCAGCAGATCCGGTGTAATTCCGGGGCCGACGGTTATAGTCCGGATGGGAGAGAGTAACGGTATCTGCCGGGCTTGCGCCCGCTTGCGTTATTTTTTTAGCTATTGCTAGCTACTCCTCAAGATCGCCCTGGTTCTGGTAATCCATAATTTTTAATGAGGTTTTTTACCATGAATCAGACGCTACTTTCAGACTTCGGCACGCCGACAGAACGCGTTGAACGCGCGATTGACGCACTGCGCAACGGGCGCGGCGTAATGGTGCTCGATGATGAAAACCGTGAAAACGAAGGTGACATGATCTTCGCCGCGGAAACCATGACTGTTGAGCAGATGGCGCTGACCATTCGCCACGGCAGCGGTATCGTGTGCCTGTGCATCACCGAAGAACGCCGTCAGCAGCTTGAGCTGCCGATGATGGTGACCAACAACTCCAGCCAATTCCAGACCGCCTTCACCGTGACCATTGAAGCGGCGCAGGGCGTGACCACCGGGGTTTCCGCTTCCGATCGCCTGACCACCATCCGTGCGGCGGTGGCAGACAGCGCCAAGCCGAGCGACCTGAACCGTCCGGGCCACGTGTTCCCGCTGCGCGCGCAGCCGGGCGGCGTGCTGAGCCGTCGCGGCCACACCGAAGCGACCATCGATCTGGTTTCCATGGCCGGTTTCAAACCTGCCGGCGTGCTGTGTGAACTGACCAATGACGATGGCAGCATGGCGCACGCGCCGGAAGTGATCGCCTTCGCCAAACAGCACGACATGGTGGTGCTGACCATCGAAGATCTGGTGGCCTACCGCCAGGCGCACGAGAAAAAAGCCAGCTGATAGCCGGCCGCTTTCAACGATAAAAAAGCCGCGTAACGCGGCTTTTTTTGTGGCTACCGTTTTGACAGGCGCTCGCCGATGCGGCTGGCGTAATTCATCACGTGGAAGGTGTAGTTCTCCTCCACCGTGCCCTGGAACAGATGGGCCCAGGGGCCGATGGCGTAGATGCCGAGATCTTCCCCGCCGTGGGTCTCGCTTTTCAGCGGGACCAGCGCCGGCTGAATAAAGTCGGGCGCGGTGGCCTGCTCCATGGTCAATGCCGGGCGTTCGGCCAGTGGGATCGTGCCGCCGGGGCCATTGGCGAAGCCGACGGTGGTGTAAGGCTTGCCGTCGCTGCCCAGCAGCGGTTTGCCGTTGACCCCCACGGAAATACCGAGGATAGGATTACCCCGCTTGGCATAGCCGGCGATGGTGAGTGTGTGGCTGTGATCGCCGGTCACCACCACCAGCGTGTCGTTCAGATCGACTTTATTGACGATGGTTTTCACCGCTTCGTTCAGGGCGACCGCGTCGCTCAGCGTGCGGTAGGCGTTACCGCTATGGCTGCCGTGATCGATGCGTCCACCCTCCACCAACAGCAGGTAGCCCTCGGGATTCTTGGCCAGAATATCGATGGCCTTGCCGGTCATTTCCGCCAGCGAAGGTTCTCCCGCCGCGTCTTGCCGCCGATCGTGCTCGAAGTTCATGTGCGACGGCTCAAACAGGGCCAACAGGTGGTCGATCTTACCCGGCTCGATTTTGTCGAACTGCGCCTGATTCCATACGTATTGCCCTCGCTCGCCATAGCGTTGTAGCCAGGCCTGCGTCAGATCGCGGCCATCCTTTCTGGCGCCTGTCTTGCCGGGGTATTCCGGATCGCTCACGCTGTCGGGCAGGAAGTTGGCGCGCCCGCCGCCCATTGCCACGTTGAGGCCGTTGCCGTACTTCATTTCCACCAGTTGGCGCGCGATGTCGCGGCAGCCTGCGGCCAGGGCCGCTGCCGGCATTTTTGCGTCGGATTCCCAATCGCGGTTGGCGATATGGGCATAGGTCGCGCCCGGCGTGGCGTGGGTGATGGTCGCGGTCGTCACGGCGCCGGTGGACATGCCGAGCGTTGCGGCCATCTCCCACAGCGTGGTGACGGCCTTGGTTTGCTGGTCCTCGCAATTGTTGAGGGTCGCCGTATGGTTGAGGCCCATCAGATCGTTGATGGTTTTGACGCCGGTAGTCATCGCCACAGCGCTGGGCGCGGAGTCGGTGATTTGGGCGTCGGCGGAGTAGGTTTTGGCCGCCGCCAGATAGGGGAAGGCCTCCCAGGCCAGCACGTTGGATTCGCCGTCCACGCCGCGCTGCTGCCCTTCAAAAATGCGGGCGGCGGTCACGGTGGAAAACCCCATGCCGTCGCCGACCACCAGAATGACGTTTTTGGCGCGGTTGGTGTTTGGCGTCTGTTTCAGCCGCTGTTGCAGCTGAGCTTGCGCCTGAAGGAAGTAAGGGTCTTCGCGCTGCGTCAGCTGCGCGTTGTCCGCTGTGCCGGCGGTTGCCGTCCAGCCGGCGAATAAGGACATGGAAAGCGCCAGGCGGGTTGCCAGTGTGAGTCTGAACATGAATTCCTCCTTGGTGAGACGTAATTCCCATTGCGCGGCGGGGCTGTCGGCACCCGTCGGCAGAGGAGGAGTGTATAGATTGTGTTAACAAAAAATACATAAATTGTTCACAAATTGGATCTGTGTGGCAGTAATGCCATGACATTCATGTTTGTTATTAATCTATTGAAATATATAAATTTTTTATCTTTCTGTCTGCCGGCGCATTCCTCCGTTTTTAATTCAAATTTATTGAATATCTTCATCACGGTTATCCGGCTGTGTTGGTGCGGCAAAGCGCGTAATGTAGCGGCATAGCACAATTTGAACTAAGGATCTCCCTATGAACACCTCTCGTATGCCTGCACTGTTTCTTGGCCACGGTAGCCCGATGAACGTGCTGGAAGACAATCGTTACACCCGGGCATGGCGTGCGTTGGGTGAGTCATTGCCGCGCCCGAAGGCGATCGTGGCGGTTTCCGCACATTGGTATACCCGCGGCACTGCGGTTACCGCGATGGAAAAACCCAAAACCATTCACGACTTCGGCGGGTTCCCGCAGGCGCTGTTCGATACCCGTTATCCGGCGCCGGGCTCTCCCGCGCTGGCTGCGCAGCTGCAGCAAATGCTGGCGCCGGTGCCGGTAACGGCCGATCTGGGCGAGTGGGGGCTGGATCACGGCACCTGGGGCGTCTTGATCAAGATGTATCCCAATGCCGACATCCCGGTGGTGCAGCTCAGCGTCGACGGCACGCAGCCGGCGGCCTATCACTATGAACTGGGCCGCAAACTCGCTGCGCTGCGCGATGAGGGGGTGATGATTGTCGCCAGCGGCAACGTGGTGCACAACCTGCGCATGGTGAAATGGCAGGGCGATACCAGCGCCTACCCGTGGGCGGAATCGTTCAATAACTTTGTCCGGGATAACCTGCGTTATCGGGGTGATAACCATCCGCTGGTGGATTTCATGCGCCATGAGGGGGCGGCGCTGTCGAATCCGACGCCGGAACACTATCTGCCGTTGCTGTACGTGCTTGGCGGTTGGGATGGAAAAGAGGCCATCAGCGTGCCGATCGACGGTATCGAAATGGGGGCGCTGAGCATGCTGTCGGTGCAGGTGGGGTAAAGAAAAACGCCAGTCAGAGACTGGCGTTTTTGTCTTCGGCGGGGCGATCAGCCGAGAATGGTGTGCGGGTAGAAGCGCGACAGATCCTGCGTGATCAGTTCGCGATCTTCGCGCAGACCGATGCCGCAAGGTTGATCGTTCACCAGCCAGCTGCCGATCAACGTGTAGCTGTCTTCGAACTTCGGCAGCGGATGGAACTGCTGCACGATCATGCCCTCTTCGCCGTATGGCCCATCGACGCGCGCCACTTCCTGACCGTTTTCGACGATCTGGATATTGGCGCCTTCGCGTGAGAACAGCGGTTTGGTGACGTAATGATCCATCGGCGGATGATCGTCTTGCGCGAAATAAGCCGGCAACAGATTCGGGTGGTTCGGGAACATTTCCCACAGCAGCGGCAGCAGCGCCTTGTTGGAGATGATGCTCTTCCAGGCCGGCTCCAGCCAGCGCACGCCGGCGTCTTCGAGCTTGGTGGAGAACATCTCGCGCAGCATGAATTCCCACGGGTAGAGCTTGAACAGGTTGCCGATCACCTGATCCTGCAGATCGGTAAACTGGCCTTTCTCGCCGAGGCCAATCTCTTCCATGAACAGGAACTCGGTCGGCAGACCGGCTTCCTGCGCGCAGTCCTGCAGATATTGCACCGTGCCGCGATCTTCTTCGCTGTCCTGGCAGCAGGCCAGGTGCAACAGGCCGAAGCCGTGATGTGCTTTCAGCTCGGCGAAACGCTCGATCAGCTTCTCCTGCAGGCTGTTGTACTGATCCGACTCCGGATCCAGCTTGCCGGCGTTGATCTGGTCTTCCAGCCACAGCCACTGGAAGAAGGCCGCCTCATACAGCGAGGTTGGCGTATCGGCGTTGTTTTCCAGCAGCTTCGGCGGGTTGACGCCGTCGTAGGCCAGATCGAGACGCGAGTACAGCGACGGCTGGTGGGTGCGCCAGGAGCTGCGCACGAACTCCCAGGTGTGTTTCGGGATGCAGAACTTGGCCATCAGCTCGTCGCTGCCGACCACTTTTTCTACCACCTGCAGGCACATCTGGTGCAGCTCCGCGGTGGCGCTTTCGATCTCTTCAATCTGCGCCAGCGTGAACTGGTAATAGGCGTCTTCACACCAGTAGGGCTCGCCGTACATGGTGTGGAAACGGAACCCGAACTCGGTCGCTTTTTCACGCCAGTCCGGGCGCTCGGTAATAGCAATACGTTTCATGCATCAACCGCCCATGCTGCGAGAGCCGGAGTTGGAGGTGGCGCTGCTGCGCTGCATGCTGGTCTGCTTGGCCACGGTCTCGCCGAAGCCGCCGCGGGTCACGGTGTTGGTGACCGCAGGCTTCGGCGCCATGGCGGTTTTCGGCACCGTCATGGTGCGGCCGCCGGCGGTGGCCGGGCCGTAGCTCTTGCCGCTGGCGTCGACAAACTTGCCGTTCGCCGGGCTGGCGGCGTTCTTGGAGGTGAACAGCGGCTGCTGTGCGAAGCCGGAGCCGCCCATCAGGCGACCCATCATGTAGCCCGCCATCAGCGGCATCCAGAAGCTGCCGCTGCTTTGCGATTCCGCCGCCATGCCGGCCTGCGCCGGAGCCGGCGCCTGGGTGCACTGCGCTTCGCCGAACTCGGCGACGCAGTCTTCGCGGGTAGCGTATTTCGGCGCGGTTTTCGCCGCTTCTTTCAAGGCGTTGTTGTAGGCGGTGGTGCACTGCTCGCTCATCGAAGGATTGGCGCGCGAACAGTCATCGGCATTCTGATACAGGGAGACCGTTTCATCGCTCTTCTCGCAGCCGGCCAGCATAAAGACAGCGCTGATCGCCAAAGCCACGGGCGCGACACGGTAGCTGCGCCAGGATTTGCGGAACGTCTCTTGGTTGATGTTTTTTGTCCGTTTCATCGTTATCAATCCCATCATGCGGGCTGTTTTCGCCCTTTCCCAGTAGTGGCGCTAAGGATAGGGGAAACATGGTCAAAATTAAAGCTGAAACGCCCGCAGAATCGACTCTTTACGCAGTTATACGTTGGGGTGTGCGCCAGTTCGCTTTCGCGGCGAAAAAACGCGCGTTGGTGTTTCATCATGAAACGTTGTCGCTATGATGATGTTCCATAATGGAACAAAAATCGCGAGGCTCGCCAGGCGGGCGGCGGGCGCTCATAGTCGAAGCACAACAACAAGCCGGCGGCGAAGTCGGCGCGTCATCACCTGATATCTGAACGTTACCATCGCCAACTCCCTACAAGGATCCGGTTATGTTGAGAATCATCCAGTCACCAGGCAAATATATTCAGGGCGCCAATGCGCTGGCCGCCGTCGGCGAATACGCCAAATCCCTCGCCGAGCACTACCTGGTGATCGCTGACGACTTCGTGATGCAGCTGGCGGGCGACACCCTGATGGGCAGCCTGCAGCAGCACGGCGTGAAACATCACGCGGCCCGCTTCAACGGCGAATGCTGCCGCAAAGAGATAGACCGGCTCGGCCATGAGCTGCAGGCTCACGGCTGCCGCGGCGTGATCGGCGTCGGCGGCGGCAAGACGCTCGACACCGCCAAGGCCGTGGCGCACTACCAACAGCTGCCGGTGGTGCTTATTCCCACCATCGCCTCCACCGATGCGCCGACCAGCGCGCTGTCGGTCCTCTACACTGAACAGGGCGAATTCGCCGAATACCTGATTTATCCGCGCAACCCGGACATGGTGGTGATGGACAGCGCCATCATCGCCAAAGCGCCGGTGCGCCTGCTGGTAGCTGGCATGGGCGACGCGCTCTCTACCTATTTCGAAGCCCAGGCCTGTTTCGACGCCCAGGCCACCAGCATGGCCGGCGGCAAATCGACGCTGGCGGCGCTCAGCCTGGCGCGGCTGTGTTATGACACGCTGCTGGCGGAAGGGGTGAAAGCCAAACTGGCGGTCGAGGCCGGCGTGGTGACGGAAGCGTTGGAGCGCATCATTGAGGCCAATACCTATCTGAGCGGCATCGGCTTCGAGAGCAGCGGGCTGGCGGCAGCGCATGCCATTCACAACGGTTTTACCGTGCTGGAAGAGTGCCACCACCTGTATCACGGCGAGAAAGTGGCGTTCGGCACCCTGGCGCAGCTGGTGCTGCAGAACAGCCCGATGGCGCAGATTGAAACCGTGCTGGCGTTTTGCCATGGCATCGGCCTGCCGATCACGCTGGCGCAGATGGGCGTCACCGGCGATGCGACGGCGAAGATCATGGCGGTGGCCGAGGCCAGCTGCGCCGCCGGCGAAACCATTCACAACATGCCGTTCAAGGTCACCCCAGCGGGCGTGCAGGCGGCGATCCTGACGGCGGATAGGCTGGGCGCCGCCTGGCTGCAGCGTCATTGATACCCTTGGGGCGCGGTGCGCCGCGCCCCTGTTCTTACAGAGGAAACCATCGTGAAAAAACTGATTAATCAGGTCGAGTCGGTGTTGGAAGAGCAGTTACAGGGGCTGGCGGAGGCCCATCCCGAGCTGCTGGTGCACGCGGATCCGGTGTTCGTGACCCGCGCCGACGCGCCGGTGGCGGGCAAGGTGGCGATCCTGTCCGGCGGCGGCAGCGGCCATGAGCCGATGCACTGCGGTTTCGTCGGCGAAGGGATGCTCGATGGCGCCTGTCCGGGCGAGATTTTTACCTCGCCGACGCCGGATAAAATGTACGAGTGCGGCCAGGCGATCGACGGCGGCGCCGGGGTGTTGCTGCTGATCAAGAACTATACCGGCGACGTGCTCAACTTCGAAACCGCCACCGAGCTGCTGCACGACAGCGGCGTCGCGGTGGCGACGGTGCTGGTGGATGACGACGTGGCGGTCAAAGACAGCTTGTTTACCGCCGGGCGGCGCGGGGTGGCCAACACCGTGCTGATGGAGAAGTTGCTGGGCGCCGCCGCGGCGCGCGGCGACGATCTGGACAGCGTGGTGACGCTGGGGCATCGCATCAATAACCACGGGCATTCGATCGGCATCGCGCTGGGGGCTTGCACCGTTCCGGCCGCCGGCAAGCCGTCGTTCACCCTGGCGGAGAACGAAATGGAGTTCGGCGTCGGCATTCACGGCGAGCCGGGCATTGCGCGCCGCCCGTTCACCACGCTCAACGCGGCGGTGGACGACATGTTCCATACGCTGATCGACCACGGCCACTATCAGCGCACGATCCGCGTCTGGGATCGTCAGCAGGGCGAGTGGCGCGACGAGATGCAAACCAAGCAGCCGCTGAGGCGCGGCGATCGGGCGATCGCGCTGGTCAACAACCTGGGCGCCACGCCGCTGTCCGAGCTGTATGGCGTGTACCATCGATTGGCGGAACGCTGCGCCGAGGCTGGCATCATTATCGAACGCAACCTGGTGGGCTCTTATTGCACCTCGCTCGATATGCAGGGCGTGTCCATCACGCTGTTGAACGTGGACGACGAGCTGTTGTCCTTGTGGGATACGCCGGTGAAAACGCCTGCGCTGCGTTGGGGTTGCTGAGGAGGAATCATGGCGTTGACCAAACAACAGGTTGTCGATTGGCTGATGCGTTGCGGCGAGGTGTTCAGCCGGGAGCGCGATTTTCTGACCCGGTTGGACACCGAGATCGGCGATGCCGACCACGGTTTGAACATGAATCGCGGTTTTAACAAGGTGGTAGAAAAACTGCCGTCGGTGGCAGACAAAGATATCGGCTTCATTCTGAAAAATACCGGCATGACGCTGCTGTCGAGCGTGGGCGGCGCCAGCGGCCCGCTGTTCGGCACCTTCTTCATCCGCGCGGCGCAGGCGGCGAACGCCAAGCAAAGCCTGGATCTGGCGGAGCTGCAGCAGATGATGCAGGAGGGGGTGGAAGGCGTGGTGATGCGCGGTAAGGCGGAGCCGGGCGACAAAACCATGTGCGACGTCTGGTGGCCGGTGGTGGACAGCCTCGGCCAGTCCGCGCAGCAGAATCTGAGCGTGGCGGAGGCGCTGCAGCGCGCCGCCGACAGCGCCGAGCGGGCGGTGGAGAGCACCATCACGATGCAGGCGCGCAAGGGGCGGGCCAGTTACCTGGGCGAGCGCAGCATCGGCCACCAGGATCCCGGCGCCACTTCGGTGATGCTGATGATGAAAACGCTGGCCGAGGTCGCCAGTAGTTAGCTGTAGCAGGAGGCGAGATGATTAATATCGTGGTGGTTTCGCACAGTGCGTTGCTGGCGCGCGGCGTTGAGCAGTTGGCGCGGCAGATGATGCGCGGCGATGGCTGCAAGCTGGCGCTGGCGGCGGGCGTGGATGACGAGCAGCACCCGATCGGCACCGACGCGGTCAAAGTGATGGAGGCGATCGAAGCGGTTGCCGACGGCGACGGCGTTCTGGTGCTGATGGACCTGGGCAGCGCGCTGCTCAGCGCGGAAACCGCGCTCGATTTGCTGGATCCGGACCTGGCCGCCAAAGTGCGGCTGTGTGCGGCGCCGCTGGTCGAAGGCACGCTGGCGGCGGTGGTCGCCGCCAACTCCGGCGCCTCGCTGGAGCAGGTAGTGGCGGAGGCGCAGGGTGCGCTGCAGGCTAAACAGGCGCAGCTGGGCGAGGCCACATCTACGGCGAAAAGCGCGGCTTTGCCGCTGGCGCAGGGCAAAAGCGCAACCTGGACGGTGCAAAACCCGCATGGGCTGCATGCGCGCCCGGCGGCGCGGCTGGTAGAGGCGCTGGCGCCGTTCAAGGCCGAGCTGGTGCTGGAAAAGCAGGGGCAGTGCGTCGATCCGCGCAGCCTCAATCAGCTGGCGCTGCTGCAGGTGCGCCACGGCGACACCATTCGCCTGATCGCCGACGGCGCGCAGGCGGACGAAGCGCTGGCGGCGTTCAAAGCGCTGGCGGAGCAACATTTCGGCGAGACGGTTTCCGAGCGGCAGCAGCCTTCGCTGCACGGTATCCCGGTGGCGGAAAGCGTCACCAGCGGGCCGGTGTTCCAGGCCCCCAGCTTCCGGCCGCCAACCGTCGATCGACGGATCGGCGCGGACGAGGTGTTGGGCGAACAGCAACGCCTGCGGGAGGCGCTGCAGCACACTCTGAGCGATCTGAACCGGCTGGCGGAACGTACCGGTACGCTGATCGGCAAGCCGCAGGCGGCGATCTTCGGCGCCCACAGCATGCTGTTGGACGATCCGGATCTGCAGCAGGCGGCTTACACCCGCATTGCGCAACAGCTGTGCTGCGCCGAACAGGCCTGGCGGCAGGTGCTGGAAGCGATCGCCGAAGAGTACCGCGAACTGGATGACGACTACATGCGGGCGCGTGAACTGGACGTGCGCGACATGCTGCGCCGCACGCTGTGCCATCTGCAGGGGCTGCCGCTGCCGGCCATCGCGCTGGCAGAGCCATCGATACTGGTGATGGACGAGCTGATGCCTTCAGAGGTGGTGATGCTCGACAGGCGGCTGGTGCTCGGCATCTGCCTCAGCGGTGGCAATGCCCTGTCGCACAGCGCCATTCTGGCGAAGGCGATGGGCATTCCGATGGTGGTCGGCATGCAGGATTGCCTGAGCAAAACCCGCAGTGGGCAGAAGGCGATGCTGGACGCCGCGCGCGGGGTGTTGCAGCTCAGCCACTAGGCGCGCAGCTTGAACTGGCGGATATCGATCCCGTGCTGTTTGATCTTCCGCCACAGGGTGGTGCGGCCGATGCCCAGCAGCTGCGCCATCTCCGTCAGCTGACCCCGGCTGACGGTCGCCGCGCGGAGGATCGCCTGGCGCTCCATGTCCGTCAGCGTCAACAGCGGCGCGCCGGGCTGCGGATCGCTCTCCAGCAGCGACGGCTGGCCGAGCAGGTGCGCCGGCAAATCTGCTAACTGGATGTGGTGGCCGTGGCAGATCATCGCCGCGCGCTCCACCACTCCTTTCAGTTCCAAATCGTTGCCGGGCCACAGGTAGAGCGCCAGCTGGGCCATCACTTCGTCATCCACCCGAAAGCGACACTGAAAGTGTTGCTCCAGCGCGCGCAGATGGTGTTTGACCAGCAGCGGAATATCGCTCAGCCGCTGGCGCAGCGGCGGGATCTGGATCTCGAAGGCTTGCAGGCTGTAAAACAGCTGGCGGCGGAAGCGGTTTTGCTGCACCAGCAGCGGCAGATCGGCGGCGCTGCCGGCGATCACCCGCACATCGACCGGGATCACCCGGCTGGAATTGAGGCGGATCACCACGCCGGTTTTCAGCACCTGCAGCAACGCCGACTGCATCT
Organism: Serratia sp. TMDUHS_CL; assembly: GCF_037137105.1. NCBI lineage: Bacteria > Pseudomonadati > Pseudomonadota > Gammaproteobacteria > Enterobacterales > Yersiniaceae > Serratia > Serratia sp. TMDUHS_CL. The sequence goes on from NZ_JBBBDV010000005.1 coordinate 158,557, forward strand.
CCGCCGGCAGGTATTCGATCTGTTCGAGATACAGCGTACCGCCGTTGGCCAATTCGAATTTGCTCAGCTGGCCCGCCTCTTCTTCGCTGGCGTCGCTGCCCAGCAGCTCACGTAACCCCTGTGCCTGCGGCAGCAGCTGGCAGTTGAGGGCGATATACGGCCCGGCGGCGCGTTCGCCGGCGTTGTGGATAGCCTGGCTGAGCCGCTCTTTGCCGACCCCTTCCTCTCCGCGCAGCAGGATTGGATGCTGGCCCTTGGCCGCCTGCTGCCCGTAACGGATCAGCCGCCGCATCTCCAGCGAGGCGGAGGGCATCTGCTCGAAGCTGTGGCTGACTCGCCCCAGCTGACTGCTGACGTACTGGCGCAGCCGCTCGAGCGGGTGCAGCAGGGCGATGAAACTGCAGCGATCGCCGTCGAAAATCGGCTTGAGCGTCAGCAAGGCGGCGATAAACTGCCGCTGGCTTTCGAAGGTGACTTCGACGTGTTGCAGCGGCTGCCGCTCGGCGATGGCGCGCTTGAGCAGGGCGGGCAGCGTCAGCAGCTGCGCCAGCGGTTTGCCCTGGCTCTGCTGTTCGTCCAGCTTCAGCAAGCCGGCGGCGCGCTGGTTGATGTATTGCAGGTAGCCACGGTGATCCCAGGCCATAACGCCGTCGTCCACGCCGTCCAGCAGGCCGTAAAGCTGATTCAGATGGCGGTTGGATTCCGCCAGCAGGCCGTCGGCGTTCAGCGAATTGCCGATTTCGCGGGCGATGGCCAGCGTCAGTGACAGATCGCCGGCGGCGCAGTCGGCCAGCAGGCAGCCCAGCGCGATCGAGCCGCGTTGGCGGCCGCTGTTGTCGTAGACCGGCGTGGCGCAGAACGACCAGCCGTGCAGCGCCCGGCGCACGTGCTCCTCGCCGCTCACCCGCACCGGGTGGCCTTCCGCCGCCGCCAGCGCCGGGGCGTTGGTGCCGATCTGCCCCTCGGCCCAGTAAGCGCCGGGGGCGAACCCCAATGGCTGCAACAGCTCCCAGGTTTTGGCGTCGCCGCAGCGCCACAGCATGCAGCCGCTCTCGTCGAGGATCATCAACAGGCAACGCCGTGGCTCCATGTATTCGCAGGCGTCTTCCAGCGCCGCCTGGCCGAGCGTCAGCAGGTCGTTCTTGCGGCGGCAAATCGATTCGAAGGTGGCGCCCTGAGCGCGGTGCGGTGCCTGCCAAACGTCGGGCTGCATCAGGCTGCGGCAGCGTAGCCAGGAGGCGTAAATCGCCTGTGCCGGGCGCAGCGGCGGCGGCAGTTCGCCGTCGTTAATCAAGCGCTGCCAGCGTGAATCGTTGTCCATCGAACCTCATCCAGACTGCGAAAACGAGAGTGACGATGATACCACCTGAGGCAGCGACGGCTGTGAGGCGGCGGGCAGAAGTGGGGAAATCGGGGCAAAAAAAACGGGGCGCGGCGCAGGCCGGACCCCGTGTTTATCAACGCGCGCGCATCAGTTGCGGAATGGGTTGCCGCTGTTGCGTGCCGGTTGGCTAACGGCCGGTGCCGCAGCGCGTGTGGCGCTTGGTGCCGGCGCGGCGACCTGTTGCATCGGCGCATTGTCCTGGTAGCCGTCCGCGTAGGCGTCCTGAGAGCGGTTCTGCGGCGCGACGGCGTCAGGCGCGGTCGACACCGGTTTGCCCAGTGCGCCGTTCAGCGTCAGCAGATCGTTCTGGTTCAGCGTGCCGAGCGCCGACTTGATGTTCAGCTGGTTGATCAGGTAGGTATAACGCGCGCTGGAAAGCTGCTGCTTGGCGTTATACAGGGTACTGGTGGCGTTCAGTACGTCGACGATGGTGCGGGTACCGACCTGATAACCGGCTTCCATCGCATCCAACGAGCTCTGCGCGGAGATCACTGCCTGCTTGTAGGCGTTGATGCTGCTGATCGAGGCGTTGACGTTGTTGAACGACGAACGCACGGTCTGCACTACGCCGCGGTGGGCGCTTTCCAGCTGCTCGCTGGCGCCGACGAAGCCGTACTGCGCCTGTTCCACCTGCGAGTTGGTTGCGCCGCCGCTGTACAGCGGCAGGCTGATCGAAACGCCAACCTGGTTCTGACCGGCATCAGAGTTTCTGAAGGAGTTTGAACTCAGGGTGTCGTGAGTCGCGGAACCGTTGTAACGGGTATTGGTGATCCCGGTCGACGCATTCAGGTTGACCGTTGGCATGTAACCGGTCTGCGCAGAACGGATCTGCTCGCGCGCCAGGTCCTGGCTCAGACGGGCAGACAGCAGGCTCAGGTTGCGCGCTTCCGCTTCTTTCAGCAGGTTGTTCACCGCTTCCGGGCGCTGGGTATTGAAGCGATCGGTATTCAGCGAGGCCAGCTCAGGATAGAAGGTGCCGGTGATCTGGCGCAGCGATTCCAGCGCGTTGTCCAGGTTGTTGCGGGCGGTGACTTCGGCCGCCAGCACGGTATCGTAGGCGGAACGGGCGTTCTGCACGTCGGTGATCGCCACCAGGCCTACGTTGAAGCGCTGGGTGGTTTGATCCAGCGTGCGGTAAACCGCTTGTTTGTTCGCCTGGGTATAAGAGAGCGTGTCAATGGCGCTCAGCACGTTGAAATAGGCGGTGGCGGTGTTGAGGATCAGCTGCTGTTCCGCGGTCTGGAAGGTCACGTCGGAGATGCCGGCGGTCTTTTCCTGCAACGTCAGCGCACGCCATTTCGACATGTCGAAGATGGTTTGCGTCAGGCCGAGCGAAGCGCTGGTGACATTGCTGTTGACGCCGTTGCTGTCGCGATAACCGTTGTTGTAGTTGTAACCGGCGCTCAGGCCGAGCTGCGGCAGCAGCGGGCTGCGCGCTTCATTGATCTTTTCGAATGCGGCGTCGCGGTCAGCAGCACTTTTGCGCAGATCCGGGTTACTTTCCCTGGCCTGTTTGTAGACCTGCAGCAGGTTCTCTGCCTGGCTCATTGCACTGAAGCCGCCCAGGCTCAGTCCGATAAGAAGGGGGAGCAGTTTCTTCATTTGCATTCCTTGTTGTGCAGCAATATTGCTATGTTAGCGCTGACGATAGACGAAATAGTTGCCGATTCTAGCAGAGTCTGCGGTACGCATCAGGTGGCTGAATGTGCCATCTCGCGTAACTTTTACCTTTCAGACCGCCCATTTACCTTGGCAAACTGCCCGGGTCGGCTGCAGCTGATATTATGGCTGACAATCCGGATTGTTTCCCACTATTACATGCGAGCGCACAAACGTGCCGCATCCGGCGGCGAAAAACAGCCTAACATAAAGCCGCGGCGGAGAGTCCCACTGTTTCTGTCATCAAAACCGTTTATTTTATCGGCATACTACGCAGGAGAATTCGCACATGAACCGTTCGCAGCCGTCACCCGTCACTTTCGATAAAAAAGATGTAGAAATTATTGCACGCGAGACGCTGTATCGTGGTTTTTTTTCACTCAATTTATACCGGTTTCGCCATCGCTTGTTCAATGGTGAAATGAGTCCTGAAATCACGCGTGAAATTTTCGAGCGCGGCCATGCGGCGGTGCTGCTGCCCTACGATCCGGTGCGCGACGAAGTGGTACTGATTGAACAACTGCGCATCGCCGCGGTCGATACCAGTAATTCTCCCTGGCTGCTGGAAATGGTGGCGGGTATGATCGAAACCGGCGAAAGCGTCGAAGACGTGTGCCGCCGCGAAGCGCAGGAAGAGGCCGGCGTGGTGGTCGGGCGCTGCAAGCCGGTGCTGAGCTATCTGGCCAGCCCGGGGGGCACCAGCGAACGTCTGTCGATCATGGTCGGCGAGGTAGACGCCGGCACCGCCGAAGGCATCCATGGCCTGGCGGAAGAACATGAGGATATCCGCGTCCACGTGGTCAGCCGCGAGCAGGCTTACCGCTGGGTGGAGGAGGGCGCGATCGATAACGCCGCATCAGTGATTGCATTGCAATGGCTGGCGTTGCACCATGAATCGTTGAGAAAAGAGTGGGCCAACTAATGAAACAGCGCTATACCCCTGATTTCCCCGAAATGATGAGATTGTGCGAAACCAACTTCGCGCAATTGCGCCGCTTGTTGCCGCGCAACGACGAAGCGGGCGAAACGGTGACTTATCAGGTGAACGGCGCCGGCTATCGTTTGACCATCGTTGAGTCCACGCGTTACACGTCGCTGGTGGAGATCGAGCAGCTCTTTCCGGCGGTCAGCTACTGGAGCCTGCCCGCGATGACGGTGCGGCTGTACCATGACGCCATGGTTGCGGAAGTGTGTTCCAGTCAGCAGATCTACCGCTTTAAAGCGCGTTATGATTATCCTAATAAAAAGTTGCATCAACGCGACGAAAAGCATCAAATTAACCAGTTTCTTGCTGATTGGCTGCGCTACTGTTTGGCGCATGGAGCGATGGCGGTTCCGGTTTGTTAGACAGACTGAAATAACAAAGGACACCATTTGGAAAGCCTGTTTAAACTGCCCGTGGCGAGTGGGGCCGCGGTCAGGATTCTACAAATAACAGATACCCACCTTTTTGCCGGCGAACACGAGACGTTGCTCGGCATCAATACCTATCGCAGCTATCACGCGGTGCTGGACGCCATCCAGGCGCAGCGCCGCGATGTCGACTTGATCGTCGCCACGGGAGATTTGGCGCAGGATCATTCGCAGGAGGCGTACCGCCACTTCGCCGCCGGCATCGCACAACTGCCAGCCCCCTGCGTGTGGCTGCCGGGTAACCACGATTTTCAACCGGCGATGGTCGACGCGTTGGCCGCCGCCGGTATCGCGCCTTCCAAACAGGTGCTGCTGGGCGATAACTGGCAGGTGCTGATGTTGGATAGCCAGGTGTTCGGCGTGCCGCACGGCGAATTGAGCGAATACCAGCTCGAGTGGATGGAGCGCTGCCTGCAGGCTCACCCCGAGCGCTATACGCTGTTGCTGCTGCACCATCATCCGCTGCCTTCCGGCTGTACCTGGCTCGATCAGCACAGCCTGCGCAACCCGCATATGCTGGGTGCGATCCTGCTGCGTTATCCGAAAGTGAATACCGTAGTGTGCGGGCACATTCACCAGGATCTGGATCTGGAATGGCAGGGCCGGCGCCTGTTGGCGACGCCCTCGACCTGCGTGCAATTCAAGCCGCACTGCACGAACTTCACCATCGACGACGTCTCCCCCGGCTGGCGCTACCTCGATCTGTTGCCGGATGGCCGCGTCGAGACGCAGGTGTTCCGCCTGGAAAACGACGATTTCCGCCCCGATATGGACTCGGATGGATACTGATGCCTTCGACACTGCTCTACCTGCACGGTTTCAACAGCTCGCCGCAGTCGGCCAAGGCGGTGGCCTTCAAGGCCTGGCTGGCTGAGCACCATCCCGATATCCAGATGCTGGTGCCGCAGCTGCCGGCTTTTCCGGCGGAGGCCGCCGAGATGCTGGAGAATCTGGTGCTGGAGCGCGCCGGCCAAACGCTCGGGCTGGTTGGCTCTTCGCTCGGCGGCTATTACGCCACCTGGCTGTCGCAGTGTTTTTCGCTGCCGGCGGTGGTGGTCAACCCGGCGGTCAAGCCGTTTGAGCTGCTGGTTGACTATCTCGGCGCCAACGAGAACCCCTACACCGGCCAGCAATATGTGTTAGAGTCACGTCACGTTTACGATCTGAAAGTGATGCAGATCGATCCCTTGGAGTCGCCGGATTTAATCTGGCTGCTGCAGCAAACGGGCGATGAAATTCTCGATTACGGCCAGGCAGTGGCGTATTACACCGCGTGTCGGCAAACGGTGGAGTCGGGTGGAAACCACGCCTTCGTCGGTTTCGAGCACTACTTCCCCCAGATTGTGGATTTTTTAGGGCTAAACGCGGTCTGACGGACCGTTCCGGCACCTCCCTTTAACCACGAAAAAATAATCAACGATGACTCAATCCAGCTATAACGCTGATGCCATTGAAGTACTCAGCGGTCTAGAACCAGTGCGCCGTCGTCCCGGCATGTATACCGACACGACGCGCCCAAACCACCTCGGCCAAGAGGTGATCGATAACAGCGTCGACGAAGCGTTGGCCGGTCACGCCAAGCGTATCGACGTGATTCTGCACGCCGATCAGTCGCTGGAAGTGATCGACGACGGCCGCGGCATGCCGGTGGATATCCACCCGGAAGAGGGCGTGCCGGCGGTTGAGTTGATCCTGTGCCGGCTGCACGCCGGCGGTAAATTCTCGAATAAAAACTACCAGTTCTCCGGCGGCCTGCACGGCGTTGGCATCTCGGTAGTCAACGCCCTGTCGAAACGGGTGGAAGTCAACGTGCGCCGCGACGGCAACGTCTACGGCATCGCCTTCGAAAACGGCGACAAGGTGCAGGATCTGACGGTGACCGGCACCTGCGGCAAACGCAACACCGGCACCAGCGTGCACTTCTGGCCGGACGAACAGTTCTTCGACAGCCCGCGTTTCTCGGTATCGCGCCTGACTCACCTGCTGAAAGCCAAAGCGGTGCTGTGCCCCGGCGTCGAGATCTATTTCATCGACAAGGTGAACAACACCGAACAGCGCTGGTGCTACCAGGACGGTCTGACCGACTACCTGATGGAAGCGGTCAACGGCCTGATTACCCTGCCGGAAGCGCCGTTCGTCGGCAATTTCGCCGGTGATACCGAAGCGGTGGACTGGGCGCTGCTGTGGCTGCCGGAAGGCGGCGAGCTGCTGACCGAAAGCTACGTCAACCTGATCCCGACCATGCAGGGCGGCACCCACGTCAACGGCCTGCGTCAGGGGCTGCTGGACGCGATGCGCGAGTTCTGCGAATTCCGCAATATTCTGCCGCGCGGCGTGAAGCTGTCGGCGGAGGATATCTGGGATCGCTGCGCCTACGTGCTGTCGGTGAAGATGCAGGATCCGCAGTTCGCCGGGCAGACCAAAGAGCGTCTCTCGTCGCGTCAGTGCGCGGCCTTCGTTTCCGGCGTGGTGAAAGACGCCTTCAGCCTGTGGCTGAACCAGAACGTTCAGGCGGCGGAACAGCTGGCCGAGCTGGCGATCTCCAGCGCCCAGCGCCGTCTGCGCGCCGCCAAGAAAGTGGTGCGCAAGAAGCTGACCAGCGGGCCGGCGCTGCCGGGCAAGCTGGCGGACTGCACCTCGCAGGATCTGGCCATGACCGAACTGTTCCTGGTGGAAGGGGACTCGGCGGGCGGATCGGCCAAGCAGGCGCGCGATCGTGAATATCAGGCGATCATGCCGCTCAAGGGCAAGATCCTGAATACCTGGGAAGTCTCCTCGGATGAAGTGCTCGCCTCGCAGGAAGTGCACGACATTTCCGTGGCGATCGGCATCGATCCGGACAGCGAAGATCTCAGCCAGCTGCGCTACGGTAAAATCTGCATCCTGGCGGATGCGGACTCCGACGGCCTGCACATCGCCACGCTGCTGTGCGCGCTGTTCGTGCGCCACTTCCGTTCGCTGGTGAAAGGCGGCCATGTCTATGTCGCCATGCCGCCGCTATACCGTATCGATCTCGGTAAAGAGGTGTTCTACGCGCTGGATGAAGAAGAGAAAGCCGGCGTGCTGGAACAGCTGAAGCGCAAGAAGGGCAAGCCGAACGTACAGCGCTTTAAAGGGCTGGGTGAGATGAACCCGCTGCAGCTGCGCGAAACCACCCTCGATCCGAACACTCGCCGTCTGGTGCAACTGACGGTGGCAGAGGATGACGTCGATCAGACGCTGGCGGTGATGGACATGCTGTTGGCCAAGAAGCGTTCGGAAGATCGCCGCAACTGGCTGCAAGACAAGGGCGACATGGCCGAACTGGCGGTCTGAGCCTGACCCTGGCCCGGTGAAACGCCGGGCCTGCTTTCCCGCAGGGCGTTGCATGCGGCGCCCGTCAACCTGGGGCGAACCGCGTGAAGATCACCCTTGAAGAGCTGCTGGCGTTCACGGCGGTGGTCGACAGCGGTTCGGTCACCGCCGCCGCCGATCGGCTCGGCCAAACCACCTCCGGCGTCAGCCGCGCACTCAGCCGTCTGGAAACGAAGCTCGACGCTACGCTCTTGCGCCGCACCACGCGTCGCCTGAGCCTGACCGAAGAAGGGCTGAGCTTCCTGGCGCCTGCGCGCGAAATCCTCCGTTCGGTAGATCAGGCCGAAGAACTCATGGCGCTGCGGCGCCGGCTGCCCGCCGGTCGGCTGCGGGTCAACGCCGCCGCCCCTTTCATGGCGCACGTGCTGGTGCCGATGGTGGCGGAGTTCCGCCGCCGTTATCCGCAGATTGAGCTGGAGCTGGACACCGACGATCGCAATATCGACCTGCTGGAGAAACGCGCCGACATCGCGATCCGCATCGGCGCGCTGCGCGACTCTACGCTGCACGCGCGCCTGCTGGGCAACAGCCGGTTGCGCATTCTCGCCAGCCCGGATTACCTGCAACGGCATGGCGAACCGCGCGGCGTGGAAGATCTGCACCGCCATTGCCTGTTGGGATTCACCTATCCGGAGTCGCTGAACCAGTGGCCGCTACGCCACCGGCAGGCGCGGCATTTCGCCATCGAACCGACGATCTCGGCCTCCAGCGGGGAGACGCTGCGCGAGTTGGCGCTGCGTGGGGCGGGCATTGTCCAGCTGGCGGACTTTATGACGCGACGCGATCGGGAAGCGGGCAGGCTGGTGCCGCTGCTGGTGCGGGAGACGCTGGACGTGCGTCAACCGATCCACGCGGTGTATTACCACGACGCCCAGCTGGCGGCGCGCCTCACCTGTTTTCTCGACTACGTCAGCGCCCGCCTTGAGGGAGAACCGCCAGAGGCCGCAGAGGGCCTCTGAGGGGATTACAGTGCGTTTTCCAGCACGTAGATCTCGGTGCCCAGCACGTAGTCCTTGATGGTCTCGCGGTGCTTGAGCATATGGTCGATCTGCAGGTGTTTTTCCAGATGCGCCTGGCTTTGCCATTTTTCCAGCATAAACACCGAGTCCGGCGACAGTTTCTGCCAGGGGGCCTGGGTGTGGCTGTCTACCATCGGCGTGTATTCGCCGCAGCCTTCTTCCGCCAGCACCAGTGGCACCAGTTTTTCAATGGCTTGTAACACGGTGGCGCGGTGGCCGGGTTTGACTTTGATTTCTGCGATTACGGTGATCATCATTACCTCGTTGGTTAAGCCCTTCGCTGCCAGTTAAGCAAAAATTTCCGCCAGATGCTCGCGATAACGTGCGATGTCCGTTTCGATATCCGGTTGTTTTATCACGTCATTGCAGATAAAGGTTGGCAAGGCTTCCATCCCCAGGAACTGGTTGGCCTTGTGGAAGTGCAGGTAAACGCCGTCGACGCCGACGCCGTGGAAGAACTGGTTCGGATCGGTGAAAGCCTCGAGCGGGGCGTTCCAGGTCAGGCTCAGCAGGTATTTTTTTCCCTGAATCAGGCCGCCGGAACCGTACTTCTTGCCGGCGTCGGAGCGGGTGCGGCCATCGCTGGCGTACAGGCTGCCGTGGCCGGCGGTGAACACTTCGTCGATGTATTTTTTCAGGATCCACGGCTCGCCCATCCACCAACCCGGCATCTGATAGATGACCGCATCGGCCCACAGGTATTTCTGCACCTCGGCCTCAATGTCATAGCCGTCGTCGACCACCGTGACCTGCACATCGTGCTGCAGATCGCGCAGGAAGCTTTCCGCCACGTCGCTCAGGGTTTGGTTGAGTTCGCCGTTGGAATGGCCGAATTGCTTTTTAGCGTTGATAATCAGGATATTGCTCATCTTTTGCGGCTCCCGTCAGAGTTAAGATAGATGCCGTTTTCCGCTGCGGTGCGCAAAAACAGCTTGCTGAACGAGAGTGTAATCGTTGGCCAGGCAAGTAAAAACGTGACGGCAGGCACAACAGTGTTGATTATTAATCAACAATCACGGTGGAATTTTGCCTAAACGCTCCGGCGACAGCGCCTTCGGCCGGCGATCCTTGCGCCAACTGTGACAGCCACCCCGCAGATGGGTTACTATCGCGGGCAGAATCGACAAGCGATGCCTTATTGTCGTCCAGGGATTGCCAAGCCACGGTCTGAGGATAATTGAGTAATGAGTGATCTGACTCATGACGGTGTAGAGCGTTTACCGCTGCACACATTCACTGAAAACGCCTATCTGAACTATTCCATGTACGTCATCATGGATCGGGCGTTGCCGTACATTGGCGACGGCTTGAAACCGGTACAACGCCGCATCATCTACGCCATGTCTGAGCTGGGGCTGAACAACAGCGCCAAATTCAAGAAATCCGCCCGTACCGTGGGCGACGTGCTGGGTAAATACCACCCGCACGGCGACAGCGCGTGTTATGAAGCCATGGTGCTGATGGCGCAGCCGTTCTCGTACCGCTATCCGCTGGTGGACGGCCAGGGGAACTGGGGGGCGCCGGACGATCCCAAGTCGTTTGCGGCGATGCGTTATACCGAATCGCGCCTTTCCAAATACGCCGAAGTGCTGCTGGCCGAGCTGGGGCAGGGCACCGTCGACTGGATCCCGAACTTTGACGGCACGTTGCAAGAGCCGAAGATGTTGCCGGCGCGCCTGCCGAATATCCTGCTGAACGGCACCACCGGCATCGCCGTCGGCATGGCGACCGACATTCCGCCGCACAACGTGCGCGAAGTCGCGGCGGCGGCGGTGGCGCTGCTCGACAAGCCGGGCGCCTCGCTCGATGACCTGCTCGAATTCGTGCAGGGGCCGGACTTCCCGACTGAAGCCGAGATCATCACCCCGCGCGATGAAATCCGCAAAATTTACCAGAGCGGCCGCGGCTCGGTGCGCATGCGCGCCGTGTGGAAGAAAGAAGACGGCAGCGCGGTGATCACCGCCTTACCGCACCAGGTGTCCGGCGCCAAGGTGCTGGAGCAGATCGCCAGCCAGATGCGCGCCAAGAAGCTGCCGATGGTCGAAGATCTGCGCGATGAATCCGACCACGAAAACCCGACGCGTCTGGTGATCGTGCCGCGCTCCAACCGTATCGATCTGGAACAGGTGATGAACCACCTGTTCGCCACCACCGATCTGGAGCGCAGCTACCGCATCAACATGAACATGATCGGTCTGGATAACCGCCCGCAGGTCAAAGGGCTGGTGGAGATCCTCACCGAATGGCTGGCCTACCGTCGCGACACGGTGCGCCGCCGCCTGAACTACCGCCTCGAGAAAGTGCTGAAACGCCTGCATATCCTCGAAGGTTTGCTGGTGGCGTTCCTCAACATCGACGAGGTGATCCACATCATCCGCAGCGAGGATGAACCGAAGCCGGTGCTGATGCAGCGTTTCGGCATCTCCGACACCCAGGCGGAAGCGATCCTCGAGCTGAAACTGCGTCACCTGGCCAAGCTGGAAGAGGTCAAGATCCGCGGCGAGCAGGATGAGCTGGCGAAAGAGCGCGATCAGCTGCAGGCGCTACTGGCGTCCGAGCGCAAGCTGAACACGCTGATTAAGAAAGAGATCCAGGCCGACGCGCAGACCTACGGCGACGATCGCCGTTCGCCGCTGACCGAGCGTGCGGAAGCCAAGGCGATGAGCGAGCACGACTTCGTGCCGTCCGAGCCGGTGACCATCGTGCTGTCTGAAATGGGCTGGGTGCGCAGCGCCAAGGGCCACGACATCGATCCGGCCGGCCTGAGCTACAAGGCCGGCGACAGCTTCCGCGGCGCGGCGCGCGGCAAGAGCAACCAGCCGGTGGTGTTCATCGACTCCACCGGGCGCAGCTACGCGCTCGATCCGATGACGCTGCCTTCGGCGCGCGGGCAGGGCGAGCCGCTGACCGGCAAGCTGACGCCGCCGCCGGGCGCCACCATTGAGCAGGTGCTGATGGCGGCCGACGATCAGAAGCTGCTGATGGCGTCCGATGCCGGTTACGGCTTCGTTTGCACCTTCAACGATCTGGTGGCGCGCAACCGCGCCGGCAAGGTGATGATCACGCTGCCGGACAACGCCAGGGCGCTGCCGCCGATGGAGATCCACGGCGCAGACGACATGCTGCTGTCGATCACCGCCGCCGGGCGCATGCTGATGTTCCCGGTTGCCGATCTGCCGCAGCTGTCGAAGGGCAAAGGCAACAAGATCGTCTCCATTCCGGCAGCCCAGGCGGCGGCCGGTGAAGACAAGCTGGCCTGGCTGTTCGTGCTGCCGCCGCAGGCGTCCGTCACGCTGCACGTCGGCAAACGCAAGCTGACGCTGCGGCCGGAAGATCTGCAGAAGTTCCGTGCAGAGCGCGGTCGCAAGGGCACCCAGCTGCCGCGCGGACTGCAGCGTATCGATCGCGTTGAAGTGGATGCGCCGGTGCGGGCGTCGGGCGGCGACAGCGAAGAGTAAGCGTTGGCGCTAGCGTTAACGGGCGGTCGCAGCATGCTGTGGCCGCCTTATTTATTTTTGCTGGCGTTTATTTTCCAAATAGTTAACATTTCTGCGCATAAAATTATTGTGCGTATTGCCGGCTGGCGGGAAAATAGCGAGAAAGGCAGGCGACATCGGCGTGCTTATCGCCTGGCCGGCAAATAATGAGTAAAGGAATCTGCGCAGCGAAGTAAACTGCGTTGGCAGTGTGCTAATGAGGTTGTTATGTTATTGATTTTGCGTGCCGTTCTCGCCACTCTTTTCTGTATTCTGGTGTGTATTTTCGGTTCTGTTTATTGCTTGTTCAGCCCGCGCAATCCCCGCCATGTGGCGACCTTCGGCCACCTTTTCGGCCGCCTGTCGACGCTGTTCGGCATCAAGGTTGAAACCCGCGTGCCGGCCGATGCGGCCAACAACGGCAACTGCATCTATATCGCCAACCACCAAAATAACTACGACATGGTGACGGCCTCGAATATCGTGCAGCCGCGCACCGTGACCGTCGGTAAAAAAAGTCTGGTGTGGATCCCGTTTTTCGGCCCGCTGTATTGGCTGACCGGTAATCTGCTGATAGATCGTGATAATCGCGCCAAGGCGCACGGCACCATCGCCCAGGTGGCGGAGCAGTTCAAAAAGAAAGACATTTCGATCTGGATGTTCCCGGAAGGGACCCGCAGCCGCGGTCGCGGGCTGATGCCGTTTAAAACCGGCGCGTTCCACGCGGCCATCGCCGCCGGCGTGCCGATTGTGCCGATCTGCGTATCGACCACCAGCGGTAATATAAATCTTAATCGCTGGAATAACGGTCATGTGATCGTCGAGATGTTGGCGCCGGTGGATACCAGCAAATACGGTAAAGAAAACGTGCGCGAGCTGGCGGCCCATTGCCGCGAGCTGATGGAGGCGAAGATCGCCGAATTGGACGCCGAAGTCGCCCAGCGCAACGCCGCCAAAAAATAAGAGTCTACCGGCTTCAAAGAATACGTTTTTAATTGGCGTTCAGCGCCGTTAACGCCTGAGCGCCTGCTAATCTTGATTGGCGGGCGTTTGGGTTTTGCACACGGTTTAGTTATTGCTTTTCATGGAGAAAATATGTCACTCAGTCGACGTCAGTTTTTACAGGCATCGGGCCTGGCGCTGTGCGCGAGCGCCGTGCCGCTGAGGGCAGAGGCGAGCGGAACGCAGACCCCATTACCCATTCCGCCGCTGCTGGAGTCTCGCCGCGGTCAGCCGCTGTTCCTGACCCTGCAGCGCGCCCACTGGGCGTTTATGGATAACCGCAAAGCGGCGGTGTGGGGCGTCAACGGCATGTATTTGGGGCCGACGGTGCGGGTTTACAGCGGCGACGACGTCAAGCTGATCTACAGCAACCGCCTGCAGGAGCCGGTGGCGATGACCGTCAGCGGGTTGCAGGTGCCGGGCACGCTGATGGGCGGCGCGCCGCGCATGATGTCGCCGAACGTCGACTGGTCGCCGGTGCTGCCTATTCGTCAGGCGGCAGCCACCTGCTGGTACCACGCCAACACGCCGAACCGCATGGCGCCGCACGTTTACAACGGGCTGGCCGGGCTGTGGCTGGTGGAAGATGCCGTCAGCAAAGCGCTGCCGCTGCCCAACCACTACGGCGTCGACGATTTCCCGCTGATCATTCAGGACAAGCGCTTCGATAACTTCGGCACGCCGCAATACGATGCGCCGTCGCAGGGCGGCTTCGTCGGCGATACGCTGTTGGTCAACGGCGTGCAAAACCCGTATGTCGAGGTGTCGCGCGGCTGGGTGCGTTTGCGCCTGCTCAACGCCTCTAACGCGCGCCGCTATACTCTGCAGCTCAGCGACGGGCGCCCATTCAACGTGATCGCCAGCGATCAGGGCTTCCTGCCCGCGCCGGTCGCGGTGCAGCAGCTGTCGCTGGCGCCGGGCGAACGCCGGGAAGTGCTGATCGATATGTCGAAGGGCGACGAGGTGACCATCACCGCCGGTGAAGCGGCGGGCATCATGGATCGCCTGCGCGGCCTGTTCGAGCCGTCGAGCATTCTGGTGTCCACCCAGGTGCTGACGCTGCGCCCGACCGGCCTGCTGCCGCTGGTGACCGACAACCTGCCGATGCGCCTGCTGGCGGATCAGCTGTTGGACGGCAGCGCCAGCCGCACCCGCGATTTCCGCCTGGGCGACGGCGGCGTTGGCATCAACGGCGCGATTTGGGACATGAACCGCATCGACGTGCAGGCGCAGCAAGGCACCTGGGAACGCTGGAACATTCATGCGGATACGCCGCAGTCGTTCCATATTCAGGGCGTGCAGTTCCTGATCAAACGCGTCAACGGCGCGCAGCCGATGGCGGAAGATCGTGGCTGGAAGGACACCGTCTGGGTCGATGGCGACGTCGAGCTGCTGGTGTATTTCAACCAACCTACCTCCGAACACTTCCCGTTCCTGTATTACAGCCAGACGCTGGAAATGGCCGATCGCGGCACCGCCGGCCAGCTGATGGTGCAGCCGACGATGTAATCTGCGCTGCGGGCCGCTTACGGCGCCCGCAGCATCTCCAGAAAGGCCTGCACCACCGGTGTGACGCTGTCGGCGCGGTAAACCGCATACAGATCCGCCGGCGGCGCCTGTTGCAGCGAGCAAAAGCGGACGCCGGGCCACGGAATGCGGCCGTAGCTGTCCGGCAGCAGCGTAATGCCGCAGCCTTCCGCCACCAGCGCCAGCAGGGTTTGCGGCTCGTTGACCTGATAAGCGACGTCCGGCAAGAATCCCTGCTGCAGACACAGATTGTGCAGATACAGCCCCAGGCTGGCCTCATGCGGCGGCAGCACGATGAAGCTATCGTTCTGCAGCGCCGCCAGCGGGATGTTTTCCTGCTGCGCCAGCGGATGATCGAGCGGCAGCACCACGGCGATGCTTTCGCTTGCCAACCGTTGGCAGGTCAACCCCGGCAGCGTCTGCTGCTGCGCCTCTCGCCAGACCCCGATATCGATATGCCGCTTTTGCAGCGCGGCGATTTGCTGGCTGGGCGTCAGCTCGTTCAACGACCAGGTGACGCCGGCGCTTTGCTCGCTGAACCGCCGCAGCGCCGCGATCAGGCCGCCCCAGGCCGAGGTGCCGACCATGCCGACCACCATGTGGCCGCCTTCGCCGCGCCCCATCTGTTGCACCTGATGCAGCGCGCTGTCGGCCTGATCCAGCAGACGCTCGACGTTGCGCAGCAGCGTGCGGCCGGCCGGCGTCAGCGTCATGGAGCGGGTGGTGCGTTTGAACAGCACCACGCCGAGCTGGCTCTCCAACTCCTTGATGTGCTTGCTGAGCGGCGGCTGTGACATATTCAGCCGCCGAGCCGCCTGGGTGAAGTTCATCTCTTCCGCCACCACGCGGAAATAGTGCAGCAGGCGGAAGTTAATCCGGCCGGGATCGGGCAGGGCATGGGGCTGATTCATCCGGGATATCGTCTCCTTGTGACGCAGCTCAACTTATAGGTAAATGGAATAAATCGGCCGCCAAGAATGTATTGGTCTCGGCTGAGCCTCGCTCTCTACTATGGGGATTATTATCCCCCGCTGAAAGAGAGAATACGATGTTTAATCAAGAAGATGCTTTTACCTGCGCCGATGTCGTCCGCGCACGCCTGCCGGATTTCCAGCCGAAAGCGGCCTTGATTCTCGGCTCCGGGCTCGGCGCCCTGGCGGAGGTGATGACCGAAACCGTCACCATCGACTACGCGGAGCTGCCGGGCTTTCCGGTGAGCGGCGTCGCCGGCCATGCCGGGCAGCTGGTCGCCGGCAAGCTGGAGGGCGTACCGGTATTGTGCATGAAAGGGCGCGGTCATTTCTATGAAGGGCGCGGCATGCAGGTGATGACCACCGCAGTGCGCACCTTCAAACTGCTGGGCTGCGAATTCCTGCTGGCGACCAACGCCGCCGGTTCGCTGCGCCGCTCGGTGGCGCCGGGCAGCCTGGTGGCCATTACCGATCACATCAACTTCATGCCGGAATCGCCGCTGGTCGGCGTTAACGACGAGCGCTTCGGGCCGCGCTTCTTTAGCCTGGCAAACGCCTACGATCGCGATCTGCGCGCCCAGCTGGCGGCGGTGGCCGAAAGCGCGGGCATCCCGCTGGCGGAAGGGGTATTCGCCGCCTACACCGGGCCGAATTTCGAAACGCCGGCGGAGATCCGCATGATGCAGACCCTGGGCTGCGACGTGGTGGGGATGTCGATCGTGCCGGAAGTCCTGACGGCGCGCCACTGCGGCCTCAAGGTGCTGGTGGTATCCGCGATGACCAACTACGCCGAAGGGCTGTCGGATACGCCGCTCTCCCATGAACAAACGCTCAGCTGCGCGGCGCTGGCGGCGGACGATTTCATGCGCCTGATCCGCGAGCTGTTCAAAACGCTGTAATAGCGCAAGCAAACCGGCGGCGGGCTGCAGGGGGCCTGCCGCATCAATCATCGTTGAAAGCATAATAACAAGGTGATGGCGATGGCGATAAAAACACGATTGAAAGTCATGATTTTCCTGCAGTTCTTTATCTGGGGTGCCTGGCTGGTGACGCTGGGCTCCTACATGATCAACACGCTGCATTTCAGCGGCATGCAGGTGGGGATGGTTTACAGCGCCAAAGGCATCGCTGCGCTGATCATGCCGGGGCTGGCGGGCATCATTGCCGATCGGTGGATGAAGGCCAACTCTCTGTATGCGCTTTGCCACCTGCTCGGGGCGCTGGCGCTGTACTGCGCGGCGCAGGTCGAGCAACCGATGCTGATGTTCTGGGTGATGCTGTTCAACGCCATGGTCTATATGCCGACCATCGCGCTCTCCAACGCCATTTCCTATTTTTGCCTCGAGAAGCACGGCTTTGACACGGTGAAGGACTTTCCGCCGGTGCGGGTGTACGGCACGGTGGGGTTCATTCTGGCGATGTGGCTGGTCGGCTTTAGCCAAATCGAGCTCAGCAATCTGCAGCTGTACCTGGCTTCTGCGGCGTCGCTGCTGCTGTCGGCCTATTCGCTGACGCTGCCGCGCTGCCCGACCAACCGCGCGGCCGAGTCAAAGAGCTGGGTGAGCGTGCTGGGGCTGGATGCGCTGGTGCTGTTCCGCCAGCGGCGCATGACGCTGTTTTTCCTGTTCGCCATGTTGCTTGGGGCGGCGCTGCAGATAACCAATACCTTCGGCAACCCGTTCCTGCACGATCTGTCGCTCAATCCGCTGTATCAGGACAGCCTCAGCGTCCGGTATCCGGCGGTGCTGCTGTCGCTGTCGCAGATCTCCGAAGTGTTCTTTATCCTCACGATTCCCTTCTTCCTGCGCCGTTACGGCATCAAGCAGGTGATGCTGATCAGCATGGCGGCCTGGACGCTGCGTTTCCTGTTCCTGGCGTACGGCACGCCGGTCGGCTTTGGTTTCGTTCTGCTGCTGCTGTCGATGATCGTCTACGGCTGTGCGTTCGACTTCTTTAATATCTCCGGCGCCATCTTCGTCGAGAAAGAGGCCGATCACCGCATCCGCGCCAGCGCGCAGGGGCTGTTCATGACCATGGTGAACGGGTTGGGCGCCTATCTGGGTGCGCTCGCCAGCGGCGAGGTGGTGGACTTCTTCAGCCATGACGGCGTGAAAGACTGGCAGAGCATCTGGCTGATGTTTGCGCTGTATACGCTGGTGCTGGGGATCGTGTTCGCGTTGAGCTTCAACTACCGCCACTCGCCGCAGGAGAGCGCGGTGGCGGCGCAGTAAGGCAGGGGGCGCAGCCTGGCTGCGCCCTGAAACGTCAGGCCTGCGGGAAGCGCTGTTGCAACTGCTGCCAGTCCGGCGGATTGGCGGCCCCGAGGCTGGCCACCACGCAAGCGGCGACCCGGTTGGCCAGATCGACCGCCTGCGGCAGCGGCCAGCCGGCGGACAGGCCCGTCAGTAAACCGGCGCAGTGGGCATCGCCCGCGCCGATGGTGTCGACCACGTCTACCGGATAGGCGGGAACGTGCAGCGGCGGCGTGCGGCCGTCGCAGATCCACGCGCCGTCGCGATCCAGGCGGCAGATCAGCGTCAGGTTGCGGGCGGCGGCATAGCGCTGCGCGGCCTCCACGGCGTCACCGGCGCCGCACAGCGCGGCCACTTCGTCGCGGTTGAGCGTCAATAGGGTGTGGCTGTCGCTGAGCATGGCGAAGAAATCTTCGCTGAGCTGAGCGATGCGCGGGCCGGGATCGATCAGGCGCGGTTGGTCGAACGGCATGCGCGTCAGCCACTCGCGCAGCGCTTCGCCGCTTTCACCCGCCAGCTCGTAGCCGCTGGCGTAGATCAGGGTGTGCTCCGTCAGCGGCAGCGTCGCCAGCTGCGCTTTATTCCATTGGCTTTCGCAGCCGGAAACCGTGATGAAGGTGCGTTCACCGTTCGGTTCCACCAGCGCCAGGCACCAGCCGTTGTCCATCTGGCCGTGGCGCAACAGCACCTCCAGCCCCAGCTCGCCCATGGCGGCTTCGGCAGCCGCGCCCCATTCGCCGTTGCCAACCGGCATGCCGTTAATCACCGGCGTTTCGAGGCGCACCAGCGCGCGCGCCACGTTGAACGCGCAGCCGCCGATTTGCCGCGCCTGCGGCTGGGCTTCGATATCTTCGCCGCTGGTCGGCAGGCGCGGCAGCGTCATCACCAGATCGCCGACCGCGCCCCCAATAACCAGGACAGGTGTTACAGCTTCCCACTCACTCATTGATGTTCTCTGCGTTGGGTCAGGTACAGACCGTAAGCGATCAGACTCACCGCGAACGACACAAACAGCCCCAGGCTGGAATCGGCGAACAAGCCTTTGGCCAGCGGGCCGTCGATAAAACCGGTTTTGGTGACCAGCAGGCCGCACAGGGCGCCGAGGAACCAGCAGAACAGCGGGGCTTTGCGCACGCCGCGGTTCTGGCCATGCAGGCCGTACAAAGCGTTGCCATCATACCCGTGGCGGCGGCGCAGGCACAGGTAATCGAGCAGGAAAATCGCCTCCCAGGCCGCCAGGAAGACGCCGCAGAACACCAGGAAGGAGATGAACGGCCCCATGAAATCGCCGGAGATGAACAGCACATACAGGGCGATGCCCAGCACTACGACCGCGTCGATCGACACCGCCAGCCACTGTTTGACCTGCACGCCGATGGTCAGCAGGTTAAGGCTGGCGGAATACAGGCTGAGCACCGCGATGGTGACGATGCCGGCGGTGGCGGCCAGCAGATAAGGGATCGCCATCCAGGCGGGCAGCACGGAGCCTATCAGCGCGATGGGGTTGGCGGCGCTGGCCAGATCGGGCAGCTGCACGGAAAGCAGGATGCCGGCCAGCATCAGCAGCATCAGCGGCAAACAGGCGCCGCCCATTACCGCGGCGAAAATGCTTTTGCTCGACGAGCTCGGGCTTTGATAGCGGCTGTAATCGGCGCCGGCAATCGCCCAGCTGATGCCGGTGCCGGCGGCGATCACCGATACTGCCGGCAGGAAGCCGGTCAACCAGCTGCCGGAAGGCAGCGCCAGCACCTGGCTCCACTCGGTGTTGAACAGGATATAGAGCACCACGATCAGCGTCATGGTGCCGAAGATGCGGCTGAACCAGCTTTGCATCCAGACCACGGTATTTTGCCCCAGCAGGCTGACGACGACAGTGAGCCCGCCGAACAGCAGCAGGCTGAGCGCGGTCAGCAGGTGGCTGCTACCCAACCCGAAGGCCTCGAACAGCGCCGCCAGCGTCAGGGTGCCGGTGATCACATTGACCGCTTCCCAGCCCATCAGGTTGATCCAACTGAACAGGGTGGGCGCCACGTTGCCCTTCAGGCCGAAAATCACCCGTGAGAGCGTCAGCGTAGAGGTGCGCCCGCGCTTGCCGGCGAAGCTGGTGAGGCCGACCAGCACGAAGCTGGCGACGCCGAGCAGCGCGGCGAGTACCGATTGCAGGAAGGATAAGCCGAAGCCGACGATAATGGCGCCGTACACCACGCCGAGAATGCCGATATTGGCCGCCGACCAGATCCAAAACAGCTCGATGGGCTTGCCGGTCTGTTCCGCGTCCGGCACCCGATCGATACCGGTGCTTTCTACCTTCCATGCTTCATTGCGATTGATATCGGTCATAGCAAATGATCCCTGTAGCGCAGGGCCGCGAGGGCCGCCGCAGTTGACTGAAAATCGATTCCGTTGGCGCGGTTGACGCCGGCTATTCCGTTGTCGGTGAAGACGCCGATTCCGCGCAGTGTGTAGCGGCTGAGACCGCCGGGTCTGTCAAAATGAGGGCGGTATCCGCCTGATCGGGTGAGGCACGTCGGCCGCACGGCGCCAATGAGTGTAGTCAAAGAGTGGGTCTGCAGCGGGGTTTGGCGAAGCGGGAACGTTTCTATTTGCCGACATCGATCCGGTTCGCCCACCGCGAAGGGATCCTGTGATGCGGCTATGAGCAGTGAGCAAGCTATCCATTAGCTACGTTGCTTATTCTCGGCCGTTTGTGCTGACAGTATATGCCCGCTGCCGGCCATCAAGGGTATCCTTTAGGGCTGGCAGCGGGTTTTTTATTGTTTTTAAAGTGGGTCCCTGGTGTTGGTGCGATTGATGTATCAACATCAATAAGCACAGATTACGCGCGATCTAGATCCAATGAAAGTCCATTAGGCAAAAATTGTGATGCCACTCTGAAAACATTAGCGATATTTTAGTTAAGGTGAGGGGCTTATCGCCGGATCGGCGATAGGATAAAAAACGAAATCCAGACAAATGGCATAGGTAAGAGGGCGGGCGAATGACGGATTTTATGGCCTGGCTGCGTGGCCATCTGGCGCAGGGGGCGGTAGCGCCGCGTTATATTCAGCTGGCGACGGCGATAGAAACCGCAATCAGGCAGCAGGTGTTGGCGGCCGAGGCGTTTTTGCCGCCGGAACGGCAGATGGCGGAAGGCCTGGGGCTGTCGCGTGTCACCGTCAGCAAGGCGATGAAGCTGCTGGAGGAGAAGGGGCTGATTTCGCGGCAGCAGGGCGTTGGCACCCGCGTGGCGATGCGCATCGGCTATTCCCTCGATAAGGACAGCGGTTTCACCGCTCAGGCGCTGCGCCACGGCAGCAGCGTCAGTAACCGATGGTTGCTGCGCACCCGGGTCGGCGCGCCAGCCAAGGCCGCGGCGGCGCTGGGGCTGGCGGAGGGGGATGAGGTGATCAAACTGCGGCGTTTGCGCTTGCTGAACGGCAGCCCGGTCTCGCTGGAAACCACCTATATTCCGCCGCGCTTCCTGCCCGAACCGGGGCAGTTGGAACATTCGCTGTATGCGTTATGGCAATCGCGCGGCATCGTGCCAGAAGATAAACACTTTCTGCTGAAGGCGGTGTCCTGCAGCGACGAGGTCGCCGAGCTGCTCAACGTGCCGTGCGGCGCGCCGTTGTTGCACATCACCCAGACCAGCCGCAATGCCCAGGGCGAGGCGCTGGAGTTCAGCGATATTTTGTGTCGCAGCGACGTTTATGAATTCGAAGTGAACGGTTAGCGAAATAACCATGCTCTTTTTGCTGCTAGTGCGTATAATCGCCGCCCGGCGATTAATTAACCTGTAAAAAGAGCAGCAGAATGAGCACCACCAGCCTGATCCAACCCGATCGTGAACTGTTTTCCTATAAGCCTTATTGGGCGGAATGTTTTGGCACCGCGCCGTTTTTACCGATGTCGCGAGCAGAGATGGATCAACTGGGCTGGGACAGCTGCGACGTGATCATCATCAGCGGCGACGCCTATGTCGATCACCCGAGCTTCGGCATGGCGATCATCGGCCGCATGCTGGAAGCGCAGGGCTTCCGCGTCGGCATCATCGCGCAGCCGGACTGGAGCAACAAAGAAGATTTCATGCGGTTGGGGAAACCGAACCTGTTCTTCGGCATCACCGCCGGCAACATGGACTCGATGATCAACCGCTATACCGCCGATCGCAAACTGCGCCACGACGATGCTTACACCGCCGGCAACGTCGGCGGCAAACGCCCGGATCGCGCTACCCTGGTTTACAGCCAGCGTTGTAAAGAAGCCTACAAAGACGTGCCGATCGTGCTGGGCGGCATCGAAGCCAGCCTGCGCCGCATCGCCCACTACGATTACTGGTCTGATACCGTGCGCCGCTCGGTGCTGGTGGATTCCAAAGCCGACATGCTGATCTACGGCAACGGCGAACGCCCGCTGGTGGAAGTGGCGCATCGCCTGGCCGCAGGCGAGAAGATCGGCGACATCCACGATATTCGCAATACCGCGGTGATGCGCAAAGAAGCGCTGCCGGGCTGGAGCGGCGTGGATTCCACCCGTCTCGACAAGCCGGGCCGTATCGAAGCTATCCCGAACCCGTACGGCGACGATCTGCCGTGCGCCGACGGCGCCAAGCCGAAAGAGCCGGAGGCCAAGCCTGTCACCGTGCGCGCCGCCAAGCCGAAGCCGTGGGAGAAGACCTACGTGCTGCTGCCGTCCTTCGAGAAAGTGAAGGGCGACAAGGTGCTGTATGCGCACACCTCGCGCATTTTGCACCATGAAACCAACCCGGGCTGCGCCCGTGCGCTGATGCAGAAACACGGCGATCGCTACGTGTGGATCAACCCGCCGGCGATCCCGCTGACCACGCCGGAGATGGACAGCGTCTTCGCGCTGCCTTATCAGCGCGTACCGCATCCGTCCTACGGCCAGGATCGCATTCCGGCCTATGACATGATCCGTTTCTCGGTGAACATCATGCGCGGTTGCTACGGCGGCTGCTCGTTCTGTTCGATCACCGAGCACGAAGGGCGCATCATCCAGAGCCGTTCGGAAGATTCGATCGTTCGCGAAATCGAAGAGATCCGCGACAAGGTGCCGGGCTTTACCGGCGTGATCTCCGATCTCGGCGGCCCGACCGCCAACATGTATATGCTGCGCTGCACCAACCCGCGCGCCGAGCAGACCTGCCGCCGCGCCTCGTGCGTGTATCCGGAGATTTGCACCTACATGGACACCAACCACGAGCCGACCATCAAACTGTATCGCCGTGCGCGTTCGCTGGAGGGCATCAAGAAGATCCTGATCGCTTCCGGGGTTCGTTACGATCTGGCGGTGGAAGATCCGCGTTATATCAAGGAGCTGGCGACCCACCACGTCGGCGGCTACCTGAAGATCGCGCCGGAGCACACCGAAGAAGGGCCGCTGTCGAAGATGATGAAGCCGGGCATGGGCAGCTACGATCGCTTCAAGCAGCTGTTTGATCACTATTCGAAGCAGGCGGGCAAAGAACAGTATCTGATCCCGTACTTCATCTCGTCGCACCCGGGCACTCGTGATGAAGACATGGTGAACCTGGCGCTATGGCTGAAGAAGAACCGTTTCCGCCTCGATCAGGTGCAGAACTTCTATCCCTCGCCGATGGCCAACTCCACCACCATGTATTACAGCGGCAAAAACCCGCTGAGCAAGGTGGGGTACAAGAGCGAAGACGTGGTGGTGCCGCGCGGCGATCGCCAGCGTCGCCTGCATAAGGCGCTGCTGCGTTACCACGACCCGGCCAACTGGGCGCTGATCCGCACCGCGCTGGAAGAGATGGGGCTGAAGCACCTGATCGGCAGCCGCCGCGAGTGTCTGGTGCCGGCGCCGAGCATCGACGAGCAGCGCGAAGCGAAACGCCTGCAGCGCCATACCCGGCCGGCGCTGACCAAGCATACCGATATCAATCGGCAGCGCACGCCGTCCAACCGGCCGCCGCGCAAACCGATTCGCAAAGCCAAGCCGTAACGGCCACGCCGCGTGCGCAAACAAAAAGGAGAACCCTGGGGTTCTCCTTTTTACTTTTGCTCATCACAAACTATCGTAGGCGGCTTCCACTTTCATCAAATGGCGCGGCGCCTGCGGAGCGGGATGGTATTTGCGCACGTGCCAGTTAAAGGCTTCCGGCGACAGGTTGTTGATCATCGCGATGGCCTGCTGACGGTTGCTGGAGAAGGTGCGCAGCAGCGCGCCGGTGCCGTTGACGTAGGCGATGATGGTGGCGTAGCGCAGCGTAACAGGGTTCGCGATCCCTTTAAGCTGCTGTTTTTGCAAGGTGGCCAGGTAGGCGGCGCCGAGATCGATATTGGTGTCGGGATCCCGCAGGTCGTCAGCGTCCGGGCAACCGCGTTTGCCTTTGTAGCGGTAGGCATCGCAGCCGGCGGTATCGGCTTTCAGCTGCATCAGGCCGATAGCGTTGGATTTGCTCACCGCCGCGGGGTTGAAGCCGGACTCCACCTGGATCATGGCGGTGATCAGCTTGGCGTCCACGCCGTATTCGCTGGCGGCGTCTTTAATGGCGCTATCGAAAGCGTGGCGATCGTAGCTGACGCGCTGTTTCTTGCCGGCGCAACCCGCCAGCACCAGCATGACGCAAAGCATGCCCAGCCGTAACCCGTGTGAGAAAGAGAATTTCATGGTGCTCCGTGCTTGTCTGTTTTTTTAACGGCGTTAACCGGCGGGCGAGGCCTCCGGCGTCGTCATCATAACGTCAGGCGGCGTAAGGGGGCAATGCGCGGGAAGGAAAAGCCCCCTCCGACGGGAGAGGGCTTGGGGAGGGGTTACAGGGTATCCGGATCCGGCCCGAGGCGGTTGCCGACGTCCAGCTTGGCGATCTCGCCCAGTTCGTCCTTATCGAGTTTGAAATCAAACACCTCGAAGTTTTCGCGGATGCGCGACGGCGTGACCGATTTCGGGATCACGATAAGGCCGCTGTCCAGGTGCCAGCGCACCACGATCTGCGCCGGGGTTTTCTCGTATTTCTCGGCCAGTGCCTTGATCAGCGGCTGGTCGAACACCCCTTCACCGCCCTGCGCCAGCGGGCTCCAGGATTCGGTGGCGATATGGTGCGTGGCGTTCCAGGCGCGCAGCTGGCGCTGTTGCAGCAGCGGGTGCAGCTCTATCTGGTTGACGACCGGCGCCACGTTGGTTTCATCCAGCAGGCGCTGCAGGTGCGGCGTATGGAAGTTGCATACGCCGATGCTTTTGACCAGGCCTTGATCGCGCAGCTTGATCAGTTCGCGCCAGGCGGAGACGTATTGATCTTGCTGCGGGCGCGGCCAGTGGATCAGGTACAGATCCACATAGTCCAGCCTGAGTTTTTCCAAACTGGTTTCCAGCGCCGCCAGTGGATCGCCCTGATCGTCGTTCCACAGCTTGGTGGTGATGAACAGCTCGCTGCGCGGCAGCGAACTGGACTGCAGTGCGGCGCCGACGCCTTCCTCGTTCTTGTAGATCGCGGCGGTGTCGATGGAGCGGTAACCGATCTCCAGCGCTTTGCTCACCGCGCGGGTGGTCTCTTCAATACTCGCCTGCCAAACGCCGAGACCCAACTGCGGCATCAGATTACCATCGTGGAGTTTGATGATGGGTTGTTGCGTTGTCATGCGCATCTCCTTGTGTACGGATTGCGGCGCCTGCGGCACCGAAACGGCTATAGATAAATTCTAGTTGGCAAAATGGGCGGTTGCCGGGTTTGCCAGCCTAATTTCAGCGGTGGCGGGAGGGCGACTTTCTCCCCGCTCTCCCTGCGAATGAGCGGTAAGACGGGTGGTGCGAAACGATCGGCGGCGCGCGGAGGCGCCCGACGGCACCCGGTGATCGGCCGGGCGTCGGATGCGGCGAAAAATGGCTGGCGGAGACTAAAGCCTAGCAAAAAATCGCCGTTTTGCGATTAACGCGCCGCTTCGTAAATGCGGCGGCTGACGTCCAGGGTGATGTCCTGATGCTCGCCCAAGGCGGTCATGCCGTGCTGATGCAGCTTGTCGAGCAGCGCCGGAATGCTGCTGCCGTCGAGCTGATAATCCGCCATGCGGGTCGGTACGCCCATCTGCTCGAAGAAGGCGCGAGTGGCGGCGATGGCGCCGTCGATGCGGCTGTCTTCGCTGCCTTCGCGCAGGCCCCAGACGCGGTCAGCGTACTGCAGCAGTTTTTCGCGCTTCTGCGCTTTCTTCTCGTGCAGCAGCGCCGGCAGGACGATGGCCAGCGTTTGCGCGTGGTCGAGATCGTGCATGGCGGTCAGCTCGTGGCCCAGCATGTGGGTCGCCCAGTCCTGCGGCACCCCGGCGCCGATCAGGCCGTTCAGCGCCATGGTGGCGCTCCACATCACGTTGGCGCGCACCCCATAGTTTTCCGGTTCGGCCAGCGCGCGCGGGCCGTCTTCCAGCAGGGTCAGCAGCAGGCCTTCGGCGAAGCGATCCTGCACCTTGGCGTCGACCGGGTAGGTCAGATACTGCTCCAGGGTGTGCACGAAGGCGTCGACCACGCCGTTGGCGATCTGGCGCGGCGGCAGCGAGTAGGTCACCACCGGATCCAGTACGGCGAAGCGCGGCTGCACCAGCGGCGAGAAGAAGTGCTGCTTGTCGCCGCTGCTTTTACGGGTGATCACCGCGCCGCTGTTGGATTCGGAACCGGTGGCCGGCAGCGTCAGCACGCAGCCCATCGGCACCGCGTCGGCGATGTGGCTGCCGACGGTCTGCAGGATATGCCAGGCGTCGCCGTCGGCGGTGTAACGCGCGGCGGCGGCGATGAACTTGGTGCCGTCAACCACCGAACCGCCGCCGACCGCCAGCAGGAAATCGATGTTTTCCGCCTTCACCACTTCGACCGCTTTCATCAGCGTTTCGTAGGTCGGGTTCGGCTCGATGCCGGAGAACTCCCGCACGTCGCGGCCGGCCAGCGCGCTGTACACCTGATCCAGCACGCCGTTCTTCCTCACGCTGCCGCCACCGTAGGTGATCAGGATGCGTGCGTCCGCCGGGATCTGGCCGGCCACTTCGGCAATTTGGTCCTTGCCGAACAGGATTTTGGTTGGGGTATGCAGAATGAAGTTTTGCATGGGTGATTTCTCTCTTTCTGTCAGGCGGGCGCCAACGTGGCGCAAAGGTTTCTGGCCCGTATTGTCAGGAACCTGGCGGCAACGCACAATGCACATTCCTGTTTGGTTCTTGCCTATTCCTACAAGTCACTGTAGAAATGGCGAGTTTTAAATTATTATTTATGCCGAATCGTTCTGACTGTAAGAGGGTGTTTCCGTGATTGAAATCGATGCGCAGCGCAGCCGCATGGCGCGCCAGGCGATGGCTATCGCCACCGGCAACGGCTACACGCCGTCACCGGTGCCGCGGGTCAAGATCCTGTATGTCGATCGCCACAGCCCGCGCCAACCGGTGATGTACGAGCCGGGGATCGTGATCGTCTTTCAGGGGCACAAGGTGGGCTATTGCGGCAACAAGATGTTCCAGTACGATCCGCGCAACTACCTGCTGATGACGGTGCCGCTGCCGTTCGAGTGCGAAACCTTCGCCAGCCCGGAACTGCCGCTGGTTGGGTTGGCGGTCAATATCGATACCCAAATGCTGCAGGACTTGCTGATCGACATTGGCGATGACGACTACCTGATGCAACCGCGGGCGGAGAGCAACGGGGTGAACCTGGCCGAGCTGACGGAAGAGCTGCTGTGCGCCACCGAACGCCTGCTGGACGTGATGGCCAAGCCGCTCGATGCCCGGGTGCTGGGGCCGCAGATCGTGCGCGAAATCCTCTACTACGTGCTGCGCGGCACCTGCGGCGCGTCGCTGCAGGAGCTGGTCAACCGCCATACCCACTTTAGCCAGATCGCCAAGGCGTTACGGCGCATAGAAAATCAATATGCCGACAACCTCAACGTCGAGCAGTTGGCCAGCGAGGTCAACATGAGCGTCTCGGCGTTCCACCACAACTTCAAGGCGGTGACCAACACCTCGCCGCTGCAATACGTGAAGTCGTACCGGCTGCATAAGGCGCGCCTGTTGATGGTGCATGACGGCCTGAAGGCCAGCACGGCGGCGATCCGCGTCGGCTACGAGAGCGCGTCGCAGTTCAGCCGTGAATTCAAGCGCCTGTTCGGCATGACGCCGAGCGATGAAATCGCCCGGCTGCGCGACGCCAACCCGCTGCTGCTGGAGGGCTGAACCGCGTTTACGGGGTCAGGACGATCTTGCCGAACGGCCCGCGATCGAGGTGATCCAACGCCTGCGGCAGTTGATCGAAACGGTAGACCTGGTCGATCACCGGCTGCAGGTTGACGGCGTCCACGGCGCGCACCAGATCTTCCAGCGCGCGGCGGTGGCCGACGCCGATGCCCTGGATCTCCGCCGATTTCAGCAGTAGCAGGCCGGCGGGGGCGGAAATCTCGGCGCCCGCCAGCACGCCGATCACCGAGATGCGGCCGCCCACCGCCACGGTGCGTACCGAGTTGCCCAGATTCGGGCCGCCGACGGTGTCGATCACATGGTCGATGCCGCGATCCTGCGTCAGCGCATAAATTGCTTCCACCCAATCGCCGTTCAGTCGGTTGATGCCGTGACTGGCGCCCAGCGCCTGGGCACGCGCCAGCTTTTCATCGCTGCCGGAGGTCACATACACCTCGGCGCCGTGCGCTTTGGCGATTTGCAGCGCGAACAGCGCCACCCCGCCGGTGCCTTGCACCAGCACCGTCTCGCCGGCATGCAGCTTGCCTTGCTCCACCAGCGCGAACCAGGCAGTTAGCCCGGCGCACGGCAGGGTGCTGGCCTGCACGTCGTCCAGCGACGCCGGCGCCGCCACCAGCCAATCCTCATGCAAAATCACATATTCCGCCAGCACGCCCTGATAGAAACCGCCGAGGGTGTGGTAAGGCACCTGGCGTGCATCGCCGTACGGTTTTTGCCGGCCGTCGAGCCAGCCGGGGCTGAAGGTGGAGATGACCCTGGCGCCGGGTTGGAAACGGCTGACGCCGGGGCCGATAGCGTCGACCTCGCCGGCCATGTCCGAGGCGGGGGTGAACGGCTGCGGCAGCGTCAGCCCCATGCCGTTTTCGATCATCAGCTTGTCGCGGTAGTTGAGCGCTACCGCTTTCACTTTCACTCTGATTTCGTGTGGCCCCGGCTGCGGGATCGCGTCGGCGGTCAACCGCAGGTGTTCACGCCCCAGGGCGTCCATCGTCCAGCGTTGCATCGTGTCGGTCATGATGTTCTCCAAAGTCAGCGATTAACGACCGGTCGATAATATCGTTGATGGGGGTTCGCCAGTGGCGATAAGATTTCCGAAGATTGTTTCTTTCAGGGCGACAAATCATGAGCGATCGATTGAGCGGCATTTCGGTATTTGTCACCGCCGTGGAGGCGGGCAGTTTTGCGTTGGCGGCCAGCCGGCTGCACCTGTCGCGTTCGGCGGTGGGGAAAACCATCGCCCGGCTGGAACAGCGGCTGGGCGTGCGGCTGTTTCATCGCACCACCCGCAGCCAGAGCCTGACCGACGACGGCGCGTTATTCTATGAGCGCTGCCTGCGGGCGCTGGAGGAGATCCGCAGCGCGGAAACGCTGCTGGAGTCGGGCAAGCGACAGGTCAGCGGCCGGCTGCGGGTATCGATGCCGGTGCTGTTTGGCCGCATGTGCATTGCGCCGCTGTTGACCGAGCTGACGCGCGAGCACCCGGGCCTGGAGCTGGAGCTGTCGTTCAACGATCGGGTGGTGGATCTGATTGAGGACGGCTTCGACATGGCGATCCGCAACGGCACGCTGGCCAACAGCGGCGGGCTGGTGGCGCGTCGCATCGGCGATCATCGCATGACGCTGTGCGCCTCGCCGGCCTATCTGCAGCGGTGCGGCGAGCCGCACAGCATCCAACAGCTGGCGCAGCATGAGGCGGTGACCTATATGCGCGCCGGTGCGCGGCGCAGCTGGTTGGTATTGGATAGCGACGGCAAGCCGCAGGAAGTGATGCCGACTAACCGGCTGCAAATGGACGATCTGCAGGCGATTGCGGATGCGGCGACGGCGGGGTTCGGCATTGCCTGGCTGCCGTGCTGGCTGGTGCGTGAGCAGCTGTTGAGCGGGGCGCTGGTGCGCTTGCTGCGCGACCGGCCGGGCGCCGCCTTTGAAGCGCATGCGGTGTGGCCGCACACGCCTCACCTGCCGCTGAAGGTGCGGCTGGCGGTGGATACGCTGGTGAGCAAGTTGCCCGCCAGTCTGGCGTTGGTCGAGAAGGCGCTGTAGCGCGCCGGGCTCAGGAGGAGGCGCGCTTTTTACGCCAAATGACCAGCATGGCGCCCAGCAGGCCGACGAACAGCAGCAGCAGCGGCAGCAGCATCAGGCCGGTCATCACCTGGCTTTCGTAGCGCTTCACCAGCGGGATTTGGCTGAAAGCGTAGCCGAGGCCCACCAGCGCGCAAACCCAGATCGCCGCGCTCAGCCAGTTGAACACCTGGAAGCGTGAGCTGTTGAGCCCGGAAATGCCGGCCATGGTCGGCAGCAGCGTGCGCACGAAGCCGAGGAAGCGGCCGATCAGCAGCGCCGTCAGCCCGTGGCGGTTGAACAGGTTATGCGCGCGTTGGTGATATTGCGCCGGCAGCTGCAGCAACCAGCCCTTCACCAGGCCGGTGTGGCCCAGCCAGCGGCCCTGGATATAGCTCAGCCAGCAGCCGAGGCCGGCGGCGGCGGTCAGAATCAGCAGGGTGGGGGCAAAGCCCATCACGCCTTTGGCGATCAGCGCACCCGACAGCAGCAGCAGGCTGTCGCCGGGGAGGAAGGAGGCGGGCAGCAGTCCGTTTTCCAAAAACAGAGTGGTGAAAAGTACGGCGTAAACCACCCAAATTACGCTTGGATCGGCGAGGGCAATAAAGTCCTGCTGCCAAAGCGCATGAATAATCTCTCGTAATACATCCATTTTATGTCCTGTTGCATGCCGGTTGCGCCCGGGGTCACGTTCTCCAGGGTGCGGCGGTTACCGTATCTGACAGTTACCCGGATAGTGTACCGCTAATAGCTTAAGCCGACATTAAACGAGACGAAGAAAATTAGCGGAATCCGCCTTAGCGCACGCCGTTGAGGCGATCGAAACCGGCCGCCAGATCGGCGATCAGGTCTTCGACGTTCTCCAGGCCGATGTGCAGGCGCACCAGCGTGCCGGAGAAATCGACGCCGCCCGCCGGACGGATCGCTTCCAGCTCTTCCGGCTGGTTGGCCAGGATCAGCGACTCGAAGCCGCCCCAGGAGTAGGCCATGCTGAAGTGACTGAAGTTGTCCAGGTAGGCGGCCAACTGCGCATCGTCCAACCGCTCTTTCAGCACGAAGGAGAACAGCCCGTTGCAGCCGCTGAAGTCGCGGCGGTAGAACTCGTGGCCCTTGCAGCTGGGCAGGGCCGGGTGATTGACCGTCGCCACTTCCGGCCGTGCTGCCAGCCAGTGGGCGACTTCGATGCTGCTGCGTTCGTGCTGCTTCAGGCGCACGCTCAGGGTGCGCAGGCCGCGGCTCGCCATGTAGGCGGTGTCGGCATCCACCATTTGCCCCATCAGGTAGGAGTACTCGCGCAGCCGATCCCAACAGCGCGCGTTGGCGACGGCGGTGCCGAGCATGTAATCGGAATGGCCGATCAGGTATTTGGTGCCGGCCTGAATCGAAATGTCGATGTCGAAATCCAACGCCTTGAACAGCACGCCCGCCGCCCAGGTATTGTCGATCATGATCACCACCTCCGGCGCCACGGCGCGAATGGCCTGCACCATCGCCGGAATGTCCTGCACTTCCAGGGTGATGGAGCCGGGGGATTCCAGGAACACCACGCGGGTATTGGGTTGGATCAGCGTGGCGATGTCGGCGCCGATCAGCGGATCGAAATAGGTGGTGCTGATGTTCATGCGGCCGAGGATATGGGTGCAGAAATCCTGGGTCGGTTCGTACGCCGAACCCGTGACCAGCAGGTGATCGCCGGCGCCGACGAACGACAGGATCGCATTGGCCACCGCCGCTGCGCCGCAGGGGTACAGCACGCAGCCGGCGCCGCCCTCCAGCTCCACCATCGCATCCTGCAGGGCGAAGTGGGTCAGCGTGCCGCGTCGGCCGTAAAACAGCTCGCCGTGGGCGCGCTGCACGGTGGCATGCTTTTTGGCGGCGACGGAGTCGAAAACCAAAGAAGAGGCGCGTTGCGTGACGGGATTGACGGAGCCCTGGGTGTAGCGTTTGCCACGGCCGGCGCCGATCAGCGTGGTTTCGATGTGTTTTGACGTCATGGTACCTGGCTCACCTCTGGTTGCTCTGCACGTGCCCGTTTGCGATAGCCCTTACGTTAGCATGAGTTAATATAGCCATCCAGACGTTTTAACTTCTGGATACAGAAACGGCTATAATTGGCTGCCGGGCGCGCCTTTCTTGCCTCATCCTTCTGCCGGGGGGCGAGAGAGAAGCCCATTCCTCGGTCAAGACGCCGTTCGGCAGCGCGGCGTTGTTGCGCCGTTGTGGGAGAAAAGTAACGAAATAACCCCATAAAAGGGGCGTTTGGCGGTGAACGGGCGCGGATTGGCGCTTTGCGGCGGGGCTGGCTAAAATTTTCTCGTTTATTTGGTAAATAATAATGAGAACTACTATCAATCCCCGGTTGGTTTGATATGATCGCACGCTGAATTATTCCTTAATTTTGATCGGTAATGGGTGGAGGCACAGCGTGAAAACGGCTGGCAAGAATTTAAATCAAGGATCGTTCGGCCAGGGCCGGGCGCAGTGGGGCAAGGCCTTCGGCCGCAGCCTGATGGCTTCTATGGTGCTGGTCGTGGGGCTGGCCGGCAGTGCGCAGGCAGCGCCGGCGGCCAATCCGGCCGTTACCGAAAGCGTTGCGCCGACCACCGCGCCTGCACCTGCTGCAGCCGCCGCGCCGGAGAGCATCACGCCGGTGAACCCGGCGCCAACGATCCAGCCACCGGAAACCCGCGGCATGGACCTGTCCGTTTGGGGCATGTACCAGCACGCCGACGCGGTGGTGAAAGCGGTAATGATCGGCCTGGTGCTGGCCTCGATCGTGACCTGGACCATTCTGTTCTCCAAAGGCAGCGAACTGCTGCGCGCCAAGCGCCGTCTGCGCCGCGAACAGCTGGCGCTGGCCGAAGCGCGCTCGTTGGATGAAGCCTCCGAGCTGGCGCAAAACTTCGGCTCGGAAAGCGTCAGCGCGGTGTTGCTGAACGATGCGCAAAATGAGCTGGAGCTGTCTGCGGAATCTAACGACAACAACGGCATCAAGGAACGCACCGGTTTCCGCCTCGAGCGCCGCGTGGCGGCCTACAGCCGCAACATGGGCCGCGGCAACGGTTTCCTGGCTACCATCGGCGCCATCTCGCCGTTCGTCGGCCTGTTCGGCACCGTGTGGGGCATCATGAACAGCTTCATCGGCATCGCCCATTCGCAGACCACCAACCTGGCGGTCGTGGCGCCGGGCATCGCAGAGGCGCTGCTGGCGACCGCGCTGGGCCTGGTCGCGGCGATCCCTGCCGTCGTTATCTACAACATCTTCGCCCGCGTCATCAGCGGCCACCGTGCCCAGGTGGGCGACGTGGCGGCGCAGGTCTTGCTGCTGCAGGGCCGCGATCTGGATCTGGCCGCGACGGCGGAAGCCAAGCGCTCACAGCACGCACACCAACTGCGGGCGGGGTGAGTCATGGCGATGCGCTTAAATGAAGATCTGGACGACAGCGGCGAACTGCATGAAATCAACGTGACGCCGTTTATCGACGTCATGTTGGTGCTGTTGATCATCTTTATGGTGGCCGCGCCGTTGGCAACGGTAGATATTCGCGTCGATCTACCGGCTTCTTCCGCCAAACCGCAGCCGCGGCCGGAAAAACCGGTGTTCCTGTCGGTGAAGGCCGACAAGCAGCTCTACGTTGGCGATCAGCCGGTGAATGCCGATCAGCTGACTTCGGTGCTGGATCAACGCACTCAGGCGAACAAAGAAACCACCATCTTCTTCCAGGCGGACAAGAGCGTGGACTATGAAACGCTGATGAGCGTGATGGACACCCTGCGTAAAGCCGGCTACCTGAAAGTGGGGCTGGTGGGCATGGAAGGCGCCGCCAAGTAGTGGCAGCAAAACGATAAAGGGCGCTCAGGCGCCCTTTTTTATTGATTCAGAAATATCACTCCCCGGCCAACAACGCCCGGGAACCGGCATGGCGCCAGTGGATGCGGCCCGGCAGATAAAGCGCATGCTGTTCCAGCGGCCGCTCGTCGATGAGCGCAGTAACCTGGTCGAAGCTATGCTGCGCCAGCGCCCGGCAGTCTTGCGCGACCGTGTCTATCTTCAGCGTCATGCAATCGAACAGGTAGTGATCGTCGAAGCTGCACAGGTGGATGTCGCTCTCCATCAGCTGATGCTGCGTCAGATAACGCAACACCCCTTCCAGCAGGCCACAGGCGGCGGTGAACAGCGCTTTGGGCGGACGCCCCAGCTGTGCGCACAGCTGAGCGAACATCTCGTAACCCGAGCTGGGGTGGTAACTGCCGTTGATGATCCATTCCGGTTTGCACGTTACGCCGGCGCGCTCCAGGCCAAGCTGGAAGCCGGCCAGCCGATCGCGGGTCGGTGAAATGCGCGGCTGCCCGCCGAGAAAATAGATCTCATCCGGATGTTGGCGCGCGACCTTTTCCACCAGCTCGGCGGTCGCATTAACCGAGTCGGTGATCACCAGCGGCAGTTCGGAACCGGCGATCAGGCGGTCCATCTGCACCACCGGCAGCCCGACGTTGATCTTCTGGTATTCCGCGTCGTTCAACTGGCTGGAGGCGACGATCAGGCCGTCGACCTGCCGTTGCACCAGACTGTTCACCGCCATCATCTCCTGCGCCGGGTTTTCATCGGTGCAGGCGATCAACAGCTGCAGACCGGCTTCGCGGCACAGCGTTTCCAGCTCGCGTGAGATCACCGCAAAGCCGTAGTTGGTCATCTCCGGTACCACCAGCCCCAGCGTGTGGCTGCGGTTGGAGCGCAAAGAGCGGGCGTGGATGCTGGGCTGATAATGGTGTTCGTGCGCCAGCGCCAGAATGCGATCGCGGGTGTCGTCGGACACCCGGTATTCCTTGCTGCGGCCGTTCAGCACCAGGCTGGCGGTCGATTTCGACACCCCGGCCAGCGTGGCGATGTCACTGATGGTAATGCGTTTATTTTTTTTCACTGACGCCATCTGAAGTCATCGGAGGATGCGTCATTCTAGCATGCATGGCGTCAGCGGCCAGTATTCCAACGCCAGCGCTGCGCTCCCGTTCAGCCGCAGTTGCGGTTCACCTGCCGGGAAGTAGCGCGCGCTCATCACCGCCTCGCCGTGGTTGATGAAGATTTCCACGCTGGAGCGATCGAACAGCAGCTGCAGATGCGTGACCGGGCCGCGCCAGTAACGGTGCTCCGGCCGGCCGTCGGCCAGAGAGGCGCGCGTCAGCTGCAGCCGCTCGCCGTCCCAGCTCAGCGTCATCGCGTCGCCAAAGGCGGCGCTGAACGCGCCCTGCGGCGTCAGCTGCAGCTCCGCGGCGCCCAGCGCATAGGCGGGGGCGTCATCGGCGCGGCCTCGCCAGTCTTCTCGCTCGCCGCGCAGCTGTTGCAACTCGCGCGCCGGGCGCTGGTGGAGGCGGCCATGCCGCAGCGACAGCTCGCGTGGGCAGGTCATGGTATGGATCCAGCCATAACGGCGCGTCGGATGGGCTTCTTCATCTTGCTCGGGCACGCCCATCCAGGCGAACAGCAGGCGGCGGCCATCTTCCGCCAGCGTTGTCTGGGGCGCGTAGAACTCGAAGCCGGCGTCCAGCTCGTGAAATTCGCCGTGGCTGAAGGCCACCTGCCGATAATCCAGCTTGCCGAGCAGATAGCCGGCCTGATAACGGTTGAGGTAGCGTTCCGGCTGCGGCGCCAGCCCCTGCGGGCAGCAGATCAACACGTCGCCGCCGTCCAGCGAGAACAGATCCGGGCACTCCCACATGTAGCCGAATTCGCCCAGGTCGTTCAGGCCGGAACCGGCGATCTCTCCCAGCGCTTGCCAGTCGCGCAGATCGCTGGAACGCAGCAGCAACACCTTGCCGCGATCCTGCAAGTCACGCGCGCCGAGCACCATGTACCAGGCATCCTGATGACGCCACACTTTCGGATCGCGTACGTGGCCGCTGTAGCCCTCCGGCAGCGGCAGCACCGGCCCGAGTTTGCGGTATTCGCCCCGATCGCTTTCCTGAGCCAGGCATTGGTAAGCGGTGCGTGAGCCGTCGGGGAATTTCACATTGCCGGTATAGATCAGCGTGATTTTGTCTTCCGCCACCACCGCCGAGCCGGAGTAACAGCCGTGGCTGTCGTAACAGGCGCCCGGTGCCAGGGCGAGCGGCTGATGTTCCCAATGCACTAAATCGATCGACTGCCAGTGTCCCCAGCACTTGTTGCGATGATCGCAGCCCAGCGGATTCCACTGATAGAACAGGTGATAAACGCCGTTGTGCTGGATAAAGCCGTTAGGATCGTTCAGCAAGCCAACGCTGGGCGCCAGATGCCAGGCCGGGCGGTGCGGATCGCGCAGCGCGAGTGGCTGGCCGTTCATGACCGCCCGCAGTGCCTGTTTGATTAAGCTGAGTTCTTCCATCATTGCGCGTCCGTGTTGTATTTCAGCAGCAGGGAGAGCACGAAGGCGCTGCCAAAAGCGATTGCCAGGCCGATGATATAGCTGACCAGCGAACTGGCCTGCACGATCGCCATGCCGGGGATCGCCGTCAGCCCGACCGCGTTCATGCCGACATGGTTGGCCACCACCCAGGCGCCGCCGAGCGCGCCGCCCGCCAGCGCCGCCAGGAAAGGCTTCACGAAGCGCAGGTTGATGCCGAACAGCGCCGCCTCGGTGATGCCGAGCATGGCGGAAAAGGCCGAAGGCACCGCGATGGCTTTGATTTTGGCGTCGCGGGTTTTGAAATACACCGCCAGGCAGGCGCCGCCCTGAGCGATGTTGGCCATCGACCAGATCGGCAGCAGGAAGTTGACGCCGATATTGGGGTTGCCGAGCAACCCGGCCTCTACCGCATGGAAACTGTGGTGAATGCCGGTGATGACGATAGCGGAATAGAGGCCGCCGAACAGCAGCCCGGCGAACCACCCCGCATGGGCAATCAGCGTGCTGAGCACGAAGGAGATACCGTCGCCCAGCGCCCGGCCGGCGGGGCCGATAAACAGCAGGGCGACAAAGCCTGAGATGACCACCGTCAGGAACGGCGTCAGGATCAGATCGAGCGCGTTGGGGATCACCTTGCGCAGCCGCTTTTCCAGCACGCTCATGAACCACACCGTCAGCAGCACCGGGAACACGGTGCCCTGATAGCCGATCATGGCGATGTCCAGACCGAAGAAGTTCATGGTGTGGAACCCTCCGGCGACGCCCCAGGCGTTGGTCAGCGCCGGATGCGTCAGAATGCCGCCGAGCGTGGCACCCAGGTAGGGGTTGCCGCCGAATTCGCGTGCGGCGGTGAAGCCGATCAGAATTGGCAGGATAATGAACGCCGCCGAGCTGAACATATCCAGCATGATGAACAGCGCGCTGTTGGCATCGGCCCAGCCGTAGGTTTTCACCATACCGAGCAGCCCCATCAACAGGCCGGACGCGACGATCGCCGGGATGATCGGCACGAAGATGTTCGACAGCAGGCGGGCGATGCGCTGCAGCGGGTTGAGCTTTTTCGCCGCAATATCGGCGGCTTCGGCCTTGCTGGATTCGCTGACGCCCGCCGCCTTGATGAATTCCGCATGCACCTTGTTGACCAGCCCGGTGCCGAAGATCACCTGGATCTGACCGGCGTTGCTGAAGCAGCCTTTGACGCCGTCCAGTTTGCCGATGGCCTCTTTATCCACTTTGCTGTCGTCCACCAGTACCAGGCGCAGGCGCGTGGCGCAGTGGGCGGCGCTGGCGATATTCTCTTTACCGCCGAGCAGTGGCAACAGCGCGTTGGCGGTTGCGGTAATGTCCATGTTGTCCCCTTGCTAAATAAAAATGCCGCTGCGCAGTTTGCGGCGCAGCGACGTGAATCGATGTCAGAAGAAATACTTGAATCTGGCGCGCATGCCGTAACGTTGGTCGTTGTCGCCGTTGGCTATCTTGTTGTCGGCGTTGGCTTCCAGCAGCGAGACATAGGCCCCCAAATACAAATTGAAATTCTTCATATTCATAATGTTAGGTATCTGATACGACGCATGAACGGTGTGGATGTCGTAGTTGCCCGGTTCGCTGAGCGGGTTGTGGATATCGGCGGCGATCCCGGCGGTATTGAACTCTTTGATATTGTTATGGGCATAGATATAACCCAGTTCGAAGCGCCGCCACAGCACGTTCACGCCGGCGGTGAAGTCTTGCTCGCCTGACGCATCCAGATAGGCGGTGCTCAGGTTGGCCACCACGCCGTTGTCCGGATCGGCGGCGCTGTTGTTCCAGCTCATCGTCATGCCGTAGCCGTTGCGCTTGGACTGATCGACGAAGCGGCCCAGGCTGTCCTGATAGCCGTAGGCGTTATTCACCACGTTGCTTTCCATTGCCGCCGCGATGCTGAAGGCGTCTTTTTTCCAGGCGATCACCGGGCGCAAATAGGCGACGTTTTTCTTATTGTCCAGGGCGTTGCCGTGGTAGCTGCTGTCCTGGAACAGCGAAGTGCCGTCCTCCACCAGCGTGTTCAGCTCGAAATAGACATCACCGGCGTATTTGCTCAACATCAGGTTGCCGCCGCTGCTGCTGCGGCCGCGGCCTTCTTTCATCATGTAGATATAGCCGAAGCCGTCGGCGTACAAATCGTTGGCGGTATTGCCGGAGTATTGAATGAAGGTGTCCTGATTCAGCGGGAACATGTCGTAGGCTTCAAAGCGGCCGATTTTGGTTTGCCAGTTCTTTTCATTGCCGAAGAAGAAGGCGGCGTCGTCCAGGTTCATTTTGCCGGTCATGTCCGCCAGCGGCTGCACGCTGAAGCCGGAGAAGTTGCCGTCCTGATTGCGGCGGTAGCCGTCCAGCCCGACCAGAATGCGGCCGTTGATATCCCAACGCTCTTTGTTGCCGGGCTTCCAGTCCTTGTGGTCGCTGCCTTTCAGCGACGTCAGTTGGCCGCTGCGGCTGGCGCCGTCCAGGTTGAACTCCACGTCGCCGTACAGCTTCAGCTCATTGAATCCGCTCAATTTCAGTGCGCTGGCCGGGGCAATCGGCGTAGCGGCATGCTGCGCAATCTGCGCGGTTTGCCGTTCGGTGTTGGCGGTGCGTTGTTCCAGCTGTTGCGCCCGGCGTTCCGCCGCCGTCGCGCGGGTTTCAGCCTGTGCGGCGCGCCGTTCCGCCTGCGCCAGACGTTGTTCCAGGGCGTTGAGGCGCGCCTCGATGCCGCCGCTGCCCGATGCCGCTGCGCTGGAAGCGGAGAGGAAAAGCCCTGTTGTTATCGCCAAATAGCTGAGTTTTTTCATCATCGTCTATCATCCGGGTAAGGGTTGTTATTATTGTTTGCTAAATTGCTAAACTGGTTTTTCAAGGCGAAAGATAACGAGAGGGAGGCGAGCTGGCAACTCAGTTAGCTAACCCGATTCAGCTATTGTGATCGAGCGCGCAAATCGTGGGCAAAAGACCACGGCGAACCTGAGGATCGCCGTGGATGCAGAGGATCAACGGAGGAAAGCCGCCAGCTCGTCGGCGTGGGGCAGGGCGGTCATGGCCCCTTTGGCGGTGGTGGCCAGCGCGCCGCAGGCCTGCGCCTGGGCGATAACCGCCGGCCACTGCGCTTCCTGCGGCAATTCGTGAAGGCGTGCCAGCGCCGCTAACAGCCCGGCGACGAAGGCATCGCCGGCGCCGGTGGTATCGACCGGAACGACAGGCGCCGCGCGGAAATGACGCAGCCGTTGGCCGTCATGCACATAGACGCCGTCGCCGCCCAGCGTCACCAGCAGCAGGCGCAGCGGATAGGTTTGCATCATCCAGCGAATGGCGTTCTCCAGATCGTCAAGATGGCTGATGAAAGCCAGCTCTTCGCGCGACAGTTTCACCACGTCCGCCAGCAGCAGCGCCTTTTGCAGGCAGGGGCGCAGCGCTTCCGGCTGGCGCCAGACCTCTTCGCGGATGTTGGGATCGAAACTGACCCGGCCACCGGCCGCCCGGATGCGTTCCATCGCGGCAAAGGCCGCGCTGCGGCTGGGTTCCTGCGAGAGCGCGATGGAGCAGAGGTGCAGCCATTCCCCCCGTTGGAAATCCGGCAGATCGTCAGGCTGCAAAAACAGATCGGCACTGGGCTGCACCATAAACGTGAATGAGCGCTCACCCTGCAGATCGAGATCCACCACGACCGTGGAGGTGTGGTGTTCGGGGTCTGGCCGCATATGGCCGATATCCACCCCTTCATCGCTCAGCACCTGCTGCAGAAAGGCACCGAAGCCGTCTTGCCCCACCCGCCCGATAAAGGCGCTGTCGCCACCAAGCCGGGCGATCCCCACCGCCACGTTAGCCGGCGCGCCGCCGGGGCATTTGAGATAACCGTTGGCATTTTCCGGCACCAGGTCGATCACGGCGTCACCCAGTACCCATACGCGATTCATCATGCTTAATCCCTGTTTTTGTCCTTGTCAGATGGGGTGCTAAAATAGAAGAACCGGTTTAGCAAGGCAATGAAATAATGCTCCAAGTTGCTTGGTCAGTGAGGAAGATCAAAAACAGGATGGGCAAGATGCGGGAAAACCGCCCGCGATTCGGTCGGGCGGTTTGATGAGCGAAGCGCCTGTGGTGGGCGCTGGCGCGTCAGAAAGCGATCGATCCCTGCACGAAGAAAGTGCGCGGTTCGCCGACGTACTTGCCGAAGTTATTGTCGTTGGAGCGGGTGAAGTAGCGCTGGTCGAACAGGTTTTTCACCCCGGCGCCCAGCGTCAGGTTTGATAGCTGCGGCCCGAAATTATATTCCCCGCGCATATTCCACACCATGTAACCGGCGATATCGCCGAACTGACCATCGGCGCTTTCCTGCGTGACGTACTCCGGCCCGGTGCCCGGCGAATGCTGTTTGGACTGTGCGTAACCGTCCAGATTCCATACCCAGCTGCCGGTGGCGTAGCGAGTGCCGACGGTATATACCTGGCGCGAGTAGAACGGCAGATCTTTACCGGCGAAGTCGCCCTTGTCGGTGCTGGCTTTGGTGTAGGTATAGCTGGTGTAGACGCTGGCACCGTCGAGCGCCCGGTTCAGCTCGCTGAGATCGTAGCTGAGCGCCAGCTCGATGCCTTTATGCTTGGTGGCGCCCATATTGGTCCAGCCCACGTCGTTGCTGATGTACTGCAGCTGGTTATCGAAGTCGATGTAGAACAGCGTGGCTTCGGCTTTGACCACGGTATCGTCGTAGCGGGTGCCGAATTCATAGGTGTGAGCTTTTTCCGCCGTCAGCCCCGGCGCAGGTTGGTTGCCGTTGCCGCCTTTGGTCAGTTGGAAATACTGCATGCTGCCGAACGATGTGTTGGCGTTGGCGAACAGTTTCCAGGCGTCGGACAGGTGGTACATCACGTTCAAGGACGGCAGCGGTTCGCTGTAGCTTTTCTCGCGGCTGATGTTGTTGAACGAATCGTCCACGTGGGTGCGAATGCTTTCATAACGCAGGCCCGGTGTGATCGTCCAGTTGCCGACGTTGATGGTGTCGTCGATATAGAACGCGTTGGCTGCGGTGCCGCCGGAGGTGTGCTGGTAATAGTCCGGGGTATCCGGCGTCGAGTCGATATTCGCCGGATTATACCAGGCCGAACGCGACGCCTTTTCATCCATGGTTTCATTCAGGTAACGGTAACCGAGGGTGATCTCGTGCGCCATATCCCAGAAGCGGAAGACCTGCGAATAGCTTGGTTCGATAGCCCAGGTTGAATAGTGACGCGGATAGGAGACCATGCGCCGCTGGCCCGCGTTTTTGCCGGTGCCTTCCGATTCGATGTTGCTGCCGCGGTAGCTGTCGGTGAAGTAGGTCAACACCTCGAACTGCTTGTCGTCTTCCTGATGTTTGTACTTGAACGACATATCCTTGCGGCGGCCTTCGAACTGGTCCCACGGCCGCGTGGACTGGAACGGGTTCTGCGCGTACTGCGCGGTGCTCAGCCCGCCCGGCATGCCGGCTTTGGCGTCGTAGTAGTGGAAATTGGCCAACAGTTCGTCGCGATCGGTAAACGCATAACGCGTTTTCAGCATGAAATCGTCGATGTCGGTGTTGTCGTTGTTGTCGCGGTAACCCTGGCCGTGCAGGCCGGAGTAGAGCAGCTCGGCGCCGAAGCCGTTGTCTGCGGTGCCGCCCACGGAGGCGCTGGTTAGGGTCTTCAGGCCGCCGTGGCTGGCGCCCTGGGTTTGAACGCTGGCGGTGCCGCCAAACGTTTTGGGAATGTCTCGGGTAACGAAGTTGATCACGCCGCCGACGTTCTGCGGCCCGTAGCGGACTGCGCCGCCGCCGCGCACCACGTCCACCGATTGCAGATTACCGATAGACAACGGAGCCATCGACAGCTGCGGCTGGCCGTAAGGCGCGACCGCCAGCGGGACGCCGTCCATCAGAATGGTGGAGCGTGGAGAAAGACGCGAAGTCAGGCCGCGCACACCGACGTTGAGCGAGATGTCGCTGCCGCCGGTGCCGTTGCTGTCGCGCACCTGCACGCCGGGCACGCCGCGCAGGCTATCGGCGATGGTCTGGTCGCCTTGCTCGTGCATCTGCTGCTGGGTGACGATGGAACGCGCGCCCGGATGGTTGAGCAGCACCGAACTGGTATCAGGGTTGTCCAGCCAGTTGCCGACGACGGTCACGGTGTCGGTATCGTTTTGAGATGAATTATCAGTAGCAAGGACAGGGAACGCGACGGCGATGGAAGCCGTCAGCAGTGAAAGCCGAAAAAGAGGTGACATAATAATGCCTTAAGAGTTTCAGACCCGGATGTGTTTTTTTAGAAAAGACAATCTTAATGATAATTATTGGCAAGTAAATAGAATTGTTACGGGATAGTTAAGCGGGTAACTAAATAATGAATGCGGGAAACAGGGCCCGGCTGGCGGGCCCTGGCGGGGGTTATTGTGGCGTAAGCCAGAAGACGCCGCTGTAATCCAGCGCGGTGAATTTCTGGTGCACCATTTCGATATCCGCTTGCGGATCAATATCTTTAAACAGCGCCGGGTGCAGGAATTTGGCAATCGCCTCGACGGCGATAAAGTTGAGTGGCGTGTCGTAAAATTGATGGTAAATCGCCATCACGCGTTTTTCTTTCACCGCTTTCAGCACGTTAATGCCGGTGCGATCCAGCAGATGCGCCAGTTTCTTTTGGCTGGTGGCCATATCGGTGGTGTAACCCAGCGGCACCGCCAGCGTGCCACGATGCCCGCGACTCCAGTCAGCGCCGGTCAGCAGATAGAAATCCTGGTTGCTGCTAATCACCTGCTCGACATTCGCTTCACCGCCCATGTCTGAAAACAGCTTACTGCCGATATTGTTGCCGCCGGCGGTATCGATGAACTGCCCGAAGCTGCCTTTGCCGAAGGTGTTGCAGCACTGTTCGCCTTTGATGCCGGCGCTGCGCTCGATAAAGACGCTGGGGCGTTGCTCCGGCTTCAGCGTAGCGACCCGCTGCCGCACCAGTTCGAGGCGCTGCTGATAGAGACGGATAAAGGCGTCGGCGTTGGGCTGCTCGTCAAACACTTTACCCAACAGCGTCATGCTGGCGACGGTATTGGTCAGCGGCTGCTGGCGAAAATCGATGATCACCACCGGGATGCCAACTTTTTCCAGCTGGGTCAGTACGCCGCTGTCTTTCAATTTGCTCAGCAGGCCGATGTCGAAAATGATCAGATCCGGTTGGCGCACCACCGCGCTTTCCACGCTGAAATCACTGGTATAGGGATTGTCGAAGGTAGGGATTTGCATGACCTGCGGAAATTTTTTCGCATAGGCTTCAACCAGGTCCGGTGCTTTGACCTTCAGCGAGTTGTCCCAGGCGATGATGTTTTTCAGCGGCTGCTGCGGGTGCAGAATATTCAGCGCCAGCAGCGCGCGAGCGTCGGCCAGAATAACGCGTTTGGCCGGTTGCGGCAGGGTGACCTGGCGGCCGGCGACATCGGTGA
Organism: Serratia sp. TMDUHS_CL; assembly: GCF_037137105.1. NCBI lineage: Bacteria > Pseudomonadati > Pseudomonadota > Gammaproteobacteria > Enterobacterales > Yersiniaceae > Serratia > Serratia sp. TMDUHS_CL. The sequence continues at coordinate 202,724 of NZ_JBBBDV010000005.1, forward strand.
CGACGATCGGCGCGGCTTGAGCGGCGCCAGCCAACAGCAACACACAGGCGGCCAACCAGCGGCCGGCTTTAGCGATAAGAACAGCGGGCATGAAGATCCTTGGGTAATCGGCGAAGAACGAGAACGCAATGATAAGCGATATCCTTTCGCTTTTTGAACTCCCTTGATGCCGAGCGGTTACTCCTGGCCCATCAGCGGGTCGCTGACGCTGTGCTCGCCATCCTCCAACCGGCCCGCCAGGCGGCGTAGCCAACCTCCCGGGCTTTGCAGCGTAAGGTCATACCAACCGCCGCTGGCGTGGGCATCAAAGCTTTGCTGGTGGCTGCCGCCTGCCGGCAGCGTGATGTGCCACGGGCCCTGCTGCGTATAGGGGCAGCGTTCGAGGGTAACCGCTATCGCTTCGGTGCCCGGATTGTTCAGCTGCAGCTGCAGGCTGCGGCCCGTCGGGCGCAAACGCACCTCCGGCTGCGGCCGGTTCAGGGCACCGCGCAGCTCACGATGAAAGCCGTTGGGGCCGAGCAGCCACAGATGGTACTCATCCTCCGTCTGCCAGTCGTCGCTGACCGCCTTGCCCGCCTCGACGGTAAAACGGCGCGGGATCTGCGCCAGATCTCGCCGATCGTAGACGTGAAACACCGCTCCCTGCTCGCCGGTATTGAACAGGTTCAGCGTCACGCGGCGCTGTTCGGCCACGACGGTGGCCTCGACGTGCAGCTGGTAGGGCAGCGCGCGGGAAGGGCGCGCCAGGCGGCGTTGGTGGGGCAAACGCTGGTGGGCAGGCGATGGCAGCGGTACCTGCGGCAGCTGTTCCTGGCGCTGGCGCAGGCCATCGGCGGCGTGGCGGCTGGTGACGGGCAGGCTCGGCAGCGCTTCGCTGTTAGGGTCGACAAAGTTGAACGCCGAGGTGAGATCGCCGCACACGGCGCGGCGCCAGGCGCTGATGTTGGGTTCATGCACCTGAAAGCGCTTTTCCAGGAATTGCAGCACCGAGGTGTGATCGAAGACCTGCGAATTGACCCAGCCGCCGCGGCTCCAGGGCGACAGCACCAGCATCGGCACCCGCGGGCCGGGGCCGTAGATGCGGCCGTCCGGCGGCGGTTGATCCTGCGAACCGGGCGGCGCCACGTGCTGGAAGATCTCGGTGTCGAACGGCACCGTCGATTTACCGGCGAAGCTGCCGTCCTCGCGCAGCGACGGCGCGGAAGGCGAAGGCATATGGTCAAAAAAGCCGTCGTTTTCGTCGTAGTTGACCAGCAGGACGGTTTTACTCCACACCTCCGGGTTGTCGGTCAGCGCGTTGAGGATCTCTTGGGTGAACCAGCCGCCCTGTACCGGGCTGGAGGGATCGGGGTGTTCCGAATAGGCCGCCGGCGCGATGATCCAGCTGACCTGCGGCAGTTTGCCCTGCTGTATGTCGGCGCGGAACCCGGCCAGCATGGCGTCCAGATCGTTGCCGTCGGCGGCCGGCAGGGTGTTGCCGTTGCCTTTGTACAGCGGTGCGGCCTCGTTGAGCGCATCGCGATAGGGCACGAAGGCGTTGAAGTCTTTCGGCGGCCGCGCCGGATTGCCCACCTGAATGCTGGCGGCGCGGTACTGGCGGAAGCCCGCCAACGGGTTGTCGGTAAAGTTGTCCGGCAGGAATTGATACACCTTCCAGCTGACGCCGCTCGCCTCCAGCCGTTCCGGATAGGTTGTCCACTGGTAGCCGATCTCCGCCGGGCCGGGGCTGTCCCATTCGTTGACCACCACCGCCACGTCGGCGGCGGACGGGCCGTTGGTGCCGGTCCAGTGGAACAGCCGGTTGGTGTTGGTGCCGGCGTGAATAGCGCAGTGATAGGCGTCGCACAGGGTAAAGGCGTTGGCCAGCGCGAACTGGAACGGCAGCTCATGCTGGCGGTAGTAGCCCATCGAAGCCGGCGTTTTGTAGGTGGGCCAGGCGCTCATGCGGCCGTGATCCCAGGCGGCTTGCTCATCCACCCACGAATGCGGCGTGCCGGTGACGCGCTGGGCGTTGCCGCGTTTGCTGTCCAGGTGGTAGGGCAGCACCAGCCGCTCGGCGCCCTGCTGTTGCCAGACATGGCGATCGCCGGGCAAGGGAATGGTAAAGCGATCGCTGAAGCCGCGTACGCCCGGCAGGGTGCCGAAGTAGTGGTCGAAAGAGCGGTTCTCCTGCATCAGGATCACCACGTGTTCGACGTCGCGCAGGGTGCCGGTGCGGTTGTTGGCGGGAATGGCCAGCGCTTTGCGAATCGAGGCGGGCAACAGCGAGAACGCCGATCCGATGGCGGCAGCCCGCAGGATGTCTCTGCGTGAAAGGTCAGGCATGCGTCGTTAATCTCCGTCAGTGTGCTTTGAAGATAGCCGCTGACGACGATAATGGCGAAAAATAACAGGGAGATGAAAGCGAGGGAAACAATGCTCCCTGGCGGGAGCATTGCGGGGATAACGCTTACTGTCTGATCAGGCGACCGAGCGCCGGCGCCGTTTCGAAATCGCTGCGGAAGGGGTTGATATCCAGGCCGCCGCGGCGGGTGTAGCGCGCGAACACGCTGAGTTTTTCCGGACGGCAGCTTTGCTTGATGTCGTTGAAAATACGCTCGACGCACTGCTCGTGGAATTCGTTGTGCTGGCGGAAGGAGATCAGGTAGCGCAGCAGGCTTTCGCGGTCGATTTTGCGGCCTTCATAGCGGATCACGACGCTGCCCCAGTCCGGCTGGTTGGTGACCAGGCAGTTGGATTTCAGCAGGTTGGAAGACAGCGTCTCCGACACCGGTTCCCCTCTCTCGGCCGCGCCGCTCAGGTATTCCGGTTTGAAGGCGAAGTCGTCGACCGCGATATCCAGATCGTCGATGTTGATGCCCGGCAGGCAGTCGATCTGCGCCGGGTAACCTTCCAGCCCCGGATAGAGCTTGGCGGTGACCTGGCCGTTGGCCGCCTGCGACAGATCTTTCTGCATGGCGGCGCTCACCTGTTCCACGCTGTCAAAGCGCGTTTGGTTGAAGCTGTTGAGATACAGCTTGAACGATTTGGACTCGATCAGGTTCGACGAGGAATGCGGGAAGGTAAATTCGCCGATGCCGACCACCGGCTTGCCCTTGGCGTTGAGCCAGGACAGCTCGAAGGCGGTCCACAGATCAAAGCCGCTGAACGGCAGCTGCCGCTCGTCCACGCCGATCAGATCGCGGCCGCGCGCACGCGGCAAGGCTTCGAGCAATGCGGGAGCATATTGATCCGGATAATCGGAGTTCGCGCCAAGATGGGTGATCTTATCTTGCTTTTGGATATGCATATTCATTGCCCTTTGCTTGTTCGGTATTGATGTAGCGGTTAAACAGACTGCGGGTGGCGTAGATTGGCCCAACGCCCAGCAGGGCGTAAACCACCTTGATCAGGAACTGCGACAGGATCATGGTTTTGATGATGTCCCAGCTCAGCACGTTGTAGAACGCCAGCGTACAGAACACCACGCTGTCGATGGCGGAAGCCACAACGGTACTGGTGATCACGCGCACAAACAGGTAGCGGGAGTTGGTCAACTCTTTGATTTTGCAAAGCAGGTAGGAGTTGACGTTCTCGGAGATCAGATAGGCCGCCGACGAGGCCACCAGCACCGCCATGATGCTGTGCACGATGCCGTTGTAGGTCTCGCTGTACTCCCACTGCGGAATGCTCGGCACCAGCGTCGTTACCCAGACCCCCAGGACGAAGGTCAGGTTGGCTATAAACGAGATGATAATCGTGCGCCGGGCCAGCCGTAATCCATAGAATTCGTTGAGGATGTCCACCAGAATGAACGTGAGCGGGTAGATGAAGATCGCCGGCGGCGTGATGAGATTCAGCACCGGGATTTGGATTGGCTTGACGCCGCACAGCGTTGAGAAAATATAGATCACGCTGAGCGCCACGGTAATAATCAGGTAGGCGTACCAGGAGCGTTCGTGGCGATCGCTGAGCTCGTAGGCGGTTTTTTGTTTGTTGTCGCCATAGAGTTTGCGGTACAGCGCCTGCAGCTCGTGCCGGCTCAGATCTTCTGATATTTCGCTGTCGGCCAGCTCATTCAGCCCCATGGTAATGGTTTTGCCGGTGGCCAATACCATGACATTGGCCGCGATGGTGCCATGTCGGGTGAAGCCCAACAGCTTGAACTTCTGATTCGGTTCCATTTATAACCTTTCTCCAACGATATAACCCAGGAATTGCACGGTGTCCTGAGGGCGTTTATCCATGCTTTCGCTGTCTTTGTCGTCAACCACAAAGAAGCCGCTTTTTCCCGAGTGATACAGCAAAGGTGAATCGCAAATCAGTACCGGCGGGCGTTTGATTATGATGACTTCGCCGGGAATAAATGACCCTTTAATTTCGGTCTCTATTTTCATTGCCAACATGTTCGACTCATCGCCGAAGAAATAAGTCAGAGGAAACTCGGTGACCAGCTGCCCGATCTTGCGCTGCGAGACGGCCAGATAGCGCGACTGCGGGATCACCGGGATGGCGGAAGGGTTCTTGTTGCCCTCGGTGGACAGCGTTTCGTTGAGCAGCTCCAGTTTTTCCAGATCGTAGTCTTCGATCTCTTCACAGGAGACCCCGAAGAAATCGGAAATCCGATTCACGGTGGATTGCTGAACGTTGTTCACTCTTCCGTCAAGAATTTTGTAGAGAGTCGTGCGCGTCAGGCCGCTGCGGTTGGAAAAGGAAGCCTTGGTTTCACCGCGGGTACGCATCAGATATTCAATATTTTTAATGATGTTGATTTTGCGCTGTGCGTTGGTGGTTTTCATCGGCTGTCCTTACAAACATTACGCTGGCTTCACTATATCTTACGCGTCGGCGTTGTCCAGATAAAAAGGCGCTGAGGGGGAGGTAACAGGCTGATTATTGGTGGTAATTATTGTTTCTTGTCAGCCGTTTAGCGCAGTGATATTAGCGCAGGCGATCGGGGTGACCTGCAAAGATGATAAAACTGTGTAAATCAATTGATTAGCTTTTGCTTATGGAAAAGTGAACACAAAAGCCAATTTTATGTGTACTTTTATGTTGACCAAAGCCGATTTCATGAGCTACTGTTCATTCAAGCTGAAGTTTTTCTTTATGATCAAAACACTGAAGCCAACGATTTTATAATAAAAAACTCAGAGGGGGCGCTGCCACACTCTGAGCCTAATAGATAGCTTGCTACCGACACCAGGGACCCTAACCACTATGGCCGTTTGTCCGCGCGATCGGCCCATTCTTTTCCGTTACGCCCACCTTTCCTGAGCATAAACACTCCCCCGTCACCGGAGGAGTGCATTAACTCATGGGCGAAAATCAGAGCGACTTCTGTGAGGCCAGCGGTTTTTGCGCCCGGCTGAAGGCCAGTTTGAGCACCCAATACAGCAGGCTGGCGGCCACCAGAGAGTTGATGGTCGGTACGCCCCATTCGGTCGCCAGACCAACGGCGCCACCGGCGATGCTGGCGACGATCGCCGCCCAGCCGATGGTTGGCGTCTCGTTTGGCAGCTGGCCCGTGCGGCGGCTCTCGTCCAGGATTTTGCGGTGGCTGCGCAGCAGATAATAGTCCACCAGCATGATGCCGATAATCGGCGGGAAGACTACGCCAAGCACCGTCAGGAAGTCGACAAAGCGGTCCAGAATGCCCAGCACCGACAGCGTGGTGCCCAGAATCCCGATCACCAGAGTGGTGTAGGTGTACTTCAGCTTTTTGCCGGTGATGCCTTCCACCGCGTTGACGATGCCCAGCGAAGAGGAATACAGGTTGAGATCGTTGACGCGTAGGGTGGAGAACACCACGACCAGCAAACCGGCGCCGCCGGCTGCTTGCGACATGATGGTGACCACATCGGCGGTGCCAAGGGTTTTGGCGATCAGGATTGCCAGACCGTTCACCACGAACTCGCCGGCGATGATGGTGAAGATCGTGACGCCGAGCACGTGCTTGCCGTTTTTGGAGTAACGGGTCAGGTCGGGCGTCATCAGGCTGGCCACGATGGCGCCGCCGACGACGATGGTGATGCCGGCGCTGATGGTCAGCGGTTCACCCGGCGGCGCCAGCTGGATGATCTCCTGCAGGTTATGCCCGGTCAGTGCGGTCACCGATATATAGGCCACCAGCATGATGAACATCGGCACCGCGATACGGGCGGCGATGCGCAGCGCCTTAAAGCCGAATGCCACCAGGATGGTCAACAGCGTGCCCGAGAGCCCGGCGGCCAGGCCGAAGCCCAGCTTATTGCCGAGCGCGAAGTCGAGCGACTTGGCGAAAATGGCGTTCTGAATGCCGAACCAACCCAACAGGCTGACGGCCACCACCACGCCGATCAGCACCGACCCCAGACGGCCGAAGCCGCACCAGCGCGCCAGCAGGCTGCCGGAAATCCCTTCGCGCATGCCCGCCAGCCCCAGGCCGTAGGTCACCACGCCGAAGATCAGGCTGCCGACGAAAATGGCGGTGAAGGCGTCAATCAGCGTCATGGAGTTGCCGAGTACGGCGCCGAGCATGAACTGGTCCAGCGCGGTCAACATGCCCATATGCACGATGGCCACGCTTAAAAACGAAACTCTTTTATCCTGCGGCACCCGGGTGAGCGGATAATCTTCGATCTTTATCACGGTGAGATCTTCCTTGCGGTTCAAATAAACTGAATGCCTTTGGTTATCAGGCGATCGGGAATGTAGTTATCCAGGTTGGCGTATTTGCAGTACTCCTCAAATTGCTGCTGAGTATGCACGTTGGCCTTCTGGTAAATGTTATAAATGCGGTTTTCGATGGTCTTATTGCTGACGTTATAGATTTTTGCGATCTCTTTAACCGTAAATCGCTGAAGCATAAGAAAAATGACATCGAGTTCGGCACGGGTGAACAGCTCGTTATTGACTTCGGTGGTCAACACGCTGGGCTTTTGCTGATTGATGTATTTCAGCGGCGACAGGCTGTTCATCGGCTTGGCGTTCCAGATCACGCCAATCACCTGTTTGTCATCGTTGTACACCGGCAGCTTTTCGCTGATAAACGGCGTCAGGCTGTCTTTGCCGTACCAGTAGTGCGTTTCTATGACCGTGACCCGATCGCGCGCCGCTTCGGTCATCTTGTCATGCTCGATAAAGTCGGCGGCGGAGTCGGCCCAGTCGGCGGGGAATTCGTGGTCATATTTGCCGGCGACGTCGAAATTCAGCGGCGTATTGGTATAGAGATAAGCGGCGCGATTCATATAAAGGTGGCGGGACAGCTGGTCTTTGATGCCCCAGGGCTCGCTCAGGTGCTCCATCATGGTGATGAGGCCCTTAAAATAAGATTCATTATTTTTATGCGATGAACCCATACCTACCTCTGCGCCGCTCAGGCCGCGTTACAGGCTTTTAGCCAGGTAATGGCGGGTGTGGCGATGCGCGTAGTCGCCCAGCTCGCCGTAGACCCGGTAGCCCAGTTTTTCGTAGAAGCCCCGGGCCTGGAAATCGAAGGTATCGACATAGGCCATATGGCAACCGCGCTTGCGGGCTTCTTCTTCGGCCAGTTGCATCAATTGGCGGCCGTAACCACTCTTGCGACACCGCTCGCCGACCCATAGATACTGCACTTCCAGGCCGCCCCACCAGGTACGTGCGACGAGGCCGCCGACGATCTGCTGGTTGTCGTCGGTGACGGTCAGAAACAGTGGGTGAATGTCTACGGGCTGGGTTTTATGGTTGTGAGCCCAGAGGCTGTCGATAACGAACTCTTCATCCTGCGGGTTGGGTTTGTCGGTGATATTAATATTCATTTTTAATATAATTCCCTGATTTAATTATTCAAAACTGAACTAGGCACTTTCGCCTCAACCGCTTCTAATATCACTTCCGTTAATGTATTTCAAGGGTGGTTTTCACCCTTTTCCGCCGGGTGAGGGGGCGCTTATAGTAGGCGTCACAGGGAGAAGAAAATAGTGAAACAGGCGGTATTAAAACGCTGAAATGCCCTGCTTACACCATCTTTTCCTACTTGCGCCTCACCAGGGCCCCACCGGGAAAACTGCAGTACTGTATGGCTCCACCGGATAGAGCAAGCTCACTTGCCGACGGGGGAGCCACTTTGTTTTTTGACGCGCCCACCCGCGCCCGCCACTCGCTGTCTCAGATATTAAACACTCTTCTCATCAGAAGATATGCGCCGCAGATGAAAATGTGGCCGATACCTTCTGATCCGCTGATTTAGTTCTCTGTTATGACGCTGCTCAGCGCCGGCTCGATGGCGGCATCCAGCATGGCGCCGTGTCCTAAGGCCGGCCACTCCCGATAGCCGACGGCGAGACCGTCGAGCTGCGCCAGGTGTTCGGCCAATAAACGCGTTGCGTCCGCCGGCAGAGCGGGGCTCTTCACGCCGGGCGGGGCCGCACGATCGCGTTCCGCCAGGCCAACCCACAGTTGCAGCTTCGCCACTGGCGCCGGGCGTCGCGCCATCATCTGCTGCGCTTCTTGCAGGATCATGCCGTTGCCCCACCACAGCGAGGGTTCCACGGCGATGTAGCGTTGGAAGGCGGTGGGATGGGTGAACAATGTGTGCAGCACGAAGAGCCCGCCATAGGAGTGACCCCACAGCGTTTGCCGCTGCGGATCGACCGCCAGTTTGGCGGCGATCGCCGGTTTGATCCGAGTTTCAATCAATTGCAGGAACGCATCCGCGCCCCCGCCGCCCCGCGGCGGTTGCTTCAGGCCCGCCGGCAGGGGGAGCGTATAGTCGTAGGCGCGGCCGGCGGCATCGATGCGCAGATCGTTGTCATAGCCGATCATCACCAGCACCGGTGGCCGCTTCGCCGCCGCCAATTTGGCCAGCAAGGCGGGATTCAATCCCATCAGCACTGCATTGCCGTCGAGGAAATAAACCGTTGGATAGCCGTCAGGCGCAGGGGCCTGGCGCGGCTGGGCGATGCGAACGCGGTAATGCCGTTGGCCGTCGGCGGAGGTGAAGCGCAGATCGCTGAAACGGTAATCTGCAGAATCGCTATCGGCAACGGTAGTGCCGATCTTGCGTTCCAGGTCGGGCCTGGCCAGCACGGAACCCGGCAGCCAAAGGCCGATGGCGAGCGCCAGAAGCGCGGAGATAAAACGCCGGTTGGACAAGAACATGCGGATCAACATCCTTGTAAAAAGCCGATAGTAGCATCCGTTCGGGGCCGGCAAAACCTACCTTTAGGGCGGGCATTCCGACGGCGAAGTGCGGCCGCAGCCCACAGAGGGCCGCCAGTTGCTTTGCCGGGTTAATAGCAACCCCTTGTTATTATTGATAAGTCAGGAATAACAAGGATTACAATTAATTAGAAATGGTTATGATTTTTGTGGGTGAGCAAACGGCGAAGAAGGGTGAAAACACACGGTTATCAACGTTGTTTAGCAAAAAAAGCCCTATAAAATAGGGCAAAGACACACAACAACACCAGGGAAACTTTCCGGTATCTTATATTATAGCTTCCTATACATATAGAACATTTTATTATAAATATGTAAGTGATTCTTATTAATCGCTCAATACCATTGTTTTTCAAATGGTTATGCAGCCTGGCTGAGGTATTGCCCTTGGGGCTGGTGCGGATAGCCAAGGGCGGGAGGCGGAGATGTTGCCGTCACGGCGGAAGAACGGGCGAGAGCCTCGGCCCGATAACCCTCAAGGCAATACCGACCGGCAGGCGGCAAACGTGCCGGCCGGTATTTCTGCTCAGGCGTGGCCGAGCTTCACCGTGGGGCCAGGTGAAAATCAGTGCTGTTGCAACGTCAACATCTCGCCAAGCAAAACATCGGTTGGCGGCAGGATATCCGTATCCAGCCCGGCGGAGGGGGTAAAGGTCAATTCGCCGAAAATGATCTGGCCTTTGGAGATGTAGAAATCAACGCGAACAAACTCGAAGGGTGCGGACAAGCGTGAAGCGTACTCAAACAGCTCATCGTAGCCTTCTGGCTTCACGAAGGCGTCTATTTCTTCCTGGCTCAAGGCCAGGCAGTCATCGCTGTAGCACAGAAACTTGAAATCTTTGTCAAAGAAGTAATACTTCGGCGACCCGCTATCTCTGCCGACACACAGCAACGTGCAGTAAGGCACACCGCGGAAGCAATAGATTTTATAGTCTTCAGGCCCGTGACCATTGGCCGATTCGATATATTTTTCCCCAATGATCTTTTTTTGTATCCCTTTGTAGTTGAGCTCTACATAGGTTTTCCAATAATCGTCTTTCATCCAGCCATCGATCAATTTTTTGGCGCTCTTGATATTCAGCAATTTTTTATTCTGGCAAATCAGGTTATACCCGGAACCGTGATTCCCTTTGATCACAAACTTATCCGGTAATGCGTCCCACGGAATATCGTTTACTGAATCGCAGGCAAAGTACAATTCATTAAGGATCTCTTCGCACCCTTGATCTTTGATGTACTGTCTTACCGCGTATTTATCTGCACACTGCTTCACCAACGCATTGTGACTATAGCCATTCAACTTCAGGTGATTGATCTTTTCATTCCAGGTGGACGGCGCCTGCAAGTTTAACGGTTTGCCAAATGCTTTTTTGTAGAGCAATCTGGCCTTGAATTCGGGAGCCAATACGGCCAGCTGCTTCGTAATAAATTTAATGACTTGTCTTTTCATATCCGTAATTCCATCAAAGCGTAGTGACAATGATTAAGACGTTCTTGTATTTAAAACGCGTGTGGCACGCTTTCACTGCGCCATTGAATGGCCGTCGGCGTGGTTCCCAGATCAAATGGCTTGCGGTCTAACGCCCGATTAAGAATCCGGGCCGATCGCCACGCCATCAGGCTCAACTGCGGATCGGCGATGCCGTGATTGTGCATACTGGCGTTCATGGCGAATAAGCAGTTCTCCGCCGGGCCTTCCCACTCAAAGGTAAAGTCTGGGGCGATGCGGTATTCGCCATCCGTAGTGGTCAACAGGCGGTGGGCCAAAGGTTCAAGGAACTCTGGCGTGGCCGTCTGATAACCGGTGGCAAAGATCACCACGTCCGCCTTGAAGGCTTCCTCACCGTGATCGAGATGATGACGCGTTTCGAGTTGGTAGGCGTTATCCAGCGTGTGTTTCACGGCCGTCAGCGAACGGCTGGGCAGCAGGCGCACCCATAATTTCTCGCGCAGGACATCGAAGCGGTGGTACATGGCGCGATAAATCGCCAGCAGCGATTCACTGGTGATGCCGTCTGAGGTCATCTTCTGTTCGGCCAGCATATGCCGCTTGGCCGCGCTATCCAGCGAGTAAAAGCTCTCGACGTAATCGGGCGTGAAGTATTCGTTGGCAAAGGCCGCTTCATCGAGCGCATTGTAATTGTTGCGGCGCGATATCCAGTCGAGCTGTTCCGGCTGGCCCCATTCCCCTTTAAAAATATTCAGGAACAGATCGGCGCCGCTCTGGCCGCCGCCGACGATCGCCACGCGTTTGCCGGTCAAATCGGGGTTGCGCAGCATCATTTCACTGGCGTGGAAACAGCGATCGCTTTGCGCCGTCACGCAATCCGGCAACTTTATTTTCTTGCCTATACCAATGCTGACGTGTTTGGCGTGAAAGACCTTATTCGAGGTGGTCACCACGAACTGGCGCTGCCGATCGTCGAACTCGATCCGCTGAACGTCTTGGTTAAACGCCAACGAGTCCATCCCGCCGGCGGCCCAGGTGAGGTAATCGGCGAACTCTTCACGCGATGCGGTGCGCTGTTCCGTCGTCAGAAAACGATAGAACTTTCTGTTTTTTACCAGATAGTTGAGAAAGCTGTAGCGATTGGTGGGGGCAACTGCGCTCACCAGGTCTTTTAAAAAGTTGGTCTGCATGCTGCAATCCGCCAGGATCATCCCTGGGTGCCAGGAGAAATGAGGTTTGCGCTCCAGGAATTGCCCCGTAAACCCCTCTATTTCACTTCCTAAGGCCGCCAGGCTAAGATTCGACGGGCCAAGGCCAATGCCGATGATATCCAAACGCTGATTCATTAATAAGCTCCAGTATAATGAGAATAATACCCAGAAATACGGCTGCAGATAGGGTCGCTTATAGCAACCAGGCTGCCTTTTTCTTATAAGTAAGCTTCACGAATTAAATTTAATTAAAATGTGTACGGGCCAGAAATACCGAATTTTTAAATGCCCGTTTAGAATTAGGTAGCGCATCAGGTAAAGGCTACGGGCGTATTTCTTTCCATGAAAATCCCTATGAAAGCTTGCATGTGGTTTTAAAGATTATTCCTAAGTAAAAATCCGATATCCCTGAGTCTCGACGCCATGAAAACGATCGCCTGAAGCGGCTACCCATCGTATGGGTTCTCATCTGATTTTCTGGCGTATGTGCCAGCCGGCGTTCGTTTTGCATTTCCGGGATCGGGTGTTCGTTGCTTAGAATAACCCTAAAATAGGCGCTGAGAAGGTGAAATAACGTGATATTAAAAGCCGGGCGCTTTTTGCAAAGATGAAATCGGAAGTGAAATTATGAAATTGGTTGATTAGATTGTTTTTTGTCAATTTATTCAATTGGTTACCTGGGTTTTTCTGGGGTGGTTAAACCTGTCTTTCGGGGCGACCGCACGGTTCCCCATTGTTGTTACCGTTCATCACCGTGAGATTTTACCCCCAATGGCATAAACCGATGCCCGCGAATTGTTTGCGTTAACTATCTGGTTTACCGTTTGTTGAACTTGCGCGGGACGAGGTTTGTCAGGAAAAGAAGATTTTTTGAACTGGGAGCGAAAGATTCTGGCCACGACGGCGAAGTGAGCAAGCTCTATCTGGCAATCATTTTGGTGCACGTTAGCCGGCCGCGACAAAAAAAATACCTCAGTTAGTTTGGAAAAATTTTACTCTTCAGCCAGGGCGAAACAGTTGCCGAATCACAGGAATGAATAGGATAGCTTTTTTGAAAGCCGAAATGCTTATGGTGGTGACAGAGATCTGGCGAGGATCAGCGTCTCATTCAACACCTCGCGCAGCATAATTACATCGAAACTCGTGCTATACTGCCAGCGCTAAAATTTCATGCAATCTAGGAAATGCCATAATCCCTTCATTATTACGAGATACACGATAATGTAATTGGATTTGTTTTTTATTATTAGCATGTAAACTTATCTGCAAATAATTAATTTTATTGCCCTGATTGACTTCCCCGCGGCATTTCGTTAACACCCTTCTGGTCAGAAGGGTGTCATTAATATAGCACCCGACGCCGACAAATTTGCCCTGAGCAGGGCAATGCATTGTCCAAAGTAATGCTGGAATATTCCAGTTTTTGGCCGCCGGCTTTGCAGAGATAGCTAAAATTTTGCACGCTGTTTACCGGCTGAAAAATATTCTAATAATGTAAACGTCGTTTTATCGATCAGAACCTGTACGGTCAGGTAGCGTGAATCCTAAAACGAAAAACCCGCCATAGGCGGGTTCTTCTAAATAGGGTGCCCGGACTCGGACAACCGGCGCCTGCGCTGGGTTGAACAGCGCTTTAGCGCTGGCCCGCAGGGTGAGGACTTTGGGCCGAATAATCGAACGTAGTTCGATGGAGAGTCCGTATCTCAGAAAGCAAAAACCCAGCCATAGGCGGGTTCTTCTAAATAGGGTGCCCGGACTCGGACAACCGGCGCCTGCGCCGCGTTGAACAGCGCTTTAGCGCTGGCCCGCAGGGTGAGGACTTTGGGCCGAATAATCGAACGTAGTTCGATGGAGAGTCCGTACTCCAGAAAGCGAAAAACCCAGCCATAGGCTGGGTTCTCTAAATATGGTGCCCGGACTCGGAATCGAACCAAGGACACGGGGATTTTCAATCCCCTGCTCTACCGACTGAGCTATCCGGGCAACGGGGCGCATTAAACCGTATTGGCCGGGTGGCGTCAATCGCTTTCTGTCACAAAGCCGATCGGTTGCTCTATTTTCAGGCAGCGAACCTGGCGGAGTGGGGAATGGGAGGGTATCGTCATTCAATAAATATGCATATAAAACGTGTATTTATACCGTCGTTAAGATGAATTTTTATGATTTTTTAATTGAATAACAATGCGTTATTTTAAAATCAATGCGCGTTAAACCAAGGCGATTCTTGCTTGAACCCCGCAACGAATCATGCAATCATTGCGCAAATTTTAGCACTCTCCGTTCCCTGACGGTGTTCCCGCTTCTTATAAGCCAGAGGGTTATTGGCATGACTGGTTTTGTTGCTCAAGCGCTGCTGCGCACCAGACATCTGACGCCGCCACCGTTCCGCCGTTGTCTCCTTTGCACGTCATCCGCCCGAATACGCCTGCCGGCCATGCGGTAAGGCCGCCTGATGCTCGCTGTTAGGCATGCGTAAAGCCAGCGCTATGGCCCTGATTTTACTGATGCCTGTCGGACGCTGCCAAGACCAGTTCCCCCGATAGCCGCCTGATGATCTCCGATCATGAGCCGGTCACGCACGCCGCTTATGCTGCCGTGCCCGGGTATCGCTTTACCGGGATAACCGCGTTATCTCATTACCGTGCCGGTGGCACACCCTCATCCTTCACCGTTTGAGAGTCAGCATGATGAAAGAATTGAAAATCGCGACCAGCGCCAGCCTGGTCGCCACCATTGAGACGCTGCGCCAAATCGTGCGCGTAGAGCAGACGGACTACACCGACGTGGCGGCGGTGGTGGTGTCGGTCGCCGACGTGAACGCCGGCATTCTGGCGCGCTTGCAGGCGACGGGGTTCGACATTCCAACCTTCGTGGCGGTGGAAGGGGATGAGCATCTCTCGCCGGACTATCTGCCGTTCGTCAGTGGGGTTTTCGCGCTGCTGGCCGGCGCCAGCAAGCCGTTCTACATGGCGCAGCTGGAGGCCGCCGCCGACGCCTACGAGCAGGCGCTGCTGCCGCCGTTCTTCAAAACGCTGAAGACCTACGTCGAGATGGAAAACTCGACCTTCGCCTGCCCGGGGCATCAGGGCGGCGAGTTCTTCCGCAAGCACCCGGCCGGCCGGCAGTTCTTCGATTTCTACGGTGAGACCCTGTTCCGTTCCGATATGTGCAACGCCGACGTCAAGCTGGGCGATCTGCTGATCCACGAAGGGTCGGCCAAGGATGCGCAAAAGCACGCGGCGCGGGTGTTCAACGCCGATAAAACCTACTTCGTGCTCAACGGCACCTCGGCGGCCAACAAGGTGGTGACCAACGCGCTGCTGACCCGTGGCGATCTGGTGTTGTTCGATCGCAACAACCATAAATCCAACCACCACGGGGCGCTGATCCAGGCCGGGGCCACGCCGGTCTATCTGGAAACCGCCCGTAACCCGTTCGGCTTTATCGGCGGCATCGATGCGCACTGCTTCGACGAACGCTACCTGCGTGAGCAGATCCGCGAGGTGGCGCCTGAGAAGGCCGCGGCGGCGCGGCCGTTCCGGCTGGCGATTATTCAGCTCGGCACCTACGACGGCACGATTTACAACGCTCGCCAGGTGATCGACACCA
Organism: Serratia sp. TMDUHS_CL; assembly: GCF_037137105.1. Taxonomy (NCBI): domain Bacteria; kingdom Pseudomonadati; phylum Pseudomonadota; class Gammaproteobacteria; order Enterobacterales; family Yersiniaceae; genus Serratia; species Serratia sp. TMDUHS_CL. The sequence continues at coordinate 218,153 of NZ_JBBBDV010000005.1, forward strand.
TCGGCCACCTGTGCGACTACATCCTGTTCGACTCCGCCTGGGTGGGCTACGAAGGCTTTATTCCGATGCTGAAAGAGTGTTCGCCGCTGCTGCTGGAGCTGGACGAGCACGATCCGGGCATTTTCGTCACCCAGTCGGTGCATAAACAGCAGGCGGGGTTCTCGCAGACCTCGCAGATCCACAAGAAAGACGACCACATCAAAGGGCAAAAGCGCCACTGCAACCACAAGCACCTGAACAACGCGTTCATGCTGCATGCGTCGACCAGCCCGTTCTATCCGCTGTTCGCCGCGCTGGACGTCAACGCCAAGATGCACGCCGGCCCCGCCGGGCGCCGCATGTGGATGGACTGCGTCAAGCTGGGCATCGAGACCCGTAAACAGCTGCTCAAGCGCTGCTCGCAGCTGAAACCGTTTATTCCGCAGCAGGTGGCGGGCAAAGACTGGCAGGATCACGATACTGACCTTATCGCCAACGACGCGCGCTTCTTCACCTTCGTGCCGGGGGAAACGTGGCACGGCTTCGAAGGCTATGCCCAGGATCAGTATTTGGTGGATCCGTGCAAGCTGCTGCTGACCACGCCGGGCATCGACGCCGCGACCGGCCAATACACCGAGTTCGGCGTGCCGGCCACCATTCTGGCCAACTTCCTGCGCGAGAACGGTATCGTGCCGGAGAAGTGCGATCTCAACTCGATCCTGTTCCTGCTGACCCCGGCGGAAAACCCGGCCAAGATGGAGCACCTGGTGGAGATGCTGGCGCAGTTCGAGCGCTATGTTGCAGAAGACGCGCCGCTGAGCGTGGTGCTGCCGACGGTGTACCGCAAGAACGAGCAGCGCTACCGTGGCTACAGCATTCGCCGGCTGTGCCAGGAGATGCACGATCTGTACGTCAGCTTCGACGTCAAACAGCTGCAAAAGGAGATGTTCCGCCAGGATCATTTCCCGCCGGTGGTGATGAACCCGCAGGACGCCAACGTGGAGTTTATCCGCGATAACGTCGAGCTGGTGCCGATCGGCCAGGCGGAAGGGCGCATCGCGGCGGAAGGGGCCTTGCCGTACCCACCGGGCGTGCTGTGCGTGGTGCCGGGCGAAGTGTGGGGCGGCGCGGTGCAGCGTTACTTCCTGGCGCTGGAAGAGGGCATCAACCGCCTGCCGGGCTTCTCGCCGGAGCTGCAGGGGGTCTACATCGAGAAAAAAGATCACGGCTGGAAGCGCATCTTCGGCTATATGATCAAGCCATAGAAAAAGGGCCGGTTCGCACCGGCCCTTCTCATTTATCCACGCGGAACGCGTTATTTTCTGCGGTAGCTCTTCTGCGCGGTATTCACTTTCACCAGATAGCGGCGCGACTCGGCGGCCGGGTGCTTGGTGGTCAGCGTCTGGTACACGTCGCCCGGCTGCATGCCGTTGATGATGCCCACCGCGCGCGTTCTGTCGCTGGAGAACACCCGCAGCACGCTGCCTGCGCCGCCGTTGTAGGCGGTGATCACCGCGTAGCGGCGCGAGGTCGGGTTCTGAATGCCGCCCAGGTAGTTGTTCTGCAGGATCGCCAGGTAGGCGGTGCCGGTGTCGATGTTGTTCTCCGGATCGAACAGGTAGCTGCGGCTCGGGGTGCCCCATTTGCCGCGCATCTGGAACACATCCTTACCGGCGGTGTGCTGCACCACCTGCATCAGGCCCAGCGCGTCCGAACCGCTCACCGCATACGGGTTGAAGCTCGATTCGGTCTGCATGATCGCCAGGATCAGCGACTCGTCCACGCCGTATTTTTCCGACGCCTTGCGCACCATCGGCAGGTATTTGTGCGCACGTTTGTCCAGGTGGTTCGGCACCAGCTGGATGGTGACCGAGTAGATCACGTGCAGGCCGGAGGTGCGTTTTTGCAGCTTGGTCTGCAGCAGGTAATCGGCGAAGTGCGCCGCGCGCCATTCCCAGCGGATCGGCGCGCCCTTGTTATCCAGCACCTGGCCGTACAGGAACGGTTCTTTGCTGATCTGGATATCGTTGGCGTCGGAATAGAGATCGATGGACCCCGGATCGTCACCCATCAGCAGCGTGCTGATGATCGCCTGGCGCAGGTGCGCGGCCGGATCGGTGGTGGCGATGGTCTCGATGGTAATGGCGCCGGTGTCGAAGTTGATGTGGCTGCGGGTTTGGTACTGGTCGGTATATTTGACGTAGTCTTTCGGCCCGGCGATCAGAACTTCGTTCAGACCCCAGATGTTCTCGATGTTGTGGGCGAATTGGCCCATCAGAATGTCGAAGCCGTTGGTATCTTTAATCCAGGCTTCGTTGATTTCTTCACTTTTTTTGCCGGAACAGGAGATCAGCAAAGGCGCTATTACGAGCAAAGCTAAAATTTTCTTCATCTTAAAGCCGTTTGGAAGAAGTATAAGAGGATTGAAGCGGGCCAGCGCCTGGCCCCAACAGCGTTATTCGCTCGGCGGCGTATAGCCTTCGATGTGCACGTCGTGCCCTTCGAATAGGAACTTGATCATTTCCTCTTCCAGCAGCTTGCGGTCATCCACGTTCATCATGTTCAACTTCTTCTCGTTGATCAGCATGGTCTGCTTCTTCATCCACTCGCCCCAGGCTTCCTTGGAGATCTCGTTGTAGATGCGCTTGCCGACGTCACCGGGATAAAGTTGGAAGTCCTGGCCTTCGGCGTCGCGCTGCAGGAAAGTACAAAAAATGGTGCGGCTCATGCTAATTCCTCATCGATGGCGCTATCGCCATATAAGTTTTGTTGGATCGGGGGCTGCTTCGCCAGCTGTTGCAACAGGCGATCCACCGGCGCTGCCAGCCCGACCGACGGCGGCTGCGCTAAGTTATACCAGAGACCTGCGCCCTCATCCATGCCGCTGCCCGCCGCGTCGAGCGACAGCCACATCGGCACGATATCGAGATGGAAATGGCTGAACGTGTGGCGAAACGCGGTCAGCTGCTCCAGGCGCTTGCCTTTCAGACCGCGCTGCTGCAGCCAGAGTTCCAAATCCACGCGCGCGCTGAACTGCGGGAAGCAGAACAGGCCGCCCCACAGGCCCACCGCCGGGCGCTGCTCCAGCCACACCCGGTCGCCGTGCTGCAGCAATAAGAAGTAGGCGGTTTTTTCCGGCAGGGTCTGCTTGGGTTTCTTGCCGGGGTAGTTGGCCCAGCTGTGGTTGGCGTAAGACAGGCAGCCGACGTTGAGCGGGCAGAGTTCGCACTTGGGCCTGGAGCGGGTGCAGACCATGGCGCCCAGATCCATCATTGCCTGGTTGAACTGGCCGACGCCCTGCGCCGGGGTGACCTCTTCGCTGATTTTCCACAGCCGGTTTTCGACTTCTTTCTTGCCCGGCCAGCCCTCCACCGCGTAGCAGCGGGCCAGCACGCGCTTCACGTTGCCGTCGAGGATCGGATAGTGTTGGCCCAGCGCCAACGACAGCACCGCGCCGGCGGTAGAGCGGCCGACGCCCGGTAAATCGGCGATTTCTGCAAAGGTTGTCGGGAACTCGCCGCCGTGCTGTGCGACAATGGTCTGCGCCGCCTTGTGCAGGTTGCGGGCGCGGGCGTAATAGCCGAGGCCGGTCCACAGATGCAGCACTTCATCGAGTGGGGCTTCCGCCAGCGCGCGCACGTTGGGAAAACGGGCCATAAAGCGCTGAAAATAAGGAATGACGGTGGCAACCTGGGTCTGTTGCAACATCACCTCGGAGAGCCATACTTGATAGGCGGTTTTTTCCAGCTGCCACGGCAGGGTCTTGCGACCGTAGCGCTGATACCAGTCAAGCACCACCTGTGCGAATTGTTGTGCTTGCATCATGAGCAGCGTCGTTATCCGGCAGAAAATGAAGCGAGATTGCAGCATAGAGTCATGGTGCTGTAAACCGGAACTTTCCGACGCCGCACGGCGGGTACAGAAGATGAACACTTGCTAAACCAATGTATCTTTGCATAATGCGCGTTTCCCTAATTGGCAGCCAAACAGACAGAAAGCACTATGATTAATGACGTCATCTCCCCGGAATTTGATGAGAACGGCCGCGCGATGCGCCGTATCCGCAGTTTTGTCCGCCGCCAGGGGCGGCTGACCAAAGGCCAGCAGCACGCGCTGGAGAACTATTGGCCGGTGATGGGCGTGGAGTATCAGGCTGACGCTGTCGATCTCGCCGCGCTGTTCGGCCGCGACGCGCCGACGGTGCTGGAGATCGGTTTTGGCATGGGCGCCTCGCTGGTGACCATGGCGGGCAACAACCCGCAGCAGAACTTTTTAGGGATCGAAGTGCACTCGCCGGGCGTGGGCGCCTGCCTGGCCGACGCCCACGAGGCGAAGCTGAGCAACCTGCGCGTGATGTGCCACGACGCGGTTGAGGTGTTGGAAAACATGATCCCGGACGGCTCGCTGGATATGGTGCAGCTGTTCTTCCCCGATCCGTGGCACAAGGCGCGCCATAACAAGCGCCGCATCGTGCAAACGCCGTTTGTCGAACTGGTGCTGCGCAAGCTGAAGACCGGCGGCGTCTTCCACATGGCCACCGATTGGCAACCTTATGCGGAACATATGTTAGAGGTTATGAACGGGGTCGCAGGCTACCGTAATCTTTCCAGCGATAATGATTACGTGCCGCGTCCGGATTCGCGCCCACTGACGAAATTTGAATTACGCGGCCAGCGCCTGGGACATGGCGTTTGGGACTTGATGTTTGAGAGGAAAGAATAATGGCTAAGAACCGCAGTCGTCGTTTACGTAAAAAGTTGCACATTGAAGAATTTCAGGAGCTGGGTTTCTCCGTAGCCTGGCGCTTCGCCGAAGGCACGTCGGTGGAAGACATCGACAGCACGCTGGATACCTTCATCGATGAAGTGATCGAGCCGAACGGCCTGGCATTTGACGGCAGCGGCTACCTGCAGTGGGAAGGTCTGATCTGCCTGCAGAAGATCGGCCACTGCACCGACGAGCAGCGCGAGCTGGTGAAAAACTGGCTGGAAGCGCGCAAACTGACCGACGTTAAGGTCAGCGATCTGTTCGATATCTGGTGGGATTGATCGCGCTTGCCCGATGAGCGCGGCTTCGCTCCGCGCCGTTTTATTGATCTAAGGTGCCTTAACGGCGCCTTTGTTTTGCCCGGAGTGTGACCGAGGTGGTAACAACATTGGATAACGCGTTGCTGGAGGAGATCCTGCAACAGGTGCGCCCGCTGATTGGTCAGGGGAAAGTGGCCGACTACATCCCGGCGTTGGCGGAAGTGCCCGCCGATCGGCTGGCGATCGCCGTCTGCACGGTGGACGGCGAACTGTTCCAGGCCGGCGACGCCGCGGAGCGCTTCTCCATTCAGTCGATCTCCAAAGTGCTGAGCCTGACGCTGGCGCTGACGCGCTATCAGGAGCCTGAGATCTGGCGGCGCGTCGGCAAAGAGCCTTCCGGCCTGCCGTTCAACTCGCTGCTGCAGCTGGAGATGGAGCAGGGCAAACCGCGCAATCCGTTTATCAATCCCGGCGCGCTGGTGGTGTGCGACATGTTGCAAACCCGGCTCAGCGCCCCCAAACAGCGCATGCTGGAGGTGGTGCGCCAGCTGGCCGGCGAAGACGACCTGGCCTATGACCTGCGGGTGGCGCGCTCCGAGTTTGAACACTCCGATCGCAATGCGGCCATCGCCTATCTGATGAAGTCGTTCGGCAACTTCGAGAACGACGTGATCACCGTGCTGCAAACCTATTTCCACTACTGTGCGCTGCGCATGAGCTGCGTGGAGCTGGCGCGCAGCTTCGTCTATCTGGCCAATCACGGCCGCGATCTCAACGGCGAGACGGTGATCAGCCCGCTGCAGGCCCGGCAGATCAACGCCCTGATGATGACCAGCGGCATGTACGACGGCGCCGGCGAATTCGCCTATCGGGTGGGGATGCCGGGCAAGTCCGGCGTGGGCGGCGGCATCGTGGCCATCGTGCCGGGCGAGCTGTCGATCGTCGTCTGGTCGCCGGAGCTGGATGCTTCCGGCAACTCGCTGGCGGGAACTGCGGCGCTGGAACTGTTGTCTCAACGTATCGGTCGTTCGATTTTTTAATCCCAATCTGGATGGGAGTCAGGAGAAGCTATGTTGAAGAAAACCGGGTTAGCCTTACTGCTGCTGGCGGCGACTGCCGCGCAGGCCCACGCCGAGTACCAATGCAGCGTTAAACCCCAGGACGATGTGATCATCAGCCCGCAGAGCGTGCAGGTGAAAGGTGCCAGCGGCGACCTGCAAATTTCGCCGGATGGTGACGTGATCCGCAACGGTCAGGCGCTGAGCCTGAGCGACAGCCAGCGGCAGAAAGCCTTCAGTTACCAGAGCGCGCTGCGCAAGCAGCTGCCGTGGATCGACGACGGCGCGCAGAAACACCTGGAGAAAGCCCGCGCAGCGCTGGATAAGGTGATCGTCAAAGAGCTGGGCAGCAACAGCAACGTGCGCAACCGGCTGACCACCCTCAACGGCCAGCTGAAACAGCAGATGAACCGCATCATCGAGCACCGCAGCGACGGCCTGACCTTCCACCACAAGGCGATTGACCAGGTGGAACAGGATGGCCGCAACATCGTGCAGCAGAGCATGGGCGGCGTGCTGCAGGACAGCCTGAACGAGATGGGCGTCAAACAGGCCGCCAACAGTGGCGGCAACCCGCTGCAGGCGATCATGGGCAACCTGGGCGGCTTGCAGAAGGCGATCCAGAACGAGTGGAACAACCAGGAGCAGGACTTCCAGAACTTCGGTCACGACGTTTGCAACCGCGTCACCGCACTGGAAACCCAGCGCAAGGATCTGCTTAATGCGTTGAAGTGATTTAAGAACCTTCTCGGCAGTATGTTTTTTGACCTTCTGAAGCTTATCTGACAGACTGGTCAAACTACGTACAGACTTATGGATGTTTACGGAGGACGCTATGAGCCATACACGTTACGAAACCGATGTTGTTGCCTGGGCAAATGAACAGGCCGCTCTTTTGCGCTCCGGAAAATTGTCTGAGATCGATATTGAAAAGATCGCCGAGGAGATTGAGGACGTGGGGAAGAGCGAGCAAAGGGAACTTGCTAGCCGGATGACGGTGCTGATTGCACATTTGCTTAAATGGAAATATCAGCCGGCCAGGCGCGGAACCAGCTGGGAGAGAACGATTAAAGCGCAGCGCAAAGAGGTGCTTTACAGCTTGAAAGAGTCGCCCAGCCTAAAAGGTAAACTGAGCGATGCTGATTGGCTGGATGTCGTCTGGTCGAAGGCCGTTGCGCTCGCTACGGCCGAAACTGGGCTGGATGTATATCCGGAAAACGGCATCTGGGAAACTCAGCAGATTCTGTCTCAGACGTTTTACCCAGATTAACACCAATAAAAAAGCGCTGATTATTCAGCGCTTTTTTTTACTCGTCGTCCGCCAGGAACAGTTCCAGCAGCGAGTTGAGGAACAGTTTGCCCTTCTCGGTGATTTGCCAGTGCTCCGCGGTTTCTTCCAGATAGCCTTTGGCCAGCGCTTCGTCCAGCTGCGGGCGAATGACGCTTTCCGCCAGCCCGGTGTAGTTGACGAAGTCGGCGCGCGGCGCAGCTTCCAGCAGGCGGAAGCGGTTCATGAAGAATTCGAACGGCCGATCCGCCGCCGCCACCTCATGCTGCTTGTCCATGTAGTCGCCGCGCATAAAGCCGCGCGGGTGCTTGGTCTTGGCGGTGCGCAGGATGCGCCCGTCGCTGAAGGTCACCTTGCCGTGCGCGCCGCAGCCGATCCCCAGATAGTCGCCGAAGCGCCAGTAGTTGAGGTTGTGCTGGCATTGGTAGCCCGGTTTGGCATAGGCCGAAGTTTCATACTGCTGATAGCCGGCGGCGCTCAGCAGCTGGTGGCCGCGTTCGAAGATATCCCACAGCGCGTCGTCGTCCGGCAAAACCGGCGGGCGCGAGCTGAACAGGGTGTTCGGCTCGATGGTCAGCTGATACCACGACAGGTGCGGCGGGTTCAGGGCGATAGCCTGGCGCAGATCGTCCAGCGCCTCTTCCAGCGACTGATCCGGCAGGCCGTGCATCAGATCGAGGTTGAAGCTGCGCAGGCCGAGGCCGGTCGCCAGCGTTGCCGCGCGCTTGGCCTCTTCCGGGCCGTGGATGCGCCCTAAGCGGGTCAGCTTCTCGGCGCTGAAGCTTTGCACCCCGATGGAGATGCGGTTGACGCCGGCGCGCTGGTAGCCGCTGAAGCGATCGGCCTCCACGGTGCCGGGGTTGGCCTCCATGGTGATTTCGGCGTCGTCGGCGACGCGAATGCGCGCCCGCACGCCGTCCAGCAAGGCTTGCATCGCCTCTGCGCTCAGCAGGCTGGGGGTGCCGCCGCCGATGAAGATGGTGCTTATCTCCCGGCCGCCGGCCAGCGGCAGATCGGCATCCAGATCCGCCAACAGATGATCGACGTACTCCTGATGCGGCACGTCACCCTTCAGCGCATGGGAGTTGAAGTCGCAGTACGGGCATTTCTGCACGCACCACGGGATGTGAATGTAGAGACTCAGCGGGGGCAGCTTAAGCATTGCGCATGGCTTCCAACATCAGCGTCAGCGCCTTGCCGCGGTGCGAAATCGCCCGCTTCTCGTCGCGGCTCAGCTCGGCGGCGGTGCGGCCCAGCTCCGGCACGTAGAAGACAGGATCGTAACCGAAGCCGCCTTCGCCGGCGGCCTGCTCGGTGATCTCACCGGCCCAGCTGCCGTGGAACACCAGCGGCGTCGGATCTTCTGCATGGCGCAGATAGACCAGCACGCAGTGGAATTGCGCGCCGCGCCGGCCCGGCGCTACGTCTTTCAGCGCCGCCAGCAGCTTATCGAGGTTCTGCCGATCGTCGGCATCTTCACCGGCATAGCGTGCGGAGTAGATGCCCGGCGCGCCGCCCAGCGCGTCGACTGCCAGGCCGGAGTCGTCGGCGATCGCCGGCAGGCCGGTGACCTGTGCCGCATGGCGCGCTTTCAGAATGGCGTTTTCGATAAACGTCAGCCCGGTCTCTTCGGCGGATTCCACGCCGAGATCGGTTTGCGCGACCACGTCTAGGCCGAAATCGGCCAACAGGTCGGCAAGTTCGCGCACTTTGCCCGGGTTACCGGTGGCAAGAACGACTTTTTGCATAATGACTACCTTGAAAATTATTCGATGAGCGCCGCGACCACGGCGGGGATCTGTTGCGGATTCACGATGCGTAACTGTTTATGCCGCCCCAGTTCGCCTTTCTCGATGGTGACGCTGCTTTTCGCCACTTTGAACTGCTTGGCGATAAACTTGATCAAATGGGCGTTGGCTTGGCCGTCGACCGGCGGGGCGGTGATGGCGACTTTCAGTTCGTCGCCATGTAAGCCGATAATTTGGTCGCGGCTGGCTTTCGGCTGAATATATAGCCTGATCGCCAGCCCGTCCAGCACCGGAGTGACTGCACTCACAGCAGGAACCAAAGTTGGGGGAACAGATCCATGCCCAGGTAGTTGAGCAGATAGAGGATCAGGATTACCACCATGGCGGAAAAGTCGATGCCGCCCATCGCCGGGATGATGCGACGGATCGGCGCCATCAAGGGTTCGGTCAGCTGGTACATCACGTAGTCGATCGGGCTGCGGCCCTGGCTTACCCAGCTCATCAGCGCACGAATGATCATTACCCAGAAGATCAGGTAGCCGACGGACTTCACCAGCGAGATCAGGCCGAACAGCAGGTTATAGGGGCTGAGCGATATCGCGCCGTCCTGGATCAGCAGCAGCAACGGGTACTTGATAGTCATCAGCAGGAACGCCAGCAGCAGCGAAGCGCTGTCGATAGGCCCCAGCGACGGGAGGATGCGGCGCAGCGGGCCGACCACGGGTTGGGTGATCTTCACCACAAACTGCGAGAACGGGTTGTAAAAATCGGTGCGCGCCCACTGCATCCAAATGCGCAGCAACAGCACCATCACGTACAGATCAACAACGGTCTTGACCAGGAAAGTCAGCGTTAGCATGAAGTGGTCCTTCTCCTTAACTCGCGGTTATTTAAAATAATTTTTCCATCTCTTGCGCACGGGAAACGGCGGCCTGCATCGCTTGCGCCACGGTTTCCGGCAGTTGGCGTTCGTTGAACACCCGCAGCGCTTCGGCGGTGGTGCCGCCTTTGGAGGTCACCTGCTCGCGCAGCGTGCCCAGCGGCGTATCCGGGTTGGCTTCAACCAGCGCGGCGGCGCCGGAAGCGGCCTGTTGCACCAGATCGCGCGCGGTCTGGCTGTCGAAGCCCATGCGTTCGGCCTCTTTCTGCATCGCCTCCATAAACAGGAAGAAATAGGCCGGGGCGCTGCCCGCGGCGGCGATCACGCCGTTGATGCCATTTTCGTCATCGACCCAGCAAACTTTACCGACCGACGCCATTAAATCGCCGGTGTAGTCGCGATCCTGCCGGCTGACCTGCTCCGGTGCGTACAACCCGCTCATGCCCTTGCCGACCAGCGACGGGGTGTTGGGCATGATGCGCACGATGTTCAGCTTGTCGCCGAGCAGCTGATAGAAACGGCTGACCTGAATACCGGCGGCGATCGACAGCACCAGCTTGCCGCTGAAATCGACCTGCTCGCGCAGCGGCTGGCAAACGTCGGCCATCAGCTGCGGTTTGACCGCCAGCACCACCACGTCGGCCGCGCGCGCGCAGGCGACGTTGTCGCCGCTGCTGACGATGCCGTAGTCCGCCGCCAGCGCGTCACGGTTTTTCGCCGAAGGGGCGCAGACGCTGATGGATTTGGCTGGATAGCCGCCCGCCACCAGGCCGGCGATGATTGCACGCGCCATGTTGCCGGCGCCGATAAAGGTAATCTTGCGATGTTGCATCAAATCCCTCGTCTGTTTGTCAGGCCTGCGAGTAGTCGCGGGCGCCAAAAATTGCGGTGCCGATGCGCACCAGGGTGCTGCCAGCGGCGATCGCCGCCGCCATGTCGTCCGTCATGCCCATCGACAGCGTATCGGCCTGCGGATAACGCTGACGCAGGGCGAGAAAGGCATCGTTCATCCGGCTGAATACCGCCAGCTGCCGCTGATAATCCGCTTCCGGCGCCGGGATGGCCATCAGGCCGCGCAGCGTCAGGTTCGGCAGTGCGGCGATCGCTTCGGCCAACGCCGGCAGCTCGGCCAGCGCGATGCCGGATTTACTCTGCTCATCGCTGATGTTGATTTGAATCAGCACGTTGAGTGGCGGCATACCGGCCGGGCGCTGATCGCTCAGGCGCTGGGCGATACGCAGCCGGTCTACGGTATGACACCAGGCGAAGTGTTCCGCCACCAGCCGACTCTTATTGGATTGCAGCGGGCCGATAAAGTGCCACACCAACTCGCCGCTCTGCGGCGACTCGGCGAAATGCCGGATCTTGTCTACCCCTTCCTGCACGTAGTTCTCGCCGAAGGCGCGCTGGCCGGCGGCGATGGCTTCTTCGATCGCCGCCACAGGTTTGGTTTTGCTGACTGCAAGCAGGGCAACTTCTTCTGGCGCCCGCGCGCAGTTTTGCGCGGCGGCCGCGATGCGGTTTCTGACATCCTGCAGGTTCTGTTGGATAGTGCTCATTATTGACCCGGGAGAGTGATATGGATATCGATGAATTCGTGGCCCTTAGTGTAAAGCATAATGCTTCCGATCTGCACCTTTGTGCCGGTCATCCGCCGATGTTGCGCATCGACGGTGAACTGCAGCCGCTGGCGGCGGCGCCAACGCTGACGGCGCAAGGCGTGCAGGCCCTCTGCGACGGATTGCTGAATGCGCAGCAGCGCGAGAGCCTGCGGCGGCTGGGGCAGCTCGATCTGGCGCTGCACAGGCCGGGTGGGGAGCGGCTGCGAGCCAACGTTTTTCAGCAACGCGCGGGGATGTCTCTCGCATTGCGGCGCATCGCCGGGCAGGCGCCTTCGCTTGCCGAGCTGGCGGCGCCGGCCATCGTCCCGGCACTGCTGCGGCGCGACGACGGGCTTCTCCTGGTCACCGGCGCCACCGGCAGCGGCAAGTCCACCACGCTGGCGGCGATGATTGACGAGATCAACCGGCACCAGCCGCGGCACATTTTAACGCTGGAAGATCCGATCGAATTCCTGCACCGCAGTCGGCGATCGCTGATTCAGCAGCGGGAGATCGGCCGCGACAGTCACAGCTTCGATACGGCGTTGCGCGCTGCGTTGCGCGAAGATCCGGATGTGATCCTGCTGGGCGAGCTGCGCGATGTCGCCACCATTCGGCTGGCGCTCACCGCGGCGGAGACCGGCCATCTGGTGCTGGCGACGCTGCACACCCGCAGCGCGCCGCAGGCGGTGGAACGGCTGGTGGACGTGTTTCCGGCGGAAGAGAAACCCTATGTGCGCGCCCAGCTGGCCGGCAGCCTGCAGGCGGTGATCGCGCAAAAGCTGATGCGGCGGCCCGGCGGCGGGCGAGTGGCGATCTTTGAGGTGCTGACGGCGACGGCGGCGGTCAGCAACCTGATCCGCGAAGGGAAAACCCATCAGTTGGCGAGCGTGTTGCAAACCGGCGCGCAGTCCGGCATGCAAACCTTTGAGCAAGGTTTGCAGCAGCGGATCGACGCCGGCGTGTTGGGGGATTGTGTTGGCGAAGGGGCGGGGAGTTAACCCAGCTGCCGTTCGAACCAGCTTTCGAGGATCACCACCGCAGAGGCGGAATCCACGCTGCCTTTGTCGAGCGCGCGGAAGCCGCCGCGATCGAACAGGTTGGCGCGCGCTTCCACGGTGCTCAGGCGCTCGTCATGCAGATCGATCTGGATGCCGAAGCGGCCGTGCAGGCGGTTGGCGAACTTGCGCGCCTGGGCGGTCACCGGTTGTTCGGTGCCATCCATGTTCAGCGGCAGGCCGACCACCACCAGATCCGGCTGCCACTCCTTCAGCAGCTTTTCGATTTTCAGCCAGTCCGGCGAGCCGTCCTGCGCTTTGAAGGCCGGCAGGGCGCGGGCGCTGCCGGTCAACTCCTGGCCGACGGCCGCGCCGATGCTTTTGGTGCCGAAGTCGAAGGCGATAATGGTGCGGTTGCTCATCAGGCGTGTCCTGCGTGGTTGGCGATGCTGCGAATGTCGATACCCAGAAGGTTCCCCGCCTCGCGCCAACGGCTGGCGATCGGCGTGCGGAACAGAATGTCGGTGTTGGCCTCGATGGTCAGCCAGGCGTTCTCCAACACCTCCTGCTCCAGCTGGCCCTTTTCCCAACCTGCATAACCCAGCGCCACCAGCACGTCGTCCGGTTGTTCCGGGGTGCCGAGCGTTTCCAGCACGTCTTTCGAGGTGGTGATCATGGTGTTGGGGGAAATTTGAATGCTGGCACCGAAGCCGTGGCGCGGCGTATGCAGGATAAATCCGCGATCGTCCGCCAGCGGGCCGCCGGCGAACACCGGCTTGTCCAGGCTGATGGCCGGATCGCGCGCAGGCGGCATGATCTTCAGCTTGCTCAGTACCGTGGCTACCGTGAACTGCTCCACCGGTTTATTGATCACCAAACCCATGGCGCCTTCTTCGTTGTGCTCGCAGACGTAAATCACCGAGCGCTTGAAGCGAGGATCCTGCAGGGTGGGCATGGCGATCAGAAAATGGTGCTGTAAATTCATGGCGTTAGTATAAGGTAATCAATGGGTGAGAAAATAAACAGCCGCCAGTATGCGGCTATACCCGCCGCCTTTCAAGCCGCGTGTAAAGGCGTGCTTTGGCGGGCGCGATGCAGGATAGCGGGCGGCAGGCCGCCCGCATGGCGCATTACTTCGCCGCCAGGCGCTTTTCAATCGCGTCCATCAGCATGCCGGTAATCGAGATCGGGAATGCCGCCTCAATTTCGCGCGCGCAGGTTGGGCTGGTCACGTTGATTTCGGTCAGGCGATCGCCGATCACGTCCAGGCCGACGAAGATCAGCCCTTTCTCTTTCAGCGTCGGCGCGACGGCGCGGGCGATTTTCCAGTCGCTCTCGCTCAGCGGACGCGCTTCGCCGCGGCCGCCGGCCGCCAGGTTGCCACGGGTTTCGCCCTGCGCCGGAATGCGCGCCAGGCAGTAAGGCACCGGCTCGCCGTCGACGACCAGAATGCGTTTGTCGCCGTCCTTGATCGCCGGCAGGAAGTTCTGCGCCATGCAGAAACGGCTGCCGTGTTCGGTCAGGGTTTCGATGATCACCGACAGGTTAGGATCGTCCTGCTTCACGCGGAAGATAGACGCGCCGCCCATGCCGTCCAGCGGCTTCAGGATGACGTCGCCGTGCTGCTGGTGGAATTTGCGGATGTGCGCGGCGCTGCGGCTAACCAGCGTGTCCGGCGTCAGTTCCGGGAACCAGGCGGTGAACAGCTTCTCGTTGCAGTCGCGCAGGCTTTGCGGCTTGTTGACCACCAGCGTGCCTTTGGCTTCGGCGCGCTCCAGAATGTAGGTCGCGTAGATGTATTCGGTATCGAACGGCGGATCCTTGCGCATCAGGATCACGTCCAGATCGTGCAGCGCCAGATCCTGCTCGCTGCCGAAGCTGAACCAGTTCTCCTTGTCTTCCTTCACGCTCAGCAGGCGGGTGCGGGCGCGCCCGTCACCGGCGTGCAGATAGAGATCGTTCATCTCCATGTAGTGCAATTCGTAACCGCGGCGCTGCGCTTCGAGCAGCATGGCGAAGCTGGTGTCTTTCTTGATGTTGATGGAGTCGATAGGGTCCATCACGATGCCGAGCTTAATCATCTTTTCTCCTTTAACCCAGGTCGCCGAAGCGGACCTGCAGAGCGGTAATGGCGGTGAGCGCTGTGGTTTCGGTACGCAGCACGCGTGGCCCCAGCAGAATATCAGTAAATCCGTGGTTGGTGGTCATGGCGATTTCGTCGGCGGACAAACCGCCTTCCGGGCCGATCAGCAGGCGGACGCGGTCTACCGGCTGCGGCAGCGTGTTGATGCTGTGGCTGGCGCGCGGATGCAGGTTGAGCTTCAGGCTGCCGTCCTGCTCGGCGCACCAGGCTTCCAGCGACATCGCCTCGCGGATTTCGGGAATGCGGTTACGGCCACACTGTTCGCAGGCGGCGATGGCGATCTTTTGCCATTGCTGGATTTTCTTCGCCAGGCGCTCGCCGTCCAGTTTGACGCCGCAGCGCTCGGAGAACAGCGGGGTAATGACGTTGACGCCCAGCTCGATGGACTTCTGAATGGTGAACTCCATCTTCTCGCCGCGCGAGATCACCTGGCCCAGATGCAGGTTGAGCGGCGATTCGATGTCATCCACGCGGCCGTCGCCGAGGCGCACCAGCACGCTCTTTTTGTCCACCCGAACTATCTCGGCGTCGAACACCTGGTTGCTGCCGTCGAACAGCTGCAGCGCCTGGCCGGCGCTCATGCGCAGCACGCGGCCGACGTGGTTGGTGGCGTCCTCGCTCAGGGCGATCTCCGCCCGATCGGTCAACGGCTGCGGATGGTAAATGCGGGGTATGCGCATGGGTAGTCTGATCCTGACGAAACGGCGCCGCGGGTTGGCGGCGCCATGAAAGATAAAGGCTATAGTAGGTTAGCTTTTCCGCTGCTGACAAGCCTGTTGAATATAGGGGTTGTGGTTGCCCTGCACCTTGGCGATACGTGCTTCACGCTGACATTCCCATTGGCTCACCGGATATTGCCGGTTCCACACCTCGAACAGCTGGGTTTGCTGGCGTGACAGCCGCAGCTGGTAGCGATCGCGCATGTAGAAGTAGGTGCGGGCAATGGCGCCGCGGGCGCGGGCGGGCGGCTCCGCCTGTTTATTCTTGAAGTCCACCTTCATCGGGCATTGCCCGTATTGGCCTTCACCGCCGTTCCATTGGCTGTACATGAAGTTATTGCGGTCGCCGTTCACTTCGCCGATCGCCGGCTGCAGGTTGTGCAGATCGGTTTCTATCTGGCGATAGGTGGCGTCTTTGTTGCAGTTCTTGCGCCCGCCGTCCTGCCAGCACTGCAGCTGGTGGCCGAACTGCCAGGCCGGCACCACGTGTTCCCACTCGATGCGCTGCGCGCGTTGGGCGTTTTTACGCACCTGATAGCCGCAGCCGGCGAGATCCGGGATGCCCTTCTTGCCTTGCCAGTCGATGCGGCAGCCGCAGTAAAAACTGCCCGGCGCATCCTGGTTAATCTTGGCCGCCGCCGCCTTGGCCTGAGAAAAATTATTGATGCCGTGCGCCTGTACGGCGCCTGCGGCGAAAACCGCCATAAACAAAATTCTGCGAAGCATATTCCAAAACAGCTCAAAATTGGAAAAGCAGGCAGGGTAACGGAACTTGCCGGCAGTGGCAAATGGCGATATTTGCTTGTTTTAACGTATAAATCGTTTAACTAAAGGTTCTCGCTAGCAAGAAATTTCAGTTTTTCGCCGCACCGGCGGCAGCGGTATTCGCTTTCGCCGCGCAGCACGCGGTTATGGCGGCGAATGGTGAGCTGGTGCTGTCCGCAGCCGCAGCGGTAGGGGAAGGTTTTGCTTTGCACCGAGGCGGTTTCGAAACGGTGAGTGCGGCTGGCGGGGGTCAGCAGTACGCTTTCCATCATCCAGCGCCATTCGCGGCCGTGCGGCGCCACCCGGCCGAATTGGCGAAACACCAGCAGGTGCGCCAGCTCGTGCGGCACCACTTCATCGATAAACGGCTGTTGGTTTTCCAGCAGCAGCACCGGGTTCAGACGGATTTCCCAGCTTTGCAGCCAGGCGGTGCCCGCGCTGGTGCCGCGTTGCTGATAGACGATGCTGGGTTCGGGGAACTCGACGGCAAAATGCTGGCGTGCCAACTGCAGCTTTTCTCGCAGGCAGCGCATCACCGCTTGTTGCAGCGCGATGGGGATTCTTGGTTTGTTCATTGCGGCCTAGCTTAAGCAATGGCGCGGCGGCTGACAATATGCCCCGGCCTAAATCCGCATCCGACGCTTTCTTGGCGCTGTGCGCCGGTTTTTCGCCACATTGATAAGACGATCGCCGCCGATGGATTGTAATCAATGTGTTAACTGCGGGATAATAAAGCGTGCATGATGAGCCTGTACCCGCAGTTCTCACCGAGCAAGGTTGAAACGCCGCCTGTGGTAATCCCTTACGCAAAGAGCGGTTATTTTGCGATTTGGCGCAATAACTGACTGATTAAAAATACGTAAGGTGGAGGCAGTTTTTTGACAAGGCGCCGAGCCGTGCGCCGCAAGTGTGAATTTAACGCAGCTGATGTTGCAAGTGAGAGATCAATGTCGAATAAACCGTTCCACTATCAAGATCCGTTCCCGCTGAAGAAAGACGATACCGAATACTACCTGCTGAGCCGCGACCACGTTTCCGTGAGCGAATTTGAAGGCCAGGAAATTCTGAAAGTTGCCCCTGAAGCGTTAACCCTGCTTGCCCAGCATGCGTTCCACGACGCCTCGTTCATGCTGCGCCCGGCGCACCAGCAGCAGGTGGCCGATATCCTCGACGATCCGGACGCCAGCGAAAACGACAAGTACGTTGCGCTGCAATTTCTGCGTAACTCAGAAATCGCCGCCAAGGGTATTTTACCGACCTGCCAGGACACCGGCACGGCGATCATCGTCGGCAAAAAGGGCCAGCGCGTCTGGACCGGCGGCGGCGATGAAGCGGCGTTGTCGCGCGGGGTGTACAACACCTACATCGAAGAGAACCTGCGCTATTCGCAGAACGCCGCACTGGATATGTATAAAGAGGTCAATACCGGTAGCAACCTGCCGGCGCAGATCGATCTCTACAGCGTGGACGGCGAAGAGTACAAGTTCCTGTGCATCGCCAAGGGCGGCGGTTCCGCCAACAAAACCTATCTGTATCAGGAAACCAAGGCGCTGCTGTCGCCGGGCAAACTGAAAAACTACCTGGTCGACAAGATGCGCACGTTGGGCACCGCGGCTTGCCCGCCGTACCACGTGGCGTTCGTCATCGGCGGCACCTCGGCGGAAGCGACGCTGAAAACCGTCAAGCTGGCCTCGACCAAGTATTACGATGGCCTGCCGACCGAAGGCAACGAGCATGGCCAGGCATTCCGCGATCTGGAACTCGAAGCGGAGCTGCTGCAAGAAGCGCAAAACCTGGGTCTGGGCGCGCAGTTCGGCGGCAAATACTTCGCGCACGATATCCGCGTGGTGCGCCTGCCGCGCCACGGCGCGTCCTGCCCGGTCGGCATGGGCGTCTCCTGCTCGGCGGACCGCAACATCAAAGGCAAGATCAACCGCGACGGCATCTGGCTGGAAAAACTGGAGCACAATCCGGGTAAATTCATTCCTCAGGAACTGCGTCAGGCCGGGGAAGGCGAGGCGATCAAAGTCGATCTCAATCGCCCGATGGCCGAGATCCTTAAACAGCTGTCGCAGTACCCGGTTTCCACCCGCCTGTCGCTGAGCGGCACCATCATCGTCGGCCGCGATATCGCGCACGCCAAGCTGAAAGAGCGTCTGGATCGCGGTGAAGGCCTGCCGCAGTACGTCAAGGATCACCCGATCTACTACGCCGGCCCGGCCAAAACGCCGGAGGGCTACGCGTCCGGTTCGTTGGGGCCAACCACCGCCGGGCGTATGGACTCTTACGTCGATCTGCTGCAATCCCACGGCGGCAGCATGATCATGCTGGCGAAAGGCAACCGCAGCCAGCAGGTGACGGATGCCTGCCACAAGCACGGCGGCTTCTATCTCGGCAGCATCGGCGGCCCGGCGGCGGTGCTGGCGCAGCAGAGCATCAAGAGCCTGGAGTGCGTGGAGTATCCTGAGCTGGGCATGGAAGCGATCTGGAAAATCGAAGTGGAAGATTTCCCGGCGTTTATCCTGGTGGATGACAAAGGCAATGACTTCTTCCAGAAGATCCAGGCCGGTCAATGCTCCAGCTGCCTGAAATAAGCGCGGCCCCCTTCGCCGCCTGCGGGCGGTGAAGGGGAGTGTGTAAAGTCCTGTAGCTTGCTGGACGTCGAGTTTTAACCTGTATACCCTACGCGGATAGCACTAAAATTCGACTAATGGAATATCGGCAACAGAAGGTTCGGCAAGCACATGGGTACGCAGGAAAGTCATATCAAGGAATTGCTGGTCTGGATTGAAGATAACCTGACCAATCCGCTGTCGTTGGATATCGTTTCCGCCAAGTCAGGCTATACGAAATGGTACCTGCAGCGCATGTTCAAGAAGCAGACCGGATTGTCGTTAGCCTCGTACATCCGCGCTCGCCGCCTCTACCTCGCCGCTTTCGCCTTGCGTTTCACGCAGAAGAGCATTCTCGATATCTCGGTCGAATACCAATTCGATAACCAGCAGACGTTCTCGCGCTGTTTCAAGAAACACTTCGCCGAATCGCCCAGCGTGTATCGCCATGCCCGCAAGCAGGACTTCAGCAATCTGGTGCGTTCGCTGGCGGCCAGCCAGCCCGGCGATATTCAGGTTGAACGCGTCAGCATCGCCCGGGGGCAATACGCCTTTCACGGCAAGCGGTACGCTTATCACCTGGATATCGAGAAGCTGGACAAGTCGCACCTGCCGCAGCGCAGCGCGCTGCGGGGGCAGTTCTACACCTTGTTGGGCGAGCGCCCGACGCAAACCTATTCGTTTACCCAGCTGGTGCCGGACGGCGAGCGGGTCAGGGTCGATTATACCCTGGGCGTGACGACGGAATACCCGCTGCGCGAAGGCGTGGTGCTGGAGCCGCTGCCGGAGATCCACGGCGAGTTTTGCCGTTTTCGCTATTCCGGCAAGCCGGTGGCGCTCAACGACCACATCATTCAGATCTACACGCAGGTATTGCCCGAAATGGGGCTGGCCCGCGGTGACGGGCCGGACATTACGGTGTTCAGCTATTCGCTGAGCGGGAAAGAGGAACTGCATCTGGAGCTGCAGCATCTGGTGCCGGTGGTGCCGCTGCATTGATCCCGTCGGCGGCCGGCAGCCGGTTTTTTTGCTGCACGATCGCCGCCATCACCGCCAGGGCGATCTCCGCCGGGGTTTTGCTGCCCAGCGGCAGGCCGATCGGCGCATGGATGCGTTCCAGCTCCTGCGGCGTGAATTCGGCAATCTGCTGCAAACGCTGGCGCCGCCGCGCGCTGTTTCTGAGCGATCCCATGGCCCCGATGTAAAACGCCGGGGTGTGGATCGCTTCCATCAGCGTCAGGTCGTCCATGCGCGGATCGTGGGTCAGCGCCACGACGGCGGTATTGGCGTGGCATCCCCCTTCTTCAATAAATTTGGCCGGAAACTGGCGCAGCAACGTCACGCCCGGTTTCAGCTCGGCGGCAAAGTTATCCAGCACCTCCGGGCGGTTCTCGCACACCAGCACCTCAAACCCCAGCGCCACGGCGAAATCGGCGCAGTACAGCGCCACGCTGGACAGCCCGGCGATCAGCAGGCGCGGCGCGGCCGCGATGTGCAGGGTGATCTGCTCGAGCCGGCGTTCGACCTGCGTGGCGCTGGTGAAGTGGCTTTGCTCGAGGCTGTGGCAGGCGTTGGGCAGCGTCAGGCGTTTGATCAACGCGTGATGCCCTTCCAGCGCGCCGGCGATGCGTTGCAGGTAAGCGATGCTGTCTTCACCCGCCGGCAGGTATTCGATCAGCACGTCCAACATGCCGCCGCAGGGCAGCGCCACGTTGGGCGTCATGCCGCCTTCGCCGTAACGGATCACCTGGCTGGCCGCCTGATACTCCCCGGCGGCCACGCGGCGCAAAAAATCCTCCTCAACGCAGCCGCCCGACAGCGAACCGCTGTAGCGGCCGTCGCGAGTCGCCGCCATCAGCGCGCCCGGCGACCGCGGCGAAGAGCCATAGGTACTGAGCACGGTGCATAACCAGACCGGCTGTTGCTGCAGCCAGCTTATCGCCTGGCTGACCACGGTGACATCAAGATGTTGCATAGGTGAATTTACTCGCTGGCCGGGAGTTGCGATGGAAGATCAATATCCTGCACGACGCCGGGGTGCTCAAGCGGCAGCAGGTGCACTGCCGCGCCTTGCAGCAGTTCACGCGCGCCATTATCGCCGCGCAGTTGGCAAAGGGGTTTGCGCAATAGGGCGGAAAAGCCGACCGGGTGGCCGGGCTGTTGCGCATAGCAGGGGCGCACGATCGCGTGCTGCCGTAAGGCATCCGCCACCTGCCGGAAAACCTCGGCGCCGACGAACGGCATATCGGCCAGGTGGATCAGCCAGCCCT
The DNA here is from genome assembly GCF_037137105.1 of Serratia sp. TMDUHS_CL. Taxonomy (NCBI): domain Bacteria; kingdom Pseudomonadati; phylum Pseudomonadota; class Gammaproteobacteria; order Enterobacterales; family Yersiniaceae; genus Serratia; species Serratia sp. TMDUHS_CL. The sequence continues at coordinate 239,241 of NZ_JBBBDV010000005.1, forward strand.
GCCAGTGCGGCGTGGCGGCAACGCCCGCGGCGATCGAGTCGCCGAGGCCCGAACTGGCGAGCAGGGTGACCGGCACCTGATTGGCGGCGCAGGCTGCCAGCACCGGCAGATTATCCGGCCGGGTTACCACCTGTACCGGCAGGCCGGAAGCCAATGCCTGGCGCAGGGTGTGTTCGAACAGCGATCGCCGCTCGCCCGCCGCGTCGGTAAATCCGGCGTTCAATTTGTTGCCCTGGCCGCCGGCCTGAATAAAGCGCTCCCCGCGTCCGGCGGCGGTAATGACAATGCCCGTGGTCATGGTTGAAGTCCGCGTTTGCGCAAATTATTTATTAGCCTACAAACTACCTGTGTTTTGCAAATGTTTTTTTGTTGAAAACAGCCTGTTAATCATCACATAATTTTAGTTATAAGCATATGCTTATGACGTCTACGGCAAGGTCGTCAGCGTTTGCGCAACAACACCGCGAACAAAAACCAATTACAAGAAAGACGTGAAGGACTTATTTATGAGCAATTTCAACCCGTCGCGGCGCCGCTTTATCAAAAGCGCCGTGATTGCGGGGGTGTCTGTGTATCTCGCGCCCCTGTACAGCCGCGCCTACGCCGCGCTGTTCGAGCAAAAAATCCTCCAGTCACCCAACTGGGATCCGCAGACCAAACGCGTCCGTTTCCGTATCGATGGCCGCGCCAAGGTCATGGGGCAGAAGGTGTTCGCGCGCGATATCCGCGCGGTGGACATGCCGCACTGGCCGCAGAAACAGGCGCACGCCTTCATTCTGCGCGTCACCAAAGCCGACCGGCTGTTCGAAGGGGTCGATCTGTCGCTGTTGGGGGACGACCTGCAGCCGGATCGCCTGGTGACGGCGGAAGATCTGGCGCGCGACGGCCTGGCCTTCCCGGCGTTCTACGGTGACGACATGCTGCTGCCGAGCGGCAAAACCCCGGCCTACCTCGGCCAGGCGGTGGCGATCCTGATCTATCACGACTTTGCCCGTTTCCGTTTCGCCAAGGACAAGCTGAAATTCCGTGAAGAGACCATCAAATACGGCGCGGTCACCGGCCCGCTGGAGCGCGATCCCTGGGGCAGCTTCCGCTATGTGCGGGTGGGGGGCGATCAGCCGTTCGACGACGATCGCTTCTCCAGCCTGAAGGACACGCCAATCTTCCCGGTATCGATGAAAAAACACCTGCCGGTGTGGCCGGAAGGGCGCGAGGGCGGCAAGCTGGATCAGGAAGGCATGCGCTATGCGGGCCTGATCGCCGACGAGATGGCCAATCCGCCGGCCGATTGGCTGGTGATGTCGCGCCGCTACACCACGCAGTCGATCGACACCTCGGCGCTGGAGCCGGACAACGCCAACGGCTGGTTCGACGCCGAGACGCAAACGCTGCATCTGGTGGTGCCGACCCAGTCGCCGCAGGAAGTGGCCGATGAGATGCCGCGCATGCTGGCCAAGCGCAATCCACCGGTGAAACAGCTGATCCTGCACCCGTGCTACACCGTGGGCTACGGTTCGAAAGATCACTACAACTTCCCGTATTACGGCGCGGTGGCGGCGATGTACGGCGACGGCCACCCGGTGCGCTTGGCCAACGACCGCTTCGAGCAGTTCCAGACGGCGCTGAAGCGCCACGCGTTCGATATGAATTACCGCATCGCGGTGAATCGCCAGACCGGCGTTATGCAGTCGTTCCTCGGTGACATGACGGCGGACGGCGGCGGCCGCAGCAACTTTACCCCTTCGGTGGTGATGGTCGGCGCGACCGCCGCCCAGTCTATTTACTACTTCCCGAAAAGCGATCTGTCGTCGGTCGGGCTGGCCTCACGCGCCATCGACGCCGGCTCGGCGCGCGGTTACGGCACGCTGCAGAGCATGGCCGCCACCGAGATGATGGTGGATGAGCTGGCCGCTGAACTGAAGATCGACCCGATCGAATTCCGCCTGCGCAACGTGTTGAAATCCGGCATGAAAAACACCCAGGGGGCGATCCCGGCCGGTGCGATCCGTGCCGATGAAGTGCTGGAGAAGGCGGCGAAGCATGAGATGTGGCTCAAGCGCGCCGAACGCAAGGCCGAGTTTGAGAGCCGTCATCCCGGCAAGCGCTATGGCGTTGGCTTCGGCTGCGTGCAGAAAGACTTCGGCACCGGGGCGGAAACCTCGTTCGCCCGGGTGGAGCTGAGCGAAGACGGCCGCATCACGCTGCATCACAGCGGCGCGGAGATGGGCACCGGCATGTCGACCTCGCAGTCGGTGCTGTGCGCACAGTGGCTGGGCAAACCGGCCGACGAAGCGCATTTCTCGGTCACCGACTGGTCGGTGCTGCCGATGGTCACCAGCGGCGATCCTTACCTGATGTCGCAAGAGGAGCAGGATAAGCTGCAAACCAACCCTAACTGGACGCCGAGCTACTGCTCGCCGTCCAGCGCCAGCAACTCGGCCTATTACTTCTCGCATAGCACCCGCGAAGCGGCGCGCCTGATCTTCGATCGCGGCCTGTGGCCGGCGGCGATAGCGCTGTGGCAGGCCGGCATCGGCGGCGGCCAGGCGGCGCCGCTGGTGGTGCGGCGTGAAGATGCGCGTTGGGTCGAGGGCGGCCTGACGGCGGCGGGCATGTCGGTGCTGAGCCTCGAGCTGCTGGCCAAGACGGCCTATCAGATGGGCGGCGTCACCGGCGCGGCGGTGCACGTTTTCAACCGCTGGCAGTGGGCGGAGGCCGATTTCACGCTGAACGGCAAAAGCGAACGCCTGCCGATCGACGGCATGGCGCTGCGCAACGCCGGCGGTGAATTCAAACCGCTGGCGCGCGGGCAAGTCTACTACCCGCCAACTCAGCGCAACAATGCGGCGGTGACCTACTACAGCGCCGTTGGCACGCTGGCGGAAGTGGCGGTGGATATCGCCACCGGCCAGGTGGAATTGCTGAATCACCATTCGATCATGGAGTGCGGCAACCTGATCGTGCCGGAACTGGTTTCCGGCCAGCTGCAGGGCGGGCTGGCGATGGGGATCGGCCATGCGCTGCACGAATATTTACCGCTGTACGAAGACGGCCCGGGCAACGGCACCTGGAACTTCAACCGTTACCATCTACCGCGCGCCAGCGACGTGGCGGTGTGGAAACAGAGCGGCGACATCCTGCCGGCGCTGTCGGAAACCGATCCGCCGAAAGGCATGGCGGAGGTGGTGATGATCCCGATCGTGGCCGCGCTGGTCAACGCCATCGCCGACGCCACCGGCCACCGTTTCCGTGATTTGCCCGTTCGTGCAGAAAATATTCGTGAGGTATTACAATGAGCATTAAAACCCAGCCGATCTCCCTGACCATCAACGAGAAGCAGTACGGCCCGATCGAGGTGCCGGAAGGCTTGATGATGATCGATTTCCTGCACGAGTACCTTGACCTGACCGGTTCGCGCCTCGGCTGCGGGCAGGGCATTTGCCACGCCTGCGTGGCGATCGTCGATCACCCGAGCGGCACCAGCGAAGAGGTGCGCACCTGCATCACCGGCGCGCATTTCTTCAACGGCAAGAAAGTGCGTACCGTCGAAGGCCACGCCAAGATGGACGAGCAGGGCGAGGTGGTTGAACTGTCGCCGATCCAGCAGGCGTTTCTGGAGCACTACAGCTTCCAGTGCGGCTACTGCACGCCGGGCTTCGTCAACGCCGCCACCATTTTCGTGGAAAAGCTCAAGCGTGAACCGATCGCTCGCGAGCAGCTGGAAAGCGCCATCGAGCAGGCGCTGGACAGCCACATCTGCCGCTGCACCGGCTATGTGCGTTACTACGAAGCGGTGCGCGACGTGGTGCTGAAAACGCCGGGCCTGCTGAAGGAGACGGCGCAATGAAAAAACGTCTCGCAGTATTGATTGTGCTGGTGGCAATCGTGGTGATTGCGCTGCTGTGGTGGCGGGAAAACCGCCGTTACGACGGCCCGGTGCAGCAGGTGACCGCCGGCGCCGAACAGATCGCCCGCGGCCGCTATCTGGCGCAGGCCGCCGACTGCGCCGCCTGCCATACCGCCAGCGGCGGGGCGCCGTTGGCCGGCGGCTATCCGCTGGACACGCCGTTTGGCACGATTTACGGCAGCAACCTGACGCCGTCGGCCGACCACGGCATCGGGCGCTGGACCAAGGACGACTTCTTCCTGGCGCTGACGCAGGGCGTGGCGCCGGGCGGGCGACACCTGTACCCGGCGATGCCTTACACCTCGTACAAGGGCATGTCGCGTCAGGATGCCGACGACATCTACGCTTACCTGATGACGCGCCCGGCGGTGGACGTCGCCATTCCGGCCAACGAGATGCCGTTCCCGTTCAACCAGCGCATGGCGCTGATCGGCTGGAACCTGCTGTTCCGCAGCCAGGATCCGCTGCCGGCCAGTTCGCAGGGCAGTTCGCCGCAATGGCAGCGCGGCCGCTATCTGGCCGACGTGCTGGGGCACTGTGGCGAATGCCACACGCCGCGCGGCGCGCTGGGGCAGATGGATCTCGCTAAGCCGATGCAGGGCGGCGATCTCGGCCGCTTCATGGCGCCGGACATTACGCCGCACGGCCTGGCGCAGCGCGGCTGGACGCCGCAGGACATCAGCCGCTTCCTCAGCACCGGCCTCGCGCCGCAGGGTTCCGCCTTCAGCGAGATGCACATGGTGGTGGATCTCAGCACCCGTCATTTAACGCCGGAAGACCACCAGGCGCTGGCGCTGTATCTGATGGGCGAGCAGCCGCCGGCGGCGGTGCCGGTGAAAATGGGCCAGGGCAGCGATACCGGGCGCATGGCCTATTTGGATCAGTGCGCCGGGTGTCACGCGCGTGAAGGCGAGGGCAAACCGCACGTCGCACCGGCGATGCGCGATAATGCCACGCTGCGCCAGGCAGACGGCAAGAACCTGATCGTGTCGGTGCTGGACGGCCTGCCGGCCCAGCAGTTCCCGAACGATGAAAGCATGCAGAGCATGCCGGGCTTCGGCGAGCGGCTGAGCGATGCCGAAGTGGCGGAGCTGGTGAATTACCTGCGCGTGACCTGGGGCGGCTTGCCGGCGGATATCACCGCAGAGCAGGTGAAAGCGCTGCGCAAGTAAGCGGCGTTCAGGAGAAAAAAATGGCCCGCATCTGCGGGCCATTTTATTTATTGTGCGGTCACGGGATTCAACGGCTGGTGACGCCGTCTACGCGTTGGCTGCGCTGTTTGATGGCGTAACCGACGGCCAGGATCGCCACCCATACCGGGATCAGCAGCACCGAGATTTGAATGCCCGGCGTCAGGTACATGATCACCAGGATGCCGGCCATGAACAGCAGGCATAGGTAGTTGCTGAACGGGTACCAGAAGGCTTTGAACTTCGGCACCACGCCTTCGCGGTTTTTGGCGGCGCGGAACTTCAGGTGCGCCAGGCTGATCATCGCCCAGTTGATCACCAGCGCCGATACCACCAACGCCATCAGCAGTTCGAAGGCCCGCCCCGGGATCAGGTAGTTAATCAGCACGCACAGCGCGGTGGCGAGGGCGGAAATGCCGATGGCTACCACCGGCACGCCGCGGCCGTCGACCTTCAGCAGGCTTTTCGGGCCGTTGCCCTGCTGCGCCAGGCCGTACAGCATGCGGCTGTTGCAGTAGACGCAGCTGTTGTACACCGACAGCGCGGCGGTGAGCACCACGATGTTCAGCACGGTCGCCACCAGATTGCTGTTCAGCGCGTGGAAGATCAGCACGAACGGGCTGCCGCCTTCAACCACTTTGCCCCACGGGTACAGCGACAGCAGAATGGCCAGCGAACCGATATAGAAGATCAGGATGCGGTAGATCACCTGATTGGTGGCTTTCGGAATGCTTTTTTGCGGGTTGTCGGCTTCGGCGGCGGTGATGCCGACCAGCTCGAGGCCGCCGAAGGAGAACATGATCACCGCCATCGCCATCACCAGGCCCATGACGCCGTTCGGGAAGAACCCGCCCTGCGCCCACAGGTTGGTGACGGTGGCTTCCGGGCCGCCCATGCCGCTGAACAGCAGGTAGGCGCCGAACACGATCATGCCGATAATCGCCACCACCTTGATGATGGCGAACCAGAACTCCATCTCGCCGTAAACTTTAACGTTGGCCAGGTTGATGGCGTTGATCGCCAGGAAGAACACCGCAGCGGAGACCCAGGTGGGGATCTCCGGCCACCAGTACTGCACGTAGATGCCGACCGCGGTCAGCTCCGCCATCGCCACCAGGACATACAGCACCCAGTAGTTCCAGCCGGAAGCGAAGCCGGCGAAGTTGCCCCAGTATTTGTAGGCGAAGTGGCTGAAGGAACCGGCAACCGGCTCTTCCACCACCATTTCCCCCAGCTGGCGCATGATCAGAAACGCGATGAAGCCGCCGATGGCGTAGCCGAGAAGCACTGACGGGCCGGCCATTTTTATTGTTTGAGCGATACCGAGAAATAACCCGGTGCCGATTGCGCCACCTAAGGCGATGAGCTGAATATGGCGGTTTTTCAGGCCGCGTTTCAGCTGGTCACCATGCTGTTGACCATCCATCAATCTAACCCTCTGTCGTTGCGAATGACCACATACCTGTAAAGCAGTGGTTACGATGTGTGTTTTGTTTTATTTACGGCGTTATAGCTATTAATTCCACGGCGCCGCTACCGTTTGGCAGAGAATAATGTTATGCGCGTCTGTTTGCACCTGCTTTGTCGTGTGAGTGATTAAGATTGCAGCAGTTTAGGAAACAAAATGCGGGTTGTGTGACGGCGGGGGGGATTCAGTGCATGAAATAAGCAACAAATCACATAATGCGCAAAAATAACGTAGATCCGAACGGCGGCGCGCGTTTAAATAATGAACGAACTCCCGTTGCGCTGCTCGCCAAATAGCCATTCATTAAAGCGTCATAACCATGCAATAAAACTCGGGCAAAAAGTTTGCACTCTGCCTTGCGTAAGGTTTGGTAAAAGTTAAATCCCCAACCCGGCGCGTAAATGGTAATACCATCACGGCGTTACCGGTTTGCAGCGGGGTTTTCAGCGGGGTGTTAAAATGTGCGGGTAACCTGATTTCGATCAAGGCCCGTATGGACAGGAGGTGAATACTTTGTTACTTTACCGTCACGTTTTTGAAATTGGTATTACCAATTGACTCCGCGCCATTCGCAGAGAAGAATTCACTCATGGCCTACAGCAAAATCCGCCAACCCAAGTTGTCAGATGTTATCGAGCAACAGCTCGAATACCTGATCCTCGAGGGGACACTGCGCCCAGGCGAAAAACTGCCTCCGGAGCGCGAGCTGGCGAAACAATTTGATGTCTCCCGTCCTTCTCTGAGAGAGGCCATTCAGCGCCTGGAAGCGAAAGGGCTGCTCCTGCGCCGTCAGGGCGGCGGCACCTTCGTGCAAACTAATCTGTGGCAGAGCTTCAGCGATCCGCTGGCCGAGCTGCTGGCCGACCATCCCGAATCACAGTTCGATCTGCTGGAAACCCGTCACGCGCTGGAAGGCATTGCCGCCTATTACGCGGCGCTGCGCGGCACCGATGAAGATCTGGCGCGCATCCGCGACTGCCATATCGTGATTCAACAGGCTCAAGACAGCGGCGATCTCGACGCCGAAGCCGATGCGGTCATGCAGTATCAAATCGCCGTGACCGAAGCTGCCCACAACGTTGTGTTACTTCACCTGCTACGCTGCATGGGGCCGATGCTGGAACAGAACGTGCGTCAGAACTTTGAATTGCTCTACTCGCGCCGTGAGATGTTGGCAAAAGTGAGCAGCCACCGCGCCGGAATTTTTGAGGCGATTGTGGCACGCGAGCCGGAAAAGGCCCGTGAAGCCTCGCATCGCCACTTGGCGTTTATCGAGGAAATCTTGCTGGATCTCAGCCGGGAGCATACTCGGCGCGAGAGATCGCTACGGCGTCTCCAGCAACGCAAGGATTAAGAGCTGTCCTCTTCAGGGTACACCAGCCTGCGGGGGTTAAGTTCGAGGTACTTAGTTAAGTACTTAAGCGGCAACTAAACTGATGGGCCTGTCTTCGTGTGTTTTTGCACAGAGCACAGGAAGACAGGCTCCAAACAAACCATTAGACAGATAAGGAATACCACCATGTCAGAACGTTTAAACAATGACGTGGATCCGATCGAAACCCGCGACTGGCTGCAGGCGATCGAATCGGTCATCCGTGAAGAGGGTGTTGAGCGAGCTCAGTTTCTGATTGATCAGGTATTGGGAGAAGCCCGCAAAGGCGGCGTTAACGTTGCGGCCGGTGCTGCAGCGCACAACTACGTCAACACCATCGCGGTAGAAGACGAACCGGCCTACCCAGGCAACCTGGATCTGGAACGCCGCATTCGCTCAGCGATCCGTTGGAACGCGATCATGACCGTTCTGCGCGCATCCAAAAAAGACCTGGAGCTGGGCGGCCACATGGCTTCCTTCCAGTCTTCCGCGACCTTCTATGAAGTCTGCTTTAACCACTTCTTCCGCGCACGCAACGAGAAAGACGGCGGCGACCTGGTGTACTTCCAGGGCCACATCTCTCCGGGCGTTTACGCGCGTGCCTTCCTTGAAGGCCGCCTGACCGAAGAACAAATGAACAACTTCCGTCAGGAAGTGCACGGCAATGGCCTGTCCTCTTACCCGCATCCTAAGCTGATGCCGGAATTCTGGCAGTTCCCGACCGTTTCCATGGGCCTGGGCCCAATCAGCGCCATCTATCAGGCGAAGTTCCTGAAATACCTGGAACATCGCGGCCTGAAAGACACCTCTGAGCAGACCGTTTACGCCTTCCTGGGCGACGGCGAGATGGATGAGCCGGAATCCAAAGGCGCCATCACCATCGCGACCCGCGAGAAGCTGGACAACCTGGTGTTCGTCATCAACTGCAACCTGCAGCGCCTGGACGGCCCGGTCACCGGCAACGGCAAGATCATCAACGAACTGGAAGGCATCTTCTCCGGCGCAGGCTGGCAGGTGCTGAAAGTGATCTGGGGCGGCCGTTGGGACGAACTGCTGCGTAAAGACACCAGCGGTAAACTGGTTCAGCTGATGAACGAGACCCTGGACGGCGACTACCAGACCTTCAAATCCAAAGATGGCGCTTACGTGCGCGAGCACTTCTTCGGCCGTTACCCAGAAACCGCGGCGCTGGTCAAAGACATGACCGACGACGAAATCTGGGCGCTGAACCGTGGTGGTCACGATCCGAAGAAAATCTTCGCTGCACTGAAAAAAGCGCAGGACACCAAAGGCAAACCGACCGTTATCCTGGCCCACACCATCAAAGGTTACGGCATGGGTGAAACCGCGGAAGGTAAAAACATCGCTCACCAGGTGAAGAAAATGAACATGGAAGGGGTTCACCACTTCCGCGATCGTTTCAACGTGCCGGTTGCCGATGCTGACATCGAAAAACTGCCGTACATCACCTTCGAGAAAGAGTCCGAAGAGTACAAATACCTGCACGAACGTCGCCAGGCGCTGAAAGGCTACGTGCCGACGCGTCTGCCGGAGTTCACTCAGAAGCTGGAAATGCCGGCGCTGGAAGATTTCAGCTCGCTGCTGGAAGAGCAGAACAAAGAGATCTCCACCACTATCGCCTTCGTGCGTGCCCTGAACGTGATGCTGAAGAACAAGTCGATCAAAGATCGCCTGGTGCCAATCATCGCCGACGAAGCGCGTACCTTCGGTATGGAAGGTCTGTTCCGTCAGATCGGTATCTACAGCCCGAACGGCCAGCAGTACACTCCGCAGGACCGTGAGCAGGTGGCTTACTACAAAGAAGACGAGAAAGGCCAAATCCTGCAGGAAGGCATCAACGAACTGGGTGCAGCCTCTTCCTGGCTGGCCGCAGCGACTTCCTACAGCACCAACGATCTGCCGATGATTCCGTTCTACATCTACTACTCGATGTTCGGTTTCCAACGTATCGGCGACCTGTGCTGGGCAGCGGGCGACCAACAGGCGCGCGGCTTCCTGATCGGCGGCACCTCGGGCCGTACTACCCTGAACGGCGAAGGTCTGCAGCACGAAGATGGCCACAGCCACATTCAGTCTCTGACCATCCCTAACTGCATCTCTTACGATCCGGCTTACGCGTACGAAGTGGCGGTGATCATGCACGACGGTCTGGTGCGCATGTATGGCGACAACCCGGAAAACGTGTACTACTACCTGACCACGCTGAACGAAAACTACCACATGCCTGCGATGCCGCAGGGTGCGGAAGAAGGTATCCGCAAGGGTATCTACAAGCTGGAAACGCTGGAAGGCAGCAAAGGCAAGGTACAGCTGCTGGGCTCCGGTGCCATCCTGCGCCACGTGCGCGAAGCTGCGCAGATCCTGGCGAAGGACTACGGCGTGGGTTCCGACACCTACAGCGTGACCTCGTTCACCGAACTGGCGCGCGACGGCCAGGACTGCGAGCGCTGGAACATGCTGCACCCAACCGAAACGCCACGCGTGCCTTACATCGCTCAGGTGATGAGCGACGCGCCGGCGGTAGCTTCTACCGACTATATGAAACTGTTCGCCGAACAGGTTCGTACTTATGTGCCGGCCAGCGATTATCGCGTACTGGGCACCGACGGCTTCGGTCGTTCGGACAGCCGCGAAAACCTGCGTCACCACTTCGAAGTCGATGCATCCTACGTGGTGGTTGCTGCTCTGGGTGAACTGGCTAAACGCGGTGAGATCGAAGCTTCTGTGGTTGCCGATGCAATCAAGAAATTCGACATCAACCCGGAAAAAGTTAACCCGCGTCTGGCCTAAGAGGTACTGAATAATGTCTATCGAAATCAACGTACCGGACATCGGTGCAGATGAAGTCGAAATCACCGAGATTCTGGTGAAGGTCGGCGATAAAGTTGAAGCGGAACAATCGCTGATCACCGTGGAAGGCGACAAGGCTTCCATGGAAGTGCCCTCCCCGCAGGCGGGCGTGGTAAAAGAGATCAAAGTGGCGGTCGGCGATAAAACCGAAACCGGCAAACTGATCATGATCTTCGAAGCGGCAGGCGCAGCGGAAGCTGCACCGGCGGCGAAAGCGGAAGAAAAACCGGCAGCAGCAGCAGCTGCCCCGGCCGCCGCTGCGGCCAAAGACGTTGCCGTGCCGGACATCGGCGCTGACGAAGTCGAAGTGACCGAGATCCTGGTGAAAGTGGGCGACAAGGTGGAAGCCGAGCAGTCCCTGATCACCGTGGAAGGCGACAAGGCTTCCATGGAAGTGCCTGCGCCGTTCGCGGGCACCGTGAAAGAGATCAAGATCGCGACCGGCGACAAAGTGAAAACCGGTTCCCTGATCATGGTGTTCGAAGTGGCCGGCGCCGCTTCCGCTGCGGCCCCGGCTGCGGCGCAAGCCCCTGCCGCCGCTGCGGCCCCGGCTGCGGCGCAAGCCCCTGCCGCCGCTGCAGCACCTGCGGCCTCTGCGGCCAAAGACGTCGCCGTGCCGGATATCGGCGGTGACGAAGTCGAAGTGACCGAAGTGATGGTTAAGGTGGGCGACAAGGTTGCCGCCGAGCAGTCTCTGATCACCGTGGAAGGCGACAAGGCCTCTATGGAAGTGCCTGCACCGTTCGCGGGTACCGTTAAAGAGATCAAGATCGCGACCGGCGACAAAGTGAAAACCGGCTCCCTGATCATGGTGTTCGAAGTGGAAGGCGCTGCGCCTGCCGCTGCCGCCGCTCCAGCCGCTAAAGCGGAAGCTGCGCCGGCTCCGGCCGCCGCTAAAGCCGCCGCTCCGGCTGCGAAAGCGGATGACAAAGGCGAGTTCGCCGAGAACGCGGCATACGTGCACGCGACCCCGGTCATTCGTCGTCTGGCGCGTGAATTCGGCGTTAACCTGGCGAAAGTGAAGGGCACCGGTCGTAAAGGCCGCATCCTGCGCGAAGACGTTCAGACTTACGTGAAAGACGCGGTGAAACGCGCTGAAGCGGCTCCGGCTGCTGCCGGCGGCGGTCTGCCAGGCATGCTGCCATGGCCGAAAGTGGACTTCAGCAAGTTCGGCGAGATCGAAGAAGTCGAAATGGGCCGCATCCAGAAGATCTCTGGCGCGAACCTGAGCCGCAACTGGGTGATGATCCCGCACGTGACTCACTTCGACAAAACCGACATCACCGATCTGGAAGCGTTCCGCAAGCAGCAGAACGAAGAAGCGGCCAAGCGCAAGCTGGACGTGAAGTTCACGCCTGTCGTGTTCATCATGAAAGCCGTTGCTGCCGCTCTGGAGCAGATGCCGCGCTTCAACAGCTCGCTGTCCGAAGACGGCCAGAAGCTGACGCTGAAGAAATACATCAACATCGGCGTGGCGGTAGATACCCCGAACGGCCTGGTGGTTCCGGTGTTCAAGGACGTGAACAAGAAGAGCATCACCGAGCTGTCTCGCGAACTGATGGCCATCTCCAAGAAAGCGCGCGACGGCAAGCTGACCGCGGGCGAGATGCAGGGCGGCTGCTTCACCATCTCCAGCCTGGGCGGCATCGGGACGACCCACTTCGCGCCGATCGTCAACGCGCCGGAAGTGGCTATCCTGGGCGTCTCCAAGTCTGCGATGGAGCCGGTCTGGAACGGTAAAGAGTTCATGCCGCGCCTGATGATGCCGATGTCGCTGTCCTTCGACCACCGCGTTATCGACGGTGCCGATGGTGCGCGCTTCATCACCATCATCAACAACATGTTGTCCGACATTCGCCGTCTGGTGATGTAATGCAAAAGGGGCGCAGCATGCTGCGCCCCTGACGATTCTGTAGCAGTTTTGTCGGATTTTGCACAACTCGACAAAATTGTTGAGACACGGGTCACTCGAACACGCTTTGCAGATTATTAACAATTCTGTAAACTGCTCGCGGTGTAAGCGTCCCGGTGGATGAAGGGCGTTATGAGATCGATTAGCAATAAAAATGACGTCTGACCCGCCGGACAATCAATTAAGAGGTCATGATGAGTACTGAAATTAAAACTCAGGTCGTGGTACTTGGGGCGGGCCCGGCAGGTTACTCTGCAGCCTTTCGTTGCGCTGACTTAGGTCTTGAAACCGTTCTGGTTGAACGTTATTCCACTCTGGGCGGGGTTTGCCTGAACGTGGGATGTATCCCTTCCAAAGCACTGCTGCACGTTGCCAAAGTGATCGAAGAAGCCAAAGCGCTGGCCGAACACGGCATCGTTTTCGGCGAGCCGAAAACCGACATCGACAAAGTGCGCGTCTGGAAAGAAAAAGTCATCACTCAGCTGACCGGCGGTCTGGCTGGCATGGCGAAAGGCCGTAAAGTGAAAGTGGTCAACGGCCTGGGCAAGTTCACCGGCGCTAACACCCTGGTTGTGGAAGGCGAAAACGGCCCAACCACCATCAACTTCGACAACGCCATCATCGCTGCAGGTTCTCGTCCGATCCAACTGCCATTCATTCCTCATGAAGATCCACGCGTGTGGGATTCCACCGATGCGCTGGAACTGAAAACCGTCCCAGAGCGTCTGCTGGTTATGGGCGGCGGCATCATCGGCCTGGAAATGGGCACCGTATACCATGCGCTGGGTTCACAGATCGACGTCGTTGAAATGTTCGATCAGGTTATCCCGGCGGCAGATAAAGACGTGGTGAAAGTCTTCACCAAACGTATCAGCAAGCAGTTCAACCTGATGCTGGAAACCAAAGTGACCGCGGTAGAAGCCAAAGAAGACGGCATCTACGTCACGATGGAAGGTAAAAAAGCGCCGGCAGAACCACAGCGTTACGACGCGGTGCTGGTGGCGATCGGCCGCGTGCCGAACGGCAAACTGCTGGATGCCGGTAAAGCCGGTGTTGAAGTTGACGAGCGTGGCTTCATCAACGTCGACAAACAGCTGCGCACCAACGTGCCGCACATCTTCGCTATCGGCGACATCGTCGGTCAGCCGATGCTGGCGCACAAAGGCGTGCACGAAGGCCACGTTGCCGCAGAAGTTATCGCCGGCATGAAGCACTACTTCGATCCGAAAGTGATCCCATCCATCGCTTACACCGAGCCGGAAGTGGCATGGGTGGGTCTGACCGAGAAAGAAGCGAAAGAGAAAGGCATCAGCTACGAAACCTCCACCTTCCCGTGGGCGGCTTCCGGCCGTGCGATCGCTTCCGACTGTGCAGACGGCATGACCAAACTGATCTTCGACAAAGAAACTCACCGCATCATCGGTGGCGCGATTGTCGGCACCAACGGCGGCGAGCTGCTGGGTGAAATCGGTCTGGCTATCGAGATGGGCTGCGACGCGGAAGACATCGCGCTGACCATCCACGCTCACCCGACCCTGCACGAATCCGTGGGCCTGGCGGCGGAAATCTACGAAGGCAGCATCACCGACCTGCCTAACCCGAAAGCCAAGAAGAAGTAATTCTGCTGGCTTGACCGGTTAACCAGCGGCTCCTGAAAAGGGGCCGTTTTTTTTTGCTCAAACTCAGAAAGCGGTATTTTTGTGGCCGCTGCGCCAAATTCCGATCCCCCTGCTTATATCCATTCTAATTATATGGATATAATGCCCTGCTAGTCCGGCAGCCGATTACGCTGCGCTCAACGATTCAGCAAAGATTTAATGTTGCTTTTATGTGAACGAATTAACAACCGTTTCAAATCCTGATATGCTGGCTGAGCGGAACCGGGCACTGTACCTTACAGTCCAGGACATCGACAGCAGTGCCCCGTCAGGATAGATGGCATCTATATCGCCGTGCGCTCTACCCATCAGTCTTTCATGCTGTAACGCTGTTTGACCGTGCTTGTTTGCCCCAATCACCGTTTCGGGGCCTTTACGGGCCGATCGCCTAGCCACAGAGTGAAACCCCAAGGGTATAAACCCGGTTTGCATATACGCCAGGCACAATAAATGACAATGAGAGCGAGGAGAACGTCGTGCTAGAAGAATACCGTAAGCACGTAGCCGAGCGTGCTGCTGAGGGCATCGCCCCTAAGCCGCTAGACGCCACCCAAATGGCCGCGCTGGTCGAACTACTGAAGAATCCGCCAAAAGGCGAAGAAGAATTCCTGTTAGACCTGCTGATTAACCGTGTTCCACCGGGCGTCGACGAAGCCGCCTACGTCAAAGCAGGTTTCCTGGCGGCCATCGCCAAAGGCGAAGCGACATCCCCCCTGGTTACCCCCGAGAAAGCCATTGAACTGTTAGGCACCATGCAGGGCGGCTATAACATTCATCCGCTGATCGAAGCGCTGGACAACGAAACGCTGGCGCCCATCGCCGCGAAAGCGCTGTCCCACACGCTGCTGATGTTCGACAACTTCTACGACGTGGAAGAGAAGGCCAAGGCCGGTAACCCACACGCCAAGCAGATCATGCAGTCCTGGGCCGACGCCGAATGGTACCTGTCGCGCCCTGAGCTGGCGGAAAAGATCACCGTCACCGTGTTCAAAGTCACCGGCGAAACCAACACCGACGACCTTTCTCCGGCGCCGGACGCCTGGTCGCGCCCGGACATCCCGCTGCACGCGCTGGCGATGTTGAAAAACGAACGTGAAGGCATCGTGCCGGATCAGCCGGGCAGCGTCGGCCCGATCAAACAGATCGAGCTGCTGAACAAGAAAGGCTTCCCGCTGGCCTACGTCGGCGACGTGGTCGGCACCGGTTCTTCCCGTAAATCCGCTACCAACTCCGTGCTGTGGTTTATGGGCGACGACATCCCGCACGTGCCGAACAAGCGCGGCGGCGGCGTGGTGCTGGGCGGCAAGATTGCGCCTATCTTCTTCAACACCATGGAAGATGCCGGCGCCTTGCCGATCGAAGTGGACGTGTCCGAGCTGAACATGGGCGACGTGATCGACGTTTACCCGTACAAAGGTGAAGTGCGCAACCACGAGACCGGTGCGCTGATCGCCAACTTCGAGCTGAAAACCGACGTGCTGCTGGATGAAGTGCGCGCCGGCGGCCGTATCCCGCTGATCATCGGCCGCGGTCTGACCACCAAGGCGCGCGAAGCGCTGGGTCTGCCGCACAGCGAGGTGTTCCGTATCGCCAAACCGGTTGCCGCGAGCAGCAAAGGCTTCTCGCTGGCGCAGAAAATGGTCGGCCGCGCCTGCGGCGTCGCCGGTATTCGCCCTGGCGAATACTGCGAACCGAAGATGACCTCCGTCGGTTCTCAGGACACCACCGGCCCGATGACCCGCGATGAGTTGAAAGACCTGGCCTGCCTCGGCTTCTCTGCCGATCTGGTCATGCAGTCGTTCTGCCACACCGCCGCGTATCCGAAACCGGTCGACGTGACCACGCACCATACGCTGCCTGACTTCATCATGAACCGCGGCGGCGTCTCGCTGCGTCCGGGCGACGGCGTGATCCACTCCTGGCTGAACCGCATGTTGCTGCCTGACACCGTCGGCACCGGCGGCGATTCCCACACCCGCTTCCCGATCGGCATCTCCTTCCCGGCCGGTTCCGGCCTGGTGGCGTTTGCCGCCGCGACCGGCGTGATGCCGCTGGATATGCCTGAGTCGGTGCTGGTGCGCTTCAAAGGCAAAATGCAGCCGGGCATCACCCTGCGCGATCTGGTGCACGCCATCCCTTACTACGCGATCCAGCAAGGCTTGCTGACCGTCGAGAAGAAGGGCAAGAAAAACATCTTCTCCGGCCGTATTCTGGAGATCGAAGGCCTGCCGGATCTGAAGGTTGAGCAGGCGTTTGAGCTGACCGATGCGTCCGCCGAACGTTCCGC
The DNA here is from genome assembly GCF_037137105.1 of Serratia sp. TMDUHS_CL. Lineage (NCBI taxonomy): Bacteria > Pseudomonadati > Pseudomonadota > Gammaproteobacteria > Enterobacterales > Yersiniaceae > Serratia > Serratia sp. TMDUHS_CL. The sequence goes on from NZ_JBBBDV010000005.1 coordinate 255,906, forward strand.
CGCCGGTTGTACCATCAAGCTGGACAAGGCGCCGATCGAAGAGTACCTGAACTCCAACATCGTGCTGCTGAAGTGGATGATCTCCGAAGGCTACGGCGATCGCCGTACGCTGGAGCGCCGTATTCAGGGCATGGAAAAATGGCTGGCGGATCCGCAGCTGCTGGAAGGCGATGCGGATGCGGAATACGCGGCGGTGATCGACATCGATCTGAACGAGATCAAAGAGCCGATCCTGTGCGCGCCGAACGATCCTGACGATGCGCGCCTGCTGTCTGACGTGGCCAACAGCAAAATCGATGAAGTGTTCATCGGTTCTTGCATGACCAACATCGGCCACTTCCGCGCGGCCGGCAAGCTGCTGGATCAGCACAAGGGCCAGCTGCCGACCCGTCTGTGGGTGGCGCCGCCAACCAAGATGGACGCGGCTCAGCTGACCGAAGAAGGCTACTACAGCGTCTTCGGCAAGAGCGGGGCGCGCATCGAGATCCCGGGCTGTTCGCTGTGCATGGGCAACCAGGCTCGCGTGGCGGACGGTGCGACGGTGGTCTCCACCTCGACCCGTAACTTCCCGAACCGTCTGGGCACCGGTGCCAACGTCTATCTGGCGTCTGCCGAACTGGCTGCGGTTGCGTCCCTGCTGGGCCGCCTGCCGACGCCGGACGAGTACCAGACCTATATGGCGCAGGTCGACAAGACGGCGGCGGATACCTACCGCTATCTGAACTTTGACCAACTGGGGCAGTACACCGAAAAAGCCGACGGCGTGATCTTCCAGACCGCGGTTTAATTCAGCGTCAATCCCAAGCAGCGGGGCCCTTTCCAGGGCCCCGTTTTTTTTATTTTACGTTCAAAGCCAGCCCGCTATTTTTTGAATATTTCCACGTGGATATCTTTGTGATCGCTCTCTTGCCCGGTGGCGGAGATGATGCGATAGAAGCAGTCCTTCCCATCCAGCCCGCTGAGTTCATTACATTTCTTATCAACCTCTGAGGAAATATATTTATGGCCGACGGTAGGCACGCCGGTCTGCTGAATGGAGAGATCGCCAAGTTTGGTGTAGTTGGCTGATTCCTCAAGCGTTATTTGTTTGGCGGCGAACGCCGATGCAGAAAACATCATGCTCAGTGCGATAATGGAGGTTATGTATTTCATGGCACACATCCTGATCGTGGTGATAGGTATGAAGGAGGTGAGAACACCTCTGGCCGCTGGTGCACATAATTAGAGCTCCTTTATTTAAAAGCTAATCGATATTGAGGGGATGTCAATAAAGCCGCGTCGCGCCAGGAATTAATAACTTGTTTATTTTAAAGGGAAAATATAATCCCGATAAAATCATGACATACATCTCCACGGTATCTACATGATTCAAATAAATAACCCGCGCTCGGCGGATTATCCGCAGACTTTCCGCATGGCGGGCAAGCGCCGCGCGGCGATGACGCACCGCTTCGCTTTCCTTGAGCGATTGCGGCCGGCGTCTTCCCATCGCCGCCGCAAGCCGCTATATTGCGCGCCGCCGAGGTTTTATTTGGCCGAGTTGCCAACTTTGCGAGCGCTCACTGAGTTAGCAATCAATTTATGTTTACACTAAGAAAAAGGGCTCAGGAGGGCATGCTATGGATTACGAATTTCTGCGTGACGTCACCGGTCAGGTGATCGTCAGATTTTCGATGGGGCATGAAGCGATTGGCCACTGGATCAACGAAGAAGTCAAAGGCGATTTCAACCTGCTGGACCGCATAGAAGCCGGTGCGGCCGAGGTCAAAGGTAGCGAGCGTCAATGGCAGCTGGAAGGCCATGAATATACGCTGTTGATGGATGGTGAAGAAGTGATGATCCGCGCCAATCAGCTGGAGTTTGAAGGCGATGAAATGGAAGAGGGCATGAACTACTACGACGAAGAAAGCCTCTCATTCTGCGGCGTTGAGGATTTCCTGCTGGTGTTGAAGGCCTATCGTTCTTTCATGCTGAAGTACTAAGCATCAGGGCGCGGCGTGCCGCGCCCTTTCCATTACAGATGCGGGATATTGCGGCCGTAATAGATTTCCTGCATCTCTTTCCATAACAGATCGGTGATCCGCTTGCGCTCGGCGGCGCTCAACGCTTCCGGCTCCGCGTTGAACAGGTAGTGCTTCAGATCGAAATCTTTCAGCAACATCTTGGTATGGAAGATATTTTCCTGGTAAACGTTCACGTCCATCATGTGGTACAGCGCTTTGATGTCTTCTGACATAAAGTTCTGGATCGAATTGATCTCATGATCGATGTAATGTTTCACGCCGTTCACGTCGCGGGTAAAACCGCGCACGCGATAGTCCATGGTGACGATGTCGGATTCCAGCTGGTGAATTAAATAGTTCAGCGCCTTGAGGGGCGAAATGACGCCGCAGGTCGAGACTTCGATATCGGCGCGAAAGGTGCACAATCCGCCTTCCGGATGGCTTTCCGGGTAGGTGTGTACGCAGATGTGGCTCTTGTCCAGGTGCGCGACGACCGTGTTTGGCAGCGGGCCGGGATGTTCCGACGTATCGACGTCTTTCGGATCGATCGGCTCTTCGCTGACCAGGATGGTGACGCTGGCGCCCTGCGGCTCGTAGTCCTGACGTGCGATGTTCAGAATATTGGCGCCGATGATAGAGCAGGTCTCGCTCAGGATCTCGGTCAGCCGGTTGGCATTATATTGTTCGTCAATGTAGGCGATATAGCCGTCGCGATCGTCCGCGGTCTTGGCGTAACAAATATCGTAAATACAAAAACTCAGGCTCTTGGTCAGGTTGTTGAAGCCGTGCAGTTTTAGCTTATGCAATTTGGGCCACCTCCTTTATCTTCTCGTTTAACGTGTTACGTTCAGGGCATTGAGCAAATATTGCGGCAGGGCAAAGCTGCCGACGTGAATTGCCGGGTTGTAATAACGGCAGTGTAGGCCGCTTTGGTTAAAGCGCTGTTGCAGAGTAGGCAGATCGAGCTGGCGCAGCGCCGGGTTCTGGCTCGCCCAGGCAAAGGTCATGATGCCGCCGTAATAGGTTGGGATCGCTGCCTGATAGAAGCTGACGTCGCTAAAGTAGCCGCTCAGTTTGGCGTGGCTGTTGACCGCTTCGTCCTGCTGCAGGAAACAGACGCCGTTTTGCGCGACGAAAATGCCGCCCTCATTCAGGCAGCGGGCGCAGCCTTCATAAAACGCCGAGGTGAACAGGCTTTCGCCGGGGCCGATCGGATCGGTGCAGTCGGAGATGATCACATCGAAGGTTTCGTCGGTTTGGTTCACGAAGTTGACGCCGTCGTCGATCACCAGCTTGAAGCGCGGATCGTCATAGGCGCCGGCGCTGTGGTTGGGCAGGTATTGGCGGCAGAACTCGACGACGCCGGCGTCGATTTCGACCATGGTGATCTGCTCCACGCCAGGGTGCCGGCTGACTTCGCGCAGCATGCCGCCGTCGCCGCCGCCGATGATCAGCACTTTCTTCGCCGCGCCGTGCGCCAGCAGCGGCACGTGGGTCAGCATTTCGTGATAGATGAACTCGTCACGCTCGGTGGTTTGCACCACGCCGTCGAGCGCCATCACGCGCCCCAGCACTGGGTTCTCGAAGATCACCAGATCCTGATGATCGGTCTTCTCGCGGTACAGCACTTTCTCTACCGAGAAGTACTGGCCGAAGCCCGTATGCAGCGTTTCGTACCAAATTTCTTTCTGGGCCATGTGCGGGATACTCCGTAATAACAGCCATGAAAAATCGGCGCAACATCATAGCTAACTCTGCCTGGCGATGCACGGTTGAATTTCAGACAGAGAGAGCGTTAGGCGGGCGGGAGAAGGGGGGAAATTAGTTGGCGTAGGCCAGCAGGCTCAAAGAGTCGCGCGCCAGCGATTTGCATTTTTTAGGCGTTGGAATGGCGATGCCGCTGAGATCGCGGTAGCTGTCTTCGCCCAGCGCCTTCATATTGAAGCTGTTGTAATTGCTCAAATCCCAGCGGTTTTGTTGCGCAAAATAAACGATGGCGCGTTTGATTTGCGCATTTGGCAAATCGTTGTAGCCGCAATCATTTTTCAAATAAATAAATACCGCCGTCAGATCGGCCAGATCTTCCGCCTCGGATTCATTCAGCGCCAGACTGGCGTTGGAGAAGCCCAGCATCGCCAGCAACAGCATCGATAACGTTGTTTTTTTCATCATGAAATAGGCCTGTTTGTCGTTTGCAGACGTTACCACACTTGCCTGTAAAGGCACCAAATTTTATTGCCGCTGGGCGCGGCCTCGCGTTCGTCAATGGCGCTCTCTTGATTGTGAGGCATAGCTTAAAATACCGCCAGGAAAGGCTTGACCTTCCGCCAGGGGGAAGGTTTAGGCTGGCGGCATTGAGTTATGTCACTGAGAAAAGGGAGTCAGCGATGTTACGCCGTGATTTTATTAAATTAACCGCCGCGCTGGGCGCCGCGAGCGCATTGCCGTTATGGAGCCGGGCCGCCTGGGCGGCCGATCGGCCGGCCCTGCCGGTACCGCCGCTGTTGACGCCGGACGCGCAGGGAAAGATTGCGCTGGCGCTGCAGGCGGGGGAAACCCGCTGGTTGCCCGGCGCCGCCACCAAAACCTGGGGATTCAACGGCGCGCTGCTCGGGCCGGCGGTGAAGCTGCAGCGTGGCCAGCCGGTAACGGTTGATATCAAAAACAGGCTGGCGGAGGCCAGCACCGTCCACTGGCACGGCCTGGAGATTCCCGGCGACGTCGATGGCGGCCCGCAGGCATTGATTCATCCCGGCGCGACGCGCACGGTGAATTTCACCGTCGATCAACCGGCGGCCACCTGCTGGTTCCACCCGCATACGCACGGTAAAACCGGCAGCCAGGTGATGATGGGGCTGGCGGGGCTGGTGCTGCTGGAAGACGAAGAGAGCGCCAAACTGCCGCTGCCGAAAACCTGGGGACAGGATGATATTCCGGTGATCCTGCAGGATAAGCGGCTGGGCAAAGACGCGCAGATCGAATACCGCCTGGACGTGATGAGTGCGGCGGTGGGCTGGTTTGGCGACCGCATGTTCACCAACGGCGCGCAGTATCCACAACATCTGGCGCCGCGCGGTTGGCTGCGCCTGCGTTTCCTCAACGGCTGCAACGCCCGCTCGCTGAATCTGGCGGCCAGTGACAACCGCCCGCTGTATGTCATTGCCAGCGACGGCGGTTTCCTGGCGGAGCCGGTGAAACTGACCGAGCTGCCGATGCTGATGGGCGAACGCTTTGAAGTGTTGGTCGATGCCTCGGATGGGAAAGCGTTCGATATCGTGACGCTGCCGGTGAAGCAGATGGGCATGACGCTGGCGCCGTTCGATCAAGCGCTGCCGGTGTTGCGCATTCAGCCGTCGCTGGCGCAGGGCATCAAAACCCTGCCGGACAGTCTGGTGAAGCTGCCGACGTTGCCTGCCACCACCGGCATCCAGGAGCGTTGGCTGCAGCTGATGATGGATCCGCAGCTGGATATGCTCGGTATGCAGGCGCTGATGGACCGCTATGGTCACCAGGCGATGGCCGGCATGAGCATGAATCATGGCGCGACGGGCGGCGCAGATATGAAAGGCATGGAGAAGGGCGGCATGCAGAGCATGGACCATGGCAACATGAAAGGCATGGAGAAGGGCGGCATGCAGGGCATGGACCATGGCAACATGGGCAACATGAAGGGCATGGATCATGGCAATATGGCCGGGATGGATCACGGTGGCGCGCAGGGCAAAGCCAAACCGTTCGATTTCAGCCACGGCAACATGATCAACGGCAAGGCCTTCGATATGACCAAGCCGATGTTCGCCGCCAAACGGGGCCAGTATGAAAAGTGGACCATTTCCGGTGAGGGCGACATGATGTTGCACCCGTTCCACATTCACGGTACCCAGTTCCGCATCTTGTCGGAAAACGGCAAACCGCCGGCGGCGCATCGCAGCGGCTGGAAGGACACGGTGCGCGTCGAAGGATGGCGCAGTGAAGTGCTGGTGCGTTTTGACCATCCGGCCAGCAGCGAACATGCGTACATGGCCCACTGCCACCTGTTGGAACATGAAGATACCGGCATGATGATGGGCTTCACCGTCGCCGATTGATGGCGGCCCGGTGCTCCGGTGGTGGCGCGCTCGCGTCGCCACCGGCGAAAGGCTATGCTAAACTCTGCGCCTTTCTTCCGGCAACTGACCTGAATACTATGAAACACACTGTAGACGTAATGATTTCCGAGCAGGAAGTTAAGACCCGTATCGCCGAACTTGGCCGCCAGATCACCGAACATTACCGCGAAAGCGGCAGTGACATGGTGCTGGTCGGGCTGCTGCGCGGCTCCTTTATGTTCATGGCCGATCTCTGCCGCGCGATCGACGTGCCGCACGAAGTCGACTTTATGACCGCCTCCAGCTACGGCAGCGGCATGTCCACCACCCGCGACGTGAAGATCCTCAAGGATCTGGACGAAGACATTCGCGGCAAAGACGTGCTGATCGTGGAAGACATCATCGATTCCGGCAACACGCTGAACAAAGTGCGCGAGATTTTGGCGCTGCGCGGGCCGAAATCGCTGGCGATTTGCACCTTGCTGGACAAACCTGAGCGCCGTGAAGTGCAGGTGCCGGTCGAATATGTCGGTTTCTCGATCCCGGATGAGTTCGTGGTGGGGTATGGCATCGACTACGCTCAGCGCTACCGTCACCTGCCGTACGTCGGCAAAGTGGTGCTGCTGGACGAGTAATCGATGTGGGGCGCGGCAAGCCGCGCCCGCGGCGGGATTATACGCCTTTATCCTGCTTCAGTTTGGCTATCGCTTTGCGGTAGCCCATCTCCAGGCTCTCGCGGCTGGTCGCCAGCACTTCCATATCGCGCAGACGGCCGTCCTGAATGCCGTACACCCAACCGTGGATCATCACCTTCTGGCCGCGCTTCCAGGCGGACTGCATGATGGTGGAGTGGCCCAGGTTGTACACCTGCTCAATGACGTTGATCTCGCACAGCATGTCGAAACGCTGTTCCGGCGGCACCTCGCCCAGCAGCGAGCTGTGCTTGTACCACAGGTCGCGAATGTGCAGCAGCCAGTTGTCGATCAATCCCAGCTCCGGGTTTTCCACCGCCGCCTGCACGCCGCCGCAGCCCAGGTGGCCGCAGATGATGATGTGTTCGACTTCCAGCACATCTACCGCATACTGCACCACCGACAGGCAGTTAAGATCGGTATGGATAACGAGGTTCGCCACGTTGCGATGGACGAACAGTTCGCCCGGCTCGAGGCCGGTCAGGCGTTCGGCGGGAACGCGGCTGTCAGAGCAACCAATCCATAAGAAACGGGGCTTTTGCGCCTGGGCTAAACGTTCAAAAAATTCCGGGTCTTCCTGACTGATGTTGGCCGACCAGGCATGGTTGTTGGCGATAAGCGCTTCGATTTCTTTCATGGAGGTTATTGGCTCGTAACGAACAGATTGCGTTGGGGTAATATAGGGTAAGCGTCACAATTTGGAAATCGGAACAGTGGTGCACCCTCATTTTCCGCACGGATTCGACGCAGTGAAAACGCCGTCGATGCTAGGATTATTGTTATTGTTTCAAGCCTCGCAAACAGGGGGCGCGGCGGCATACTCATCGTCATAAGGTACTATTTTACATATGAATTATGCACTGGAATTAGCGCAGCTGACCAAGACTTACGCCGGTGGCGTCAAGGCGCTGCGCGGCATCGACCTGAGCGTCGAGGCGGGGGACTTTTATGCCCTTTTGGGGCCAAACGGCGCCGGTAAATCCACCACCATCGGCATCATCAGCTCGCTGGTGAACAAAACCGCCGGCAGCGTGCGGGTGTTCGGTTACGACATCGATAAAGACATCGTCAACGCCAAGCGCCAGCTCGGCCTGGTGCCGCAGGAGTTCAACTTCAACCCGTTCGAGACCGTGTTGCAGATCGTGGTGAACCAGGCGGGTTACTACGGCGTCACGCGGCGTGAAGCGATGGCGCGCGCCGAAAAATACCTCAACCAGCTGGATCTGTGGGGCAAGCGCAACGAGCGCGCCCGCATGCTGTCCGGCGGCATGAAGCGCCGCCTGATGATCGCCCGTGCGTTGATGCATCAGCCGAAGCTGCTGATCCTCGATGAGCCGACCGCCGGGGTGGATATCGAGCTGCGCCGTTCGATGTGGGGCTTCCTGAAAGAGCTGAATGCCCAGGGCACCACCATTATCCTTACCACCCACTATCTGGAAGAGGCGGAGATGCTGTGCCGCAACATCGGTATCATCCAGAACGGGGAGCTGGTGGAAAACACCTCGATGAAGGGGCTGCTGGCCAAGCTGAAGTCGGAAACCTTTATCCTCGATCTGGCGGCGAAGAGCCCGCTGCCGAAGCTGGACGGTTACCACAGCCGCCTGACGGATACCTCCACGCTGGAAGTGGAGGTGATGCGTGAGCAGGGGCTGAACGGCTTATTCGCCCAGCTGAGCGCACAGGGCGTGCAGGTGCTGAGCATGCGTAATAAGGCGAACCGCCTGGAAGAGTTGTTTGTCACCCTGGTTAACGGCAATGGAGAAAAAGCATGACGCGTTTGTATTGGGTGGCCTTGCAGAGCATCTGGGCCAAAGAGGTGAACCGCTTCGCGCGCATCTGGATCCAGACCCTGGTGCCGCCGGTGATCACCATGACGCTGTATTTCATCATCTTCGGCAATCTGATCGGCTCGCGCATCGGCGATATGCACGGCTTCAGCTACATGCAGTTCATCGTGCCCGGCCTTATCATGATGGCGGTGATCACCAACTCTTACGCCAACGTCGCCTCGTCGTTCTTCAGCGCCAAGTTCCAGCGCAACATTGAAGAACTGCTGGTGGCGCCGGTGCCGACCCACGTGGTGATCGCCGGCTATGTCGGCGGCGGCGTGGCGCGCGGCATCTGCGTCGGCGTGCTGGTGACCATCATCTCGCTGTTCTTCGTACCGCTGCAGGTACACGCCTGGTGGGTGATTGCGCTGACGCTGTTGTTGACGGCAATCCTGTTCTCGCTGGCGGGGCTGATCAACGCGGTGTTCGCCACCACCTTCGACGACATCAGCCTGATCCCGACCTTCGTCCTGACGCCGCTGACCTACCTGGGCGGGGTGTTTTACTCGCTGTCGCTGCTGCCGCCATTCTGGCAGGCGGTGTCCAAGCTGAACCCCATCGTCTATATGATCAGCGGGTTCCGCTACGGTTTCCTCGGCATCAACGATGTGCCGCTGGCGTTCACCATGGCGGTGCTGGTGGCGTTTATCGCGGTGTTTTACCTGCTGTCCTGGTACCTGATCGAGCGCGGCCGCGGCCTGCGCAGCTGATCGTATCGTGCCCCCGCTTTCCCGGCGGGGGCGCTTTTCTTGATTTGGCGCAGGCGGCGCGTAAATCAATAGAATTGCTCAGATAACCGCTAGTTCCCCGCTGTTCAAATCGTGCTATGCTGGCGCTCCACATTTCCTTCACTTTTGTCATTACGCACTCGTAAGCAGAACATCATCATGCGGCCTCAATACAAGTTAGCGGCTGGGTTACTCGGCATTCTGATGTCGTTGGTTTCCCCTGTGAGCCTGGCGAATCTGCTGTCGGAAGACAGCGCGGTTAAATCTGAATACATGGAAGCGCAGCGCGACAGCGAAGTCTATGCGTTGGTGGGCGAGCATGTGATCCCGGTCGGGGAAGTGAAGCGCGGGCAGCTGATCCAGGTGTTCCCGGCGGATGCGGAGTACTACGAATTCAAATTCGGGCACGGCACCGGCTTTATCGATAAAGACGACGTGCGTGAGCTGAAGAAGTCGCGCAAGGTGCAAGACGATCTGGGCGAGCTGAACAAACCGCTGACCAACCAGAACCTGATCACCCAAAAAACGATCGACGTTTACACCGCGGCGGACAAGGACAGCGAGGTCTTCGGCACGCTGGAAGGCAACCTGCGCTATCCGATCATCGGCAAGCTGAAGGACCGGCTGAACAACACCTGGTACGAGGTCAACATCGGCGATCGGCTGGGGTTCGTCAGTGAGTTGGACTGCGAGATCGATAACGGCATCCCGGTGCTGACTTACCACCACCTGCTGAAAAACGAAGAGAACAAACGCTTCCGCCACACCTCGACCACCACCTCTGACGTGGCGTTCAGCAACCAGATGACCTACCTGAAGCAGGCGGGTTACGACACCATTTCGCTGTATCAGCTGGAAGCCTACCTGAAGAACCAGATCAACCTGCCGGGCAAGGCGATCGTGCTGACCTTCGACGACGGGCTGAAGTCGGTTTATCGCTACGCTTACCCGGTGCTGAAGGATTACGGTTTCCGCGCGACGGCGTTCATCATCTCTTCGCGCATCAAACGCCACCCGCAGAAATGGAACCCGGACTCGCTGCAGTTTATGAGCGTCTCGGAGCTGAAGCAGATTCAGGACGTGTTCGACGTGCAGTCGCACACCCACTTCCTGCACCGCACCGACGGCAATCGTCAGCCGATTTTGCTGAGCCGTTCGCTGCACAATATCGAGTTCGATTTTGAGCGTTCGCGCCGCGCGCTGTCGCAGTTCAACCCGCACGTGCTGTATCTGTCGTACCCGTTCGGCGGCTATAACCAGCGGGCGATCCAGGCGGCGCAGGATGCCGGTTTCCATCTGGCGGTGACCACGGTGCAGGGCAAGGTGAAACCGGGGGATAACCCCTATACGCTGAAGCGGCTATATATTCTGCGCACCGACTCGATCCAGACCATGGCGGATCGGATAGCCAACAAGCCGGGCACGGTGGTGGTGCAGTAAGGAAGAACGGGCGCGTAAGGCGCCCGTTTTAGTGTCAGGCGACCTGAACCGGCACGGCTTTCGCCTTGCGCTGCAGGTTGTTGTCACCTTCGAAATAGGCGACTTTCGGGTGGTGTTGGCGGGCGTCGGCGTCGGTCATTTGCACATAGGAGCAGATGATCAGCTTGTCGCCCACGCAGGCGCAGCGCGCGGCGGCGCCGTTGACCGAAATGATGCGCGAACCGCGCTCGGCGGCGATGGCGTAGGTGGAGAAGCGCTGGCCGTTATCCACGTTGTAAATATCGATCGCTTCATATTCCAGAATGCCGGCGGCCTCCAGGAAATCCTGGTCGATGGCGCAGGACCCTTCATAGTGCAAGTCAGCCTGAGTGACTTTGACGCGATGCAGCTTGCCTTGCAGCATAGTACGTATCATAGCTTTACCTAACTGAATATCGGCCTTCACAGGCGCTGGGGTTGAACATCTCTCCTGCATCCCTGCAATCTCTATCGTCACCGATTGCCCCGCCATTGTCTACCAATGGCCTGGGTTTCAGGGTGACGATAGTATAAAAAATGGCTTACAGCGTCAGGTCGACCTGCTGATTGTCGATAAGACGCGCCTTGCCCAGCCAGGCGGCCATCAGCACCACCGCCCGCTGGCTGTCCACCGTCAGCGGCTGCAGGCTGTCGGCGTCGCGAATAAACAGCTCATCCGGCGTAAAGCCGGCGGCGCGCAGCTGCTCGGCGGTCTGCTCCAGCAGCTCTTCGACATGGCGTTCGCCATTGGCCAACTGCTGCGCCAGCGCGTTCATGATCTTGCTCAGCTGCGGAGCGATCTTGCGCTCTTCGGCGGTCAGGTAGCCGTTGCGCGAGCTGAGGGCCAGGCCGTCTTTGGCGCGCACGGTCGGCACGCCGACGATGTCGATGTCGTAACCCATGTCCGCCACCATTTTGCGGATCAGCGCCAGCTGTTGGTAATCCTTCTCGCCGAAGCAGGCTAAATCAGGCTGCACCAGGTTGAACAGCTTGCTGACGATGGTGGAAACGCCGCGGAAGTGGCCCGGCCGGCTTGCGCCTTCCAGGATGCTGGAGATGCCTGGTACGTCGACATAAGTCTGCTGCTCCAGCCCCTGCGGATAGACCGCGGCCGGGGCCGGCGCGAACACCAGATCGACGCCGCGGCGGGTCAGCTTCTCGCTGTCTTCCTGCAGCGTGCGCGGGTAGCGCGCCAGATCGTCCGGCCGATCGAACTGCATCGGGTTGACGAAGATGCTCACCACCACCACGTCGGCGCGGGCGCGCGCTTCATCGACCAGCGTCATATGGCCGTCGTGCAGGTTGCCCATGGTCGGCACCAGCGCGATGCGTTTGCCTTCCTGGCGCCAGCGGCGGATCTGCTGACGCAGCATCGGCAGGGTTTCGATAATAATCATTGGGTGACTCCTGGAACCATCGCTTAGTTAAAAGAGTGTTCAGCCGCCGGGTAGAGGCCTTGCTCCACTTCCTGAATGTAGTGCTGCACCGCCGTGCGGATATCGCCGCTCTGCGCCAGGAAGTTCTTGGCGAACTTCGGCGTGTGGCCGCCGGTGATGCCGAAGGCGTCGTGCATCACCAGGATCTGGCCGTCGGTGCCGTTGCCGGCGCCGATGCCGATGACCGGAATGGACAACGCTTCGGTGATCTGGCGCGCCAGCTCGGTCGGCACGCATTCCAGCACCAGCAGCTGAATGCCGGCCAGTTCCAGATTCTGTGCGTCCTGCAACAGCTGTTTGGCGGCCAGTTCGTCGCGTCCTTGTACCTTATAGCCGCCGAACACGTTGACCGACTGCGGCGTCAGGCCCAGGTGGCCGCACACCGGCACTGCGCGCTCGGCGAGCATTTTCACCGTGTCGCACAGCCAGCTGCCGCCTTCCAGTTTCACCATGTTGGCGCCGGCGCGCATCAGCTCGGCAGCGTTGGCGAAGGTCTGTTCCGGGGTGGCGTAACTCATGAACGGCAGATCGGCCAACAGCAGGCAGGCCGGCGCGCCGCGGCGCACGGCGCGAGTGTGGTAGGCCACGTCGGCGACGGTGACCGGCAGCGTGGAGTCGTGGCCCTGCAGCGTCATGCCCAGCGAATCGCCCACCAACAGGACTTTGATGCCTTGCTCTTCAAACAGTTTGGCAAAGCTGGCATCGTAGGCGGTAAGGGTAGCAAACTTGCGTTGCTCCTGTTTCCACTGGCGCAAGTGGGTCACGGTGGTGGGTTTCATCACAACGTCTCCTGAAACGGGCCGTGCGGCGTACGCAGGCCCAGGCTGCAAAAAAGTGCAGTCATTCTACTGTAACCCGATCGGGGTGGGTAGCGTGGATCGCCATGCTTAAGCGGTTCTTAAGAACCTTGTGGTGCAATGGCGCCAAGACTCAAAAGGGATACTCATGCGAATTTTGCTGATCGAAGATGACAAACTGATCGGGGACGGCATCAAGGCCGGGCTGACCAAACTCGGCTTCAATCTGGACTGGTTCACCGACGGCGCCGTCGGCAAAAATGCGCTGGACAGTGCGCCGTACGACGCGGTGATCCTCGATCTCAGCCTGCCGGGCCTCGATGGTCTGGATCTGCTGCGCCAGTGGCGCCAGGCCGGGCAGGACGTGCCGGTCCTGATCCTCACCGCCCGCGACGCGCTGGAGCAGCGGGTCAGCGGGCTGCAAAGCGGTGCCGACGATTATCTGTGCAAGCCGTTTGCGCTGGCCGAAGTGGCGGCGCGCCTGCAGGCGCTGATCCGCCGTCGCCACGGCCAACTGATGCCGCAGCTGACGCACGGCAACGTGGTGTTCGACAGCGCCACCCGTAGCGTGAGCTGCAACGGCGAGCCGGTGACGCTGACGCCGCGCGAATTGGCGGTGCTGGAACTGTTTCTGCACAACAAGGGGCGGGTGCTGGCGCGGTCGTTGATTCAGGAGAAGCTGTACAACTGGGATGACGAGGTGAGCAGCAACGCGGTGGAGGTACATATTCACCACCTGCGGCGCAAGCTGGGCAACGGCTTCATCCGTACCATCCACGGCGTGGGTTACACGCTGGGGGATGCGCCGTGAAGCGTCTCAGCCTGCGGCTGCGCCTGATCCTGATCTTCAGCCTGCTGGCGCTGCTGACCTGGAGCACCGCCAGCGTGGTGGCCTGGGTGATGTCGCGCAACACCATCAACGAAGTGTTCGACACCCAACAGATGCTGTTCGCCAAACGGCTGGCGACCGCCAACCTCGGCGATCTGCTGGCCGATGAAAGTGCGCGCAGCCTGCCGAAAACCAAAAAGCTGGTGCACCACGGCAAACGCGGCGAGCAGGACGACGACGCGCTGGCGTTCGCCATCTTCGATCGCCAAGGCAAGATGCTGCTCAACGACGGCGAGAACGGCGCCGACTTCCTGTTTGACGGGGAGCGTGAAGGTTTTACCGACGGCGAGCGCAAAGGCGATGACGACAGTTGGCGCCTGGTATGGTTGACCAGCCCGGACGGGCGCTACCGCATCGTGGTTGGCCAGGAGTGGGATTACCGGCGCGATATAGCGCTGGGCATGGTGACCGGCCAACTGGTGCCCTGGCTGGCGACGCTGCCGGTGCTGATGCTGCTCATCGCGCTGATGGTCGGGCGGGAGCTGCGGCCGCTGCGCACTGTGGCCGCCGGTTTGCGCCGGCGCGCACCCGATGACGCGACGCCGCTGGACGCGCGCCAGGTGCCGACCGAGGTGCGCCCGCTGGTGGATGCGCTCAATGCGCTGTTCGCCCGCATCAACGCTCTGCTGGTGCGGGAGCGGCGTTTCACCTCCGATGCCGCGCACGAGTTGCGCAGCCCGCTGGCGGCGCTGCGGGTGCAGACCGAAGTGGTGCAGCTGGCGGGGGACGATGCGCCGATGCGCGAGCACGCGCTGGACAATCTGACGCTCGGCATCGATCGCGCCACCCGGCTGGTGGATCAGCTGCTGACGCTGTCGCGGCTGGATTCGCTGTCGGATCTGGCCGAACTGGCGCCGATCGACTGGAACGACCTGGTGACGATGACCCTGGCGGAGCAGGATCGGCAGGCCCATGCGGCGGGCGTGACGCTACGCTATGAACATCGGGGAACGCCGCCGCCGCGTCAGGGGGAAACCTTGCTGCTGTCGCTGCTATTGCGCAACCTGCTGGATAACGCGGTGCGCTACACCCCGCAGGGCGGCGTCGTCACCGTAACGCTGAGCGAACGTTCGCTGACGGTGGAGGACGACGGTCCGGGGGTCACCACGGAACATCTGGCGCGGCTCGGAGAACGCTTCTATCGCCCGCCGGGGCAGGAGCAAACCGGCAGCGGGCTGGGGCTCTCGATCGTGCAGCGTATCGTCGGCTTGCATGGCCTACAGGTCAGTTTCGCCAATCGCCCGGCGGGCGGATTTGTTGCGCGGCTGGCGCTGTAGGAGGGTCAGGACTTGGGTTTTGGCTGATGCCACAGCGCCATGCCGTTTTCCGGCACGCGCTTGAGGCAGCTGGCGAGCGGTTCGCCATCGGGGAAAATCAGATCGGGGGCGATTTCCGCCAGCGGGTAGAGCATGAATTCGCGCTCTTTCAGGCCGTAGTGCGGTACCGTCAGGCGCTCGGTATGGATCACCTTGTCGCCGTACAGCATGATGTCCAGATCGAGCGTGCGCGGGCCCCAGCGTTCATCCTTGCGCACGCGTCCCTGATTGCGTTCTATCGCCTGGGTATGGTCGAGCAGCTGTTCGGGCGGCAACAGGGTATCCAGCGCCACCACCGCGTTGAGGAAGTCCGGCTGGTTTTGCGGCCCCAGCGGCTTGGTGCGGTAAAACGAAGAACAGGTGACCAGCCGGGTGCGCGGGAGATGCTCCAGCGCCTCCAGTGCGGCTTTAACCTGTTGCAGCGGCTGCGCCAGGTTGCTGCCCAGCGCGATATAAACGCGGATCATTATGCCCCTTCTTTACGCGGTGTCCGGCGGCGAGGACGGCGTTGACGCGCGCGGCGCGGCGCCGGATCGTCCCCCAAGGTGCTCAGCATGGCTTTCTGCCGCGCCGGCGTGGCGTCCTGAAACTCGCCCCACCACTCGGCCAGACGCAGCATTTCCTGATTGTCTTCCACTTCCGCACGCAGCGCCAGCAGATCATAGGCGGCGCGGAATTTCGGGTGCTCCATCAGTTTGTGCGCACGTTTGCCCTGGCGGCGGGACAGGCGCAGCTGCAGCTGCCAGATATCGCGCACCAGCGTGGTGATGCGTTTCGGGATGGCCAGCGAGCGGCACTGTTCGTCGAGTACGTCGTTCATCGCCAGCGCGAAGGCGTCGTAGTAGGCCAGACCGCTTTCCTGCGCCAGCTTCTGCGCATGCTCCAGCAGCGGGTACCACAGCATGGCGGCAAACAGGAAGGCCGGGTTGACGCGCATGTCGTTCTGCAGACGGTGATCGGTGTTCTTCAGCACCTGCGCCAGAATGCGCTCCATCGGCGTATCGTGGTTCGGCGTGAAGTTGCGGGCGATCAGCGGGAACAGCGGTTGGAACAGCTGGTATTCGCACAGCTTCAGGTAGGTCTGGAAACCGTAACCCGCCTGCAGCAGCTTGAGGGATTCTTCGAACAGGCGCGCCGGCGGGATCTCGTGCAGCAGCGAGGCCAGGCGCGGGATCGGCTCGGCGGTCTCTTCGCTGATGCGCATATCCAGTTTGGCGGCGAAGCGCACCGCGCGCAGCATGCGCACCGGATCTTCGCGGTAGCGGGTTTCCGGATCGCCAATCAGGCGGATCACGCCCTGTTTCAGGTCGTTCAGGCCGCCGACGTAATCGCGCAGGGTGAAATCCGCCACGCCGTAGTACAGGCTGTTGATGGTGAAATCACGGCGCTGGGCGTCTTCCTCGATCGAGCCGAAGATGTTGTCGCGCAGCAGCATGCCGTTTTGCGCCTGCTGGGACGAGTTCTTGTCGGATTCCTGATTCTGTTCGTGGTGGCCGCGGAAAGTGGCCACTTCGATGATCTCCGGCCCGAACATCACGTGCGCCAAGCGGAAACGGCGGCCGACCAGACGGCAGTTGCGGAACAGCTTACGCACTTGCTCCGGCGTGGCGTTGGTGGTGATGTCGAAGTCTTTCGGCTTTTTGCCGAGCAACAGATCGCGCACGCCGCCGCCGACCAGATAGGCTTCGTAGCCGGACTTGTTCAGGCGATAAAGCACTTTCAGCGCATTTTCGCTGATGTCTTTACGGGAGATCGAGTGCTGTTCGCGCGGGATCACGGTCATCGAGTCGTTGCTCTCGGCGATAGGAAAAGGCGGACGCTTGCGCGGCGTTGAGCGGCGGGCAGGGGCGTTGCTGCCGTTATCGGCGGCGCGCGGCTGCGGCGCAGGGCGGCTTGGCGCCGCGGCACGCTCTTCGCGGACTACGTTTTTATCGCCGGCCGCCGCGTCGTCGCGGGGCAGCTTGTCATCGCGGGTCAGTACCTTACGACAGAAGTTGGCTACTCGGGTAAAAATGGTACACCTCGATAGTGACTGATAAAAATGGAGCTAACAAAAAATAGCGGCTAATCATAGCTCACCATGGCTCCTTTGAGAATGCCGGCGTGTTTTCATCCAGAGGGATAGCCTCCTGACGCGGCACGTTTTCCAACCGCCAATGTGCGACCGCCCAGCTCAATAATAATGGCAGGTCAAGATCTTGCCAGCTTTCCGGCAGCGGTTGGCGCAGAAATTTCAGCGCGGCGATCAGTACCGGGCGCGGATCGCCTGCGGGCAATGCCGGCGCATGGTTTTGCTTCGACAGCTTGATGCCGTTGGCGCCCAGGGCCAGCGGCAGATGCACATAAGTGGGCACCGGCGCCTGCAGCTGGCGATAGAGGGCGATTTGGCGCACCGTCGGTTCGATCAAATCGGCGCCGCGCACAATCTCGGTCACGCCCTGAAAATGGTCGTCGATCACCACCGCCAGGTTGTAAGCGAACAGCCCGTCGCGACGGCGAATGATGAAGTCTTCCCCCGCGAGCGCCGGATCGGCGTGCAGTTCTCCCTGCAGGCGGTCGTGGAACCCGTAAACGGGCGCGGTCTGGCGCAAGCGGATGGCGGCGCCCTGCGGGCCGAGCTGCAAGTCACGACAGTGGCCGTCGTACAATCCGCCGATCTGCTGGATGCGGCTGCGAGTGCAGGTGCAGTAATAGCTGAGCCCCTGGCGCTGCAACAGATCCAGCGCGGCGCGATAGGCATCGTGACGTTGGGATTGATAGATGACCTGGCCGTCCCAGTGGAGACCATAATGTTCCAGCGCGGACAGGATGCGAGCGGCGGCGCCGGGAACTTCACGCGGCGGGTCGATATCTTCGATGCGAACCAGCCACTGCCCGCGTTGGGCGCGAGCCTGAAGGTAGCTTCCCAGAGCGGCAATCAGCGAACCGAAATGCAGATCCCCGGAAGGCGATGGGGCAAAGCGCCCCACATAATGACTTTCTTGCATATCAGAGGGGAGAGGTTCCCTTTTCTCTGTGCGGCGCACGCAGGTGCGCACGCCGCAGCGGTAACAACGGTATTAGCCGGCCATCTGCTTTTCGCGGATCTCAGCCAGCGTCTTGCAGTCGATGCACAGATCGGCGGTCGGACGCGCTTCGAGGCGACGAATGCCGATCTCCACGCCGCAAGATTCGCAGTAGCCGAAATCATCGTCTTCCACTTTCTTCAGCGTTTTCTCGATCTTTTTGATCAGTTTGCGTTCACGGTCACGGTTACGCAGTTCAAGGCTGAACTCTTCTTCCTGGGTAGCACGGTCGGCCGGATCAGGGAAGTTGGCTGCCTCTTCTTGCATATGCGATACAGTACGGTCCACTTCGTCCCTGAGCTGGTTGCGCCACGCTTCAAGAATGCGCTTGAAATGCGACAACTGGGCGTCGTTCATGTACTCTTCGCCCGGCTTCTCTTGGTACGGCTCCACCCCAGCGATGGCGAGAATGCTCAAGGACGAGGTTTTACGGTTTTGCCCTTCTTGCATGTTGCTTCTCCTACATACACACGCACTATCGAATCCCCAATGCGGGGGAAAAACAGGCCGCTATAAATAACAGAAGGAAGGTAGGTTGGCAATTATTCCTGTCGCCCGCTTGACAATCGTGTGAAGGAGGGCGTATTTGGCGATCGTGCTGGCCGGTTGTCTATTTATAGGGACCCGACTGCGCTAATCGATAAAAAACGGCAGCTTATCGCAGAGATAAATACCGTCAGGTGATAACTTTGCCCCGTAACAAACCACTTCCACTCCCAACTGCCGGACCTGTGCCAACAGCGCCGCATAGCGCTCATCTATATGATGTGCCGGTGCGACCTGCTCAATACCGCTGTGTAACACGGCAAAGAACAACACCGCCCGTTGCCCGCTTTCAACCACGCTGAGCAACTCACGCAGGTGCTTTTGCCCTCTGAGCGTTACCGCATCAGGAAAGTAACCACGTTGTTGTTGCAGTAATGTGACTGACTTAACTTCAATATAGCAGTTAACCCGATTTTCTGCCTGTAATAACAAATCGATACGGCTGTTTTCACCACCGTATTTCACTTCGCCGCTGATTTTACTGTAACCGGATAATTCATTGATTAAATTGTGTTCGATTGCCTCGCGCACCAGCGCGTTGGCACGCAGGGTATTGACGCAGATCCAGTGCCCCTGTTGGGTATGGGTCAACTCCCAGCTGTGGGCGTATTTGCGCTTGGGATTATCCGAAGTGGAGTACCAAACGGTATCCCCGGGCGTGGCGCAGCCGGTCATGGCGCCGGTATTGGCGCAGTGCAGCGTAAAGGTTTCCCCTTCCGGGGTGATCACGTCCGCCAGAAAGCGTTTGTAACGTTTGATCAGCGTGGCGGAACGCAGCGGTGGAGAGAAAATCATGCGGATGCCTGCTTGGCCAGCGGCCACTGTTCGAGGTGTTGATAGCGGGTGCGGCCGTTTTCGAACACCGACTCATATAAGGAAAAGGCGTCGGCGCTGAACGCCCAGCCCGGCGTCGCCGGCGGGATGGCCACCGGCTGGGTGGCGGCGCGCAACAGCGTGATGTGCGGATGGAACGGCAGCGCGCTTTGATGGCAGCCGTTGCGGGCGGCCTGCGAACGCAGCAGCTCGGCCAGCTGCAGAAGCCCGCGCGGCGCGCGGCGGGTACCGAGCCAGACCACGCCGGGGCGCGGCCAATGGCCGAGATCGTCGAGCCGCATGCTGAAGCCGGGTTGAACGATGCGGCCGGCCAGTTTGCGCAGCGCCAGCTCTTTCTGCGCGGTGACCTCGCCGAGAAACGCCAGCGTCAGGTGCAAATTGGCCGCCGCCACCGGTCGGCCGGCCTCTGGCGTAAACGCCTCGGCGCGCCAGCGGATCACCTGCTGTTGCAGGGCATCAGGCAAGGACAGGGCGAAAAACAGGCGGCGCGAATTGGACATGGGGGCTCGGTAAATAATGACAAATCCGTCGGGACAGACCTGGATGCGGTTTGCAGCGGTCGCGCGCGAAGCGGGACGCATGGACGAGCTCCGTACTATAGCTAACGCCGCTGCAGTTTGAAAGGCTACGGGGGCAAAGCTAATGCTACACTGTACGCCGTTTAACGTTAACCACCACGGAGAGTTCAGTGTCTTCATTGCCCGTCAGCGCGGTGCTTGATGAGTTGCTGGCTGCGTTGCAGTCCGCTCCTCAGGTGCTGTTGCACGCCCCGACCGGCGCCGGTAAATCCACCTGGCTGCCGCTGCAGATCCTGGCTAAGGCCGGGTTGCCGGGGCGCATTATCATGCTGGAGCCGCGGCGGCTGGCGGCGAAAAATGTCGCCTATCGCCTGGCGCAGCAACTGGGGGAGGAGCCCGGCCAGACCGTGGGCTACCGCATGCGCGCCGAAAGCAAAAGCGGGCCGCAAACCCGGTTGGAAGTGGTGACGGAAGGCATTCTCACCCGCATGCTGCAGCAGGACGCCGAACTGCAGGGCGTGTCGCTGGTGATCCTCGATGAGTTCCACGAACGCAGCCTGCAGGCCGATCTGGCGCTGGCGCTGCTGCTCGACGTGCAGCAAGGGCTGCGCGACGATCTGAAACTGCTGATCATGTCGGCCACCCTGGACAACGCTCGCCTGTCGCAGCTGCTGCCGGAAGCGCCGGTGGTGGTGTCCGAGGGGCGCAGCTTCCCGGTTGAGCGTCTGTATCAGCCGTTGGCCAGCCATCAGCGGCTGGAAGATGGCGTAGCGGCGGCGGTGAAGCGGTTGCTGGCCGAACAGCCGGGATCTTTGCTGCTGTTCCTGCCGGGCGTAGCGGAGATCAATCGGGTGCTGGAGCGATTGACCGGCGAGGTGGCGAGCGATACCGATCTTTGCCCGCTGTATGGGGCGCTGCCTCTGGCGCAGCAGCAAAAGGCGATCCAACCGGCAGCGTCTGGCCGCCGCAAGGTGGTGCTGGCGACCAACATCGCCGAAACCAGCCTGACGATCGAGGGCATTCGGCTGGTGGTGGACAGCGGCCTGGAGCGCGTGGCGCGCTACGACGTGCGCAACGGTTTGACGCGGCTGGCGACGCAGCGCATCAGTCAGGCGTCGATGGTGCAGCGCGCCGGACGCGCCGGGCGCCTGGAGCCGGGCATTTGCTGGCATCTGTTCGCCAAAGAACAGGCGGAGCGCGAGGCGGAACACGCCGAACCGGACATTTTACAGAGCGATCTCACCGGCTTCTGGCTCGAACTGCTGCAGTGGGGATGCCATGATCCGGCGCAGCTGACCTGGCTGGATGTGCCTCCGGCGGCGGCATTGGCGGCGGCCAGGGCGTTGCTGCACCGGCTGGGGGCCACGGATGACGGTGGCAAACTTACCGCCCCGGGGCGCCAGATGGCCGCGCTGGGGTGCGAGCCGCGGCTGGCGGCGATGCTGGTCGCCGGCGCGGCGTTGAGTGCCGACGGCCTGGCGACGGCGGCGTTGCTGGCGGCATTGCTGGAAGAACCGCCGCGCGGCGGGCAGATGGATATCGGCTACTGGCTGAGCCGCCCGCAACCGAACTGGCGGCCGCGTGCCGCGCAGTTGGCCAAACGCCTGCCGCAACGTGCGGGGCAAATCGACGTCGATCTGGCGCCGCGCCTGTTGGCGCAGGCATTTACCGATCGTATCGCCCAGCGCCGAGGCCAGGACGGCCGCTACCTGCTGGCCAACGGTCTGGGGGCGGCGATGAACCAGGACGAGGCGCTGTCGCGCGCACCCTGGCTCATCGTCCCCAGCCTGTTGCAGGGCCACAACAGCCCCGATGCGCGTATCCTGTTGGCGTTGCCGGTGGATATCGACGCGCTGGCGGCGCAGCTGCCGGCGATCGTCACACAGCGCACGGCGGTGGAGTGGGATGACGAGAAGGGCACGCTGCGCGCCTGGAAGCGCCAGCAGATCGGCCGTCTGACGCTGCGCGCCCAGCCGCTGGCCAAACCGGCGGATGAAGAGCTGCAGCAGGCGCTGCTCGATTGGGTGCGCGCACAGGGGCTGGCGGTGCTCAACTGGGAGGGCGCCGCCGAACAATTGCGGGTGCGCCTGCAGTGCGCGCAAGCCTGGCTGCCGGAGGCGGAATGGCCGGCGGTGGACGAAGAACCCCTGCTGGCGGCGCTGGAGCAGTGGCTGTTGCCGTCGCTGAACGGCGTGCGCGATCTGCGCGGTTTGAAGCAGGTCAACATCGCCGAGGCGCTGTCCCGTCTGCTGGATTGGCAGCAAAAGCAGCGGCTGGATAATGCGCTACCCACTCATTACACTGTGCCGACCGGCAGCCGCCTGCCGATCCGTTATGAGGCCGGCAAACCGCCGGCGCTGGCGGTGCGTTTACAGGAAGTGTTCGGCGAGCAGCGCAGCCCGATGTTGGCGGAGGGTCGCATCCCGGTGGTGCTTGAGTTACTCTCACCGGCGCACCGGCCGTTGCAAATCACCGGCGATCTGGCGGCCTTCTGGCAAGGCGCCTATCGCGAGGTGCAAAAAGAGATGAAGGGCCGCTACCCGAAACACGTTTGGCCGGACGATCCGGCCACGGCGGTACCGACGCGCCGAACGAAGAAATATCAGTAGGTCGCGATCATTTAAGGTTTGGAATTCAGATGTTTCTTCTGGTCAGCGCTGCGGCGTAGGCACAGATTAAGCGACTAATCATGGCCGGCAGTGTCGGCAAGCTCGGAGAACAACAGCCATGGCTGGGGATGACCGCGAGCCCATCGGGCGCAAAGGAAAACAACCAAAAAGCACCGCGTCGCGCAAGCCGCCGCGCCGTCGCCGAGACGACGATTATGACGATTACGAAGAAGACGAGTATGACGATGATGAGTATGAAGAGGAGGAGGAACGCATGCCGCGTAAGGTAAAAGCGACTCCGCCGCGTAAAAAACGCCGCTGGCTCGGCCTGTTTATCAAACTGATCCTGGTGATCGCCGTCCTGTTGGCGATCTATGGCGTCTACCTGGATTCCCAGATCCGCAGCCGTATCGACGGTAAAGTCTGGCAGCTGCCGGCGGCGGTGTACGGCCGCATGGTCAACCTGGAACCGGGTATGCCGTACAGTAAGAAGGAGATGGTCAACCTGCTGGAAGGCATGCAGTATCGCCAGGTCAGCCGCATGACGCGTCCGGGCGAGTTTACCGTGCAGGCCAACAGCATCGAGATGCTGCGCCGCCCGTTCGACTTCCCGGATGGTAAAGAGGGGCAGATCCGCGCCCGTCTCGACTTCCAGAACAACCGTCTGGCGAAGATCGAAAACCTGGACAGCGGCCGCAGCTTCGGCTTCTTCCGCCTCGATCCGCGTCTTATCACCATGCTGCAGTCGCCGAACGGTGAACAGCGTCTGTTCGTGCCGCGCTCCGGTTTCCCGGATCTGCTGGTGGATACGCTGATCGCCACGGAAGACCGCCACTTCTATGAGCATGACGGCATCAGCCCCTACTCCATCGGCCGTGCGGTGCTGGCCAACCTGACCGCCGGGCGTGCGGTGCAGGGCGGCAGTACGCTGACGCAGCAGCTGGTGAAGAACCTGTTCCTGAGCAACGAACGTTCGCTGTGGCGTAAGGCTAACGAAGCCTATATGGCGCTGCTGGTGGATTACCGTTACAGCAAGGACCGCATTCTGGAGCTGTATCTGAACGAGGTGTACCTCGGCCAGAGCGGCAGCGACCAGATCCGCGGTTTCCCGCTGGCCAGCCTGTACTACTTCGGCCGTCCGGTGGATGAGCTGAGCCTCGATCAGCAGGCGCTGCTGGTCGGCATGGTCAAGGGCGCGTCGCTGTACAACCCGTGGCGTAACCCGAAACTGGCGCTGGAGCGCCGCAACCTGGTGCTCAAGCTGCTGCAGAACCAGGGCGTGATCGACGGCGAGCTGTATGACATGCTGAGCGCGCGTCCGCTGGGCGTGCAGCCGAAAGGCGGCGTCATTACGCCACAGCCGGCGTTTATGCAGATGGTGCGTCAGGAACTGCAGACCAAGCTGGGCGATAAGGTCAATGACCTGTCCGGCGTGAAGATCTTCACCACGCTGGATCCGGTGTCGCAAGACGCGGCGGAAAAAGCGGTCGAAGACGGCATCCCGGCGCTGCGCGCCGCGCGTCACCTGCAGGATCTGGAAGCGGCGATGGTGATCGTCGATCGCTTCAGCGGTGAAGTGCGCGCCATGGTCGGCGGCGCCAACCCGCAGTTCGCCGGCTTCAACCGCGCCATGCAGGCACGCCGCCTGGTCGGCTCGCTGGCCAAGCCGCCGACGTACCTGACCGCGCTGTCCGAACCGGATAAATACCGCCTCAATACCTGGCTGGCGGATGCGCCGCTGTCGCTGAAACAGCCGAACGGCGCCGTCTGGCAGCCGAACAACTATGACCGTAAATTCCGCGGTCAGGTGATGCTGGTGGATGCGTTGGCCAACTCGCTGAACGTGCCGACGGTGAACCTCGGCCTGTCGGTCGGGCTGGATCAGATCAGCGCTACGCTGCAACGCCTGGGCATCCCGAAAGCGGAGATCAACCCGGTGCCTTCGATGCTGCTGGGGGCGATCGGCCTGACGCCGATGGAAGTCGCGCAGGAGTACCAGACCATCGCCAGCGGCGGTAACCGTGCGCCGCTGTCGGCGGTGCGTTCGGTGATCGCCGAAGACGGCACGGTGCTGTACCAGAGTTTCCCGCAGGCGGAACGCATGGTGCCGGCGCAGGCCGCTTACCTGACGCTGTACGCGATGCAGCAGGGCGTGGCGCGCGGGACTTCCCGCTCGCTGTCGGTGAAGTTCCCGAACTACAACCTGGCGGCGAAAACCGGTACCACCAACGATCTGCGCGACAGCTGGTTCGCCGGCATCGACGGCAAGGAAGTGGCGATCGCCTGGGTCGGGCGCGACAACAACGGCCCGGCCAAGCTGACCGGCGCCAACGGCGCGTTGACCCTGTATCGCCGTTATCTGGAAAACCAGACGCCGCTGCCGCTGATGCTGCAGCCGCCGGAAGGCATTAACCAGATGAGCATCGACTCTGCCGGCAACTTTATCTGCGGCGGCGGCAGCTGGCGCACCATCCCGGTCTGGACCGACAATCCGCAGGGATTGTGCCAGGCCAGCCAGGCGGCGGTGCAGCAACAGCAGCAACCGGCGGCGGGTGAGCAAAAAGATGGCGATGGCGTCGCCGGCTGGATCAAGGATATGTTCGGCCAGTAATCGCTACCGGGGCACCGGCCCCGGTGAAAATTTTTTCTTTGTTATTAAGCCCGTAACCTTGGTTACGGGCTTTTTTATGTTTCCGCTCGTTTTATTTCCCTGTTAACCGCATGGCTAAGCGCCTAATCCTTAACCTATTTGCCTTATGAATTCGGCTTGCAGTTTAATTTGGCTTCTGCATAAAATGCGACGCTTATAATAATTATTATCGTTTACATTCGTCATTTAATTATTCATCAGAGAAATCAACTATGCCGACCAAGCGTCTTTCATCATCCGCGGCCAAGCAGGGCCGCACCCCCGTCAGCGCGTTAGCGATCACCGTCGCTGCGGCGTTGGGCACGCTGGCGATGCCGGCTTTTTCCGCCGACGCCAAGCCGGCCGCCAAGGAAGACACGATTACCGTTGTGGGCGGTAGCAATACCGCCCAGCAGGAAAGCGCCTGGGGGCCGGTCGGCACCTATGTCGCCAAACGCAGCGCCACCGGCACCAAAACCGATACGCCGATCGAGAAGAACCCGCAGTCCGTTTCCGTGGTGACGCGTGAAGAGATGGACATGCGTCAGCCGGATACGGTGAAGGGCGCGCTGGCCTATGCGCCGGGCGTATTTGCCAGCCGCGGCAGCTCCACGACCTATGATGCGGTGGCGATCCGCGGCTTCCCGGCCACCAACACCACCCAGTATCTGGATGGGTTGCGGTTGCTGGGCGACAACTACAGTGAAGCGTCCATCGATCCTTATTTCCTCGAGCGCGCCGAGCTGCTGCGCGGCCCGGTCTCGGTGCTGTACGGCAAAAGCAACCCGGGTGGTTTGGTCTCGATGGTCAGCAAGCGGCCAACCACCGAGCCGCTGCGCGAAATCCAGTTCAAAATGGGCACCGATAACCTGTTCCAGACCGGTTTCGATTTCAGCGACGCGCTGGACGATCAGGGTATCTATTCTTACCGCCTGACCGGCCTGGCGAAAGACAGCGATTCGCAGCAGAACATGAGCAAAGAGAAGCGCTATGCGATCGCGCCGTCCTTTAGCTGGCGTCCGGATGACAAAACCAACTTCACGCTGTTGGCCAACATTCAAAACGATCCCTATACCGGTTATTACGGCTGGCTGCCGAAGCAGGGCACGCTGATTCCGCTGCCAAACGGCGGTAAGCTGCCGACCGATTTCAACGAAGGCGAAGCCAGCAACTACACCTCCCGCAAACAGCGGATGATCGGCTACAGCTTCGAACATGCCTTCAACGATACCTGGGCGGTGCGCCAGAATCTGCGCTATATGCAGCTGGAAACCGACATGAAGAGCATCTATGGCAGCGGCGTTTCTGCGGCGACGCCGACGACGATTAATCGCGCCTATGTCCAGTCGAAAGAACACCTGAACAATTTCTCTGTGGATACCCAGGCGCAGGCGAAGGTGAAAACCGGCGATATCGACCACACGCTGTTGTTCGGCGTGGACTACATGCGCATGCGTAACGATATCAATGCCGCATTTGGCTCTGCGGACGGTCTGAGCATGACCAATCCGCAATACGGGAATGACGCGGTCAATATCAACTTCCCCTACCATTACCTGAACCGTCAGGAACAAACCGGCCTGTATGTGCAGGAGCAAGGGGAGTGGAACCAGTGGCTGTTGACGCTGGGCGGGCGCTATGACTGGGCGAAGACTTCCGCTTATAACCGCGATGCGAGTTCGACGAGCCAGCAGACCGATCGCCAGTTCACCTGGCGCGGCGGCCTCAACTACTTGTTCGACAACGGCGTGACGCCGTATTTCAGCTACAGCGAATCGTTTGAACCGAATCTGGGCACGACGCAAGGGGGGAGCACCTTCAAGCCGTCGATCGGCAAGCAGTATGAAGCCGGCGTGAAATACGTGCCGAAGGATCGCCCAATCGTGCTGACCGGCGCCCTGTATCAGCTGACCAAGAACAACAACCTGACGCCGGACCCGAGCAATGCGCAGTTCAGCGTGCAGAGCGGCGAAATCCGTTCACGCGGCGTGGAGCTGGAAGCCAAGGCGGCGTTGAATGCCAACGTCAACCTGATCGCCTCCTATACCTATACCGATGCGAAGTACACCAAGGACAACACCTATCAGGGCAAACCGACCGTCGAGGTGCCGAAACACATGGCTTCGCTGTGGGCGGATTACACCTTCCACGAAACGGCGGTGAGTGGCCTGACGCTGGGTTCCGGCGTGCGTTACGTCGGCTCCAGCTCGAGCTTCAACAGCGATAATTCCGCCTTCAAGGTGCCGGACTACACGCTGGTGGACGCTACCATTAAATACGATCTGGCGCGCTTTGGCCTGCCGGGCTCGTCCGTGGGCGTCAACATCAACAACCTGTTCGACAAGACCTACGTGTCGAGCTGCTACCGCGACTACGCCTGCTACTGGGGCGCAGAACGCCAGGTGGTCGCCACCGCAACCTTCCGTTTCTAACCGGATAGCCGGGGCGGCGCCGCGTCGCCCCGGACAAAGCAGGATCTATGCAGGACAAACTTCTTAATCCCGGCGCGACCTTCGCGCTGGATAACGCCAGCTTCGCCGTCCCCGGCCGGGTGCTGTTGCAACCGCTGTCGCTCAGTTTTCCCCAGGGCAAAGTCTGCGGCCTGATCGGCCATAACGGTTCCGGTAAATCCACTCTGTTGAAACTGCTCGGGCGGCATCAAGCCCCCAGCGGTGGCCAGGTACTGCTCAATCGGCAGCCGTTGGCGCAGTGGGATAGCAAATCCTTCGCCCGCCAGGTGGCCTACCTGCCGCAGCAGCTGCCGGCGGCGGAAGGCATGACGGTGCGCGAGCTGGTGGCCGTCGGCCGCTATCCGTGGCACGGCGCGCTGGGGCGTTTTGGCGCCAACGATCGCCAATTGGTCGAAGAGGCCATTTCACTGGTGGGGCTCAAGCCGTTCGCCAACCGCCTGGTGGACAGCCTGTCCGGCGGCGAGCGCCAACGCGCCTGGCTGGCGATGATGGTGGCGCAGGACAGCCGCTGCCTGCTGCTTGACGAACCGACGTCGGCGCTGGACATCGCGCACCAGGTCGAGGTGCTGGCGCTGATCCAGCGCTTGAGCCGCGAACGCGATCTCACGGTGATCGCCGTGCTGCACGACATCAACATGGCGGCGCGCTACTGCGATCATCTGGTGGCGCTGCGCGGCGGTGAAATGATCGCTCAGGGCGGCCCGCTGGAACTGATGCAGGGGCCGGTGCTGGAGCAAATTTACGGTATTCCTATGGGCACGTTGCCGCACCCGAGCGGCGGCGCGCCGGTGAGTTTTGTCTACTGATGTCTTCTGCATTCACTTCTTCTCACGACCCGCTGCGCCGCCGTTTGTTGATGGCGCTGGCGCTGTCACCGCTGTTGGGCTCGTTGCCCGGCCGGGCGGCGGATGCGCCGCCGGATATCGCGCGCGTTGCGGCGCTGGAATGGCTGCCGATCGAACTGCTGTTGGCATTGGGCGTGACGCCGCTGGCGGTGGCCGATGTGCATAACTACAACCTGTGGGTGGCGGAGCCGAAGCTGCCGGCGACGGTGGTCGACGTCGGTCAGCGCACCGAACCTAACCTCGAACTGCTGCAGCAGCTCCAGCCTTCGCTGGTGTTGCTGTCGCAAGGCTATGGCCCGACGCCGCGAAAAATCCAACCCATCGCGCCAACCATGAGCTTCGGCTTCAACGACGGCAGCGGCAAACCGCTGACCGTCGCCCGCCAGTCGCTGCTGGCGCTGGGCCAGCGGTTGGGCATAGAAAGCCGGGCGGTAAACCACCTGGCGCAGTTCGACGGCTTTATGCAGGACGCGCGTCAGCGCCTGCAAAGCTATACCCGGCAACCGCTGCTGTTGTTTTCGCTGATCGACACGCGCCATGCGTTGATCATCGGCCAGAAAAGCCTGTTCCAGGAAGCGATGGACCAACTGGGCATCCGCAATGCCTGGCAGGAGCAAACCGACTTTTGGGGCACGGCGGTGGTGGGGATTGAACGGTTGGCTACGGTGCGTAATGCCCGGGTCATCTATCTCGATCACGGCAATCAGGCGATGATGGACAAGGTCAGCGCGACGCCGCTGTGGCAGTCGTTGCCCTTTGTGCGGCAAAACCAGCTGCGGCAGGTGCCGGCGGTGTGGTTCTACGGCGCCACGCTGTCGACGATGCGGTTTTGCCGCCTGTTGGCGCAGGCCCAGGAGAGTGCGGCATGAATGCAGGCATCCGGAGATTACCGCTGACGCTGATCCTGCTGTTGCTGGCGGCAGCAGGCGGCCTGACGATATACAACCTGGCGCAGCAGCTGCCGCCGGCGCAATGGGTGCGGGCGCTCAGCGCGCCGGACATCGACGACGTGCGGCAAATGCTGTTCCATTACAGCCTGCTGCCGCGGTTGACGGTGTCGCTGTTGGCCGGCGCCGGCTTGGGGTTGGTCGGCGTGCTGTTCCAGCAGGTGTTGCGTAATCCGTTGGCGGAGCCGTCGACGCTCGGCGTTGCCGCCGGCGCGCAGCTCGGCCTGACCATCGCCACGCTGTGGGTGCTGCCGGGGGGCGAATTCACTCGCCAGCTGGCCGCTATGGTGGGCGCGATTGTGGTGGGCGGGCTGGTGTTCGGCGTCGCCTGGGGCAAGCGGATGTCGCCGGTCACGCTGATTCTGGCCGGGCTGGTACTGGGGCTGTACTGCGGCGCGGTCAACAGCCTGTTGGCGCTGTTTCATTACGATCAGCTGCAGGGCATGTTCCTGTGGGGAACCGGTGCGCTGAACCAACAGGACTGGAGCGCCGTGCAGTTCATTCTGCCGCGTTTGTTGGTGGCCGGCGCGCTGGCGGCGCTGTTGCTGCGCCCGCTGACGCTGCTGGGGCTGGACGATGGCGTGGCGCGTAACCTGGGGCTGGGGCTGTCGATGGCGCGCTTCTGCACTCTGGGGCTGGCCATTATCTTCAGCGCCATGTTGGTGAGTGCGGTGGGCGTTATCGGCTTTATCGGCCTGTTTGCACCGCTGATGGCGAAGATGTTGGGCGCGCGCCGCCTGGCGCACCGCATGATGCTGGCGCCGTTGCTGGGGGCGCTGTTGCTGTGGTTGACCGATCAGGTGATGCTCGGGGTGACGCAGGTGTGGCGTGAGATCCCGACCGGCACGGCCACCGCGCTGTTCGGTGCTCCGCTGCTGCTGTGGCTGCTGCCGCGTTTGCGCAGCGCCGCCACGCCGCCGCCGATGAACCTCGGCGACAAGGTGCCTGCCGAACGCGGGAATCTGCCTGCCTGGATCCTGGTGGGTGGCCTCGTACTGCTGATCGGCCTGACGCTGGCGCTGATGTTGGGCAAAAATGCCGGCGGCTGGCACTGGAGCCTGGGCGCGGAACTGGACTCCTTGCTGCCGTGGCGCTGGCCGCGGGTGCTGTCGGCGCTGGCGGCGGGCATGATGCTGGCGGTCGCCGGCACGCTGATTCAGAAGCTGACCGGCAACCCGATGGCCAGCCCGGAAGTGTTGGGCATCAGCTCCGGCGCCGCTTTTGGCGTCGTGATGATGCTGTTTATGGTGCCGGGCGACGTCTTCGTTTGGCTGCTGCCCGCCGGCAGCCTGGGGGCGGCCGCGACGCTACTTATCATCATGATCGCCGCAGGTCGCGGCGGTTTCTCGACGGAACGTATGCTGCTCGCCGGTATCGCGCTCAGCACCGCCTTTACCACCGTCATCTTCCTGCTGTTGGCCAGCGGCGATCCGCGTATGGGGGGCTTGCTGACCTGGCTCTCCGGCTCGACCTATTCGGTGGAGCCGGCGCAGGCGCTGCGTACCGCGCTGGTGGCCGCCGGCCTGATGGTATTGGCGCCGTTGTGCCGCCGTTGGTTGACCATCCTGCCGCTCGGCGGCGCCACCGCCCGTTCGGTGGGCATTGCGCTGACGCCGGCGCGGTTGACCATTCTTTTATTGGCCGCCGTGCTGACCGCCATGGCGACCCTGACCGTAGGGCCGTTGAGCTTTGTCGGGCTGATGGCACCGCATATGGCGCGCATGCTGGGCTTCCGCCGTGCGCTGCCGCAGATGGTGATCGCCGCGCTGCTGGGCGGCTTGCTGATGGTGTTTGCCGACTGGTGCGGGCGGATGCTGCTGTTCCCGTACCAGATCCCCGCCGGGTTATTGGCGACCTTTATCGGTGCGCCGTACTTCGTTTATCTGTTGCGTAAGCAGACGTCGTAATCGGCGTCTCGCCGTGCTTTTTCTGCCCTCAAAGGCTCAGCGTCGCTGAGCCTTTTTTTATTTTTTAGGGTGTTGCAAGGCACTGCGAGCGGTTGCGCAAAAACGCTATTGCGTGCGAAAAGGAACACGTGGCGTGGTGGTGAGATGAATATACTGCGGGCGGGTGCTCTGGATCTTTGTCTCTGGAGCCCGTGCGAAAGAGATAAAGAGAAAAGCCCCGAGTCGATATCCATCAACCCGAGGCCTACTCTAACGCGTGACAACGTTAAGTTAGCCTCTTACCCGCCGCGAGGCAAGGAGAAGAAGGCATGATGCCGAACAAACGGAGCCTGTTAAAATTGGTGGTTATTTGTGCCACGGTAATATCACTGGCATGGATAACTCGCAGCACGCTGTGTGAGCTGCGGATCCGATCGGGCAACACGGAGGTTGCGGCCATTTTGGCTTACGAATCCGAACGGTAAGGCAACCCGGCAGCGGGGGCTTGGCCTCCGCTTGCCGGCAAGTCGCTGCGTTGATCCGGGAGCACCCATCCGCTTAAAAAAAACGGCGAGCCTCAGCTCGCCGTTTTCATGTTGATGTCGGGGTTTATTTCAGGCCGGCTGCATCGCGCAGCAGCGCGGCTTTATCGGTCGCTTCCCACGGGAAGTGCTCGCGGCCGAAGTGGCCGTAGGCAGCGGTTTCGCGGTAGATCGGTTGCAGCAGATCCATCATCTGGATCAGGCCATATGGGCGCAGATCGAAGAATTCGCGCACCAGCAGCGTCAGCTGTTCGGTTGGCACTTTCTCGGTACCGAAGGTTTCCACCATGATGGAGGTCGGTTCCGCTACGCCGATAGCGTAAGACACCTGAATCTCGCAGCGATCGGCCAGGCCGGCGGCGACGATGTTTTTCGCCACGTAGCGTGCCGCGTAAGCCGCGGAACGGTCAACCTTGGACGGATCCTTACCGGAGAAGGCGCCGCCGCCATGGCGAGCCATGCCGCCGTAGGTGTCGACGATGATTTTACGGCCGGTCAGGCCGCAGTCGCCCATCGGGCCGCCGATAACGAAACGGCCGGTCGGGTTGATGTGGTATTTGGTGCCCGCCGTCAGCCATTCCGCCGGCAGGACCGGTTTGATGATCTCTTCCATCACCGCTTCTTGCAGATCTTTCAGCGAGATGTCTTCTGAGTGCTGGGTGGACAGTACCACGGCGTCGATGCCGACGATTTTGCCGTCGTCGTACTGGAAGGTCACCTGGCTCTTCGCATCCGGACGCAGCCACGGCAGGGTGCCGTTTTTGCGCACTTCGGACTGGCGCTGCACCAGACGGTGCGCGTAGGTCACCGGGGCCGGCATCAGCACGTCGGTTTCGTTGGTGGCGTAGCCAAACATCAAGCCCTGATCGCCGGCGCCCTGCTCGAGAGGATCGGTACGGTCAACGCCCTGATTGATGTCCGGGGATTGTTTACCGATGGCGCTCAATACTGCGCAGGAGTTGGCGTCAAAGCCCATGTCCGAATGAACGTAGCCGATCTCGCGCACGGTCTTGCGGGTGATCTCTTCGATATCGACCCAGGCGCTGGTGGTGATTTCACCGCCGACCAGCACCATGCCGGTTTTCACGTAGGTTTCGCAGGCGACGCGCGCTTTCGGATCCTGTTCCAGGATGGCGTCGAGGACGGCATCGGAGATCTGATCGGCGATTTTATCGGGATGTCCTTCGGAGACGGATTCGGACGTGAAGAGGTGTTTAGCCATTGTGTTCTTTACCTTGCATAAGACGGGTTAGAAATTACTGCACAGCGCTGGAGATCCGGCATCAAAGCGAAGGGTCTTCCGCTGATGGCGCGAGATGCATCCTGCAACGCCCCTCAGGCAAAGCCGTTAAGCAGTTTATCAGTTAACCAGTATAGATGGATTAACATCTGGACGTCTATTTTAGGTCAGGGTTTAGCCAGATTGCCAGTAATTTTTTGCGCTTTCGCTCTTTTGCGCAAACGGGTTGGCGCCATTTTCATCGCTTGAAACAGTTTTCGGCGAATTTTCATTTTGCTTTTTCACCTGCTTACCGGTATAAACTGCGCGCGCGGTTCATTTGCTGCACAGTACGGCGATTGGCGGTGGGGAAGGTGCGATAAACTTCCGCTTTGCATTCGCCGGCGTTGCGCTATTATCCGTCGCAGGCGTTCGCCGTGAGCGCCGCCGCTTCATCGAACGGTCACGTTCTTACACTATTTTAGAGGCTGGGTCGTTCACTCCGAACGGCGCGCGTGGAGGTGGTTGGATTAATGATCCGTTGTCTACCGGTTGTTGGCTCCCAACAGCAGTGCCGTTCTGGCGCACATTCTTCTGCTATTTCCCGTCTTGTCTCTCTGTCACTTACCAGGTGCGATAAACACTTGGCCGCTACTCAGGATTCTCGGGCCGGCTAACGGTCGTCTGAAGAACTGAACAAGGGTAGCCTGCAGCCTTCCTGTGGGATGTTTCTTGGCCCGATTCACGAGGTTTGAACAGGGTGTCTTACAATTATATGAGTGATAAACCGATCGCTGACCGCGAACGGCAGTTCTCTTCGCTGCCGCCAG
The DNA here is from genome assembly GCF_037137105.1 of Serratia sp. TMDUHS_CL. NCBI lineage: Bacteria > Pseudomonadati > Pseudomonadota > Gammaproteobacteria > Enterobacterales > Yersiniaceae > Serratia > Serratia sp. TMDUHS_CL. Next base: position 290,083 of record NZ_JBBBDV010000005.1, read on the forward strand.
CGCGGCTTGTTGGGTTGTTCTCGCGGGTTGTAGCTGCGATAGTGGCTGACGGTTTCGTCAGTGCGGAATGTGAGGCGAACCATGTCTGATGATCTGTTGATTCACCGCCCGCCGGTTGCGGGCGAGTCTTTATCTTTGCGCTCCATGCAGGAGGTTGCCATGAATGATCGTAATGCCAGCAAGATGCTGCGCACTTATAACGTCGCCTACTGGGGCAACAATTACTATGACGTCAACGAGCTGGGCCATATCAGCGTGTGCCCGGACCCGGATGTCCCGCAGGCGCGCGTCGATCTGGCAGAACTGGTGAAAACGCGCCAGCAAGACGGGCAGCGTTTGCCTGCGCTGTTCTGCTTCCCGCAGATCCTCCAGCATCGCTTGCGTTCGATCAACGCCGCGTTCAAACGCGCGCGTGAGTCCTTCGGTTACCAGGGCGGCTATTTCCTGGTGTATCCGATCAAGGTGAACCAACATCGCCGCGTGATTGAGTCGCTGGTGAACTCCGGGGAACCGCTGGGGCTGGAAGCCGGCTCCAAGGCCGAGCTGATGGCGGTGCTGGCGCATGCCGGCATGACCCGCTCGGTGATCGTCTGTAACGGCTATAAAGATCGTGAATACATTCGCCTGGCGCTGATCGGGGAAAAACTGGGGCACAAGGTGTACCTGGTGATCGAGAAGATGTCCGAGATCAACCTGGTGCTGGAAGAAGCCGAACGGTTGAACGTCATACCACGCCTGGGCGTGCGTGCGCGTCTGGCTTCGCAGGGCTCCGGCAAATGGCAGTCGAGCGGCGGCGAAAAATCCAAGTTCGGCCTGGCGGCGGTGCAGGTGCTGAAGCTGGTAGAGACCCTGCGCGAAGCGGGCCGTCTCGACAGCCTGCAACTGCTGCACTTCCACCTGGGTTCGCAGCTGGCCAACATTCGCGATATCGCCACCGGCGTGCGCGAATCGGCGCGTTTCTACGTTGAACTGCACAAGCTGGGCGTCAACATTCAGTGCTTCGACGTGGGCGGTGGCTTGGGCGTCGACTACGAAGGCACCCGCTCGCAGTCCGACTGCTCGGTGAACTACGGCCTGAACGAATATGCCAACAACGTGATTTGGGGCATCGGCGACGCCTGTAACGAACACGGCCTGCCGCACCCGACGGTGATCACCGAGTCCGGCCGCGCCGTGACCGCGCACCACACGGTGCTGGTCTCCAACGTGATCGGCGTAGAACGCAACGAATTCAGCGAACCGCTGCCGCCGGAAGCCGACGCGCCGCGCGCGCTGGAAAGCATGTGGGAAACCTGGCTGGAAATGAACGAGCCGGAGAACCGCCGCTCGCTGCGCGAATGGCTGCACGACAGCCAGATGGATCTGCACGACGTGCATACCCAATATGCGCACGGCATGCTGGATCTGACCAAGCGCGCCTGGGCCGAGCAGCTGTATCTGAACATCTGCAACAAGATCCAGCAGCAGCTCGATCCGAGCAACCGCGCGCACCGTCCGATCATTGACGAACTGCAAGAACGCATGGCGGACAAGTTCTACGTCAACTTCTCGCTGTTCCAGTCGATGCCGGATGCCTGGGGTATCGATCAGCTGTTCCCGGTGCTGCCGCTGGAAGGGCTGGATAAGCCGCCGGAAGGCCGCGCGGTGCTGCTCGACATCACCTGCGACTCCGACGGCACCATCGACCACTATGTCGACGGCGACGGCGTGGCGACCACCATGCCGATGCCGCCGTACGATCCGGAGAACCCGCCGGCGCTGGGCTTCTTCATGGTCGGTGCGTACCAGGAGATCCTCGGCAACATGCACAACCTGTTCGGCGATACCGCCTCGGTTGACGTGTATGTGTTCCCGGACGGCAGCGTCGAGACCGAACTGTCCGACGAGGGCGACACCGTGGCGGACATGTTGGAGTACGTGCAGCTCGATCCGAGTGCGCTGCTGGCCAAATTCCGCGATCAGGTCAAAGAAACCGATCTGGACAGCGAGCTGCAGGCGCAGTTCCTGGAAGAGTTTGAGGCCGGCCTGTACGGCTACACGTATCTGGAAGACGAGTAACCGCCCTCTTCAGGGGGGCGATATCGGCCCCCTTGAAGCATGGATAAAATGCGGCCATAATCTGCCGTATCGGTAGCACCGAAACAAACATCGAATAAATCCCTTTCTCGTCGGGCTAACGACGCGGGAGGGATTTTTTTTTGTAACGGCCCGGCGCCTGCGCCCGGCAACTTGTTGAACTACGAGGGTTTACTATGAGCACCTTAGGCCATCAGTCCGATAATTCATTAGTGTCCAACGCCTTTGGTTTCCTGCGCTTTCCGCTGAACTTCATGCCTTACGACAGCGATGCAGAGTGGGTCATCACCGGCATTCCGTTTGACATGGCGACCTCCGGTCGCGCCGGTGGCCGTCACGGCCCGGCGGCTATTCGTCAGGTATCTACCAACCTGGCCTGGGAAGGCAACCGTTGGCCGTGGAGCTTCGATCTGCGCGATCGGCTGAACGTGGTTGACTGCGGCGACATCGTGTTCAATTTCGGCGATGCGCAGGACATGAGCGACAAGCTGCAGGCGCACGCGGAGAAACTGCTGAAGGCCGGTAAGCGTATGCTCTCGTTCGGCGGCGACCACTTCGTGACCCTGCCGCTGCTGCGCGCGCACGCCAAGCATTTCGGCAAGCTGGCGCTGGTACACTTCGACGCCCATACCGATACCTACGCCAACGGCAGCAAGTTCGACCACGGCACCATGTTCTACCATGCCCCGAACGAAGGCCTGATCGATCCGCACCACTCGGTGCAGATCGGTATTCGCACCGAGTTCGATCATGACAACGGCTTTACCGTGCTGGATGCCGCGCAGGTGAACGATCGCAGCGTGGACGACCTGCTGACCCAGATCAAAGGCATCGTCGGCGATATGCCGGTGTACCTGACCTTCGACATCGACTGCTTGGATCCGGCGTTCGCACCGGGCACCGGCACGCCGGTGATCGGCGGTCTGACTTCCGATCGTGCGCTGAAACTGGTGCGCGGCATGCAGTCGCTGAACATCGTCGGCATGGACGTGGTAGAAGTGGCGCCGGCCTATGACCAGTCCGAGATCACCGCGCTGGCCGCGGCGACCCTGGGCTTGGAGATGCTGTACCTGCAGGCGGCGAAGAAACACGCCTGACGCCAGGCCACGCCTCGCTGAAAAAGCGGCTCCCATCGTATGGGGCCGCTTTTTTTATTTCATTTGTCGCCATCCGCGCTGCGATTTTCAGCCTGTTGCAACGCCTTTGCGCAATCCTGCGCAGAAATGAAACTGAGTCAGAGAATAAGGACACGGGACAACGGAGAGGATGAATATACTGCGCGCGGGTGCTCTGGATCTTTGTATCTGGAGCCTGCGTGAAAGGTACAAAGAGAAAAGCCCCGAGTCGATATCCATCAACCCGAGGCCAACTCTAACGCCAGACAACGTTAAGTTAGCCTCTTACCCGCCGCGAGGCAAGGAGAAGAAGGCATGATGCCGAACAAACGGAGCCTGTTAAAATTGGTGGTTATTTGTGCCACGGTAATATCACTGGCATGGATAACTCGCAGCACGCTGTGTGAGCTGCGGATCCGATCGGGCAACACGGAGGTTGCGGCCATTTTGGCTTACGAATCCGAACGGTAAGGCAACCCGGCGACGGGGGATGTCCCCCGTCTGCTGATTGTTGGCGTCCAGATCCATGAGCACCCTCTCAACGCTGTCGGTTTTCCGCCGCACGGGACAGGGAAACGGGTCTATGCCCGTTTCACCTGCCGCGCCAGCAACATGCGGCCAAACAGTGCGCCGCCCGCCAGCAATGTCAGCAGCTGCGAGGCGATCAGCACCGCAAAGCCTGAAGACACCTTACCTTGGCTGGCCATCACCATGCCCATCGCCATCGGCACAAACGCCGAAAACAGATTGCCGATGCCGTTGATCAGCCCATAGGCGCTGCCGACCGCCTCCGGCCGCGCATAATGTTGCAGCAGGGTAGGGATCGCCGCGCCCTGCGCGCCCCAACAGGCATTGGCCGCCAGCAGGAAGAAGGCGATCCAGCCAAGCTGATGGCTGTTCATCACGCCATAGATACACAGCGCGGTCGCTGCGCCGCCGCAGACGAAGATCAGCGGCGCTTGATAAGGGCGGATACGATCGAGCAACACGCCGCCGAGGTATTTGGAGGCGATGCTGACGATGAAAGGCAGCGCGGCCATCCAGCCCATCTGCTTGATGGAGAACCCCTTTTCATCGGTCAGATACGCCGGCAACCAGGAGCTGGAGCCCCACAGATAGCTGAGCGTAGCGATCTCGATCAGCAGGATCCAGCCAAGCATCGGCGTGCGCCAGGCCAGCGTAAAGGTGTGCCAGACGCGGCTCAGCACCGGTTGTGGATCGGCAGAGCGCGAGGGTGAAGACAGGGCGAGGGGATGAACGAACAGCCGTACTAGCGCGAGCCCCAGCAGCAGGTTGAGCAGCGCCAGCAGATGAAACGACATCGCCCAGCCGAAATGCGCCATCAGAAAACTCACCAGCGGAAAGCCGAGCACCAGCCCCAATGAAACGCCCAGCGCGCTGACCGCGTTGGGCTTGCCGCGCTCTTCGGCGGCGAAATGATCGCTGATGTACATGGTCTTCAGCGAGAACAGCGGCCCCTCGCTGACGCCAAGCAGCGCGCGCACCACGCACAGCAGCATCAGCGATCCCGCCAGCGGCGAGGCGGCGGTGAGCAGCGCCCACAGCACCACGCTCAGCGTCAGCGCGCGGCGGTAACCCATCAGCGTTTCCAGAAACGGCGTCAGCAACATGGCGGACAGGCCGTAGCCGAGCAAAAACATCGTCATCAGCGTGCCCTGGTGGGCGCGGTCGCCGCCGAGTTGGAAGTGTTGCAGGAAGTCGGGATTGACCAACATCACGGCGATATTGACCCGATCCGCATAGGCGATAACGATCAGAAACAGCAGGGCGATCACCCCAAACCAGCGTTGACGTTGTTGCACGTTGCGTTCCTCAATGCGAGCGGTTGACGAATTCAGGCAGCAGCAAACTCACCCGCGGATGCCATTGCGCACAAACGCGGGGGATGAGGCTGATTGATGTAAATTTATTGTTATCAAATAGGATGTGGAAGACAGTGAGAAAACACTTTTACGCGCAATGCGTCGTCGGAATCAACGCATTTTTTGCCATAAATTAGCGGGAGAGCGCACAACTGACATAGGTTTTTCATATCGGTGCATGATTTCGTGATCCTTCCCGCATTTGTCATTTTTAAACAACCTTTCATTAACATTTGCCGTTCCGCCCGCTTGACGAAAGTTTCGCCAGACCTATAGTGGCTGTATTAAATAAGAAACTGAGTTTCATATATGAAACAATCAGATAGAGGACAAAAGCAATGAGCTGGAAGAATGTGTGCGAAGTGTCTCAGGTGAAAGAAGATTTTCCTTTCTCCGGCAAAGTGGAAGGAAAAGAGATCGGGGTGTACCTGCTCGACGGTAACTACTACGCGCTGGAAGACGTTTGCCCGCATGCTTATGCCTTGCTCAGCCAGGGGTTTGTAGACGACGGCAAGGTTGAGTGCCCGCTGCACGAAGCGCTGTTTGACGTGCGCACCGGCCAGTGCCTGCGCGAGCCGGGCGGTCGCGATCTGCAAACCTATCCCACCCGGGTGGTCGACAACCAAATCCAGATCACCTTTATCGCGGAGGAGTAATCATGCAGCACATCACCGATTTCAATCCCTGGCTACCGGACACCCAACAGGTGACGCCGGCCCGCGAAGGCGGCAACGGTCAAATCCATCAGCCGGGTCAGTTCCGCAATGTCATCTGGCAAAACCGTGCTCGTGTGCCGGACGGTTTCGAAGCCGCCCTGGTGGCGGCGCTGGAAACGATCTTCGATCAGGGTGCGGAAGAGCTGGAGCAGATCGTCAGCGCGTTGAATCAGCGCCGCCTGTTCGATCGCAGCGGCCAACCGTGGAATGAGGCGACGTTCCGCGAATTCCTTCACGTTAACGGTTTCTGAGCCACCTCCGGGAGAAGACAATGACAGCAAACACAACATCCTCCGAACAGAGCTTGCAGGACTATCTTGACCAGGGGTTGCGCGGCATGTGGTATCCGGTGCTGGCCAGCTGGGAAGTGGGCAACAACCCGGTCGGCATCACCCGCCTGGAGCAGCAAATCGTGGTATGGCGCGACGGCGAAGGCCAGATCCACGCGCTGGAAGACCGCTGCCCGCACCGCGGCGCGCGGCTTTCCATGGGGTGGAACCTCGGCGATCGCATCGCCTGCTGGTACCACGGGGTAGAGGTCGGCGGCGACGGTACGGTGAAAGATGTGCCGGCAGTGGATCGCTGCCCGCTGGTGGGGCAAAAATGCCTGCGGTCTTACCCGGCCAAAGAAGCCTACGGCGCAGTGTTCCTCTATTTCGGCGTGACGGCGGATGAAACGCCGGCGGCGCTGACTTTCCCGCAAGAACTGGCGGACGAAGCCTCGTACAGCAACTTCCTGTGCACCGCCAGCTGGAACTGCAACTACCAATACGCCCTGGAAAACGTGATGGATCCGATGCACGGCACCTACCTGCACTCTTCCTCTCACTCGATGGCGGAAGGGGATCGCAAGGCGGATATGGGGCTGGAACCGACCGACAGCGGGTTTATCTTCAAGAAGAACGGCCAGATCGGCGTCAACTTCGACTGGGTGGAGTTCGGCAGCAGCGGCGCCTATTGGATGCGCCTGTCGATCCCATACAAGAAGCGCTTCGGGCCAGGTGGCCACTTCTGGATCATCGGCATGGTGGTGCCGGAAGACAAGGATCACTGCCGGGTCTTCTTCTGGCGCATCCGTAAGGTCAAAGACTGGCAGCGTGACATGTGGCGCTTCATGTACCGCAACCGCCTGGAATCATTGCATTGGGACGTGCTCGAGCAGGATCGCATCGTGCTTGAGAACATGGCGCCTAACGCCCGCGGCCGCGAATACCTGTACCAGCACGACGTCGGTCTTTCTCGCCTGCGCCGGATGATGCAGAAAGAGGCGCAGAAACAGCTGGCGACGTTGCGCGAGCGGGAGGCGGCGCAGTGAACGGCCTGCTGAACGGTAAACGCATCGTGGTCACCGGGGCGGCGCGCGGCCTGGGTTACAGCTTCGCTGCCGCCATCGCCGCTGCCGGCGCGCAGGTGGTGATGTGCGACATTCTGGCGGATGAGCTGGCGGCGAGCGGTGCCGCGCTGCGCGAGCAGGGCGCTCAGGTGGAAACGCAGACGATCGATCTGGCGTCACCGGATTCGATCCGCTCGTCGTTCGAGAAGATCGCCGCAGGCGGCGGGATCGACGGCCTCGTGAACAACGCGGCGCTGGCGACCGGCGTCGGCGGCAAAACCATGATGGAATACGATATCGACCTGTGGGATCGGGTGATGCAGGTCAACGTGCGCGGCACCTGGCTGGTGAGCCAGGCGGCGGTGCCGCTGCTGGCACGCAACCCGCACGCCAAGATCGTCAACGTGGCGTCGGATACCGCGCTGTGGGGCGCGCCGCGCCTGATGGCCTATGTCGCCAGCAAAGGCGCGCTGATCGCGATGACCCGCTCGATGGCGCGCGAGCTGGGTCCGCAGGGGATCTGCGTCAACGCCATCGCACCGGGCCTGACGCGGGTGGAAGCCACCGAATATGTGCCCGCCGAGCGCCATCAACTGTACGAGCAGGGGCGCGCGCTGGCCGGGGCGCAGCATCCGGACGATGTGAACGGTACGGTGCTTTATCTGCTGTCGTCGCTGGCGGATTTCGTCACCGGCCAACTGCTGCCGGTCAACGGCGGCTTCGTATTCAACTGAGGCCCGCAGGGCAGGCGCACAGCGCAGGAGCGAGAGATGGCGGACGAGCAAGCATGTAAATATCTGATCCCGGGACTGGATCGCGGGTTGCAGTTGCTGCTGGCGTTTGGCGAGCAGCATAAGGAAATGACTTTCGCCGAGTTGCATCGCCTGGTCGATATGCCGAAGGCCACCGCTTACCGCGTGGTGCAGACGCTCGAGCACCTGGGCTTTTTGGAGCGCAATCCGCGCACCAACACCTTTGCGCTCGGCATCAAGGTGCTGCGCCTCGGCTTCGAATACATCGCGTCGCTGGACGTGGCGCAGGCTGGCCAGCCGGTGATTGAGCAGCTGCGCGATCGCAGCCAGTGCAGCAGCCATCTGGCGATCCGAGACGGGCGCGACGTTATTTACATCGCCCGCGTCAGCGCCGCCGGTTCGCAGATCAATCAGGTCAGCGTCGGCACCCGTTTGCCGGTGCACCAAACCTCTCTGGGTCGCATGCTGTTGACCAGCGCCACCCGCAGCGAGTTCGAACAACTTTATCCGGACGCGCAGCTGCCGGGCAATGCGCCGGGCACCCCGGCGGATCGCGAAACGCTGTGGCAGATGGTGCAACAAGACAAAGCGCGCGGCTATGTGATCGGCGAATCGTTCTTCCGCCACGGCATCTCCTCGATCGTCTACCCGATCTTCAACCGCGAGCAGCGGGTCGAGGCGGTGGTCAGCATCATGGTGCCGTCCGATGAGATCCCGAAAGCGGATCGCGAGCGGCTGCGCATGGAAGTGCGCGACGCGGCGGAGAAAATTTCCGGCTTCCTCGGCGCGCCGCCGCAGGCCAACGTCGGCTAACCGACAGGACCGACTCTTTTACTCAGGCAGGGATAAGGCCCGTAGCAAACAGGGGCCGGGGTTCACTCATGCCTGAAAACCGTATGCAGCGAGAACGTGAGGCTGAACAATGAGCGTAATCGGAATCGAAAAACTGGAATTTGGCGTCGAAGATCTGCCAACCTGCGAAAAATTCATGCAAGACTTCGGCCTGCAGCCCGCCACGCAACATTGGGGCGAACCGCAGCGCGAATTCACTACCCTGAGCGGGGCGCGGGTTGTCCTGCACCCGTTGCAAAGCGCGGCGCTGCCTGCGGCGTTTGAAGGCGGTTCTACCCTGCGCCGCATGATCTGGGGCGTGGCCTCGCCTGCCGATCTGGCGCGCCTGCAGCCGCGTTTGGCGCTGATGCCCGGCTTCCGTCAGGTGGGAGAAGAGCTGGAATGCCTCGATCCCAACGGCATGACGCTGCGCTTCGTCGTCAGCCGCCAGCAGGCGGTCGAGGTGCCGGTCACGCCGATCAACCAATGGGGCGACGTGCGCCGCATCGATCAACCCAGCCCGGTCTATTCGCAGGCGCAGCCGATCAACATTGGCCACGTGGTGTTCTTCGTTGAGGATCTGGCGGCGACCGAGCGTTTCTATCGCGAGCTGTTGGATTTCCAGGTTTCCGATCGCTATATCGATCGCGCCGTCTTCCTGCGCACCCAGGCGCGCGGCGGCCACCATAACCTGTTCCTGCTGAAGCTGCCGAACCGCCCACGGGGCCTGAACCACGTGGCGTTCACCGTGCGCGATATCCACGAAGTGATCGGCGGCGGCATCGCCATGAACAAAGAGAAGTGGAGCACCTTTATCGGCCCCGGCCGCCACCCGATCTCCTCGGCCTATTTCTGGTACGTCAACAGCCCGACCGGCGGCGCGTTCGAGTACTACACCAACGACGATTATCTGACGGAAAACTGGCAGCCGCGCGAGCTGGAGCATTCATTGGTCTCCTTCACCGAATGGGCGGTAGAGGGCGGCATCGATCACGACACGCGCCGCCAGCATAAAAAGGCGGAGGCGTTATGAACCGGCCGGAACACGCGGGCATCGTCATCGTCGGCGGCGGCCAGGCCGGCGGCTGGGCGGCCAAGACGCTGCGCGATCGCGGTTACAGCGGCCGGCTGACGGTTGTCAGCGACGAACCCTACGATTTTTACGAGCGGCCGCCGCTGTCGAAAGCGGCGCTGCTGGATGCCGCGGCTCCCCTCAGCCGGCTGTTCAGCGAACAGGCGGTGGCGGAGCTGAATATCGACTGGCGTCGCCCGCTGCGCGCCGAGTCCATCGATGCAGAACAGCAAATCGTCACGCTCAGCGACGGGCAACGGCTGCAGTTCGAGCAGTTGCTGATCGCCACCGGCGGGCGGCCGCGTGTGCCGAGCGCCGCCTGGGCGCAGCACCCGCGCGTGATGACGCTGCGTTCCTGGGACGATGCGGCCCGGTTGCGGCAGGGCCTGCAGGGCTGCCGTCGCCTGGCGATCGTCGGCGGCGGTTGGATCGGGCTGGAGATCGCCGCTTCCGCGCGCCGTCTCGGCGCCGAGGTGACGGTGTTTGAACGCCAGCCTGCGCTGTGCATGCGCAGCGTCGGCGCCGACGTCTCACAGGCGTTGCTCGAACTGCATCGCCAGCAGGGCGTCACGGTGCTGTGCGGCTGCGGCGAGATCTCGCTGGAAGATCGCGACGGCACCGCCTGGATCGGCAGCGAAGTCAGCGATCCGCAGGCCTTCGATCTGGTGGTGGTGGGGATCGGCGTCGAGCTGAATCTCGAACTGGCGCGCAGCGCCGGGCTGGCGATCGACTCCGGCATCGTGGTCGACGGCCAGGGGCGCACCAGCCATCCGGCGATCTTCGCCGCCGGCGATGTGGCGCGCCACCCGACGCTTGGCCTGTGCCTGCAGTCCTGGGCCTACGCACAAAATCAGGCCATCAGCACCGCCTGTGCGATGCTCGACGCCTTCGCCGCCCCGTATGACGACGTGGCCTGGCTTTGGTCGGATCAATACGACGCTAATATCCAGATCCTCGGCGTGCCGAGTGGCGGCGTGCACCATGTGGTGCGCCGCACGCCGCAGTCGCAGGTGTTCTTCACGCTGAACGCCGATCGGCAGCTGGTGCAGATGGTGGCGTTCAACGACGCGCGCACCATCAAGCTCGGCAAGCGTTGGTTGGCGAGCGGCCGGGTGCTGGATCCGCAGCAGTTGGCGGATGCGGAGTTTTCTTTGATGGCGTTGAAATAACGCCCGAACCTCGGGAGCGTTTTATGACTACGCAAGACATTGACGCCCGCGCTGGACGGGCGGGGGAAGCCGTTGCCGAAAATCCGCAGCAGCGGGTGCGCTGGTCGGTGCCGATCGCGCTGTTTGCCTGCGTGCTGTTGGCGTTTTTCGACAAGATCAGCATCGCGGCGCTGTTTTCCGATAGCGAGTTCCAGCAGGCGTTAGGGATCGGTTTTGACCCGGCGCGGCTGGGCTTGCTGATGAGCGCGTTTCTGTTCTCCTACGGCATTTCCTCGATGCTGCTCAGCGGCATCGGCGATCGGCTTAATCCGGTCAAGGTATTGATTGGCATGATGGTGGTGTGGGGCGTGCTGATGGTGTTGATGGGGATGGTGCGTTCCTATCACGCCATGATGACGCTGCGCATTCTGCTCGGTATCGCCGAAGGGCCGCTGCTGCCGATGGCCTACGCCATTATTCGTCAGGCCTTCCCGCCGCAGCTGCAGGCGCGCGCCACCATGCTGTGGCTGCTCGGTACGCCGCTGGGCGCCGCGCTTGGCTTCCCGGTCACCCTGTACATCCTCAATACCTTCGACTGGCAGGCCACCTTCTTCTTTATGGCGTTTCTGACGTTGCCGGTGATGTTGCTGGTGCTGTTCGGCATGCGCCACCTGAACGTCGCGCGCCCGGCGGCGGCGACCAAGCCGGCGGTGTCCGAACGCCAACAGCATCGCCGCGAGCTGCTGCGCAGCCCGCACTTTTGGATGATCTGTCTGTTCAACATCGCCTTCCTGACCTACCTGTGGGGCATGAACGGCTGGTTGCCGAGCTACCTGATCAAGGGGAAAGGCATTCATCTGGAGCATGCCGGTTATCTCTCTTCGCTGCCGTTCATCGCCATGCTGCTCGGCGAAGTGCTGGGCGCCTGGCTGTCGGACAAGCTGGATCGGCGCGCGCTGGCCTGCTTCCTGTCGCTGTGCGGCGCCGGCCTCGGTCTGGCGGTGGTGCTGCACCTGCAGGGCACCTACAGCGTGATCGCTGCCATGGCCTTCAGCACCTTTATGTGGGGCGCCGGCGCGCCGAATATTTTCGCGCTGTTGGCGAAGGCGACCAGTAGCAAGGTCAGCGCTACCGCCGGCGGTATCTTCAACGGGTTGGGCAATTTTGCCGGCGCGTTGGCGCCGGTGCTGATGGGGGCGTTGATCGCCGCCACCGGCAATATGGATAACGGCCTGCTGTTCCTGGTGGTGATGGCTTTCGTCGGCTGCCTCATTCTGCTGCCGTTACTGAGAAAGTACTGAATTAACAATTGCTAAGCCCAATGGATTCCATGCTGTGGCTAGGCGGCAAGTTCGTGAGTCTCCAGGAGCTTACTGCGGTAAGTGACTGGTGCGAACGAATGCAGTCAACAACGCCACAGCGTGAAAGACGAAGGGGATAACCATTTGATTCAACAGAGGAGTGACAACATGTCTCAGGTTGAGAACAAAGCCGGCGTTAAGCCGCAGGATCTGTCGATGGAAAATTGGGTGGAGTCGCGCATCGCCCGTTTCGAAGGCCGTAAATACGACTGGAACGCGCTGAAGTTCCAGGCCGACTTTGACCCGAAATACCGCCGTGCGCAGATGCGCTACATCGGTACCGGCGCTACCGGCGTGGCCAGCGACGCCAACACCATTCCGGCGGGCAATTTCACCTTCTCCACCATGGTGCTGCCGTCGAAGTGCGAGGGCCCGCTGCACCTGCACGACGACGTGGAAGAAGTGTTCTTCATGCTGAAAGGCAGCATCACGCTGATGATTCAGGATGGGGAAGAGTATTACGAAACCCGGCTGAAAGAGCGCGATCTGATCTCGGTGCCGGCGGGGGTGTATCGCGGCCTGTTCAACCACGGCGAGGAAGAGGCGCTGATGTGCGTGATGCTCGGCACCGCCAAGCCGGAGATCCCGACCTATCCGGCGGATCACCCGCTGTCCAAAGTGAAGCGCAACTGATGAACGGCCTGGCGCAACGCCAACGGGCGCGCTGCGGGGCGTATACCCTGAGCTGGCGCGAGGCCGGGCAGGGGCGGCCGGTGGTGTTGTTGCACGGCATCAGCTCCGGGTCCGCCTCGTGGATCAAGCAGCTCAACGATAGCGGCCTGACGGACGGCCACCGTCTGTTGGCGTGGGACGCGCCGGGCTACGGCGGCAGCCTGCCGTTGGCGGATCCTCAGGCCGATGCCGCCGGTTATGCGGCGGCGTTGGCGGCGCTGATTGATGAGCTGCAGCTGGCGCAGCCGCTGATCGTCGGCCATTCGCTGGGGGCGCTGATCGGCAGCGCCTATGCCGCCGGCTATCCGGACGGGTTATGTGGATTGGTGTTGGCGGATCCGGCGCAGGGCTATGCCACGGCGCCGGAGGAAAAACGTCGGCAGGTGTACGGCCAGCGCCAACAGATGATAGAGACGCTGGGGCCGGTGGGCTATGGCGAGCAGCGGGCGGCGGCCTTGCTGCGTGAAGGGGCGGATCCGCAGGATATCGCCTGGGTGCGCAACGGCATGCAGCAGCTCGATCCCGACGGTTTTCTGAGCGCCGCCTGGATGCTGGCCAACGACGATATCGGCCGCTATCTGGCGCGCTATCGCGGCCCTCTGGAAGTCTGGTGCGGTGAACAGGATCGCATTACGCCGCCGGAGAAGGCGGCCGAGCTGGCGCGTGAGCAGGACGCGACGCTGCGTTTGATCGCCGCCGCCGGCCATGCCAGCTACCTCGACGCGCCGGCGTGTTTCAACCGCTATCTGCGGGACTTTACGGGAGCAATCCAACGATGAATTTTCAGCTTGAGAATCGGGTGGCGGTGGTAACCGGCGGCTCGTCGGGCATCGGTTTCGAAACCCTGAAACTGCTGCTGGCCGAAGGGGCGAAGGTGGCGTTCTGCGGCCGCGATCCGGACAAACTGGCCGGCGCAGCAGCCAGCCTGCGTGCGGAGTTTCCGCAGGCGGAGATCCTGGCGCTGCGCTGCGACGTACTGGACGCGCAGCAGGTGGCGCAGTTCGCTGACCAGGTGACGGCGCATTTCGGCGGCGTGGATCTGCTGATCAACAACGCCGGTCAGGGCTTCGTCGCCCATTTTGACCAAACGCCGCGCGAAGCCTGGCTGCATGAGGCCGAGCTGAAGCTGTTCGGCGTGATCAACCCGGTGCAGGCGTTCTTACCGGCGCTGGAACGGTCGACGATCGCGTCGATCACCTGCGTGAACTCGCTGCTGGCGCTGCAGCCGGAAGAACACATGATCGCCACCTCGGCGGCGCGCGCCGCGCTGCTCAACATGACGCTGACGCTGTCGAAAGAGCTGGTGGGCAAAGGCATTCGCGTTAACTCGATCTTGCTGGGGATGGTGGAGTCGGGCCAATGGCGCCGCCGTTTCGACGAGCGCAGCGATAAAGATCAAAGCTGGGAGCAGTGGACGGCGGCGATCGCCGAACGCCGCGGCATCCCGATGAAGCGCCTCGGCAAGCCGCAGGAGCCGGCGCAGGCGCTGCTGTTCCTCGCTTCGCCGCTGGCTTCCTTTACCACCGGCGCGGCGCTGGACGTATCCGGCGGCTTTAACCGCCATGTGTAGCAGGGGCCGATAAAGATGAAGAAGATCATGATGATTGGCTACGGCGCGATGGCGAAGGAAGTGATCGCCCGTTTGCCGGAAGGCGTGGAGGTCGGTTGGATCCTGGCGCGCGCGGCTCATCATGCGGCGATCGCCGAGGCCTTTGGCGGGCGGGTGCAGGCGTTGACCCATCCCGAGCAGTGTTTGCAGCGGCCGGATCTGGTGCTGGAGTGCGCCAGCCAGCAGGCGGTGGCGGAGTTCGGCGAAGCGGTTCTGCAGCGCGGTTGGCCGCTGGCGCTGATCTCGACCGGCGCGCTGGCGGACGCCGCATTGCAACAGCGGCTGCAGCAGGTTTGCCGCCGCCATCACGGGCAGTTGATCGTGTTGTCCGGTGCGGTGGCGGGGATGGATGGGCTGGCGTCGGCGCGCGAAGGCGGGCTGGAGAGCGTTACCTATCAGGCCAGCAAAAGCCCGGCCAGCTGGCGCGGCAGCCCGGCGGAGCAGCTGATCGACCTCAATGCGGTGAGCGAAGCGCAGGTATTTTTTGAAGGGTCGGCGCGCGAAGCGGCGCGTTTGTTCCCGGCCAATGCCAACGTGGCGGCCACCATTGCGCTCAACGGCCTGGGGATGGACGCCACCCGGGTACGCCTGCAGGTCGATCCCGCCACCCGGCGCAATACCCATCGTCTGCAGGTGTGCGGCGACTTTGGCGAATTTCACATCGAGCTGAGCGGCACCCCGCTGGCGAGCAATCCCAAAACATCAACCCTGGCGGCGCTGAGCGCGGTACAAGCCTGTCGCCGTCTGGTGGACGGCGGTTTTATTGCCTGAACGGCAGGAGCGGAGCATGGAACGATTGAATATTTTTGTCGCCGGGCGCTGGCGTGAAGGGCGTGGCGAAGAGATGGCTTCGGTATTCCCGGCCGACGGCAGCGTCAACGCGCGGCTGCGTGCCGCGAACGTCGAGGACGTGAACGAGGCGGTGGAAGCAGCGGAACGCGCCTGGCGCGCGCCGGAATGGCGTGGGCTGGTGCCGCACCAGCGCGCCTCGATCCTCTACCGCGTCAGCAACCTGATTCTGGCGCAGCAGGAACAGTTGGCCGAGCTGCAGACCCGCGACAACGGCAAGCCGCTGGCGGAAACCCGCGGGCTGGTGGCCAGCGCGGCGGCGACCGCGCGCTACTTCGCGGCCGCCTGCGAGGTGTTGGAAGGCGAGCTGCCGACCCCGCGCAGCGCCGAGGTGATGACGCTCAGCCAGTATCAACCGATGGGGGTGATCGCCGCCATTACGCCGTGGAACTCGCCGATCGCCAGCGAAATGCAGAAGGTGGCGCCGGCGCTGGCGGCGGGCAACGCGGTGGTGCTCAAACCGGCCGAAGCCACGCCGCTGATGGCGCTGAAGCTGGCCGAGCTGTTCGAACAGGCGGGCCTGCCGGCTGGGCTGCTCAGCGTGTTGCCGGGCAAAGGTTCGGTGATCGGCGAGGCGTTGGCGCGCCATCCGCTGGTGAAAAAGATCTCCTTTACCGGCGGGACCAGTACCGGGCGCCATTTGGCGCACATCGCCGCCGACAAGCTGATCCCCACTTCGCTGGAATTGGGCGGCAAATCGCCGACCATCGTGCTGGAGGACGCCGCTCTGGAGCAGGCGGCGCGCGGCATCTGCTACGGCATTTTCAGCTCCGCCGGCCAGGCGTGCATCGCCGGTTCGCGGCTGTTCGTGCATCGTTCGCTGTATCAGCCGCTGCTGGCGCGTTTGACCGAACTGACGGCGGGGCTGCGCATCGGCAACCCGCTGGTGCCGGGCGTGCATCTCGGCCCGCTGATCAGCGCCAAACATCGGCAAAGCGTGGCGGACTACGTGGCGCTGGCGCGGCAGGAGGGCGGCCGGGTGGTCATCGGCGGCGAAGCGCCGGCCGATCCGCAGCTGGCGAGCGGTAGCTATTACCTGCCGACCATTATTGAAGGCTTGAACAACGACGCCCGCGTCTGCCAGGAAGAGATCTTCGGCCCGGTGCTGGTGGCGCTGCCGTTTGACGATGAGCAACAGCTGATCGAACAGGCCAATGACTCGGTGTACGGCCTGGCGGCCGGCATCTGGAGCCGCGACTTCCCTCGCGCGATGGCGCTGGCGGAGCGGCTGGAAACCGGCACCGTCTGGGTCAATACCTACAAAACGTTCTCGATTTCCACGCCGTTCGGCGGTTTCAAGGAAAGCGGGCTGGGCCGCGAAAAGGGCCTGAACGGCATCAAGGCCTACATGCAGCAGAAAAGCGTGTATCTGGCGTTGAGCCATCAGGTGAACCGCTGGAGCGACTAGGCCGACACCTCTACGCATAACCCTAATAACGAATACCCTAAGAAGGCAGATGATGAGCGATAAAATCACGGTTGGCGAGGCGATAGCCCGGACTCTGGAACAGTATGCGGTGTCGGCGATGTACGGCATCATTTCGATTCATAATCTGCCGATCGCCGATGCGGTGGGGCAGCGCGATAAAATTCGCTTTGTGCCGGCGCGCGGCGAAGCGGGGGCGGTCACCATGGCCGACGCGCACGGGCGTTTCTCCGGCCTGGGCGTAGCGTTGACCAGCACCGGCGCCGGCGCCGGCAACGCGGTGGGGGCGATGATTGAGGCGCTCAACGCCAACACGCCGCTGCTGCATATCACCGGCCAGGTGGAAAAAGCCTATCTGGACGCCGACGCCGGTTTTATTCATGAAACCCGCGATCAGCTCGGCTTCCTGCGCGCCTGCTCCAAGCGCGCTTACCGGGTCAATTCGCCGGAGCAGGCGGTGGCGGTGATCCAACGGGCGATCCTGGATGCGCAAACCGTGCCCTGCGGCCCGGTGGCGGTCGAGATCCCGATCGATATTCAAAGCAGCCTGGTTTCCCGTTCGGTGCTGACCGAGCCGTTGGCGCCGGCGCCGCTGCCGAAGGCGGGCGATGCGGCGGTGGAACGGCTGCATCAGCGGCTGAAACAGGCCAAGCGTCCGCTGCTGTGGTTGGGCGGCGGCGCCTTGGCCTGCGGCGACGCGGTGCGCAAGCTGGCGGACGCCGGCGTGGCGGTGATCTCCAGCACCCACGGGCGCGGCATTCTGCCGGACAGCCATCCGCGCAGCCTGCGGGCGTTCCATAACTCACCGAGCATCGAAGCGATCCTGACGCAGTGCGATCTGACGCTGGTGGCCGGTTCGCGCCTGCGCAGCAATGAAACCCGTACCTGGACGCTGCCGCTGCCGCGCCCGCTGGTGCAGATTGACATCGATCCGGCGGCGGCCAACCGCAACTATCTGGCCGATGAACAGATCAACGGCGACTGTGCGGCGCTGCTGGCGGCGCTGGCGGCGCGGCTGGCCCCCGGCGAGAAGGTCAACGCCGAGTGGGATGCCGAGATCGCGGGGGCGGTGCAGCAGGCGGAGAGCGCGCTGCGCCAGCAGTCCGGTGAATACGCCAAACTCAACGACGCCATCGACGCCGCGCTGCCGCAGGACGGGCTGTTGGTACGCGATATCACCGTTTCCGGCAGCGTCTGGGGCAGCCGGTTGTTCCGGGCGATCTCGCCGCTGTGCAACATTCACTCGCTGGCGGGTGCCATCGGTATGGGGCTGCCGATGGCCATCGGCACCGCGATTGCCAACCCGCAGCGCAAGGTGGTGGGGCTGGTGGGCGATGGTGGTCTGGCGCTGGGCCTGGGCGAGTTGGCGACCATGGCGCAGGAACAGGTGAATATCACCCTGCTGATCATGAACGACGGCGGTTATGGTGTGATGCGCGGCATTCAGGACAAGTACTTCGCCGGGCGCCAGTATTACAACGAGCTGCATACGCCGGCGTTCACCCAGATTGCCGAAGCGATGGGGCTGAAAGCCTGGAAGGTGGACGCAGCGGCACAGTTCAACGGCGTGCTGGCCGAAGCGATCAACTACCTGGGGCCGTCGGTGGTCGAGGTGGACATGAAACAGGTCGGGCCGCTGACTTTCGCCGGGCCGCCGCAGAAAACGCTGTATTAATACGATAAAAAACGCCCGGCGATGCCGGGCGTTTTCGTGATTATTTCTCTGCCGCGATGCGATCGCGGATGTGCTGCGCACGCGCTTGGGAAGAAGGGTGGTCGTCGAACAGGCTGCTCTGGCGGCCGGCTTCCATCTGGGCCAGCTTCTCGAAGCTGGTGGCCAGGCCGTTCGGATCGATGCCGCGTTTTTTCAGCAGATCGAACGAGTAATCATCCGCTTCGCTTTCCTGCTTCTGCGAGAACTGGGCGCTGACCAGCTTCTCGCCGATGTCTGCCAGCTGCGACTGCGACAGCGAGCCGATGACGCCGCCGGCGGAGGAGGCCGCGGTGCGCAGCGCCACGGTGCCGTAAGCCACCTGCATCGCCTTGCGGGTGTGGCCCAGCGCCACGTGGCCCATTTCATGGCCCAGCACGCCTTCCACTTCGTTATCGTTCATCATGTCCATCAGGCCGCTGTAGACGCGGATGCAGCCGTTGGCCATCGCCCAGGCGTTGACGTCTTTGGTCACGTAGACCTTGTAGTTGGCCGGGGTGCCGTTGATGTTGTCGCCCAGCGCCGCGGCGATTTTGTTGAGACGCTTGGCGTAGGTGCTGTCGGCCGGCGCGATTTGTGCCTTGCTGTCCATCTCGGCGCAGGATTTATCACTCAGGGCCTTAACGTCGTTGTTGCTCAGGGTCGCCGCCTGGAATGCCTGGGCGCCGGACTGCATCAAGGTTTCGGTATTCAGGTTTTGACAGCCGGTTGCCAAGGTGGCAATGCCCAACGCAATCAAAGAGGTACGGATCTTCATAACGCCATCTTCCTGTGAAGGTAACAAGGTAAAAGAATCATTTTGCTTGGAGGAAATCTTGTCGCAAGAGCCTAGTGTACGTCAGACGGGGCGAGAATAGTGTTATTCCGAAAAAGCGTCCAATCGTGCTAATAAGTGGTGAACTCGCTCTCATTTGGCATTAGGGATTGCCGTTGTGATGTGGAGTCTGAGAAAATAGGGAACTTGACTGCTTTTTTTATCCGACCTGGAGTAAAACATGTCC
>NZ_JBBBDV010000006.1:0-265093 GCF_037137105.1 Serratia sp. TMDUHS_CL
TCAATAATCAATGGCAAGAGAAGCGCCGATGCAGTCACGGGAATAGCAATGGCCACTCGACCTTTTGGGTTGCCCTTAGTCGATTCCAGTTCATCCTTTACGGAATCGATGGTTTGTAGCGTCGAACGGGCGATCTCATAGAGGCGTCGCCCGGCATCGGTCAGCTTGACGCCATCATGCACGCGTTCAAGCAATTGAATCTCCAGCTCGCTTTCCAGCAGGTTTATCTGTCTGCTGAGTGCCGGTTGCGCAATATAGGATCGGCGTGCCGCTGCGGAGAAACTTCCGGCTTCGGCGATGGCCACCAGATATCGTAATTGTTTGAGTGTCATCGAAGAACTCCGCGCCATGCCGGCAAGTTATGGACTGTATTGAACGACGATCTTGGTGCCGCGCTCCGGGGATGACTAAAATTCTATTATGGCTTTTATATGACCCTTTTATTGCATTTTATGCAATACAGCCTGGCTATCTTTATCTGTGTTTTGCACAGGATCACAATGGAATACGCTGCATGAAGCCGACCGATTTCCCTTCTGCCTTAACCCGGCGGTTACTTGGCCAGGGGCAAGAGCCGGATCCACGCTTTACTTTGGCCAACGAACGCACGTTCCTGGCCTGGATCCGTACTGCATTAGCGCTGTTAGCCTCCGGCATTGCCGTGGAGGCTTTTGCTTTGGAGATGTTCAGCCCCGGTGCTAAACAAACGTTGGTCGTGGGTCTGCTGAGCCTGAGTTTGATCGTCAGTCTCAGCGCCTTTTACCGCTGGTTAAGCGTTGAAAGAGCACTGCGGCAACAGGCCGCGTTGCCGATGTCACTGTTTACGCCGGTGCTGTCATTGAGCTGCGCGGCACTGATTGTCGGCGTGATGGCGATGTTCTGGGGGCAACGATGAGCGATGCCGGATTGCAACCGGAACGCACCTCGCTGGCCTGGAAACGTACGCAGATTCAGTTGATTCTGGTGATTTGCATGGCTTTTCGCTGCCTGCAATACCACTCACCATTGGTTACAGCACTCGTCTTCGTAACCGCGTTGCTCGCTTTGCTGGCACTCGTTGAGCAGCGCCTCAGCTACCGTCGCGGCCTTCTCGGTATCGCCGGGCGCATTCCAACCTGCAATCCACGACCGGTGCTGGTGCTTTCATTCTCTTCGGTGCTGCTAGCGGTTCTCGCCTTATTTTCCGTTCTGACAACCGTCTGAAGTTCGGCGGGTGAATTCCTATGACATGGAGCACGATATGAAGAAACCAGACTGGTCCTGCCTCAAAGATGTAAAGATTATCGATGTCAGTCAACTGTTGCCCGGCCCCCACGCCACTTCACTGCTGTTGCAGCTGGGGGCCGAAGTCATCAAGGTCGAACAACCTGGCATCGGCGACAGCTCCCGCGGGTTAGGCAGCGCCGTCTTTGCACAGTTTAATCGGGGAAAACGTTCCATAGCCTTGGATCTAAAGGAACCGGCTGGCAAAGCCGCATTTCTCGAACTGGTGAAAGGTTGCGACGCCTTGGTCGAAGGGTTTCGTCCCGGCATCATGCAGCGTCTGGGGCTTGGCTATGAGGATCTTGCCAAGGTCAATCCGGCTATTGTGCTGTGTTCGATTTCAGGTTTTGGTCAGACCGGCCCCTACGCTTCCCATGCCGGCCATGACCTGAATTACCTCGCTCTGGCCGGGTACTGGTCAATTCCGGTACAGGTTGAAGACAAGATTGCTCGACCCAAGGTTCGCCTTTCCGACTATGCGGCTTCAGCCTACGCCGCCTTATCGTTGTCGGTGGCGATCATGAGCGCTCGCCAGCAGGGGATTGGCCAGCACCTGGATGTCTCGGTGCATGATGCCATTTTGTCCTGGACTGCCCATATGGCCTGGATGACCCGTGGCTTTGAGGACGACCCGATGGCTTCGCCGACGGTGATGCCCGAAAACGACCTATTCGAGACCAGTGACGGCCGCTACCTGGCTATGGGCATTCTCGAAAATAAATTCTGGATAACGCTGGGAGAAGTGTTGGGGGACGCTTTTCCACTATTGCGGGATGAACGCTTTGCCGAGCGTATGGGGCGCCAGGGCCACAAGCAGGAGGTGAACACACTGCTTAAGGAGATGTTTCTCAGCCATACTTTGGGGGAGTGGACGCGCATTTTTTCCGACCACGACCTCCCTTTTTCTCCGGCACTCAGTGCCAATGAACTGTTCCAGGATCCGCACGTGTTGTCACGTGGCTCCGTGAAGGTATTACCGGGGCAGCAGGCTATTCAGGTCGGCTTCCCGGTGAAGTTTTCCCGAGGCTTGCCGGAAAGCGATTCGTCGGTGCCAACGCTGGGTGAATACAGTATCGACACCTTTCGGGCGGATAATTGAGCTCTATCGTAATGCCTTATCGCAATTGATGGCTTTATACCTATACGAATGTGTTATGTCTTCTATTGAGATCTGTTATTGGTTGAATGAAAAAGACATCCTTAAGATGGTGCGTAATTGTTAACACCGTCGCATTTGGAAAACTGTACTCAATAAAGTGACAACAGGGTCAATGAGCACGATTCGTGTCGCCTGGGGGGCTCTGGTGAGTTTCCGAATTTCTTAGGGATTCATTGGCATGAATGACAGCCGGGAAAGACTGGCAATCTTAGGGCGCAATAAGGCGCAAATCGAAAACCTAGGGTTAATTGCTGACAGCCGGGAAAGACCGGCACTTATTTAGAATCTCGTTGCCTCATCGAACTGGGGGACAGGCTTGCGCATGCAAGCTTCCCATACGATATGAAAAAACCTTGCACAATTGAATACGAATACCTCCTGTGCTTTCCCCGTAAGCGGATGAACGAAAAATGACCTCAGCAGCTGCATTTCTATCACAATGAATTGATTTAAAACATTTGTGATCGCCGCAATAGCTGCTGAGGCCTGTGAATTACGCGAAAAACCGTTACACGTTAAACAAGAAGTTCATCACGTCGCCGTCTTTGACGATGTAGTCTTTACCTTCTGAGCGCATTTTGCCGGCTTCTTTGGCGCCTTGCTCACCCTTGTAGGTGATGAAGTCGTCAAAGGCGATGGTTTGCGCGCGGATAAAGCCTTTCTCGAAGTCGGTGTGGATCTTGCCGGCCGCCTGCGGGGCGGTAGCGCCGACCGGGATGGTCCAGGCGCGCACTTCTTTCACGCCGGCGGTGAAGTAGGTTTGCAGGTTCAGCAGCTCATAACCGGCGCGGATCACGCGGTTCAGGCCCGGCTCTTCCAGGCCCAGTTCGGCCATGAACTCGTCGCGATCTTCGTCTTCCAGCTCGGCGATGTCGGATTCCACGGCGGCGCACACGGCAACCACCACGGAGCCTTCGGCGTCGGCGATTTTACGTACGGTGTCCAGGTACGGGTTGTTCTCGAAGCCGTCTTCGTTGACGTTGGCGATGTACATGGTTGGCTTCAGGGTCAGGAAGCTCAGGTATTTGATCGCCGCTTTGTCTTCGTCGCTCAAATCCAGCGCGCGCAGCATGCCGGCGTTTTCCAGGTGCGGCAGGCATTTCTCCAGCGCCGCCAGCTCGGCTTTGGCGTCTTTGTCGCCGCCTTTGGCTTTCTTCTGCACGCGGTGGATGGCGCGCTCGCAGGTGTCCAGGTCAGACAGCGCCAGTTCGGTGTTGATCACGTCGATGTCTTCGGCGGGATCGACCTTGTTGTTGACGTGGATGATGTTGTCGTTCTCGAAGCAGCGCACCACGTGGCCGATGGCTTCGGTTTCGCGGATGTTGGTCAGGAACTGGTTGCCCAGGCCTTCACCCTTGGACGCGCCTTTCACCAGGCCGGCGATGTCGACGAATTCCATGGTGGTCGGCAGAATGCGCTGCGGCTTGACGATCTCGGCCAGCTTATCCAGACGCGGATCGGGCATCGGCACCACACCGGTGTTCGGTTCAATGGTGCAGAACGGGAAGTTGGCTGCTTCGATGCCCGCTTTGGTCAACGCGTTGAACAGGGTGGATTTGCCTACGTTAGGCAGGCCGACGATACCGCATTTGAATCCCATGTTGTAATCACCTTAAATATCTTAACTATCAGTCGGTTAGATTTAACCAACTGCATAAAGGGCAAAATAATGCCGCCATTATACACGTAATGGGCGTTTATCTCGATCAGACTTGCTTGGCCGGGGCGAATGCAGCGCGGGCGACCGGTTTTTGATTGAGATTTGGATCACATTTACCCATACTGGCCGTTCCGATTAACCGACAGGAAACGCGCCGGATGTATTTCTTGCCTACGCCACCCTGAGCTGTGCCCGCCTGCAGTCTGCCGCCCCTTGCGGTACCCCATACCCGCTACGCGGGGAGATGATGTCATCTGTCATAAGTGAATAATGCATGTTTAACCGGAGTAACGTCAGGATCGCGGACGTTAAAAATGAAGTCTTGGCGGGCTTTGTGGTGGCGGTTTCGATGATCCCCGAGGCGGTCGGCTTTTCGCTGGTCGCCGGTCTTTCGCCGATCGTCGGTTTACATACCGCGTTTATTATCGGCCTGGTCACGGCGCTGTTCGGCGGCAAGCCGGGCATGGTTTCCGGCGCCGCAGGTTCCATTGTGGTGGTGCTGATGAGTCTGGCGGCGCAGTACGGCATGGGTTACGTGCTGTGGGCCACGCTGTTTGCCGGGGGGATTCAAATCCTGATCGGCGCCTTCCGGCTGGGCAAGTTCATTCGTCTGGTGCCGCTGCCGGCGATCCACGGCTTCGTCAATGGCCTGGCGATCGTCATCATGCTGGCGCAGCTGAAGATGATCGCCGGGCAGGGGCCGCTGATGTACGGCCTGGTGGCGCTGGCGATTGCGGTGGTGGTGCTGTTCCCGCGCCTGACCAAAGCCATTCCGTCTTCGCTGGCGGCGCTGCTGGTGGTTTCGGCGTTGGCGATCGGCCTCAATCTGCATACGTTGCGGGTGGGCGATCTGGCGGACATTTCCGGCGCGCTGCCGCACTTCAGTCTGCCGACGGCGCCGTTTACCCTGGAGATGGTGCGGGTGGTGCTGCCCTATGCGGTGGTGATCGCCCTGGTCGGTTTGATTGAATCGCTGCTGACCATGACGGTGCTGGATGAAATGGGCGGCAAGAAGGGCAACGGCAACCGTGAAAGCATCGCGCAGGGCGCCGGTAACGCGGTGTGCGGCCTGTTCGGCTGCTTCGCCGGCTGTGCGATGATCGGTCAGTCGATCATCAACTTTACCTCGGGCGGGCGCGGGCGCATCTCCGGCACGGTGGGCGCTATCCTGCTGATTTTGTTCGTGGTCAGCCTGTCGCGCTATATCGGCCTGCTGCCGGTGGCGGCGTTGGCCGGGGTCATGCTGGTGGTGTGTTACAACACCTTCGAATGGAGTTCGCTGCGCCGTTTGCGCCGTATGCCGAAGGCAGACGCGCTGGTGATGGTCGCCGTCACGTTGATCACCATCTTTACCGATCTGGCGGTGGCGGTGATCAGCGGGGTGATTATCTCGGCGCTGGTGTTCGCCTGGCAGCAGGCGCGCATTCGCGTGCGCCAGCGGCAGGTGACGGGCGACGTGGCGGTGTATCAACTGGATGGCCCGCTGTTCTTCGGCTCTGCCGCGGCTTTCGCCGAGCTGTTCGAGCCGCAAAGCGATCCGCAGAACGTGGTGCTGGATTTTGCCGGCACCCGGGTGATGGATTCCAGCGGCGTAGAAGCGATAGATAAGCTGACGGCGCGTTATCTGGCGGCGGGGAAAAGCATTCGTCTGCGCCACCTGAGCGGTGACTGCGTGCGCCTGCTCAAGCGCGCCGGGCCGTTCTGCAGCCATGAGCTGGACGATCCGCAGTATTACGTGGCGGAAGAGGGATTCGCCGCCGATGACCGCCGCGTGAGCGAGGAGACCTTCAACCCACGCGGCTAGAAGCCGGCAGCGGGCAGGGCGCCCGCTGCGGCAAAGTTCAGGCCTGCGCCTTGAAACTGTGCAGGCGCTGAACGGTTTTTTCCAGCCCGTCCTTCATCAGCATCTCGGTGCAGCGCAGCGATTCATCGATCGCTTCGTCAATCATCTTCTGCTCGCCGGCCGGCGGTTTGCCGAGCACGAAGCCCACCACCTTGTTCTTGTCGCCCGGATGGCCGATGCCGATGCGCAGGCGGTAGAAGTTCGGGTTATTGCCGAACTTGTTCTGGATGTCTTTCAGGCCGTTGTGGCCGCCGTTGCCGCCGCCGAGCTTGATTTTGGCCACGCCGGGCGGCAGATCCAGCTCGTCGTGCGCCACCAAAATCTCGTTCGGCTCGATGCGGTAGAAGTTGGCCATCGCCAGCACCGCTTTGCCGCTCAGGTTCATGAAGGTGGTCGGCACCAGCAGGCGCACGTCGTTGCCCGCCAGGTTCAAGCGGGCGGTGTAACCGAAGAACTTGCTCTCTTCTTTCAGCTGCTGATTGTGGCGCTGGGCCAGCAGATCGACGTACCAGGCGCCGGCGTTGTGGCGCGTCTGGGCGTATTCCGCGCCCGGGTTGGCCAGGCCGACTATCAATTTAATACTGCTCACTGGGAGATTCGCTATGATCAGGGTAATGGAAAGGGCCTTAGTCTACCTGCCGGGGCGGCGAATGACAAAATCCGATCTCCGCCGTCGCCTTAGGTAAGAAAGACGAATGATTCATTAGCTGAATAATTCAATTTGTCCGCTAATTTTCAGCGGCGTGTTAAGAAGTGTCAATAATTCTTTACCATTTGTGATCGCCTCCGCAATCCCCTTGCCGCCACAAGGACTATACTTAACTTATCAAAGTGGGTTAACAAGTTGCAGCGTTATCCCGGTTGGCACATGGCAATCATGGAGGTGGCATATGAAACGTAGAAACGCGGACAGAATGGGCAACTTTTTTATGGGGCTGGGCCTGGTCGTGATGATCGGTGGTGTCGGATACTCCATTATTGCTGAAGTATCCCAGTTCGATTTACCGCAATTTTTCGCCCACGGCGCCATCATGAGTATCTTCGTCGGCGCGCTGTTGTGGCTGGTAGGCGCGCGTATCGGCGGTCGCGAGCAGGTAGCGGATCGCTACTGGTGGGTAAAACACTTTGATAAACGGTGCCGTAACGACCAACATCGTTCGTCGCATTGATTAAAAAATCAGAAGGGAAGCAAGAGCAGGGCAAGGGAATATCTGCCATGCATTAAGGTCTGAGGTCATGTTGGACTACGAGTAGAAAACCCGTTGTTGCTCACGCACCAACGGGTTTTTCTTTTTCTGCTGTCGGGCTCGCTATCTTTCCGGCACGGTGGGCGCCGCACCGGAAAGACGACGAATCAATGCTCGAACATCGCAGAGATCGACTCTTCGTTGCTGATGCGGCGGATGGCTTCAGCCAGCATGCCGGACAGGGTCAGAGTGCGAACGTTTTTCAGTGCCTTGATTTCCGGCGACAGTGGAATGGTGTCGCAGACGATCACTTCATCAATCACCGAGTTCTTGATGTTGTCCACGGCGTTGCCAGAGAAGATCGGGTGCGTCGCGTAGGCGAATACGCGCTTGGCACCGCGTTCCTTCAACGCTTCAGCCGCTTTACACAAGGTACCGCCGGTGTCGATCATGTCGTCGACCAGCACGCAGTCGCGGCCTGCCACGTCACCGATGATGTGCATCACCTGAGAAACGTTCGCGCGCGGGCGGCGTTTGTCGATGATGGCCATGTCGGTGTCGTTCAGCAGTTTAGCGATGGCGCGAGCACGCACGACGCCGCCGATGTCCGGGGAAACCACGATTGGGTTTTCCAGGTTCTGCTGCAGCATGTCTTCCAGCAGGATCGGGCTGCCGAACACGTTGTCTACCGGTACGTCGAAGAAGCCTTGAATCTGTTCAGCATGCAGATCCACCGTCAGAACGCGGTCAACCCCTACGCTGGAGAGGAAATCGGCAACCACCTTGGCGGTGATTGGCACGCGCGCGGAACGCACGCGGCGATCCTGGCGTGCATAGCCGAAGTAAGGGATAACGGCGGTAATACGACCTGCGGAGGCGCGACGCAGGGCGTCGACCATCACAACCAGTTCCATCAGGTTGTCGTTGGTTGGGGCACAGGTGGACTGGATGATGAAAATATCACCGCCGCGTACATTTTCGTTGATTTGCACGCTCACTTCGCCGTCGCTAAAACGACCTACAGCGGCGTCACCAAGGCTGGTGTACAAACGGTTGGCAATACGTTGTGCTAGTTCCGGGGTGGCGTTACCAGCAAAAAGCTTCATATCAGGCACGAGAAGAACCTCAGGCTTGCGTCCAGAGAAGATATTGTCATACGACATCGCCAAGGGGCAGTTGGCGACGCCGGCGCAATATACATACGGGTATGTAAAACTAAAATTGAGACCGCAGGCAGCGCAGGGATAACAGGGCCAGGTGTGCATGACCCTGCGCAGCGAAACGTTGAGCTACGACTCAAACCGCCCGGAACGAATGCGATGTAGTGGGGAGACGTTAACGCCGCGCGCTACAAAACCACACAACCACTCCGGGGCTTGATTTAACACCTGACGGGCGGCGATTTCTGTGTCGAATTCAGCAAACACACAAGCACCTGTGCCAGTCAGGCGTGACGGGGCGTATTCTAACAGCCATGAAAGAAGCTGTTCAACCTCGCGAAAACGTTTTCTTGCGATCGGTTCGCAATCATTTGCGTACGGCGCCTGCAACAGCTCACTTAAGGAGCGAACCGGGGTGTCTCTTTTCAATTCGGGGTCACCGAAGATAACCGGTGTCGGGATGCCGACGCCGGGATGCGCCACCAGATACCACTTTTCCTGCGGCTCGGCCGGCTGCAGACGCTCGCCGATGCCTTCGGCGAAGGCGGCGTGGCCGCACACGAACACCGGCACGTCGGCGCCGAGGCTGAGCCCCAGCTCGGCCAGTTGGTCGTCGCCAAGACCGCAGCGCCACAGTTCGTTGAGCGCCACCAGTACGGTGGCGGCGTTGGAGGAGCCACCGCCCAGGCCGCCGCCCATCGGTAGGCGCTTGTCGATGCTGATATCGGCGCCGCGCGGTGCGGTCTGCAGGCCGCGCTCATCGCAATAGCGCTGCAGCAAGCGGGCGGCGCGCACGATCAGGTTCTGTTCGTCCGGCACGCCGTCGACCGGCGTCAGCAGATGAATGCGGTCGTCCTGGCGCGGGTCAATGGTCAGGGTGTCGCCGTAGTCCAAAAACTGAAACAGCGTCTGCAGCAGGTGATAGCCGTCTTCACGACGGCCGGTGATGTACAAAAACAGGTTGAGTTTCGCGGGGGAGGGCCACTGGCGAATCATTTGAGCGTCCAGTTATCCATCTTCAGCTTGATGCGCTGCTCACCCTGCTGCAGCTCCAGACGGTTCGGCAGCGTCGGCTGCACCTCGTTGCTGTAGCCCTGGTAATCCACCTTCCAGGTCTGGCCGCCTTGCTGATAGGTCAGCTTGTTCAGGCGATATTGGTCATCCAGCGCAAAATCGTTGGCTTCGCCCGGCAGGCCGAGCATCCACTGGCGCAGGTTGTTCAGCGGGATCGCCATGCCGGTCAGCTTGCGGATCATCTCTTCCGGGTTGTCGCTGACGTAGCGTTTGCCCTGGTTGTCGGTCAGCTGCACCACGTTTTTCTGCACGTTGAGATCCATTTCAGTGCTGCCCAGCGGGTTGGTCAACAGCAGACGGTAGCGCTCCGGCGAGAACTGCTGCCAGAAGAAGCGGGCGTAGACTTTTTTCTGATCAGACAAGTAGGCGAAGGAGCCGCGGGTCTGATAGGTGCTGAGCTGCTGCACCGCCTGCTCATGGGCGCGCCACTGCGGAGAAGTCGGGCTGGTGGCCGGGCCGGTCGGCTTAGTGGTGGTACAGGCGGCCAGCACCAGGCTAGCCAGCGGGATCAGACGGAGCAAACTAACTTTGCGTATTGGCATAACTTTCTCTTGTCCTTTTGTCCTTGCGGGCATGCGCGACGAAACCCGGATTCAGCGCTCACGCTAACGGGGCGGCGGCGGCGCGTCAATTTTTTGCTGCATCGCGTTGAATCTTGCCGCTTTTACCGGCGCAATGCCAACCCGGTACGCGCATTGGGGCGTCATTAAGATTAACACAATCGTTTCGTGCCGTTGTCCGGGGGCAACAATTTTCGATACGGCGGGGTGACCGCCGTTAGCGTTTGGTTGATGTTTACCTCGCTATGCTGCCGGGGGTTTTTGTTGCGGGAAATAATCGAATGAAGATTGCGGCGCGGATAATCATTTCGCTTCTGTGCTTTGCCGGCGCGGTATTTTTTTATTTTCAGGCCAAGCAGGTTTTTTGCCAGCAGGTCTCTTTTATCCTGGATCCCTCCTACCGTTGCGGCACGCTGGGTTGGTAAACGCGCGGATTATAAGCGGATAACCTGCAGGTTTTACCGAATCCTGTGCGGGAGATCGCATCCTGCGCTAAAATTCAGTATGTTATGTCGTCAAATTATAAATCATCTCACTGTATTTATTAATTATTCATCGATTGATGCCGTCTATGGCAATGATTGAACGGAAGATGCGGTTGTTACTTTTATTGATCCTGCGCATCAAGTAGAATGCCGTTCAACGAGAACCCGTACCAACAGAAGTATTACTCGAAGCAATGACCCTGCTGGCGTTAGGTATAAATCACAAAACCGCTCCGGTTTCTCTGCGTGAAAGGGTGACCTTCTCGCCAGAGTCCATCGATGAGGCGCTGACCAGCTTGCTCCAACAACCGTTGGTGCAGGGCGGCGTCGTGTTGTCCACCTGCAACCGCACCGAGCTGTACCTCAGCGTAGAGCAGCAGGAACACATGCACGAGCAGCTGGTCGCCTGGCTGTGCGCCTACCACAACCTGCGCCCGGAAGAGGTGAAGAAAAGCCTGTACTGGCATCAGGGCAACGACGCGGTCAGCCATTTGATGCGGGTGGCCAGCGGGTTGGACTCATTGGTGCTGGGCGAACCGCAGATCCTCGGGCAGGTCAAAAAGGCCTTCGCCGAGTCGCAACGCGGCCAGTCGCTGTCCGGCGAGCTGGAGCGTCTGTTCCAGAAATCCTTCTCCGTCGCCAAGCGCGTGCGTACCGAAACCGACATCGGTGCCAGCGCGGTCTCCGTGGCTTTTGCCGCCTGTACCCTGGCGCGCCAGATCTTCGAATCGCTGGCCGATCTCAACGTCTTGCTGGTGGGCGCCGGTGAAACCATCGAGCTGGTGGCGCGCCACCTGCGCGAACACAAAGTGCGGCACATGATCATCGCCAACCGCACCCGCGAGCGCGCCCAGCTGCTGGCGGACGAGGTCGGCGCGGAGGTGATCACCCTGCCGGAGATCGACGAACGCCTGGCGGACGCCGACATCATCATCAGTTCCACCGCCAGCCCGCTGCCGATCATCGGTAAGGGGATGGTGGAGCGCGCGCTGAAGGCGCGCCGCAACCAGCCGATGCTGCTGGTGGATATCGCCGTACCGCGCGACATCGAACCGGAAGTCGGCAAACTGGCCAACGCCTATCTCTACAGCGTGGACGATCTGCACGCCATCATTCAAAGCAACCTGGCGCAGCGCAAAGCGGCGGCGGTGCAGGCGGAGTCGATCGTGCAGCAGGAAAGCACCAACTTCATGGCCTGGCTGCGCTCGCAGGGCGCGGTGGAAACCATCCGCGACTACCGTTCGCAGGCCGACCAAATTCGCGCAGAGATGGAGGCCAAAGCGCTGGCCGCCATCGCGCAGGGCGCCAACGTGGAGCAGGTTATTCACGAGCTGGCCCATAAACTGACCAACCGTCTTATTCATGCCCCCACCAAATCCCTCCAGCAGGCCGCCGGCGACGGCGACGTGGAGCGGTTGCAGTTATTACGCGACAGCCTCGGGCTGGATCAGCATTAGTTTTCTCTATTAACAGGGTTTATTACCACGCATGAAGCCTTCTATTGTTGCCAAACTGGAAGCGTTACAAGAGCGCCATGAAGAAGTGCAGGCGCTGCTCGGCGATGCCGGCGTTATCGCCGACCAAGACCGGTTCCGCGCGCTGTCGCGAGAATACGCGCAGCTGACCGACGTCAGCCGCTGCTTCCTGGAATGGCGTCAGGTGCAGGAGGATCTGGAGACGGCGGAAATGATGCTGGACGATCCGGAGATGCGCGAGATGGCGCAGGAAGAGCTGAAACAGGCGCGGGCGGCCAGCGAAGAGCTGGAGCAGCAGCTGCAGGTGTTGCTGCTGCCGAAAGATCCGGACGATGAGCGCAGCTGCTTCCTCGAAGTGCGCGCCGGCACCGGCGGCGATGAGGCGGCGATCTTTGCCGGCGATCTGTTCCGCATGTACAGCCGCTATGCGGAAAGCCGCCGCTGGCGCGTCGAGGTAATGAGCGCCAACGAAGGCGAGCACGGCGGCTTTAAAGAAGTGATCGCCAAAGTCTCCGGCGACGGCGTGTACGGCCAGCTGAAGTTTGAATCCGGCGGCCACCGCGTGCAGCGCGTGCCGGAAACCGAGTCCCAGGGGCGCATCCACACCTCCGCCTGCACCGTGGCGGTGATGCCGGAAGTGCCGGAAGCCGAGCTGCCGGACATCAACCCGGGCGATCTGAAAATCGACACCTTCCGCTCCTCCGGCGCCGGTGGTCAGCACGTTAACACCACCGACTCGGCGATCCGCATCACCCACTTGCCGACCGGCATCGTGGTGGAGTGCCAGGACGAGCGTTCACAGCACAAAAACAAAGCCAAGGCGATGTCGGTGCTGGGCGCGCGCATTCGCGCCGCCGAGATGGCCAAGCGCCAGCAGGCCGAGGCGTCCACGCGCCGCAACCTGCTGGGCAGCGGCGACCGTTCTGACCGTAACCGTACCTACAACTTCCCGCAGGGGCGGGTGACCGACCACCGCATCAACCTGACGCTCTACCGCCTGGACGAGGTGATGGAAGGCAAACTGGACATGCTGATCCAACCGATCGTGCAAGAGTATCAGGCCGACCAGCTGGCTGCGCTGTCCGCCGAGCAAGAGTGATGGACTATCAACACTGGCTGAAAGCCGCCGCCGCGCGTTTGACCCACAGCGACAGCGCCCGGCGCGACGCGGAAATCCTGTTGGGTTTCGTGACCGGCAAGGCCAGAACCTTCCTGATGGCGTTCGGTGAAACCCTGCTGACGCCGCCGCAGCAACAGCAGCTGGAGACGCTGCTGGCGCGCCGCGAACGCGGTGAGCCGGTGGCCTATCTGGTGGGCGAGCGCGAATTTTGGTCGCTGCCGCTGTCGGTTTCACCCGCAACGCTGATCCCACGCCCGGATACCGAATGCCTGGTGGAGCTGGCGCTGGCGCGCCTGCCGCCGCAACCCTGCCACTTCCTCGATCTCGGCACCGGCACCGGCGCCATCGCGCTGGCGCTGGCCAGCGAGCGCCCGGACTGTTCGGCTATCGGCGTCGATGTGCAGCCGGAAGCGGTCGCGCTGGCGCAGCACAATGCGCACAAGCTGAAGATCGACAACGTCCGATTTCTACAGGGCAGCTGGTTTGCGCCGGTGGCGGGGCAACGCTTCGCGCTGATCGCCAGCAATCCGCCCTATATCGACGCCGCCGATCCGCATTTGTCGCAGGGCGACGTGCGCTTCGAGCCCGGCAGCGCGCTGGTCGCCGCCGATCGTGGGTTGGCGGATCTGGCCGCCATCGTGCGCCAGGCGCCGCACCATTTGCAGCCCCAGGGCTGGCTGCTGTTGGAACATGGCTGGCAGCAGGGCGAGAGCGTGCGTGCGCTGCTGCAGGCCGCCGGATTTTCCGCTGTCGCCACCCACCGTGATTATGGCGACAACGACCGCGTGACGCTCGGCCAATGGCCGGGATAAGCGCCTCTCATAATAACGACGCCCGAGCCATTTAAGGGAGCATCATGACTGCATACACCGCGTTGAAACATTTCCATTTGCTGACGGTCGCCATCAGTATTACCTTGTTTGTGCTGCGTTTCTTTTGGCAGTGGCGCCGCTCGCCGATCATGGGCCGCCGCTGGGTCAAGGTAGCGCCGCACCTGAACGACACGCTGCTGTTCGTCAGCGGCATCGCGCTGGTGGTGACGTTCGGGTTTTATCCGCTGCTGGGTATGGACTCATGGCTGACCGAGAAGCTGTTTGGCGTTATTATCTATATCCTGCTTGGCTACGTCGCATTGGGCAAGAAGACCAAAAGTCAGCGGCTGCGAACCGTGGCGTTCGTGCTGGCGTTGGGCTGCCTGTACCTGATAATTAAACTTGCCACGACGAAAATACCGTTTCTGATGGGATACCTATGAGTAGCATTGCTGATTTTGAATTTAACGCCTCGCCGCTGAGCGAAGGGGTGATCCTGGTGTCGCAGTCGGTGCGGCGCGATTTCCCGGTTGCCGACGTGGAGCGCAAGCTGCAACAGCTGGTGGACGAAGCGCGCGCGGCGGTGCCGGTCGATATCACTCAGGAGCAGCAACTGGATGCGCTCATCGAACTGTTTTACAAGACCTGGGGATTCGGCGGCGCCAGCGGCGTGTACCGCCTGTCGGACGCCATCTGGCTGGACAAGGTGCTGGAAGCGCGGCAGGGCACGCCGGTCTCGCTGGGCACTATCTTCCTGCATATCGCCAACGCGCTGGACCTGCCGCTGCTGCCGGTGATTTTCCCCACTCAGCTGATCCTGCGCGCCGACTGGCTGGACGAAGAGCTGTGGCTGATCAACCCGCTGAACGGCGAAACCCTGAGCGAGCACCAGCTGGAAGTGTGGATCAAGGGCAACCTGGGGCTGGGCGCCGAGCTGGAAGACGACGATCTCGACGAGTCGGAGAACATCATGGTGGTGCGCAAGATGCTCGATACGCTGAAGGCCGCCCTGATGGAAGAAAAGCAGCTGGAAATGGCGCTGCGCACCAGCGAAACGGTGCTGTGCTTCGATCCGGAAGACCCGTACGAGATCCGCGACCGCGGGCTGATTTACGCCCAGCTGGAGTGCAACCATATCGCGATTTCCGACCTCAACTATTTTGTCGAGCAGTGTCCTGAAGACCCGGTCAGCGAAGTGATCAAAGTACAGATCCACTCGATTGAGCCGAAACAGGTGACGCTGCATTAATTCAATGACTCCGTGCAGTTTGCAAGGCGACGGTTACAACCTTAACAAAGGCGAAAGCATGAAACAGAAAGTGGTTAGCATTGGCGATATCGACGTAGCAAACGATCTGCCGTTTGTGCTGTTTGGCGGTATGAACGTGCTGGAATCGCGCGATCTGGCGATGAGCATCTGCGAACACTACGTCACCGTGACGCAAAAACTGGGCATCCCTTACGTATTCAAAGCCTCTTTCGACAAGGCCAACCGTTCTTCCATCCACTCGTACCGCGGTCCGGGCCTGGAAGAAGGGATGAAGATCTTCGAAGAGCTGAAAAAAACCTTCGGCGTGAAAATCATCACCGACGTGCATGAAGCGGCGCAGGCGCAGCCGGTTTCCGAAGTGGTTGACGTGATCCAGCTGCCGGCCTTCCTGGCGCGTCAGACCGATCTGGTGGAAGCGATGGCGAAAACCGGCGCGGTGATCAACGTCAAGAAGCCGCAGTTCGTCAGCCCGGGGCAGATGGGCAACATCGTCGACAAGTTCAAAGAAGGCGGCAACGATCAGGTGATCCTGTGCGATCGCGGCAGCAACTTCGGCTATGACAACCTGGTGGTCGACATGCTGGGCATCAACGTGATGAAGAACGTGACCGGCGGCCATCCGGTGATCTTCGACGTGACCCACGCGCTGCAGACCCGCGATCCGTTCGGCGCCGCGTCCGGCGGCCGCCGCGCTCAGGTGGCCGAGCTGGCGCGCGCCGGTATGGCGGTTGGCCTGGCCGGCCTGTTCCTCGAAGCGCACCCGGATCCGAAAAACGCCAAGTGCGACGGCCCGTCCGCGCTGCCGTTGGACAAGCTGGAGCCGTTCCTGGCGCAGATGAAAGCCATCGACGACCTGGTGAAGAGCTTCCCGGAGCTGGATACCAGCAACTAAGCGTTCGTAGCCATAAAAAAAGCCCGACTCGTCGGGCTTTTTTACGTTTAGGCGCCGGTGGCCGCCAGCGCTTCCGGCAGCGTCGGGTAGAACTGCAGGCGGCCCTCGATCGGCTGCACCCGCGCACGCGCCAGGGTTTTCAGCGGCTGGAACGGCACGTCGGTGATCACCAGCTTTTTGTCTGCCGGCAGCACGTCGATAAAGCGCCGCAGGGCGCTCAGGCCGCCGGCATCGAGCACCGGAACCGCATCCCATTGCAGCACGATCGTGCGGTAGCCTTCGCTGCGCGCCAGCAGTTCGGTAAAGATGCGCTCGGCGGCGGCGAAGAACAGCGGGCCGTTCACCCGGAGCACCAGGCGGCCGTCGCCGGCGCTCAGCTCGCTCAGCCGCGTCATGCGGGCGATGCGGCGCATAAACAGCAGCGACGCCAGCACGATGCCCACGGTAATGGCGATCACCATATCGAACAGCACCGTCAGCGACATGCACAGCAGCAGCACCAGAATGTCGTCCTTCGGCGCCCGGCGCAGCAGATAAATCACCTTGTGCGCCTCGCTCATGTTCCAGGCGACCATCAGCAGCAGCGCCGCCATCGCCGCCAGCGGCAGGTAAGAGAGCCACGGTGCCAATACCAGCAGCGCCAACAGCACCAGCAACGCGTGGATGATGGCGGACACCGGCGAGGTGGCGCCGGCGCGCACGTTGGCCGCCGAACGGGCAATCGCGGCGGTGGCGGTAATGCCGCCGAAGAACGGCGCGATGATGTTACCCGCACCCTGGCCGATCAGCTCGCTGTTCGAGTTGTGCTTCTTGCCGGTCATGCCGTCGAGCACCACGGCGCACAGCAGCGATTCGATCGCGCCGAGCATCGCCATCGAAAACGCCGCCGGCAGCAGGGCGGAAACGGTTTGCCAGCTCAGGGTGAACGGCTGCCCGCCGCCGCCCGGCAGATCCCAGGGCAGCAGCAGCTGCGGCAGGATCGGCGGGATGCCCTGGCCGCTGCTGCCGTCGGCCAGCAGGTAGCTGAAGCGCGAGCCGATGGTTGCCACCGGGTGGTCAAACAGCGCCAGCAGCCCCATCAGCGCGGTGCCCGCCAGCAGCGCCGGCAGGTGGCCCGGCACCCGCAGGCCGAGCTTGGGCCAGAAGATCAGGATCAGGAGCGTCACCGCGCCGATCAGGGTATCGCCGAAATCCAGCGTTGGCAGCGCCTGCAGCAGGGCGTACAGCTTGCCGACGTAATTTTCCGGCGTGCGCGCCAGCTGCAGGCCGAAGAAGTCCTTGATCTGCATGGTGGCGATGGTGATGGCGATACCGGAGGTAAAGCCGAGCGTCACCGGCAGCGGAATGTACTCGATCAGCCGGCCAAAGCGCGCCAGCCCCATCAGCAGCAGAAACACCCCGGAGATCAGCGTGGCGACCAGCAGGCCGGCCAATCCGAACTGCTGCGAAACCGGATACAGGATCACCACGAAGGCGGCGGTGGGGCCGGAGACGCTGTAGCGCGAACCGCCGCTGACGGCGATGACGATCCCGGCGATGGCGGCGGTATACAGGCCGTACTGCGGCGGCACGCCGCTGGCGATCGCCAGCGCCATCGCCAGCGGGATGGCGATAATACCGACCGTCACCCCGGCGATAGCGTCTTTCAGCAACCGCGCCAGGCTATAAGGTTCCCGCCAGCAGGCGTCTATCAGCGCGCTGAAGGGGCGAATTTTGTTTATTTCATGCGTTTTCATCTACGGTGCGTACCAAATCTTCAAAAGTGAAAGGAATGGCGGGCCCGATGAGGTCCGTCTTGTCACGTGACAGATACCATACGCCTTTTGTTCAGCGGATTACCAGACCTGTGTCAATTTGGCGCAGGAAATCAGAGAGTCGCCCTTTTGTTTGGCGCTAAATGCGGATAACAGATAAGTCAGCCGCAGATTCTGCGGCTGAAAAGGAAAGGAATAATCAAGGTTTTAACGGCTAGTGGAGCGCGGGCAGGGATAAGCCGAGAAAGTGGGCTAAAGTGCTTACCAGCAGCTGGTGATCTTCCTTCTGCGGCGCGCCGGAAATGCTGATGCTGCCGATGCAGCCGAGGCCGGTCAGAGTGAGCGGGAAGGCGCCGCCGTGCACCGAATAGTCGCGCACGCTCAGCCCGTAGCGCTCTTCCAGCGACGTTTGCCGCTGCTGCAGGCGCAGGCCGATAGCATAAGAGCTTTTGTGAAAATGATTCACCAGATTGCGCTTGCGCCGCACCCAGTCGGCGATGTCTGGCGTGGCGCCCGGCATGGCGTAATAAAACAGCGTCTGCCCGGCCAGTTGGATCTCGATGGCGATGCTCAGACCGCGCCGCTCGGCGGCGGTTTTCAGCGCCGCGCCCAGCTCCCAGGCGGTGGCGGCGTCAAAATGGGTAAAGGCCAGCGTCGCTTCCTGTTCGCTGAGCGCCTGCAGTTCATCGTCGATATTCATGCGGTTCTCCCCCGATAACACAAAGCACAGAGTAGCCTGAAGCGCGCATCGTGAGATAGACGGCTTGGCGATAAGATAGAACTGCTACTCTATTAATAGACTGTGTAAAATAGCCGCCGCCGAAGCGGAGACGACAGGGATGCGTTATTCAACGTCTGCATATCAACCCCTGGCGATCCCGAGGAGCCGCTGACTATTTATGACCTACATTGCGTCCATTCCCGCCATTTACAGCGACGCCTGCATCACCTACGCCACGCTGTCGGTAAGCTATTTCGTTCTCAGTAAAAACGCGCCGTTCTCCTATCGCTCTGCGCTGTGGAAGCGCGTCGTATTCGGCCTGTTGGCCGGGGTGGCGGTGCTGTATTTAAGCCAGGACCGGCTGGAGCTGACCGATAAGGTGCACTACAGTTTTTCGATGATTCCGATGATCCTGGTGACTTTTTTCGGCGGCGGCATCAGTGGGCTGGTGAGCTTTTTGTTCGCCATGGCGCTGACCGGCGGTTTCACCGTCGATAACCTGTTTATCGCCTCAATCCTGGTGCCGTTGCTGCTGTCGCGCGTGTGGCTGAAGAAATCCCACTGGGTGTTTTACCTGACGATCGGCGCCATCGCACTGTATCGCATCGCGGTGGTGTGGCTGCTGGTGGACATGAGCGGGCTATGGCTGGACGTGTTGCTGTACCAGGCGGTTTCCGCGCTCTGCCTGGCGATTTGCTACCATGCGCTGAATTTCAAAGAGCGCCACATCTACGCCTATTTCGCGATGCGCGCCCGCGCCACGACCGACAGCCTGACCCATATCAACAACCGCGCCAGCGTCGATTACCACCTGATGCTGCAGCGCGCCGAACGCCGCCCGTGCGGGCTGATGATCCTCGATCTGGATGATTTCAAAAAGATCAATGACACCTACGGCCACCCGGCCGGTGACGTGCTGCTGGCCAGCGTCGGCCGGCTGCTGCAAAACAGCGTGCGCAACGAGGACTTCGTCGGGCGTTACGGCGGCGAGGAGTTTATGGTGATCACCGCCAGCTACGATCCGCTGGTCATCGGTGGGGTGGCGGAGCGCATTCGCAGCGCGGTGGAGAGCTCGACGTTCTTGCTGAATGCCCACGATGAAGCGCACATCACGCTGTCGATCGGCGTGTCGCTGTATCTGCCCGGCATGACGCTGGACAAGGCGATCGCCATGACTGACGAAGCGTTATATGAGGCGAAGCGCAGCGGTAAAAATCGGGTGGTGACCAGCCGCGTGATGCAGCTGGCGCCGCTGGGCGCCGGTTTCCCGCGCGAATAAGCCGCCTCCCGCCGCGCCGGCGGGAGGCGTTGGCTCAGGCCGCCAGCGTGTGTTCGCGGAAGGCGTCCAGCAGATCTTCGGTGAACGTCAGGCGTTTCTGGCGGTCGGCCAAATCGAGCGTGAACTTCAGCTTGCTCGGGCCGTCCAGGCGGTAAACCTGCGGATTGCCTTGCAACAGGCCGATCAGATAACCCGGGTCGACGCGGTTGTTGTCGCCGAACTCGATAAAGCCGCCGCGCTCGTTGCTCTCGATGCGTTTGATGCCCAGCTTCTGTGCATGCAGGCGCAGCGCCGCGCACTGCAACAGGTTGCGCGCCGCGTCCGGCAACTGGCCAAAGCGGTCGATCAGCTCGACTTTCAGCTCATCCAGCTCGCCGTCGCTCTTCGCGCTGGCGATACGCTTGTACAGCGACAGACGGGTATTGACGTCGGGAATGAAATCTTCCGGCAGCAGCGCCGGCATGCGCAGTTCCACCTCGGTCTGGCTGCTGGTGAGATCTTCCAGCGACGGTTCGCGGCCGTTTTTCAACGCATCGACGGCGCTTTCCAACAGCTCCATGTAGAGTGAGAAACCGACGGTGGTCATCTGGCCGCTCTGGTCTTCGCCCAGCAGTTCGCCGGCGCCGCGGATCTCCAGATCGTGGGTCGCCAGCGCGAAACCGGCGCCGAGATCTTCCAGCGATGCGATGGCTTCGAGCCGTTTATGGGCATCGGTGCCCATGGCTTTCGGGTTCGGCGTCAGCAGATAGGCGTAAGCCTGGTGGTGCGACCGCCCGACGCGGCCGCGCAGCTGGTGCAGCTGCGCCAGGCCGAAGCGATCGGCCCGCTCGATGATGATGGTGTTGGCGCTGGGGATATCGATGCCGGTCTCGATGATGGTGGTGCACACCAGCACGTTGAAGCGCTGGTGGTGGAAATCGTTCATCACCCGTTCCAGATCGCGTTCGCGCATCTGGCCGTGGCCGATGGCGATGCGCGCTTCCGGCACCAGTTCCGCCAGGCGCTGCGCCGCTTTCTCGATGTTTTCCACGTCGTTGTAGAGGTAGTAAACCTGGCCGCCGCGCAGCACTTCACGCAGGATCGCCTCGCGCACCACCAGGCTGTCGTATTCGCGCACGAAGGTCTTCACCGCCAGCCGGCGAGCCGGCGGGGTGGCGATGATCGACAGATCGCGCATGCCGCTCATCGCCATGTTCAGGGTACGCGGGATTGGCGTGGCGGTCAGCGTCAGGATATCGACGTCGGCGCGCATCGCCTTGATGCGTTCTTTATGGCGCACGCCGAAGCGGTGTTCTTCATCGACGATCAGCAGCCCCAGGTCTTTCCAGCGCAGATCGCTCTGCAACAGCTTGTGGGTGCCGATGATGATGTCCACTTTGCCTTCGGCCGCGTCGTCCAGCACCTGCTGCTGCTCTTTGGCGCTGCGGAAGCGCGACATCATTTCGATGCGGATCGGCCAGGTGGCGAAGCGATCGCGGAAGTTGTCGAAGTGCTGCTGCGCCAGCAGGGTGGTCGGCACCAGCACCGCCACCTGCTTGCCGTTTTCCACCGCCAGGAAGGCGGCGCGCATCGCCACTTCGGTTTTGCCGAAGCCGACGTCGCCGCACACCAGGCGGTCCATCGCCAGCGGCTGGCACATGTCGCTCAGCACCGCGTTGATCGCCTGTTCCTGATCCGGCGTGGTTTCGAACGGGAAGCTCTGGCAGAACAGCTGGTACTGTTCGCGATTGTGTTTGAAGGCGAAACCGGCCTTGGCGGCGCGCTGGGCGTAGATATCCAGCAGCTCCGCCGCCACGTCGCGCACGCGCTCGGCCGCTTTCTGCCGCGCGCGCGTCCAGGCGTCGCCGCCCAGCTTGTGCAGCGGGGCGTTTTCGTCCGCGCCGCCGGCGTAGCGGCTGATCAGATGCAGTGAAGAAACCGGCACGTACAGCTTGTCCTCACCGGCGTAGGAGAGGATCAGGTACTCGGCCTTGATGCCGCCGGCCTCCAGCGTGGTCAGGCCGACGTAGCGGCCGACGCCGTGTTCCAGATGCACCACCGGCTGGCCGGGATGCAGCTCCGCCAGGTTGCGGATCAGGGTATCGGTATTGATGGTGCGCCGGTTGTCCTGCCGGCGGCGGCTGACGCGCTCGCCGAGCAGATCGCTTTCGCAGATCAGCGCCCGCTGGCGCAGGCCGTCGAGGAAGCCGTGTTCGGCGGCACCGACCATCATGTAACGGCCCGCCGTTTCCGCCTGATCGAGGCGCTGAATCAGCGCCGGCGCCAGCTTGATGCGGCCGAGCAGATCCTGCAGCGTTTCACGCCGCCCCTCGCTCTCGACGGAGAAAATCACGCTGCCGTCGAAGCCTTCGATAAAGCGCCGTAGGTTATCCAGCGGGGATTTATGCTGCGCTTGCACCGCCAGATCGGGCAGGGCATGGTAGTCCAGATTGGTATTGCCGGCCTTGGCCGGC
This sequence comes from Serratia sp. TMDUHS_CL, assembly GCF_037137105.1. Classification (NCBI taxonomy): domain Bacteria; kingdom Pseudomonadati; phylum Pseudomonadota; class Gammaproteobacteria; order Enterobacterales; family Yersiniaceae; genus Serratia; species Serratia sp. TMDUHS_CL. Next base: position 22,168 of record NZ_JBBBDV010000006.1, read on the forward strand.
AGCTCATCGGTTTTCAGCGCGATGCGCGGCCAGGCCTTCAGCTCGCCGAACAGCGCGTCGACGCGCAGCCACAGCGTATCCGGCGCCAGCAGCGGGCGCATCGGATCGACGCGGCGGCTTTCGTAACGCTGGTTGACGTCCTGCCAGAAGCGCTCGGCGGCGCCCTCCAGATCGCCGGTGTTGACGATCAGCGTATTGGCCGGCAGGTAGCTGAACAGCGACGGCAGCGGCTGGCTGAAGAACAGCGGCTGCCAGTATTCGATGCCGGCCGGCCAGGCGCTTTTGCTGACCTGCTGATAGATGTGCTCGGCGTCGCGGCGCACCTCAAACTGCTCGCGCCACTGGCTGCGAAACAGCTCGATGGCGTTTTTGTCGGTGGGGAACTCGTGGGCCGGCAACAGATTGATGGCCTCGACTTCGCTCAACGTGCGCTGGGTATCGACGTCGAAGATGCGCAGGCTGTCGATTTCGTCATCGAAGAAGTCGATGCGGTAAGGCTCATCGCTGCCCATCGGGTAAAGATCGAGCAACGCGCCGCGGGTGGCGAATTCGCCGTGCTCCATCACCTGATCGACGCTGCGGTAACCGGCCTGTTCCAGCTGCGCGCGCAGCTTGTCGCGCGACAGGCGCTGGCCTTTCTTCATCACCAGCGCGTGGCCGTGCAGGAACTCGTGCGGGCAGACGCGCTGCATCAGGGTGTTGACCGGCAGAATAATCACGCCGCGCGCCATGGTCGGCAGGTGATACAGGCTCGACAAACGATCTGAGATGATTTCCTGATGCGGCGAGAAGCTGTCGTACGGCAGGGTTTCCCAGTCGGACAGCGTGGTCACCATCTGGTCGGTGAACTGCTGGATCTCGTCGCGCAGCCGCAGGGCGTTTTGCATGTCCGGCGCGATCAGCATCACCGGGCCAGGGTGGCGTTCGACGATCTCGGCGCACTCCACGGCGCAGGCCGCGCCGGTCAGTTGCCCCAGCTGGCGCAGATCGCCCGCGCGATCGGGCAGAGAATAACGGGGGGATGAGGAACGGTTACGGCTATCGGAAGTGCTCATTCAGGTATCTTTAATCAATGTGTTAGAGGGCGTTCCGGCACGGATAACCCAGCGCCTTTATGCTGTTTATAGTAGCCCAGCGGCCGCCAAACTGACACAGCAAAAAGCGCTATACCCTGATGTTCCGCCTGTTATTTAACCGATGCGCCGCGTTAATTTTCGCCGGCCAGGGCGAGATAGTGCGCAATCTTGTCGACGTCGAGGTTGCCGCCGCTGACGATAACGCCGACCTTTTTACCGCGCAGATCGAGCAGGCCGTTCATCGCCGCCGCGGCCGCCAGGCAGCCGGTCGGCTCAACCACCATTTTCATCCGCTCCATAAAGAAGCGCATTTGCCGACACAGCTGGGCGTCGCTGACCGTCAGAATGCCTTCGACATAGGCCTGAATGATCGGGAAGGTCAGCTGCCCGACCTGTTGGGTCTGCGCGCCGTCGGCAATGGTTTTCGGCACCGGGATGTGCACCGGTTCACCGCGCTGAAAGGCTTGCTGAACGTCGTTGCCGGCTTCAGGCTCGACGCCGAACACGCGACAGCCCGGCGACCAGTGATGCGCCGCCACCGCGCTGCCGGCCAGCAGGCCGCCGCCGCCGGTGCACACCAACAGCAGATCCAATGGCCCGGTCTCTTCAAACAGCTCCTTGGCGGCGGTGCCCTGGCCGGCGATCACCTGCGGGTAATCGTACGGTGGCACCAGCGTCAGGCCCCGCTCTGCGGCCAGGCGTCGGGTGATTTCTTCACGATCTTCGCTGTGGCGCTGATAGATGACCACGTTGGCGCCATAGCCGCGCGTGGCTGCCAGCTTGGCCGCAGGGGCGTCATCGGGCATTACGATGGTGGCGCTAACGCCCAATTCGCGCGCCGCCAGCGCCATCGCCTGTGCGTGGTTGCCGGATGAAAAGGCGATTACCCCGGCCCGACGCTGCTCTGCGCTGAGTTGCGCGATGGCGTTATAGGCGCCGCGAAATTTGAAGGCGCCGATGCGCTGAAAATTCTCGCACTTGAAGAACAGCTGCGCGCCGGCGATCTGGTCGGCCTGGCGCGAAGTCATGACCGGCGTGCGCAGGGCATGCCCGGCGATAACGTCGGCGGCGGTGGCAATATCGGCGGCGGTGATGCAGCGTGGGACTGAACTCATGGCGACCTCGCACAGGTAAGTAATGGACGATGCATTGCTTGGTGTGGATTTTTAATTTACTCTTTGTAAAGTTATTGTCAAATGGTTAACTTAATGAGCGATCTCAGGCAGGAAAATGCGCTGTTGCTGCGCGAAGCGGAAAAAATTGTTCAGGCGTTGGGCGTGATGTTCGCGCCCGGTTGCGAAGTGGTGCTGCACGATCTGACCCAGCCCGATCGCGCCATTGTCGCCATCGCCAACAATCTATCCAACCGCCGCATCGGCGACGCCGCGACGGAAATGGGGCTGGAGCGCATCGCGTCGCCGGAGTTTCCAGACGTGGTGCAGAACTACGCCAGCGTGTTTCCGGACGGGCGCCCGGCCAAGAGCACCTCGATCGGCCTGCGCAATAGCCAGGGCCGCTTTGTGGCGGCAATTTGCCTCAATCTGGATGTGTCTATCTTCAACAGCGTCACCGCTATCCTGCAGCAGCTGACGGCGGTGGTGCAAAGCGCCGCGCCGCAGGCGGCGGAGAGTGCACGCTCGCTGTCGGACATCGCCGCGGCGATCAACGCGTTCGCCGCGTCGCATGCCACCCAGCCGCGCGCTTTGTCTTCCGAACAGCGGTTTCAGGTGGTGCAACAGCTGAAGCAGCAAGGGTATTTGCAACTGCGCGGCGCGGCCACCATGGTGGCCGAAGCGCTCGGCATCTCGCGGGTGTCGGTCTATAACCTGCTCAAGCGAGACGCCGGATGAGGGGCCGCCCGGCGCAATAAAAGGCCGCCGGGTGTTCCCTAAACGAGGGAGAGCCTTTATTATCCATGATCACTTTGCTTAAGCCACGGCTATCAAACGGATTTCATGTATCAACCTGTCGCGTTATTCATTGGCCTGCGCTACATGCGCGGGCGAGCCTCAGACCGCTTCGGGCGGTTTGTTTCCTGGCTTTCCACCATCGGCATTACGCTGGGGGTGATGGCGTTGGTCACCGTGCTGTCGGTGATGAACGGTTTCGAAAAGGATCTGGAGAACAACATCCTCGGCCTGATGCCGCAGGCGTTGGTTACCAGTCCGCAAGGATCGGTCAACCCGCAGCAGCTGCCGGCCTCCGAGGTGCAGAAGCTGCAGGGCGTCACGCGCGTCGCACCGCTGACCACCGGTGACGTGGTGCTGCAAAGCGCCCGCAGCGTGGCGGTCGGGGTGATGCTCGGCGTCAATCCCGACGAAGCCGATCCGCTGACCCCGTATCTGGTCAACGTCAAGCAGCAACAGCTGCAGCCGGGCCAATACAACATCATCATCGGCGAACAGCTGGCGGGGCAACTCGGCGTCAAGCGCGGCGATTCGCTGCGCGTGATGGTGCCGAGCGCCAGCCAGTTCACACCGATGGGCCGCATTCCCAGCCAGCGCCTGTTCACCCTTATCGGCACCTTCCACGCCAACAGCGAGGTGGACGGCTATCAGCTGCTGGTCAACCAACAGGACGCTTCGCGCCTGATGCGCTACCCGGCGGGCAACATCACCGGCTGGCGCCTGTTCCTGCAGCAGCCGCTGGCGGTCGATACCCTCAGCCAACAGGCGCTGCCGGCGGGCACGGTCTGGAAAGACTGGCGCGATCGCAAGGGCGAGCTGTTCCAGGCGGTGCGCATGGAGAAAAACATGATGGGGCTGCTGCTCAGCCTGATCGTGGCGGTGGCGGCGTTTAACATCATTACGTCGCTCGGCCTGCTGGTGATGGAAAAGCAGGGCGAGGTCGCCATTCTGCAGACCCAGGGGCTGACTCGCCGCCAGATCATGTCGGTGTTTATGGTGCAGGGCGCCAGCGCCGGTATCATCGGTTCGCTGCTCGGCACGCTGCTTGGCGTGCTGCTGGCCACCAACCTGAATAACCTGATGCCGATCCTCGGCGCCTTGATCGACGGCGCTTCGCTGCCGGTGGCGGTCGATCCGCTGCAGGTAACGATCATCGCCGTGGTGGCGATGGCGGTTTCCTTGTTGTCCACGCTTTATCCTTCATGGCGCGCTGCCGCCGTACAACCCGCTGAGGCTTTACGTTATGAGTAACCATCTTTTGCTGCAGTGTGACAACCTGTGCAAGACCTATCAGGAAGGCAATCTGCACACCGACGTGCTGCGCAATGTCAGCTTTGCCATGCAGCAGGGCGAGATGATGGCGATCGTCGGCAGCTCGGGTTCCGGCAAGAGTACCCTGTTGCACCTGCTGGGCGGGTTGGACTCACCGACCTCCGGCGAGGTGATCTTCAAGGGCGAATCGCTGAACGCCATGTCTTCGGCGGCCAAGGCCGAGCTGCGCAACCGCCAGCTGGGCTTCATCTATCAGTTTCACCATTTGCTGCCGGACTTCACCGCGCTGGAAAACGCCGCCATGCCGCTGCTGATCGGCGGCGCCAAGCCGGCGCAGGCGCAGGAGAAGGCGCGGGAGATGCTGGCGGCGGTCGGGCTGGAAAAACGCAGCAAGCACCGCCCGTCCGAGCTCTCCGGCGGCGAGCGTCAGCGTGTGGCGATCGCGCGCGCGCTGGTCAACAACCCGGCGCTGGTGCTGGCGGACGAACCGACCGGTAACCTGGACAAACGCACCGCAGACAGCATCTTCGATCTGCTGGGCGAGCTGAACGTGCGTCAGGGCACCGCTTTTCTGGTGGTGACGCACGATCTGCAGCTGGCCAAGCGCCTGAGCCGCCAGCTGGAAATGGCCGACGGCCACCTGCAGGCGCAGCTGACCCTGATGGGGGCCGAGTAATGGCGGGAGCCTCACTGTCCTTCCTGACGGCCCTGCGTTTCAGCCGCGGCCGTAAACGCGGCGGCATGGTGTCGCTGATCTCGGTCATCTCCACCATCGGCATTGCGCTAGGGGTGGCGGTGCTGATCGTCGGCCTGAGCGCGATGAACGGTTTTGAGCGCGAGCTGAAGAACCGCATTCTGGCGGTGGTGCCGCACGGCGAACTCGAGCCGGTCAATCAGCCGTTCAGCGGCTGGCCGTCGATTCTGCAGCGGGTGGAAAAGGTGCCGGGCATTGTGGCCGCCGCGCCGTACATCAACTTTACCGGCCTGATGGAAAACGGCGCGCAGCTGCGCGCGGTGGAAGTCAAAGGCGTTGATCCGCAGCAGGAGAGCCAACTGAGCGCGCTGCCGCAGTATGTGCAGGGCGACGCCTGGGCCAACTTCAAGCCCGGCGAGCAGCAGGTGATCCTCGGCAAGGGCGTGGCCGACGCGCTGGGCGTCAAGCAGGGCGCCTATGTGACGGTGATGATCCCCAACAGCGACCCGGAAATGAAGCTGCTGCAGCCGAAGCGCATCCGTCTGCACGTGACCGGCATTTTGCAGCTCAGCGGCCAGCTCGATCACAGCCTGGCGCTGGTGCCGCTGGCCGATGCGCAGCAGTATCTCGATATGGGTGACAGCGTCACGGGCATCGCCCTCAAGATGAACGACGTGTTCGCCGCCAATAAACTGGTGCGCGACGCCGGCGAAGTGACCAATTCTTATATCTACATCAAAAGCTGGATCGGCAAGTACGGCTACATGTATCGCGATATCCAGATGATCCGCGCCATTATGTACCTGGCGATGGTGCTGGTGATCGGCGTGGCCTGCTTCAACATCGTGTCCACGCTGGTGATGGCGGTGAAAGACAAAAGCGCCGACATCGCGGTGCTGCGCACCCTGGGCGCCAAAGATGGCTTTATTCGCGCCATCTTCATCTGGTATGGGCTGCTGGCCGGGCTGCTGGGCAGCCTGAGCGGCGTGGTGATCGGGGTGATCGCCTCGCTGCAGCTGACCAACATCATCCGGGGCATCGAGAAACTGGTCGGCCACTCCTTCCTGTCGGGCGATATCTACTTCATCGACTTCCTGCCTTCCGAGCTGCACTGGCTGGACGTGCTGATCGTGCTGGCGACCGCCATCGTGCTGAGCCTGTTGGCCAGTTGGTATCCGGCCAGGCGCGCCAGCCGCATCGACCCGGCGCGGGTGCTGAGCGGACAATAAAACCCACGGGGAGGCAGCGATGCCGCCCCGTTTTTTTAGCCTGGGGATGGGTTATGTACTACGGTTTCGATATGGGCGGCACCAAGATTGAGCTGGGGGTATTCGACGACCACCTGCAGCGTATTTGGCAAAAGCGGGTGCCGACGCCGCGTGAAGATTACCGGCAGCTGCTGGCCACGCTGTGCGATCTGACCCTTGAGGCGGATGCGTTTTGCGGCCGGCGCGGCAGCGTCGGCATCGGCATCCCCGGCCTGCCCAACGACGATGACGGCACGCTGTTTACCGCCAACGTGCCGGCGGCGATGGGGCGGCCGCTGCCGCGCGATCTGGCGGCGCTGATCGGGCGCGAGGTGCGGGTCGATAACGACGCCAACTGCTTTGCGCTGTCGGAGGCCTGGGACGACGAGTTTCGCCGCTACCCGACGGTGCTGGGCATCATCCTCGGCACCGGCGTAGGCGGTGGGCTGATCGTCGACGGCAAGACGGTGCCAGGGCGTAACTATATTGCCGGCGAGTTCGGCCATTTGCGCCTGCCGGTGGACGCGCTCGAGGTCTTGGGGCGTGATGTGCCTCGCGTTGCCTGCGGGTGTGGCCATCAGGGTTGCATTGAAAATTACATATCGGGCCGCGGTTTCGAATGGATGTATGCCCATTTCTATAGCCGGCACTTGCCTGCCACCGAGATCATTGCGCATTATCAGGCGGGTGAGCCGCAGGCGGTGGCTCACGTTGACCGCTTTATGGACGTGCTGGCGATCTGCCTGGGCAACCTGCTGACGGTGCTGGATCCGCACCTGGTGGTGATCGGCGGCGGGCTGTCGAACTTCGACGCCATTTACCAGGCGTTGCCGCAGCGGCTGCCGGCGCATCTGCTGCGGGTGGCCCGGCTGCCGCGCATCGAGAAGGCGCGCTATGGCGACGCCGGCGGCGTGCGCGGCGCAGCGTTCCTCAATTTGGTAAACAGGGAAAAGTAAGGAGAGAGTTAATGCACACTCGCCATCGGCTGTGTCAGTTTCGCAAGAGTAAGCATGTGCTGCATCAGCGCTTTCGTTCACGCATTTTTCACCGTGACACCATGGCGGCGGCCGAGCTGAAAAAGCCGTTTGTGGTGGTGTTGACCGGGGCCGGCATTTCGGCCGAATCGGGCATTCGCACCTTCCGCGCCGCGGATGGGCTGTGGGAAGAGCACCGGGTGGAGGACGTCGCCACGCCGGAAGGTTTTCAGCGCGATCCGGCGCTGGTGCAGGCGTTTTACAACGAACGCCGCCGCCAGCTGCAGACGGAGGAGATCGCTCCGAATGCCGCGCACCGCGCGCTGGCGGATCTGGAAGAGTGGCTGGGGGACAACTTCCTGCTGGTCACGCAAAACATCGATAACCTGCATGAGCGCGCCGGCAGCAAGCGGGTGCTGCACATGCACGGCGAATTGCTGAAGGTGCGCTGCACCCAGTCGGGCCAGGTGTTCGAATGGCCCGGCGATCTCAGCGTTGACGACCGTTGCCACTGCTGCCAGTTCCCGGCGCCGCTGCGGCCGCACGTGGTGTGGTTCGGCGAGATGCCGCTGGGCATGGACGATATTTATCAAGCGCTGAGCAAGGCCGATTTCTTCGTCGCCATCGGCACCTCCGGCCACGTCTATCCGGCGGCCGGCTTCGTGCATGAGGCGCGGCTGGGCGGCGCCTACGCCATGGAGCTGAACCTGGAGCCGAGCCAGGTGGAGAGCCAGTTCGACGAGAAACACTACGGCCTGGCCAGCGAAGTGGTGCCGCGTTTTGTGCACAAATTCCTGGTGGGCAAGGTGGCGCGGGCCGACAGGCCCTGAGAAAGGCATCAGGGCGCACTGCGCGCCCTGATGGGATGGCGGGGCGTGTTAGCGCCCGGCTTTCAGCTTTTGGAAGTAGCTTTCGTACAGCGTGCTGGCGTCGCCGACGTCGTTTTGCCACTCGCCGTGTTCAATCACCGCCTTATCCGGGTAGAGTGACTTGTCATTGGCGATCTCCGGCGACAGCAGCTTCTTCGCCGCCAGGTTCGGCGTCGGGTAACCGATGGTTTCCGCCACCTGCACCGCGATTTCCGGCCGTAGCAGGAAGTCGATCAGCTTCAGCGCCCCCTCGACGTTGCGCGCGTTGGCCGGAATGGCCAGGCTGTCCATCCAGAAGATCCCGCCTTCCTTCGGCCAGACGATCTCCAGCGGCGTGCCGGCCTGGCGCGCCACGAAGGCCGAACCGTTCCACACCATACCGACGTTGACTTCCCCTTCCATAAACGGGTTGCCCGGGTTGTCGGAGTTGAAGGCCAGCACGTTCGGCATCAATTTCTGCAGTTCGTGATAGGCGGCTTCGATCTCTTTCGGGTCGGTGGTGTTGCCGGAATAGCCCAGCTTGAGCAGCGCCATCTGGAACACTTCGCGCGCGTCGTCGGTCAGCAGCAGGCGGCCTTTGTACTGCGGCTGCCACAGATCGGCCCAGGACGTGACGGTAGAGGGCTCCTGCGCATCGCTGTTAACGCCGATGGCGGTGGCGCCCCAGATATAGGGGATGGAATAGTCGTTGTTAGGATCGAACGGCTTGTTCAGCAGGGCAGGATCGAGATCCTTGAAGTGGCTGAGCTTGCTCTTGTCGATTTTTTGCAGCATGCCTTCCTTGCTCATCTTGGCGATGAAGTAGGTGGAAGGCACCACCAGATCGTACGCGCCGTCTTTATAGGTCTTCAGCTTGGCGTACATGCTTTCGTTGGATTCATAGGTGGAATAGATCACCTTGATGCCGGTTTCCTTGGTGAACTGCTCCAGCAGCCCCGGCGGGACGTATTCAGTCCAGTTATAGAAATACAGCGTTTTGCCGTCAGAGGCGTTTGCAGAGCAGAAACTCAGCGCCATCATCCCGGCTGCGAGCAGATGTGACCACTTTTTCATGCAGCGTATCCTTCAGCAGTAATGAGCCGAACCCGTATGGGCAAACCGTTTGGCGGCCGCGCCATACCCCAGAAAGGGGCCATTATAGGGGCCGGGGCGGGGTGGGTAAAGGCGGTTATCCCAGCGGCAAATCAGCGGGTTAACCGAGCCTGGCCGATCAAAAACGGCCGCAGTCATATCACTGCGGCGAATGAAAGAGTCGGGCGCCGCCGCGCCCGGCGGGAAGGGCTACTCGGCCTTGGGCGAGCGATCGCGCATCACCCACTGGCTGGCGATCACCAGCACCAGCGACAGCAGCAGCAAAATGGTGGCCAGCGCGTTGACCTCCGGCGAGACGCCGACTTTCACCATCGAATAGATCTTCAGCGGCAAGATTTCGTAGCTCGGCCCGGTGACGAAGGAGGAGACGACCACGTCGTCCATTGACAGGGTGAAGCTCAGCAGCCAGCCGGCCGCCACCGCCGGCATCGCCAGCGGCAGGATGATCTTGCGCAAAATGGTGAACTCGCTTGCGCCGAGATCGCGCGCGGCCTCCAGCATCTTCACGTCGAACCCTTTCAGGCGCGCGTAAACGGTCACCACCACGAACGGCAGGCAAAAGGTGATGTGCGAGAACAGCAGCGACCAGAAGCCGAGCGAAATGCCGAGCAGCATGAACAGCACCAGCAACGAGATGGCCATCACGATGTCCGGCGACATCATCACCACGAACAGCATGCCACCGACGAACGGCTTGCCGCGGAAGCGGTAACGGTACAGCGCCACCGCAGTCAGCGAGCCGATCAGCGTGGCGAAGGTGGCGGAGAGCACCGCCATGGTCAGCGAATGGCCGGCGGCCTGCAGCAGGCTGTCGTTATTCAGCAGCGTGCTGTACCACTTGGTGGTGGCTCCTTGCCAACTGATGCCGAAGCGCGAAGCGTTGAAGGAGTTGACGATCAGGATGACGATCGGGATATACAGGTAGGCGTATACCAGCGTCATAAAACCGCCGCGCAGCAGACGTCCGATCATGCCAGATCCTCCTTCTTGTTCAGCAGGCGGGCGGCCCGGTAATAGACCAGCAGCAACAGCCCCATCACCAGCGTCAGGCAGATGCTGGTAGCCGCGCCGAACGGCCAGTCGCGGATATTGAGGAACTGGCTTTTAATCACGTTGCCGATCAGCAGATTCTTGGCGCCGCCCATCAGATCGGCGACGAAGAACAGCCCCATCGCCGGCAGCACCACCAGCAGGCAGCCGGCGATAATGCCCGGCATGGTCAGCGGCACGATGATGCGGATAAAGGTCTGCAGCTTGCTGGCGCCGAGATCGCGCGCTGCCTCCAGGCAGGACTTATCGAGTTTTTCGATGCTGGAGTAGAGCGGCATCACCATAAACGGCAGCAGGATATACACCAGGCCGAGGATCACCGCTTCCGAGGTGTACATGATGCGCAGCGGCTTGTCGATGATGCCGATCCACAGCAGCGCGTCGTTGAGATAGCCGCGGGTGCTGAGAAACAGCTTCAGGCCGTAGATGCGGATCAGCGAGTTGGTCCAGAAGGGCACGATCAGCAGAAACAGCAGCAGCGGCCGCACCTTCTGCGGCAACCGCGCCAGAATAAAGGCGAACGGATAGCCAATCACCAGGCAGCACAGGGTGGCGATCAGCGCCATGTTCAGCGAGTGCAGCAGCACCTGGGCGTACAACGGATCGAACAAGCGCCGATAGTTATCCAGCGTGAACACCATCTGCACCAGATTGGCGTCGTCGCGGGTCAGGAAGCTGGTGGCGATGATCATCAGGTTCGGCATGAACACGAACAGCAGCAGCCAGGCGACGACGCCGACGATCACCACATTCTGGAAGACTTTACGCGATTTCTTCATCGGCCAGCACCACCTCCCAGCTTTCAACCCAGGTCACCGCCATCTTCTGGTTGAGCGAGTGGTCGACGTCCGGATCGTCTTCATTGAAGAACTCGCTGACCATCACCGTTTTACCGCTCTCCAGCTCAACCACCGACTCCAGCGTCATGCCTTTGTAGTTGCGCTCGCGCACGTAGCCGATCAGCCCGTCGTGCTGCGCGCTGTCGTTCACTTCTTCTACCCGCAGATCCTCCGGGCGCAGCAGCACCTTCAGCTTTTGGCCCGGCTCTACCGGCAGATCGGCATAGATGTCGCACTCGCGGCCTTCGACGTTGGCGCGCACCCGCTGCGCATCGAGGCGCTGCAAGACCACCGCGTCGAAGATGTTGATCTCGCCGATAAAGCTGGCGACGAACAGGTTCTTCGGCTCTTCGTAGATCTCACGCGGCGTGCCGTCTTGCTCGATGCGGCCTTCACGCATCACCACGATGCGATCCGACATGGTCAGTGCTTCTTCCTGATCGTGGGTGACGAACACGAAGGTGATGCCCAGCTTGCGCTGCAGCGCCTTCAGCTCGTTCTGCATCTGTTTGCGCAGCTTGTAGTCCAGCGCCGACAGCGATTCGTCCAGCAGCAGCACCTTCGGCTTGTTGACCACTGCGCGGGCGATGGCCACGCGCTGCTGTTGGCCGCCGGAGAGCTGGCCCGGCCGCCGCTGGGCGAACGCATCCAGCTGCACCATGCGCAGCGCCTCTTCAACGCGCGGCGTCAGTTCCGCCGCCGGCACCTTTTGCATGCGCAGGCCAAAGGCGACGTTGTCGAACACCGACATGTGCGGAAACAGGGCATAGCTCTGAAACACGGTGTTGACGTGGCGATGTTCGGCCGGAATGGCAGTGATGTCCTGGCCGTCGAGCACGATGCGGCCCCGATCGGCGTCTTCAAGACCGGCGATCAGGCGCAGCACCGTGGTTTTGCCACAGCCGGAGGGGCCGAGAATGGTGAGGAATTCGCCGTGGTTAATCGCCAGTTCGAGATCGGCAATGATGGTTTTGCCATCGAACGCTTTGCTCAGGGCATGCAGTTCAACAAGGGGAGTCAGAGAGGATGTCTCAGTCATTTATCGTATTACTCTATCCCGTGGGCTAATGCAGATAGAACCGCAACTGGAAAAGACTGCCGGAGCTTGCGGAATGCCCGCTGATCAAATGAAGCTCAAACCAGTTGCGCCAATGGAAATTTTTCGAGCGCGCATGATAGACGCTGAATGCCGGAATTGAAAGCCGATCCGGCCCAGATGCCGCGTTTTTCATCATGATAGCGACAAATGACCCTGTGATGACAGTGTTATTTCCCTCAGAAATCATCACAAAGATTAATGATATTGGCGAATTCTGGTTAAAAATGACCTGACGCAATATTTGATCCTGATCGGTTCCGCATAATGAAACGCGATATTCTGAGGGGCCGCTACCATGGACAAATTACTTGACCGCTTTTTCAACTACGTCTCTTTTGACACCCAGTCCAAAGCGAACGTAAAGCATGTGCCGAGCACCGACGGGCAGTTGAAGCTGGCGCGTGCGTTGCAGCAGGAAATGATCGCGCTCGGCTTCGAGCGGGTGTCGCTCAGCGAACACGGCTGCGTGATGGGCACCTGGCCGGGCAACGTCGCCTGGCCGGTGCCGGCGGTCGGTTTTATCGCCCATCTGGATACCTCGCCGGATTTCAGCGGCAAACACGTCAATCCGCAGATCGTCGAGAACTATCGCGGCGGCGACATCGCGCTCGGCATCGGCGATGAGGTGCTGTCGCCGGTGATGTTCCCGATCCTGCACCAGATGCTGGGGCAGACCCTGATCACTACCGACGGCAAAACGCTGCTGGGCGCCGACGACAAGGCCGGCATCGCCGAGATCCTCACCGCCATGGTGCGCCTGCGCGCGCGCAAAATCCCGCACGGCGACATCCGTGTGGCCTTCACCCCGGACGAGGAGGTGGGCAAGGGGGCGCAGCTGTTCGACGTGGCGGCCTTCAATGCCGAATGGGCTTACACCGTGGACGGCGGCGGCGTCGGCGAGCTCGAGTGCGAGAACTTCAACGCCGCCTCGGTGACGATCAAAATCCTCGGCAACAGCGTGCACCCCGGCAGCGCCAAGGGCGTGATGGTCAACGCGCTGTCGCTGGCCACCCGTATTCATCAGGCGTTGCCGGCGGACGAAGCGCCGGAGACCACCGAAGGCTACCAGGGCTTTTTTCACCTCAGCAGCATCAAGGGCAGCGTAGAGCGCGCCGAAATGCACTATATCCTGCGCGACTTCGAGCGCGAGGGGTTTGAAGCGCGCAAGCGCAAGATGGTGGACATCGCCCGCGAGGTCGGCAAAGGCCTGCCGCGCGATTGCTATATCGAAGTGAGCATCGAAGACAGCTATTACAACATGCGCGAACAGGTGGCGGAGCACCCGCATGTGATCGCGCTGGCGCAGCAGGCGATGCGCGACTGCGACATCGAACCGGTGATGAAGCCGATCCGCGGCGGCACCGACGGCGCGCAGCTGTCGTTCCGCGGCCTGCCGTGCCCGAACCTGTTCACCGGCGGCTACAACTACCACGGCAAGCACGAATTCGTGACCCTGGAAGGCATGGAGCAAGCGGTGGCGGTGATCATGCGCATCGCGGCGCTGGCCGCCGAGCGGGCGCGGTAAACGGGACGCTTGCGATCGGCATAATCGCTTGCCGTAACAAGGCGTTGCTCATAGTGTGGAAGCCTATTCCCCACGCATAAGGACCGCATGATGAGCACCGAATACCGTATCGCCAGCCCGCATTTGGCGCAGTTCGTTCAGGCGATTTGGCGCCAGGCCGGCAGCACGGCGCGCGAAGCCGAGCTGGTGGCCGATCATCTGGTGCAGGCCAATCTGGCCGGGCACGACTCGCACGGCGTCGGCATGATCCCCAGCTACATGGCGTCGTTGGCGCAGGGGCAATTGCAGCTCAATCAGCATGCCGAGGTGGTGCGCGACGCCGGCGCGGTGCTGACGCTCGACGGTGCGCGCGGTTTCGGTCAGGTGGTGGCCAGCGAAGCGATGGCGCTGGGCATTGAACGCGCCGGCAAGCTGGGCCTGGCGGCGGTGGCGCTGCACAACGCGCACCATATCGGCCGCATAGGCCATTGGGCGGAGCAGTGCGCTCGCGCCGGTTTCATTTCGATTCACTTCGTCAACGTGGTGGGCGATCCGATGGTGGCGCCGTTCGGCGGCAGCGATCGTCGCTTCGGCACCAACCCGTTCTGCGCCATTTTCCCGCGGCCGGGCCGCACGCCGCTGCTGTTGGATTTTGCCACCAGCGGTATCGCCTTCGGCAAGACCCGGGTGGCCTATAACAAAGGGCTGTCGGTGGCGCCGGGCTATCTGATCGACGAACACGGGCAGCCGACCACCGAACCGAAAGTGATGCACGAAGCGCCGTTCGGTTCGCTGCTGCCGTTCGGCTTGCACAAAGGCTATGCGCTGGCGGCGATGTGCGAAATCCTCGGCGGCGCGCTCTCCGGCGGCCGCACCACCCACGACGCCACGCTGAAAGCCGACAGCGACGCCATCTTCAACTGCATGACGACCCTGATCCTCGATCCTCAGGCCTTCGACGCCCCGCAAATGCAGGCCGAAGCCGAAGCCTTTATCGGCTGGGTGAAAGCTTCGCCGCCGAGCGGCGAACAGCCGATCGCCGTCCCGGGAGAGTGGGAAGAGGCCAACCGCGCGGCGCGGCTGGAGCAGGGCATCCCGATCGATGCCAATACCTGGCGGCAGATTTGTGCGGCGGCGGAGCAGGCGGGCATGGCGGCGGGGGAACTGGCGGATTACCGCGCACAGGCGCGCCAGGCATAAAAAAGCCACCCGGCAGGGTGGCTTGTTCGCGTGAAGGCAATCAGTCGTTAAAGTACCAATACCCGCTGTTGACCAGCGCGGTCAGCAGCGCCAGGAACGACGGGTCGTCCACCGCGTCGCCGAGCAGGGCGGCATCGACGCTGAAGTTTTGGCACAGGGCGTCTGCGGCCTGCAGCTGGTCGGTGTCGATCAGCTCGCCGTTGACGAAGCAGCGATCGCCGACGCGCAGCACGCGCAACCCACCCAGGCGCTGCAGCGCTTCACCCTGTTGCAGCAGCTCGTAGATTTCCCCGGCCTGATACGGTGGCTCCGGCGGCGCCAGATCCAGCTCGTGGCGCGACTGGGAGATGAACTCGCCGAACCAGTGCTGGAAGTGTTCCGGCTGTTGCACCAGATCCAGCATCATCTGCCGTAAGGCGTCCACTTCCTGCGGCAGGATCTCCGCCGGGTGTTCGCGCAGTTTAACGTCCGGATCGCCGTAGCGCTTGCTGCCCAGTTCGCGCGCCAGCACGTAGTCGGCGAAGCCGCTCACCAGCTCGCGGCCGTTCGGTGCGCGGAAGCCCACCGAGTAGTTGAGCGCGTTTTCCAGCGCGTAGCCTTCGTGCGGGAAGCCCGGCGGAATGTAGAGAATGTCGCCCGGCTCCATCTCTTCGTCGATGATGGCGTCGAACGGTTCCACCTGCAGCAGATCCGGATGCGGGCAGTGCTGTTTCAGCGGCGTTTTTTCCCCGACGCGCCAGCGGCGGCGGCCGGTGCCCTGAATGATGAACACGTCGTACTGATCGAGGTGCGGGCCGACGCCGCCGCCCGGTACCGAGAAGGAGATCATCAGGTCATCCATCCGCCAGTCCGGCAGCTGGCGGAACGGGCGCATCAGCGCTGCGGAAGGCTCATGCCAGTGGTCCACCGCCTGCACCAGCAGCGACCAGTTGTTTTCGCTCAGGTGGTCGAAGCTCTCGAAGGGGCCGTGTTCAACCTGCCAACGGCCGTCCTGGTGGCTGACCAGGCGGCTGTCCACTTCGTTTTCCATCGCCAGCCCGGCCAGCTCATCCGGGGAGATCGGATCGATAAAGTTTTTGAAGCCGCGCTTCAGAATCACCGGACGCTTTTGCCAATAACGTTGCAAAAAATCGTTCCAGTCCAGGTCTAATTGATAATCCATGTTCTATTCCAGGAGAGAGGAGTGAGCCTGAGTGCGATTATAACGGAAGTTTGGCCCCGTGGATCGGGGCCGCAGAGGCATAATTTACTCGTTGTGGTGGGTGTCGTGCTGGCGGGCGAAGGTGACCTGCATGCGCGCGCCGCCGAGCGGGCTGTCGCTGATGACGATTTCGCCGTCGTACTGCTCGATGATCTCCGCCGCCACCGACAGGCCCAGGCCCTGGCCGGGGCGCAGGGTATCCACCCGCTGGCCGCGCTGGAAGATCAGCTGGCGCTTGCTTTCCGGGATCCCCGGGCCGTCGTCGTCGATGACGATGACGATGGTGAGGTTTTTCTCGGAGTGCAGCGAGGTGATCTCAACGAACTCCAGGCAGTATTTGCAGGCGTTTTCCAACACGTTGCCCATCACTTCCATAAAGTCGTTCTTCTCGCCCATAAAGGTCACCTCCGGCGAGATGTCCAGCGTGATCACTACCCCTTTGCGCTGATAAACCTTGTTCAGCGCCACCACCAGGCTGTCGAGCAGCGCCGGCACCGAGTGGATCTCGCGCGTCAGCACCGTCTGGCCGGAGTTGATGCTGGCCCGGTGCAGGTAGTAACCGATCTGCTGCGAGATGCGCCCGATCTGATCCAGCATGATCGGCTCGGCTTCTTCGATGGTGGTCTGTTTGCCGCTGCGCAGCGAACGCAGGGTACTTTGCAGCACCGCCAGCGGCGTTTTCAGGCTGTGGGTCAGATCCGACAGGGTGGTGCGATACTTGGTGTAACGCTGGCGCTCGTTGCGCACCAGAATGTTCAGATTGCGCACCAGCCCGCGCAGCTCGCTGGGCGGATTTTCGTCGAGCTGATCGCGCTCGCCGTTCTCCAGCTCGCCCACCTGAGTGACCAGCGCCTTGATCGGCCGCAGGCTCCAGTAGGCCGCCAGCCACAGCAGCGGCACCACCAGCAGCAGGTTGGCCAACAGTACGTAGCTGAACCACTCCCACACCACGTCGGATCGCTGCAGCTCCTGCGGAATGCTGTCGACCACCACGATGGTCAGCGCCGGCAGCCGAGGCGTGGCGGCATAGGTGTTGACCGCCACCGAGTGGGTCAGCGCGTTCTGATCGGTATCGTCGTAATCTTTCAGCTGGTTTTGCGCTTTGGGGTTGTCCCCCAGCACTTCGCTACTGACGCGGGTGTCGGTGTCGATTTCGTAGAAGCCGGACTCCTCCAGCCACTCCTTGTTGATCAGCTTCTCCAGCTCCGGCACTTTGCGCTGGCTCCACAGCAGGTTGCCTTTATCGTCGTAGATAAACACCAGCGTCGGGAAGTTGAGATCGATATCGGGGGGAATGGCGATGGTGAGCTTGTTGTCTTTCCACTGCGCCAGGCTGAAGAACAGGTTGCTCTCGCCGCGCAGCAGGCGGAAGGCGGTCTTGTCGAAGCTGACGATGTAGCCGACGACCGCCACCAAACCGTAAGAGAGCGACAGCGCCAGGATCACCCCGGCGGTCGCCATCAGGAAGCGGGCGCGCAGCGAAAACGGTTTTTTATTCTTGTTGAACATCATGTTCACTTCGCGTCAAAACGGTAGCCCTGCCCACGTACCGTGGTGATCACTTCATGCGGGTATTCCGCCTGTACCTTTTTACGCAAGCGGCCCATCAGCACGTCGATGGTGTGGCTTTCGCGCAGTTCGGCGTCCGGGTAGAGTTGCAGCATCAACGAATCCTTGCTCACCACCTTGCCGGCGTTGCGGATCAGGGTCTCGATGATGGTGTATTCAAAAGCGGTCAGCTTGATTTGCTGATCGTTAACGCTCAGTTCGCGGCGCGACAGATCGATCTGGAACGGCGGCAGCACGATCACCTGCGAAGCCAGGCCGCTGTTGCGGCGCATCAGCGCCTGCATGCGGGCGATCACTTCTTCCAGGTGGAACGGCTTGGTGACATAGTCGTCGGCGCCGGCTTCCAGCACCGCCACTTTGTCCTGCCAGCTTTCACGGGCGGTCAGCACCAGGATCGGCAGCTTGGTCTGGTGTGCGCGCCAGCGGCGGATCAGGCTCAGGCCGTCTTCGCCCGGCAGGCCGAGATCGACGATGGCGATATCCGGCGCGTGTTCCTGCAGGAAGTAATCGGCTTCCTTGGCGTCTTCGGCCGCGTCGACCTGATGGCCCATCTCGCGCATCTGAACGGAAAGGTGGTGGCGCAGCAAACCATTATCTTCAACAACCAGTACTCGCATGGCGAACTCCTGTGACTGTGCGGGTGAACGTCCTGTCACCCACGCGATAAAAGGGAACACGCTCTGCGGCGTGTCAGGGGATAACGCGGCCACCTGAACCATTTTGGCAAAAAATGCTGAGGTTATGGTAGGTATAACCCGCTCGGCCCGCAAGAGAGCCGAAGCAATGTATTAAAATAAGCGTTATCAATTTGTTCGCCGACATTATCGGCAAGCTCTGATAAACGTCGGATAAACAGCGGCGGGGCAACGTTAAACGCACCTTAAACGCGGTGGGCATTGCCGGCAGGCGGAAGGGTGAACCGGACCGCTTGAAAAGCTTTAAAGGTACTAATAAGGTATTATGGATGTATCGGCACACTTTTCAGGAGCGACGGATGAAGCAGTTAACCCAGGCAGAACGCATAGCGGGCGCACTTTACGGACAGATGCTGGGCGACGCGCTCGGCATGCCTTCCGAGCTGTGGCCGCGTGAGCGGGTTAAGCGCCACTTCGGCTGGATAGACGGCTTTCTCGATGGGCCGAAGGAGAACACCGCCGCTTGCTACTTCAAGGCCGGGCAATATACCGACGATACCGCGATGGCATTGGCGCTGGCCGATGCGCTGCTGGAAGCGGAAGGCGAGGTGGTGCCGGAACTGATTGCCCGCAACGTGATCCGCTGGGTGGACGGTTTTGACGCCTTCAACAAGAACATTCTCGGCCCCAGTTCCAAACTGGCGCTGAGCGAGCAGAAAGCGGGCACGCCGATCGCCGAGTTGGAAAACAACGGCATCACCAACGGTGCGGCGATGCGCATTTCGCCTTTGGGCTGCGTGCTGCCTTCCGCGCCGCTGGAGGATTTTTGCCAGCAGGTGTGGCTGGCTTCCAGCCCGACGCACAAATCCGACATCGCGGTCGCCGGTGCCGTGGCGATCGCCTGGGCCGTCGCGCGGGCGGTGGAGGGGGCGGACTGGGCCTCGATTCGCCTGGCGTTGCCGGAGGTGGCGGAGTATGCCCAGCGCCGGCAGGAGACGACGTTCAGCCCTTCGCTGGCGGCGCGCATCGAACTGGCGTTTCAGGTGGTGGATGAAGCCGCTGACACCGAGCAGGCCTCCGAACGGGTGTATCAGCTGATCGGCACCGGGGTGGGCACCATCGAGTCGGTGCCCGCAGCGCTGGCGATGGTGCAGCTGGCGCAAACCGATCCTACCCGGTGCGCCGTGCTGTGCGCCAATCTGGGCGGCGACACCGACACCATCGGCGCGATGGCCACCGCGATTTGCGGCGCGCTGCACGGCGCAGAAGCGATCGAACCCGGATTGCTGGCGGAGTTAAAACGGGTGAATCCGCTGGATATCGAGGCTTACGTTCAGGCGTTCGCGCGTTTTCGTCGCCGCCAACAGGGCGAGGCGTAAGCGACCGCGTGACGCAACGGATCAGCTTTCGCTGGTAAATTCGTACATGTCGCTGCGGCAGAAGCTTTCGCTGTATTCGATCGGCTTTTTATGGTGGTCGAACAGCGTCTGGCGCACGATCAGCAGCGGCATCGGTTCCGAGAGCCGCAGCGCCTGACGGATATCGTCGTCGGCCATCGCCGCGCTGACCTGGCTGCGCAGCGATCCCATCTCAACCTTATTGCGCCGGAAGTAGTCGTACAGCGAAATGCCGATCTCGTCGACGTTGGCAATTGCCGTCACCACCACGTAGGACACCGCCACTGACATTGGCCGCCGATCGATCAAGTGAATGCGTTTGAGTTTGTAGATCGGCGTACCGGCCGCCAGCTGGAGCTTTTCAGCCAGTTCAGCGCCGGCGGGCATCCGTTCGCGGCTGATCCATTGCGTGTCCGGCCGGCGCCCTTGCTGTATCACTTCGCGCGAGAATCCTTTGACGTCCGCCAATGAATAGAACAGCTTCGGCTCGGGCCGTTGCGGTTGGATAAAGGTGCCGTAACCGCGCGAACGGCCGATGATGCCGTCCTGTTCGAGGCAGGCCAGCGCTTTGCGCACCGTGATGCGCGAGATGCCGAGCCGTTCGGTGAACAGGCGTTCGCTGGGCAGAAAATCCCCCGAATTCAGCAACCCTTGCTCGATGGCCTGGCGTACCGAGGCGTTGAAGCGCAAATACAGCGGCATCGCGCCCGCGCTGGCCAGATCCTGCTGCAGTTTGTCCAGCAGACGCTGGTTGGTCTCCTTGCTCATAGCCGTCGGAAGTCCTGTAGCCGCAATGCGATGGCTTATTTAAGGGGATTTCGCCGGGCAGCGCAACTGCCGCCGCCGGAGCGAAATGAGGTAGAGTAGTGCGTCGGCCCCCAGAGCCAGGAGAAATATCCCCCATGAGCGACACCCCACGACACGCGGACGACTCGGCGATACTGGCCGCCTTCGCGCAGCAGCGCCGGCAAGGCCTGACCCGGCGTTCGGCGCTGCATCAGGCCCTGTTGCAGCTGATTGCCGCCGGAGAACTGCCCTGGCGGACGAAGCTGCCGCCAAGCCGTGCGTTGGCGGCCCGGCTGGCGGTGGCGCGCGACACGGTGGAACAGACCTACGCTCGGCTGGAGGCGGAAGGGTTCATCAGCCGAACGGTGGGGCGCGGCAGCTTTGTGCGCTATCGCTGCGACATGCTGCTCGGCCGCGAACTGCTGGCGACGGCGACGGGGCAAGAGGCGCGGCTGGCGGAGCGCGAGCTGAGCGACCGCGGCCGGGCGCTGCTGGCGGTCAGCCATACGCCGCACACCAGCCGCCAGGCTTCGCTGACGCCTTCGCTGGCGGATCTGCGGGCCTTTCCCATCGACCAGTGGCTGCAGCGGGAGAAACAGGCGCTGCGGCAGCACGGCGAGCGGCTGTTGGGGTATGCCGATCCGCAAGGGTTGCCGGAGCTGCGTGCGGAGATCGCGCATTACTTGCAGCGGGAGCGGGGCGTCAAGGCGACGGCGGAGCAGGTGATCGTGGTGACCAGCTCTCAGCAGGCGCTGGCGCTATGTACCCAGGTGCTGTTCGATCCCGGCGATGCGGTGTTCGTCGAAGAGCCGGGTTACCAGGGGGCGAAAAAGCTGGTGCAGTCGGCGGGGCTGCAGGCGCGGCCGATCGGCATCGACGGGCAGGGGCTGGATGTCGGGCAGCTAATGCAGGCCTCGGGCGGCGGACGGGGCGTTTATATCACGCCGTCCCATCACTATCCGCTGGGGTATTCGCTGAGCCTCGATCGGCGGCTGGCGCTGTTGCAGTGGGCGCAGCGCCAGCGAGCCTGGATCATCGAGGACGATTACGACGCCGAGTTCAACTACGACCGGCAAACCAAGGCGGCGCTGCAGGGGTTGGACGGCGGCGGGCGCACGCTGTACCTCGGCACCT
This sequence comes from Serratia sp. TMDUHS_CL, assembly GCF_037137105.1. Classification (NCBI taxonomy): domain Bacteria; kingdom Pseudomonadati; phylum Pseudomonadota; class Gammaproteobacteria; order Enterobacterales; family Yersiniaceae; genus Serratia; species Serratia sp. TMDUHS_CL. The sequence continues at coordinate 43,713 of NZ_JBBBDV010000006.1, forward strand.
TCAGCAAGACGCTGTTTCCGGGGCTGCGCATCGGTTTCATGATCGCGCCGCCGCAGTTGGTGCGGCCATTGGTCGCCGCCAGGCAGTTTCAGGACGGCTACACGTCGGCGCTGGCGCAGATGACGCTGTTCCACTTCCTGCACGAGGGCGGCTACGCCGAGCATCTGCGTAATATGCGCACGCTGTACAAGGCGCGGCTGGACGCGCTGTACGACGCGGTGCGTCGTCACCTGGCGGCCTGGACACGTCCGGTGCTGCCGCAGGGCGGGCTGCAGCTGGTTTGCCCGTTGGCGGATGCGGCGACGGAGCGGCGGCTGGTGGCGACCGCCGCCGAGCGGGGGATTCGGCTGTACGGCCTGGCGGACTTCTACACCGGCACGCCGCAGCGCGGGGCGTTGGTGCTCGGCTTCTCGGCCTATACGCCGGATGAGATCGAGCGCTTTATCACGACGCTGGCGCAGGTGTTCAGCGCGCTGCCGGTGGCAAGTGACGGTTAAAATTGGTCTGCTCTGCGTTTTTGATTGGTCCGTATTGCACCGCCGCCGCGCGGTGTATTCTGCCGCTATCCGATTATTTCCCTAATGGAAATAATATCTTACTCCGTGAGGCGCTATGAACCTATCCAACCCTGAAGTGACTATCCGCAGAATCAATGGCGACGACAAAGCGCAATGGCTGGCGCTGTGGCAGGGCTATCTCGATTTTTACCGCGCCGACGTGGCGCCGCAGGTGACCGATCGCACCTTCGAACGCCTGGGGCAGGATGAACAGGTGTACGGGCTGGTGGCAGAGGATGCCGAGGGCCGGCTGCTGGGGCTGATGAACCTGGTGTTCCACCCGTCCACCTGGAGCGCGGTCGGCTATTGTTATATCGAAGATCTCTATGTGTCGCCGCAGGCGCGCGGCCACAAGGTGTCGGAAAAGCTGTTCGAACAGGCATACCGATTGGCAGAGACGCGCGGCAGCGATCGGGTCTACTGGATGACCCAGGAGTACAACGCGCCGGCGCGCTCGCTGTACGACAAAATCGGCAGAAGAAGCTCGTTTATCGTTTATTCCCGTTAATCGCAGGAGGGCGTTTATGGCAATGAATCGTTATGGTCAGCCGGTCGGGGAACCGATGCCGGATTGGCAGCCGGCTCGCCGCCCGGGGGGCGCGACGCTCGGCGGGCGTTTCTGCTCGCTGGCACCGCTCGAGCCGCAGCGGGATTACGCCGCGCTGTTCGAGGCGTTTCAACTGGCGCCGGACGGCCGCGACTGGACCTATCTGTCTATCGAACGGCCCGATACGCCGGCGGCGATGCTGCAACATCTGGAGACGCTGCAGGCCAACCCGGCGCTGGTCAATCTGACGGTGTTCGACGCCGCCAGCGACGCGCCGGTGGGCACGGTGGCGCTGATGCGCATCGACGAGGCCAACGGCGTGCTGGAGATCGGCCACGTCAGCTGGTCGCCGTTGATGAAACAGCGCTCCAGCGCCACCGAAGCCATCGCGCTGCTGCTGCGCTACGCCTTCGACACGCTGGGCTACCGCCGCTGCGAGTGGAAGTGCGACAGCCATAACGCGCCGTCGCGCCAGGCCGCGCTGCGCTTCGGTTTTCGCTACGAGGGTAACTTCCGCTTCGCGGTGATCGTCAAGGGGCGCAGCCGGGATACCGACTGGTTCGCCATCACCGCCGACCGTTGGCCGGCGGTGCGGCAGGCGCTGGCGCGCTGGCTGAGCGCGGACAACTTCGATGCGCAGGGGCGGCAGATAGCCAAGCTGCAGGTGTTGCGCGGCGAATGATAAGCAAAAAGGCGGCCCAGGGGCCGCCTTTTTATCGGGCTAAAGCGCTTACTTCAGCTCGTCGACCATGGTGGTGGCGCGGCCGATGTAGTTGGCCGGGGTCATCGCCTTCAGACGGGTTTTCTCTTCTTCCGGCAGCGCCAGGCCATCGATGAACGCCTGCATGCCGGCGGCATCCACGCGTTTGCCGCGGGTCAGCTCTTTCAGCTTCTCGTATGGCTTCTCGATGCCGTAGCGGCGCATCACGGTCTGGATCGGCTCGGCCAGCACTTCCCAGTTGTGATCCAGTTCGTCCAGCAGGTGCGCCTGGTTCACTTCCAGCTTGCTGATGCCTTTCAGGGTAGCTTGATAGGCGATCAGCGCGTAGCCCAGGCCCACGCCCAGGTTACGCAGCACGGTGGAGTCGGTCAGGTCGCGCTGCCAGCGGGACACCGGCAGTTTACCCGCCAGGTGGCCCAACACGGCGTTGGCCAGGCCCAGGTTGCCTTCGGAGTTTTCGAAGTCGATCGGGTTGACCTTGTGCGGCATGGTGGAAGAGCCGATTTCGCCGGCGATGGTCTTCTGCTTGAAGTGGTTCAGGGCGATGTAGCCCCAGATGTCGCGGTCGAAGTCGATCAGGATGGTGTTGAAACGCGCTACGCAGTCGAACAGCTCGGCGATGTAGTCATGCGGCTCGATCTGGGTGGTGTACGGGTTCCAGGTGATGCCGAGCGAGGTCACGAACGCCTCGCTGAACTGGTGCCAGTCCACTTCCGGGTAAGCGACGATGTGGGCGTTGTAGTTGCCGACTGCGCCGTTGATTTTACCCATGATCTCCACGCGCTCCAGCTGACGGTACTGGCGCTCCATGCGGTAAGCCACGTTGGCGAACTCTTTGCCGACGGTCGACGGGGTCGCCGGCTGGCCGTGGGTGCGCGACAGCAGCGGGATATCGCGGTATTCCAGCGCCAACCCTTTCAGCGCGTCGATGATCTTGCGCCAGTAAGGCAGCACCACGTCCTGACGGGCGCTTTGCAGCATCAGCGCGTGCGACAGGTTGTTGATGTCTTCAGAGGTGCAGGCGAAGTGGATGAACTCGGACACCGCGTGCAGCGCAGGCACCGCCGCCACTTTTTCCTTCAGGAAATACTCGACCGCTTTCACGTCGTGGTTGGTGGTGCGCTCGATGGTTTTGATGCGCTGAGAGTCTTCTTCATTGAATTCCGCGACGATTTTGTCGAGGAAAGCGTTTGCGTCGGCGTCAAAAGCGGGAACTTCCTTGATTTCTGCGCAGGCCGCCAGTTTTTGCAGCCAACGTACTTCAACCTGTACGCGGAATTTCAGCAGACCGTATTCGCTGAAAATGGGGCGCAGTGCGCTGACTTTATCACCGTAGCGTCCATCAACGGGGGAAACGGCGGTCAGTGAGGATAATTCCATCGGTAGCAACTCCTGGGATCGATTAACAATGAGCAACGATATTTTGCGCCTGCTTGAACAGACGATTACGGGAAAACATTAACTGCAGGCGGCTGCCGCCGACCTGTTGCCACAGCACGGCGGCGCGAATGCCGGCCAGCAGCGTGGCGCGAACCTTGGCCTGCACCTGCGGGTTCTGCAAGATTGCCGGCGAGCCGGTCACCTGGATGCGCGGCCCGAGCGGGCTGACCACGTCGACGTAAATGCCGGCCAGCGCGCTGATGATGGTGTCCGACTCAAGATCGAAGTGCGCCAGCTGGCGCTCGAGCTGGCCGAGGCGTTCGCCGAGCGTGTTCATCGCCTGTTTGTTGGCGTTGAGCTTGCGTTCCAGCACCATCAGGCTGATGGTGTAGCGGGTCAGTTCCGCACCCGGCCCTTTGTTGTTGGCGTTAAGCACGCCCATCAGGGTTTCGAGGCCGACCAGCAAATTGCGTTCTTCACCGCCAAACACCGCCAGCGTGGAGGGCGGGTCCATCTGCAGCAGGCTTTTCAGCGAGGTTTGAAAGGCTTCGCGGTTACATTGCCCTTCATGGGCCAACTGCTGAACCAAACGCGCCGCCTGGCTGATACCCGCCATGGCCAGCGTGATGTCATAATAATTCTTCGCCACGATGACTCCTGTAAACGCGGTGAACGGTACATGGCTTACTGCATAAGGTTGTGTGTATCGCCAGGGTAACGGCGGCGGCCGCGAACGGGAACGATCGGGCGTGGCTGTAACAACGATGACAACGAATGCCGCGGATCATGCCACAAAATCGAGGGTAAACCCAGCGTCTAATACGCCCGTAACGAGGCGGAGGCGCCGTGCGGCGCAGAACTGTGCAAATAGGCGGCGAAAATCGCCGGCGTGGCGACGCGAACATATTGTTGCGGCGGCAAATAAAGTGCGGCGGCTGCATCTATACTGCCAACGTGAGCCCTCAAATAAAGACCTTTATATGCACGTAAAAAACAAGCAGCCGCTGCCGGCGGTGACGCTGGCGGCCATCGGCGTGGTGTACGGCGATATCGGCACCAGCCCGCTGTACACCCTGCGCGAATGCCTGACGGCAGAGGAGGGCATCACCATGACGCCGGCCTCGATCTACGGCTTTCTGTCGCTGATTTTCTGGCTGCTGACGCTGGTGGTGTCAATTAAATACATTTGTTTCGTGATGCGCGCCGACAACGACGGCGAGGGGGGGATCCTGACGCTGATGTCGCTGGCGATCCGCAACCTGGATGCGCGCTGGGTGCCGGCGGCGGTGCTGATCGGGCTGGTGGGCGGCAGCTTCTTTTATGGCGACGGGGTGATCACCCCGGCCATTTCGGTGCTCTCGGCCATCGAGGGGCTGCAGATTATCGCCCCCGAGCTGGACCGCTTTATCGTGCCGCTCTCGCTGCTGGTGCTGACCGCGCTGTTTGCGATCCAAAAACACGGCACCGGCAGCGTCGGCAAGCTGTTCGCGCCGGCGATGGTGATCTGGTTCCTGACGCTGGCGCTGCTGGGCATCGGCGGCATTTTGCATCACCCCGGCGTGCTGCGGGCGTTGAACCCTTACTGGGCGGTGAATTTTTTCCTCGAGTACAAGGCAGTATCGTTCTTTGCGCTGGGCATGGTGGTGCTGTCGGTGACCGGCGCCGAAGCGCTGTACGCCGATATGGGCCACTTCGGTAAAAAACCAATCCGCCTGGCGTGGTTTACGCTGGTGGCGCCGTCGCTGGTGCTGAACTACTTCGGCCAGGGGGCGCTGCTGCTGGCCAACCCGGCGGCGATCAACAACCCGTTCTTCCTGCTGGCGCCGACCTGGGCGCTGATCCCGTTGCTGGTGATCGCCACGCTGGCGACGGTCATCGCCTCGCAGGCGGTGATCTCCGGCGTGTTCTCGCTGACGCGTCAGGCGGTGCGGCTGGGCTACCTGCCGCCGATGCGCATCATTTATACCTCCGATCAGGAGTCCGGGCAGATTTACATTCCGGTGGTGAACTGGCTGCTGTTCGCGGCGGTGCTGATCGTGATCATCAGCTTCAAACACTCCAGCAACCTGGCCTCGGCTTACGGCATCGTGGTGACCGGCACTATGCTGCTGTCGTCGATTTTGCTGAGCATCGTGGCGGTGAAAAACTGGGGTTGGCCGCGCTATCTGGGCGGGCTGATGCTGGTTGTCATGTTGTGCATCGACGTGCCGCTGTTCGGCGCCAACCTGATTAAGCTGGCGACCGGCGGCTGGCTGCCGGTGGCGCTCGGGCTGACCATTCTGCTGATCATGCTGACCTGGAAGACCGAACGTTCGCGCCTGATCCGCCGGCTGCGCGACAATCAGGAGGGGCTGACCGCGCTGATCGAATCGTTGGAGAAGGCGCCGCCGAAGCGGGTGCCGGGCACCGCGGTGTTTATGGAGCGCACGCCGCACGCGGTGCCGCTGGTGCTGTTGCATAACCTGAAGCACAACAAGGTGCTGCATGAGCGCGTGGTGCTGCTGACCATCGTCACCACCGACATGCCGTACGTGCACAACGTGCAGCGGGTGGCGATCGAACAGCTGTCGGCGAGCTTTTGGCGGGTGGTGGCGAGCTACGGCTGGCGCGAAACGCCCAACGTGACGGACATCCTTTACCGCTGCGGCCTGGAAGGGATGAGCTTCACCATGAACGAGACCTCGTTCTTCATGTCGCGCGATACGCTGGTGCTGGGCAAGCGGCCCTGGTATTTGCGCATTCGCGGCAAGGTGTTCCAGCTGTTGCAGCGCAACGCGCTACGGGCGCCGGACCTGTTCGAAATCCCGCCAAACCGGGTGATCGAGCTGGGGGCGCAGGTGGAGTTCTGAATAAAAAAAACGCTGAGGTAAACGCAGCGTTTTTCTTTTGCCGGGCAGTTACGCCAGGCGCTGTTCGATGATGCCGCCGCCGAGGCAGATTTCGCCCTGGTAGAACACCGCCGACTGGCCGGGGGTGACGGCGGAGACCGGTTCGTCGAAACGCACTTCGATGCGTTCATCGTCGAGCGGGGTCACGGTGCAAGGGATATCCTGCTGGCGATAGCGGGTCTTCACCGTGCAGCGGAACGGGCCGCTCAGCGGCAGGCGATCCACCCAGTGCAGCTGCTGCGCGATAAGGCCGACGGACATCAGGCGCGGATGATCGTGCCCCTGCGCGACCACCAGCACGTTGTTGGCCACGTCTTTATCCACCACGTACCACGGATCTTCGCTGCTGTCTTTCATGCCGCCGATGCCCAGCCCTTTGCGCTGGCCCAGGGTGTGATACATCAGGCCCTGGTGTTCGCCGACGGTCTGGCCGTCAACGCTGACGATCGGGCCCGGCTGGGCCGGCAGGTAGCGGCCGAGGAAGTCGCGGAACTTGCGCTCGCCGATAAAGCAGATGCCGGTAGAATCTTTCTTCTTGGCGGTGACCAGCTCCAGCTGCTCGGCGATGCGGCGCACCTCCGGCTTCTCCAGCTCCCCGACCGGGAACAGGCTTTGCGCCACCTGCTCGTGGCTCAGGGTGTAGAGGAAGTAGCTCTGATCTTTGTTGCCGTCGACGCCGCGCAGCAGGCGGCTCTTGCCGTCCACGTCCTGGCGGCGCACGTAGTGGCCGGTGGCGATAAAATCGGCCCCCAGATCTTCGGCGGCGAACTCCAGGAAGGCTTTGAATTTGATCTCTTTATTGCACAGGATGTCCGGGTTCGGCGTGCGGCCGGCCTTGTACTCTTCCAGGAACAGCTCAAACACGTTGTCCCAGTATTCCGCCGCAAAGTTCACCGTGTGCAGTTCGATGCCCAGCTTGTCGCAGACCGCTTGCGCGTCGGCCAGATCGGTCGCGGCGGAGCAGTACTCTTCGTCGTCGTCTTCTTCCCAGTTCTTCATGAACAGCCCAGCGACCTGATAGCCCTGTTGCTGTAACAGATAGGCGGTAACGGAAGAGTCGACGCCGCCGGACATACCGACGATTACTTTTTTCTGGCTGTTGTCTGACATGGGGATCTCACGAACTTGAACACGAACCGTGCTGATAAAAACAAGCGCAGGATTTTACCACGTTGGCCGCGCCGGCGCACTGTTCATCTTGTGCTGCCCGGCGCCGTTAAAACGGCCAGGCGAAGCTGCCGACCAGCGACAGCGGGTAGCGCTCCGGCTGCTGGTAGCTGCGAATGCTCTCCGCCACCAGCGCGGAACGCAGGTTGGGCGCCTGCAGAATCTCGTCGGCGCTCAGCCACAGGCAGCGATCGATGTCGCTGTCGTGCGGCTCGGTCGGCAGCGGCTGCTCCAGCTCGATAACGAAGCAAAAACGCAGGAACGGCGTGCGATCCGGCGCGATCCACTGGTGCAGGCGCAGGAACGCCTGCGGCGTGGCGCGGATGCCGGTCTCTTCCCACAGCTCGCGCTCGGCAGCCTGCACCAGCGTCTCGTCGGCCTCCAGGTGGCCGGCCGGCTGATTCCACAGCGCTTTGCCGTTGATGGTCTCTTCGACCACCAAAAATTTGCCGGCGGCGTGCACTACGCAGGCCACGGTGACGTGCGGTTTGAACATGCGCTCTCCTTTCCTTACAGCGGTTTGTCGATACGCCGGTAGATGTCGTCCAGCTCGGCGATGCGGGTGCGATAGCTTTGCAGCAGGCAGGCGGTATCGCCGCCGCACCGCTGGCGTTTTGTCAGCCAGGCCTGCTGGCTGTCCTGCATCGCGCCGCGCGCGCCCATGGCGAACAGGCCGCGCAGGAATTGGTATTTGGTGGCCATTTGCACGTCCAGATCGTTCAGCGTGCGGTTGGCGCAGATGGCTTGCTCATCGCGGTTTGCCGCCTTGGCGCAGTCGAAGCTGGCGGCCTGGGTGGCGAACGGGGCCGCCAGAGCGGCGAGCAGCAGCGCGATCGGCGTGTATTTCATGGCGCCTCCATCAGTTATCGGTCTACAGGGAATCGATGCTTTTCCATTCACCAGGCTGCAGTGAACCCAGCGAAAGATTACCCATACTGTAGCGAATCAGGCGCAGGGTAGGGAACCCGATATGCGCCGTCATGCGACGCACCTGGCGGTTTCGCCCTTCATACAGGGTGATTTTCAGCCAGCTGGTGGGGATGGATTTACGTTCGCGGATCGGCGGGTTGCGCGGCCACAGCCACTGCGGCTCGGCCACCAGCTCCACCCCGGCGGGCAGCGTGGGGCCGTCTTTCAGCGTAACGCCGCTGCGCAATGGCGCCAGATCGCTCTCCTGCGGCGCGCCCTCGACCTGCACATAATAGATTTTGCCGGTGCGCTTCCCCGGCTGGGTGAGCTGCGCCTGCAGCTGGCCGTCGTTGGTCAGCACCAGCAGCCCTTCGCTGTCGCGATCCAGGCGCCCGGCGGCGTAAACGTCGGGGAAGGGGATGTACGCTTTCAGCGTGGCGCGGCCGGCTTCGTCGGTGAACTGCGGCAACACGTCGAAGGGCTTGTTGAATAACACAATTCGGCGCGGCCCTTTCGGCGCGGCGGGTTTGGCGGCATTCGGCTTGCTGAATCGTTTAACGTTGTGATTTCTAACAGAGAATTTTTTCATAACAGTTGAGATTACGGATGATAAGCGCATTATAACCGAATCCGTTTCGGATTGGCGCGGACCGAATATTCAAGTAGTATCTACACGCATCTTACAAAGCATTAACAAAATTGCGCTTGAAGGAGAGGTTGATGGAAAGCAAAGTAGTTGTTCCGGCAGAAGGTAAAAAAATCACGGTTGACGCCCAGGGTAAACTGGTTGTTCCTCATAACCCGATCATCCCGTTCATCGAAGGCGACGGCATCGGCGTTGACGTGACTCCTGCCATGATCCACGTGGTTGATGCGGCCGTTAAAAAGGCTTACCACGGCGAACGTAAAATCTCCTGGATGGAAATCTACACCGGCGAAAAATCTACCCACGTTTACGGTAAAGACGTGTGGCTGCCGGACGAAACTCTGGACCTGATCCGCGACTACCGCGTCGCCATCAAAGGCCCCCTGACCACCCCGGTCGGCGGCGGCATTCGTTCTCTGAACGTGGCCCTGCGCCAGCAGCTGGACCTGTACGTGTGCCTGCGCCCGGTGCGTTACTACCAGGGCACCCCAAGCCCGGTGAAACAGCCTGAGCTGACCGACATGGTGATCTTCCGCGAAAACGCCGAAGACATCTACGCCGGCATCGAGTGGAAAGCCGGCTCCGCCGAAGCGGACAAAGTGATCAAATTCCTGCGCGACGAAATGGGCGTGAAGAAAATCCGCTTCCCAGAGCAGTGCGGTATCGGCGTGAAGCCATGCTCCGAAGAAGGGACCAAGCGTCTGGTGCGTGCGGCGATCGAATACGCCATCACCAACGACCGCGACTCTGTGACCTTGGTTCACAAAGGCAACATCATGAAGTTCACCGAAGGTGCCTTCAAGGATTGGGGCTATGAGCTGGCGCGCGAAGAGTTCGGCGGCGAGCTGATCGACGGCGGCCCATGGCTGAAGATCAAGAACCCGAACACCGGCAAAGAGATCGTGGTTAAAGACGTGATCGCCGACGCCTTCCTGCAGCAGATCCTGCTGCGCCCGGCGGAATACGACGTGATCGCCTGTATGAACCTGAACGGCGACTACATCTCCGACGCCCTGGCGGCCCAGGTTGGCGGCATCGGCATCGCGCCGGGCGCCAACATCGGCTCCGACTGCGCGCTGTTCGAAGCGACTCACGGCACCGCGCCGAAGTACGCCGGCCAGGACAAAGTGAACCCAGGCTCCATCATCCTGTCCGCAGAGATGATGCTGCGTCACATGGGCTGGTTCGAAGCGGCTGACCTGATCGTTAAAGGCATGGAAGGCGCCATCGCTGCCAAGACCGTGACCTATGACTTCGAACGCCTGATGGAAGGCGCTAAACTGCTGAAATGTTCAGAGTTTGGCGACGCTATCGTTAAACACATGTAATGGTGTTTTAGCGTTAAATGATAACGGGAGCCTGATGGTTCCCGTTTTTTATTATTCAAATTGCAACGGTTATCAAAACGTTATCAAAATAAGTTATCAAAACTCGGCTACTTTGGTGCTTATCGACACCTAGAATCACACTGAGGAAAACTGAGTAGCAGTTTTGAGCGAAAGCCGGGCTTCATTAACATTCTTGTGCATTAGAAGATAGGAGTAGTTCACTTGATCTACTTTTCCTGATAGCAGATTATGGAACGAATCATGTGCCACGTGTTATGTAGGTGTTGCTTGTGATTTGTTAGTTGCTGCTAATAGATAGCGAGGCAAGATTAACATCTGTATTTTCTGGAATAGTTTACAGACACTGTATGGGTAAAAGAAATTGTTAGTTTTCAATAAATGACGGCGCTAATATATTATATAGTGAAAAGTGATTATCATAAACTATTTGCAATTAATAAAATGCAATAGTTTAACTAATTGATATTATATTGATTTAATTTACTGGTTTGTGTTATAAACTTCGGGAGAGAGACAGGTTTTTCCTCTTGCTTTTGGTAAGGGCGGCTCTGATAAAGAACAGCGCAAGCTGTTGAGCTTATGCTCACTGATCCTTCGGGATGTTCAATAGTTTCCAATTTTCCCTGTCTCTCTTCCTCGACTTTTGATATGGGGTATGTATGTTAGATAAGGTATGGTTTACCTATAAGGCACGAATTCAGGCCCAACAGCGATTAGAGTGGATGGACTCGCACTCTCAATTCCTGCTCGTTTGGTATGCTATTTTAGGTGCCGTTTTGTCTGTGGTTGCTATTCGTTACCCGACCTTATTTGGTAAAGATACCGACATTTTGGGTGCGGTATTGTCAATTGCATTGCTTGGTGTGTCACTTTCTATCGCAAACAGAGATTTCCGTGGGCGAGCAATGAATATGCGTAAAAACTATTTGGCGTTGCAGTATCTATATAATGAAATAAGTTCCAGAGGTGAAGTAAAAGAAGACATTATAAGATATAACGAACTGTTAAATGAAGTGGAAAACCATAATGAGATGGATGACAAAAAATTTCGAGTGAGAAACTCTTCACAATTGAAGTCTCGAAATCCTGAGTGGCTAGAATATGTGCAAGTGTACAGTTTCCTTGGGGTGAAATATATTGTATTAATATTTTCATATCTGGCTCCTATTATTGTGGCAGGGTGTCTACTGTGAGTAATGCAGCGCGTAGTTTTAAGCGAAGTTTCACCTGTAAAAATTTAAAGAAAATATACTTTGATAAGATAAAAGAATCAGGCGCGATTGGTATTGATCGGGTGAGGGCAAGTAGCTTTGAACAAAATAGTGAGTCCGAAATTTCGCTGATATTGAGAAAGGTTATTGCTGGTAATTATAAATTTACTGCATATAAAGAAAAGTTAGTTTCTAAAGGAGCACATTCTTTTCCTAGGCAAATTTCAATACCAACAGTGCGCGATAGAATAACGCTTCGTGCACTTTGTAATGTTCTCATTGATGTATTCCCGAAAGCAAAGCTCTCGCTTCCTCAGGTAGTAATAGAGTCTCTTAAAGATTCTATAATTTCGAGGGAATATTCTGAGTATGCTAAAATTGACCTCAGGAATTTCTATCCTTCCATTCCTCATTCTTTAATCGAAGAGTCGATAAAAAATAAAATTAGGAAACCTGAACTTAGAGGGTTAATACATAGCGCAATTTCCACGCCTACTGTTAGTGAGGGGAGAGGTAGTAATGGGGTGACTAGAAATAATATTGGAGTGCCTCAGGGCTTGTCTATCTCTAATATTTTGGCAGAGATTGCTTTGCAAAAAGTTGATGCGGAAATTAGCCTCATAAAAGATATTTGGTACAAGCGATATGTTGATGATATTCTAATATTATGTCCTGCTGGTCGGTCTGTCGAAATTGCTAATGCTATAATACAGAAATTGGAATCCATTGGTTTATCTCCTCATCCAATAGGTAATTCTGATTCAAAGTCAAAAGTAGGATTATTATGTGAACCTTTTAATTTCTTAGGTTACATGATAAGTGATCAAGGTGTTGGAATCAGGAAGGATAGCATACTTCGCTTTGAATCATCGTTAGCAAAAATATTTACTGCCTATAGACATGCATTATCGAAGGCTAAAAATAAGAAAGATAAAGAACGAGCCATAGCATATTGCCAATGGAAATTAAACTTGAGAGTTACTGGCTGTATCTTTGGTGGTAAACGCATGGGGTGGGTTGTTTATTTCTCCCAGGTATCGAATACAGTTCAGTTTAGAGCGGTTAACCATACTATTCGAAAGTTGATTAAACGGTTCGGTTTAGAGAAAGATATTAAATCTAAATCTTTAATTAAAACATTCTATGAGTGGCATCGCGGAGATAAAGAATCTCATAAGTATATCCCTAACTTTGATGCGTTAGCTATTGAGCAGCAAAGAGAGATTGTCGCTTTATGGATTGGAAGAGAAGAGGTTGGCAGGTTGAATAATGCAGCAGTGACAAGAATATTTAATTATAAAATCTCCACGTCTGTCAAAGAGCTTGAACAGGATATTTCTGGCTTTTCTTGATTATATATTCCCATTGTGAGGTTTTTAAAAGTGGCTATTATTGATTTCTAATGGTCGCTGATGAAGCCACTTTTATATAGAGGGTTATTGATTGAAAAAATATAGAGGGTGATAATAAATTAATAGACAATATCATTCAACTCAACATGGCTGGAGGATTTTTATTTATATGCGATATTTTTATATTGCTATAATATTAACAGTGTATATGGTTGTGGATGTATGAAGTTAATAAATAATTTAACTTATCATAGATCACCATGAACTGACTCATACATTTCTTTTTTTATTTTATCTAAAACATCCTCAGTCATTCCATATTTAAGTGCGGCAGAACTAGCGATAGGACTCAGCATGTTTTCTACTGAGTTGAATAATTCAATTGCATCCTCGAGCTCCTTAATCATCATGTTACGACCGGTTTCATTTATGAAGTCTAAGGCATTGTCAACAAAGTATGCGTGAGCTAACCAATTTCGCTTTTTTAACGCTAATGAAAGGGTATTCTCAATTTTATCATCTAATATACCCAGGTCTTTAATAGAGCCTAAAAGATGACCCATAGTTTTTTTCGATAATACTTTATCAAACCTATCGAAGTCTGCCTCCCACTTTTCGCTTGTTGAGAAAATAGGTGCGTTTTTTTTAAAGAAATCAAAAAAAATCAGTAACTGGACTATTGATTGCTCTACACATTGAGCTCTATACATCGCAAGCCCAAAGTATGCGTATACTTCTTTACAATGTTCTGATGTATTCATAGTTCTCTATATCGTTAGATCTACCCAGAGGATGACAGTGAGCATTCGAAAATGCTAATTCATAATAATTATAGAGGCAAATTGGTAGCATGTCTTCAAATAAATATAATTAAAGAATTTAGGAACAAGAGACTTGTTTTTCTGACAATTCAGTAAATAAAAATTGACAGCCATGTTGTCTTCAGATGTTGAACTGACAGACGGTACGAATTGAGAATAGAACACGAATATGTACATTCTAAATATTAAATAACACTGAAATTCAAAGTGTTGATATAAAATTAACTATCAAACTAGCAACCAACTGTAGTCCACTCCTTCCCTCTGTCATCATGATAACGGTCAGTCTGAGACTGCGTTTTGTGTCCCAGAAGTATCTGCGTGTTTATACCCTGGGACTTATACAGCCTTTCGGCAAGCGAGCGTTGTTCATGAAACGTTGCTGGTGTGCCATCCCCCCAATAAATATCAGTTTTATCTCTGGCTTTGCTAAAGTTAGTTGTAAGTGTATTTCCTGGCACTTTTGCACCACGTTGGGCCATTGATGTCGAACGGAAGTAATGAACAAGATACTGACTGACAGCATAATCTCGGCAACGCGAGATAACTTCACGCAAGCTTGTGCTCAAAGCATCGCAACGAAGGGAAAGAGGTAATGCCAATTTTGCACCAGTCTTCTCTTGCACAACATGTAAGTGGTCATCCCAGATATCGCTGAATTTCATTGCTGAGATATCACCCAAGCGCTGTCCTGTAACTATGGCCAATAGCATCGCATTGCCCATGTAGCGATGCTGTTTATCAGCAATGTCGAAGATCTTCTGCCATTCCTCTAAATTCAAACGCTGCCTGGTAACCTTCCTGCGCGGTTGCTTTGTTGCGAGTGCGGGATTGTAGCCAGGCGGAACCTCACCAACATGTTGAGCCTCTTTGAATACATCGATCAGCACTGAGCGAACAACCTGGCCCATACGTGGTTGATCTCCTCCCGGAAATCTCAAAAAGTGCGTGGAACTAAAACGGGTGTACTTACAATAGCGCGTCGGTGGAAAATCTCTGAGGGTAGTGTCAGGCAGAAGCTGATGATGGCTGAAAGCTTTATCGACGGGTGCCTAGCAATGACTGGCGCGACATTGGAAATGGACGCTTGGGCACACAAATCAGAGAAATTTTCGACTGCGTAAAAATCTGCTTTTCGTTACGGTTTTTACTGTTTATTGTGATAAGAGTGGTAACGCAGTCAAGCAGCCTATCAACAAAAAAACCACGCAAGGCGTGGTTTATTATGGTTAGCAGAACAGGCATTAGCGCTCGATGATGCGCTCGAAAAGAAGCTGTTGAACATTTGCACGTTGTGAAATGATCATGTGGACATCTACTTCAGTTTCTGCCTGATTTACCGTGTACAGAATACGGTAACCATTAGAAGAATTGTATTCGAGGTACTTCATACATCCAATCTTGGATAGTTCAATTGATACGCCGCAACCTTTAGGAAAGGCAGTTACCACTTTTTCAAAATTCTCAGTGGCTGCATCAATCACAGACTTTGGATCTTGTACACCTTGACTGCGAAGAAACTTCGCGATTTTCTGGGCACCAAAAAGAGCAGTTTCAGTGTAAGTAACATTTACGGTATTGTTCTGTGTAGTATGTTGTGGCATTTGTGCCTCCAGTTATCAACAAGTTTATATACTTGCCAATAACTGGTCACGAGAAAACACTCGGCCCTCGGTTTTATCCTTTTCAGAGATAGTTAGTAACTTAAGCAATGCAATTGCATTGTCCCGTTGCTGCCTTTCTTCAAAGGACTCGATTACATAGGCCGGCATGCCATTCTGAGTGACCAGTATTGGCTCTGACAGTTCCAGCACAGCGGCGTGCTTTTTGATGTAGCTAATAGTTTCTACTCTCATAGTAACTCCTGCCTCTAAGAGGCGTTTCTCTATATAAAACAAAAAATTACGAAGGTTTCTCAAAAAATGAGTACTTATCACTCCGTGCCGACGCAAACAGGCCGGTAACACATACGGCACTTAAGCCGCTCATTATTTCAGTCAAATTGTAACCTCAGCAGCCGCTTTTGAGGTACTCCAAGTAGGAGTGGTCTTATAATAGACCATTTATAGACTCATTGTCAACCTGTTTTCACATCGTGAGGTTCATAGTCAACTTCTTTCTGCAAAATATTTTCTGGACTGCCCCCACGACAGTAGGCAAATTCTGTCCTCACGACGAGGCCTCTTCAAAGGCCTCCGGACTGACGTCGCCGAGGTGACTGTGACGCCGGGCCCGGTTATAGAACATCTCAATGTAATCGAAGATATCCGCCCGGGCCAGATCCCGGGTTTTGTATATTCTCTTCCTGATGCGTTCTTTTTTCAGTGAACTGAAGAACGATTCGGCCACCGCATTATCCCAGCAGTTGCCACGCCGGCTCGTACTCGGAGCCAGGTTATTGACCCGGCAGAAGCGCTGCCAGTCGTCGCTGCCATACTGGCTACCTTGATCGCTATGTATGATGACCTCACCGTCCGGTTTTCGACGCCAGACGGCCATCATCAGCGCATCCAGCGCCAGTTCGCGTGAGAGAGAGGGCTTCATCGACCAGCCGACCACGTTACGGGCGAAGAGATCGATAACCACTGCCAGATACAACCAGCCCTGCCAGGTGCGGATATAAGTGATATCGGTGACCCAGACCTGATTGGCCCGGACAACGGTAAACTGCCGCTGCACGCGATTAGGGGCAACCACCGAAGGTCGGCCAGCGATACGACACGGCGCTTTATAGCCGCGTACGGCTTTGATCCGGTTCAGTTGCATAATACGCCCCACCCGGTTTTTGCCGCAGGTTTCACCGATTTCGTTCAGATCGCCATGAACCCGACGGTAACCGTATACGCCTCCGCTCAGTGAATATGAGTCGCGGATAAGCGTCAGCAGACGCTGATTATCTTTATCACGCGCCGAGACCGGGTTGTGCAGCCACGCATAGAACCCGGCCCGGGCGACATTCAGTACCCGACACATCGTCATCACACCCCATACAGTGCGGTGCTCATTGATAAAGCGGTACTTCAGTCGGGCTCCCTTGCAAAGTACCGCGCGGCCTTTTTCAGGATATCCCGTTCTTCTTCGGTACGTTTTAGCTGCGCCCTAAGTTTCAGGATCTCGCTTTTGGCTTCCAGTAAATCCCGGGCATGCTGTTCGCTGTTATCAGGCTTGATAGCCCGTAGCCACTTGTAGAGGCTGTGCCAGAAACGCCCAAACGCTCGGATACTTCGGCAACGGAATAACCGCATTCCGTTATCTGACGGACGGCTTCTTCCTTAAATTCAGGTGTAAATCGTGGTGTGCCCATATGCTCCCCCTATGCTCAAACTAGAGGGCAGGATCGTCTACCGGGGTGGGGTCAGTCCAACTAGAGGGCAGGATCGTCTACCGGGGTGGGGTCAGTCCAGTGACCTATGACTTCGAACGCCTGATGGAAGGCGCTAAACTGCTGAAATGTTCAGAGTTTGGCGACGCTATCGTTAAGCACATGTAAGTGTGTTTAGCGCTTGAATGAGAGCGGGAGCCTTAGGGCTCCCGTTTTTTTATTGTTCAAATGCGAGTGAGATATCGGACAGGCTCAGCGAGCGGCGTTAGCCGATTCACGTACGACCAGCACCGGACAATTGGCGTGGCGGACGACGGCGGTGGCATTGGAACCGAGGAGGTAAGTGATCGCAGAAGGGCGGTTGGAACCCATCACAATAATCTCCGCGTTAAGCGCATCGGCGAGTTCCAGGATCTGATCTTTAGGATCGCCGACGGCAACGTGCGTGGTCACTCTATCTTCAGGCACGCTGAATTGTTTTGCCGCTTTTGCCAGCCCCTCGGTCGCTAACGCAATGGTTTCGTCTTTGGTTTCTATCGCCGCCGTGGCGGCAAAGCCGAAAGCGGCGTATGTGGCACGCGACGGTATCACCGCCAGGAAATGGACGTGGGAGTCTTCGAGCCTGGCGAGCGCGTTGACATGCGGGATGACCTGCTGTGTTAATTCCGGCTCGGTAATATCCACGGGAACCAAGATAGTTTTATACATACTCCCTCCTTATCATTATCAAAAAACTCCACTTTTTGGATTATAGCTGCTTGATGCAGGGAAAGGAGAGATCCGTATGGCAAACCTGAGAACGTTGCCGCTAAATGTCAGGTGTTTATCGACGTTATCGTTAAATGCAGGCAAGTACGCCGGTTTTTTGAGTAGAAAGGGAGCCATTGGCCCCCTTGATTTTAGCTGGCTAAGGTTATCGGAACCTTAATGCGGGATCTCTGAAACCTCTTTGACTTCCGTCTTGTTGATTTGCTGTTTAACGCCATTGGCGTCGGTATAACCGATCAACCCGGCAGCGGTTTCTTTCGGCTTACCGTCACTGATGAGCGTTCGACCGTCGTGGGTATGGATGGCGTAGCTGGTGCGTGTGCAGCCTGACAGTGCGGCGATGGCAACCAGGGCGATCGCGGGAAGAACAAGCGTTTTTTTCATTTGTAGCTCCTTTTAGTTATCCAACTCACTCATGTTTGCAATCTGGTCTCGATTGATCTGTTCCGTTTTGCCCGTTTCTGCATTTCGATAGGAGACTAACCCGGTATCTTTATCGACCTGAGGCTTGCCGTCGGTGACAATGGTCTTGCCATCCGTTGTTTTGATCGCCTGATTGGAAGCGCAGCCCGCTATGAACATCACCGTAGTCGCAGTAAGAAGCGCGGCAAAGAGTCGTTTACTTTTCATACTTACCATCCTGGTTACTTAAATGAATTTAATAGCAGGAAAGTAAGTATAGGCAGAATCTCCAGATTGTTAGCGTTGAAACGCTTTTAATGCGATAAAAAATTAAGAATTTCTTAATTTATTGATGGGGTGATTGATCGTTCGGATAACAACGTTATCGATAGGTCAGGATACGCAGACGTACTGCCCGGTGAGGGCGCTATGGCTTCATGTCATCATCGGCTCACGATACTCCGCATGCCGATGCTTGATGCTAACAATGTCTCTGGTGGTTGGGCGTTAATTCTGTATAAGTATGCACTGGGAATACCACGTTGATTTCGGCTGACTATTATCCATAAGGACAGGGATATGAAAATCACGCATTCAGGCTACAAAACCGGCGCCGCCACATTATTGGCGGCGATGCTCGCACTGGCATTAACCGGGTGTGCGAAGCACACAGCCCCCAGCCAAAACGATACGGCGAATAAAGAGGTCGATGATCTTTTCGCCAACCTTGGCGACCCAAAGACGCCGGCGCCGGGAAAAGAGAAATTACATTACATGACTCAGGTGCAAGCTGAGATTCAACGCCATTTAAAAGACGCCGCCACTTACTCAGGCCAACGCTGTACATTGCGTATCACGCTGGCGCCGGACGGCATGCCAGTCGGTGTTCGAACTGAAGGTGGCGATCCGGATCTTTGCCGTGCCGCCATGAAGGCGGTTGCCGATGCGCGTCTGCCTAAGCCGCCAACGCCAGAGGTCCATAATGCGTTCCAAATTATCACGTTGGAATTTCGCCCGTAGTGACAGTAGAAGTTAAAGGGCGGCAACTGGGTTAAACAGAAGTCAGAGGCCGCACTTTCATGCAGCCTCTGACTTTGCGGCTTTACCATGTTCCATATCGCGTTTTCCTGCGCTGAACCTGGATTTTTCGGCATTCTTTCACGGTATATGTTGCCAATACCTACCGATACATCATCGCGCTCACGCGTTCGGCCCGATCTTTAAAGCCGTTGCTGCGCATCGTTACCACATAGTAGCGATAGTGATGTTTCTGTGCGTATTCGCGCACCAGGTCTTCGGCGAACAGGCCGCTGAAGGTGACGGTGGTGACGAACGTCAGCCCTTTCACTTCGTAGGTGCTGATCTCTTGCGGGGTGCCGATATACGGCGGCGGGAACACGGTTTTGTGGAACTGGCAGCCCGTCAGCAGCAGGGTAAACAGCAGGGTGGCGGAGATTTGCGGGATTCTCATCGGGAAATGCTTTCCTTCCTTGGCGTGGGTTCTAGTAACTCTATAATAGGATTACAAAATTCGGCGGGGATGTAAAAGTTATCCCGCTTCGGTTGCCGTTTCGTTGAAGCGGTGTCGCCGTCACTCATAAGCATGAGGGGGTAAACATGTTTGTTCGTCTTGCCACTGAAACCGATGCCGCAGCCCTGATCGCCCTCGACAGCGTCGCCGAATACGAGCCGCAGCGCGCGGCGCAGATCCGCGCCTGGTGCGGGCAGAGCATCTGTTATCTTGCCGAGGAACAGGGCATGGTGATGGGCTACGGCGTGCTGCACTATCACTTCTTCGGCTGCGGCTTTATCGAGATGCTGGTGGTTGGCGAGCGCTATCGTCGCCGGGGCGTCGGGCTGGTGCTGATTACGGCGTTGAAGTCCCACTGTCGGCACCCGAAGCTGTTCACCTCCACCAATCGCTCCAACCTGCCGATGCAGCGGCTGCTGTTGAACGCCGGGTTTGTCGCCAGCGGCCAGATTGACAATCTCGATGACGGCGATCCGGAGCAGGTCTTTTTTATCCCGGCGCGCTAATACAGCCGGACATCGACCGCCTGCTGTTGCAGCCAGGTGCTGACGTAGCCATAAGCGGCATAGAAGGCCAGCAGCGCGAAGAGCAGCACGGAAAGCGAGGCCAAAAACTTGACGTCGCCGTGCTTCGACAGCTGATAAGCGCAATAGAGAAAGGCCATCAGGCACAGCAGAGTGAAGGCGATAGCCAGCGTGGCGTAAAAAATAAGCATAACGAAACCCGTTCTTCCTTGTAAGCACGGCAAGGATACCACAGACAAAAAAGGGGCCCAATTGGGCCCCGGTGTGATTCGCTGCGAGAGTGTTACTCCGCCGCGTCGGGATGATTTTTGCCTTCCTCGATGAATTCTTCGTCGATCTCTTCGATGTTCTCCTCGCTGTCGCGGCCGGACAGGATGTTCCAGCAAGCGATGAACAGCGCGGCGATCAAAGGGCCGATGACGAAGCCGTTGATGCCGTAGATCTCCATGCCGCCCAGGGTGGAAATCAGGATCAGGTAGTCCGGCATTTTGGTGTCTTTGCCCACCAGCAGCGGGCGCAGGATGTTGTCCACCAGGCCGATCACCACCACGAAGAACACCACCAGGAAAATGGCTTTCCACAGCATGCCGGTGGCGAAGAAGTAGATCACCGCCGGCACCCAGATGATGGCGGAGCCCACGGCCGGGATGATCGACAGGAACGCCATCAGCGCGCCCCACAGCAGGCTGCCGTCGATGCCGGTAAAGTAAAACGCCAGCCCGCCGAGCGCACCTTGCACCACGGCGACCACCACCGTGCCCTTGACGGTGGCGCGGGAGACGGCGGCGAACTTCACGAACAGGTGGTGCTTGACGTGCTGGGAGAGCGGCAGCGCTTCGAGCGCCAGGTTCACCAGATAGGGGCCGTCTTTCAGCAGGAAGAACAGCAGGTAGAGCATCACGCCGAAGCCGACGACGAAGTTGAAGGTGCCCTTGCCGATCAGGAAGACGCTGCCCGCCAGGTATTGCCCGCCCTTGAGCGCCACCTCGGAAAGCTGCTTTTGGATCTCGGCGGCGCTGTTGAGGTTATGTTCCGCCAGGAAGCGCTGCGCCCAGCCGGGCAGGTGGCGCATAAAGTCCGCCAGCATGGTCGGCAATTGGCTGTTGTTGGTCTGCAGCTTGGTGTAGATCACGTTGAATTCCATCGCCAGCGACGAGGCGATGATCGCCAACGGCGTGAACACGATCAGGCAGATCAGCGCCACCGTCAGCAGCGACACCACGCCGTTGCGTTCGCCGACGTACTGCTTCAGCTTCTTTTTCACCGGATGGAAAATCACCGCCAGAATAATTGCCCACAGCACCGAGGAGTAGTAAGGCCCCAGCACGTCAAGAAAGGCGGCGGTGACGATAAACAGGATCAGAATAAAGAATCCTTTGGAAATGCCTTTAGACATCATAGTCGTCCCTCAAAAGATGAATTTTCAGCATAGATGAACTGAATGAAAACAACACTATCATCACCTTTGCTTAACCGGTAGGGGATTTTTAGTGGCGTATTCCATAGGGTTATTAAGGGCAAGGCGGGCACCGCACGGTGGACAGGCGGCGGCGCGAGAAAAGAAAGAGGGCTAAATAATTAACAAAATTTATCGATTGTGTTTCATTTTGTGAGCCGCGCTTGCCGCCTGCGCCAGGCTTTCCTAGTGTTGATGAGGGCGGCCGTTCGCCCGATATCACGTAGGAGTATGCAAATGACTGAACACAAACGACTTGCCGTTATAGAAAAAGCACTGCTGATCGTTTTCGCCGGCGTACTGGTTTATCTTGCCGCGGCCGGCGCCTTGTCATTATCGGGCCTTGATCATCACTGGCCTTATTCTTCGCGATAGCGCGGTTGCTCTAGCTATGCAGACCCGATAACGATAATTAGCCGCTGTACCCTACGACAATACATTCACATAATGAATCATCCGTTATCCGCGCCGTTCTTTGGCGCGCAGGGTGGTTACGCTCTCTCCGCCGACGCCCCAGTTGTCGGTAGGCACCTCGTCAATCACCACGAAGGTGGTGTGGCGCGGTTTATTCAGCACCTGTTCCAGCAGCGCGGTGGCCCCCTCGATCAGCCATCGTTTTTGCTCGGCGCTGATGCCTTCATCGGTCACTTTAATGTTGATGTATGGCATATCATTGCTCCATGGGGTCACCAGACCCCGGCGGTTGCGCCGCCGTCCACCGCGATCGCGGTGCCGGTGACAAAATGGGAATCGGTCAGGTACAGCACCGCGTCGACGATATCCTGAGGTTGACCTATGCGGCCGGTTGGCGCCAGTTGCCGCATCTGCGCCAGGTTCTGCTCATCGTTCTGGTGCATCGGCGTGGCGATGATGCCTGGCGCCACGGCGTTGACCATCACGTTATGCGGCGCCAACTCCAACGCCAGTTCGCGTACGGCCTGATTCAGGCCGCCTTTGATCAGCACCGGCAGCAAGGCGGGCACTTTACTGTTGGGCTGCATGGCGATCGACGCGGTGATGGCGACGATATGGCCACCGCCGAATTGTTGCATATGCCGCGCGGCGGCCTGCGCTGGGTAGAAGAAGCCTTTCAGGTTGGTTGCCACCATGGCCTCGACATCCTCCGGCGAATAGTCGGCGATCGGCTTGGCGATAAATATGCCGGCGTTATTGATGAGAATATCCACCCGGCCAAACCTTTGTGTCGCCATGCTGAACAACCGTTCGGCGGTTTCCGGCAGCGCAATGTCTCCCGGCACCAGCAGCAGATTGGCCTGATGGCCGAGTTGGTCCGCCGCCGTTTGCAGCCGTTCAAGCGAACGGGCGTTTGCGACAACCTGATAACCGCGTGTCAGATAGGCTTGCGCAATGGCAAAGCCCAATCCGCTCGATGCCCCCGTTACAATGACCGTTTTTACCTTGTTCATGTCCCCTCCTCGACAGGGCTGTGATTTAGCCTGGGTGAACGGTAATCCATACCTTTGAATTGAAAAATGAGGGGGAAAGAACTTTAATTTATACTTTATGTAATGAATTGGCAGGGATAGATATGCAACGTCATTTTGACGATGTCCAAGTGGGCAGCATCGAGCTGTTTTGCCTGACCGTCGAGACCGGCAGTTTCACCGCCGCGGCCAATGCCGCCGGGATAACGCCTGCGGCGGTCAGCCGTTCCGTCGCGCGCCTGGAGGCGCGGTTGCAGGCGAAGCTGTTTATCCGCACGACGCGCCAGATGCGCGTCACGGATGCCGGCCAAAGTTATTACCTGGAGTGTCGCAGGGCGCTGAGCCAACTGATCGAGGCCGAAGCGAAAATTTCCGGCGAGCGGCAGAAACCGGTCGGCACGCTCAGCATCAGCGTACCGACGCTATACGCACATTTTAGGTTGTTGCCGCGCCTGCCCGAGTTTGCGCAGCGCTATCCCGAACTCACGCTGAATCTGCACGTCAGTAATCAAAATATCGACTTTTCCGAAGATAAATTCGACGTTGCCATTCGTGGCAGCGAACTGAACGATTCTGGCCTGGTATCGCGGCGATTGGAGGAGGCCGAACTCATCGTCGTGGCGTCACCGGGCTATTTGCAGCGCCATCCTGCGCCGCTTACGCCGGCGGATTTGGCCCAGCACGACTGCATTCAGTATGCGTTTCCCAGCACCGGCAGGAAAACCACCTGGGCCTTTAACGTGCAGGGCGAAAATAGCAAAGTGGAAACCCGCGGGCGTTGGCTCTGCCAGGAAGATTATCTCGCCACGCTGACGCTGGTGAAAAATGGTGCCGGGTTGATGCAGGTTTATCGTTTTAGCGTCGAACAAGAGCTGAGAAGCGGGGCGCTGGTGGAGGTGCTGAAAGATTACGCCGGCGCCTCACGCCCCTTCATTCTGCTTTATCCCTATGCGCGTTATGTTCCGCTTAAAGTGCGGAAATTCATCGATTTTCTGACGGAAGATTAGCCGCCAGCGCCAACAGCGCCCCTGACACCGCCGCCGCCAGCACCAGCCATGCCGGGGCCGCCCAACCGGCCGCGGCCACGATGGCGCTCAGCGCGACCGGGCCGATCACCTGGCCGAGATAGTTCCCCTGCATCACCAGCCCCAGGCTCAGCGGCAGCAGCGTCGGTTCCGGCGTCGCCGCCGGCGTGGCGGCCAGAATGGTGGCGGGCAGCATGCCGGCGATGGCGCAGAACAGGAAACACAGCGGGATCAGCAGGCCGTTGGGCGTCATCGGCAGGAAAATGCCGATGCCGAAGATGCCTATGATCAGGCTGGTGGCCGCGAGCAGGCTACCGGCCCGCAGACCGCGCGACAGCAAGAGCCCGGCGGCGAGGTTGCCGATGATGTTCGCCGCCACCGCCGCCGCGCTGATGCCGCCGGCGGCCGCCAACGACAGGCCGATGCGTTGCATCAGGAAGATCGGCAGGAAGGTCATCACCGAGAAAAACTGCAGGTTGTAAGTGGTGAACATCAGCGCCAGCAACAGCGGCCGGCGCGCCCGTAGCATCGCGCCCAGCGCTTGCCGCAGCTGTAACGGCGGAACGTGCGCCTCGGCGGTGCGTCGGGGGGTGGTCAGCGGCAGCAGCAGGGCAGCTAGCAGCGTCAGCGCCGCACCGGCCTGCCAACTTTGTTGCCAGTCGGCGAGATGAGGGCCGAAAAACAGCGAAATGGCGATGCCCGCCGGCATGAAGGTGCTCCAGATGCCGAACACCAGGCTGCGCTGCGCCGGGGCGACGAGGCGATTCAGCACCGCCGGCGAGGCGACCACCACGATCACGAAGCCGAGGCCTTCGACAAAGCGGCTGACGATCAACCCGCCGAAGTCGTGCAGCGTGGCACCGGTAAAGCTGGCGGTGCTGATGATCAGCAGCCCAAGCGCCAGCAGGCGCCGATCGCCCCAGCGACGCACCAGCAGCCCGGCGGCGATGCCGCCGAACACCCCGACGAAAGGAAAGGCCGAAATCACCCAGCTCAGCGCCTCCAGTGAACGGCCGAACTCGGCCTGCAGCGCCGGCAGCGCGATGGTGGCCTTGCCCACGTGCAGCGCCGCGGCGATGCCGGCGAACAGCACGTTGACGACGGCTAACCAGGGTGTGGTGGCGGGAAGAACGCGGTCGATGGCGTCCGGTTTAATCGCGGTCATAACACTCTCCAGTGGCGGTAACGCCATCACTATGTGCTCTTGCAACGGCTGTGGTCGTTCAAATGCTGCGCTATCACGCGGAGAAATTATTCATTTCGAGCTTTATGGATTGCGCGCCTTCGTTGTTTGGTTCGCCAGCGTGCCGCCCGGCGTGGACGCTCGCCTCCCTTCAGCGGTTTACTGTTCCGGCACGCAGCAGGCGTGTGGTATTCATTTTATAAGGAGCAGTGTATGTCAGAGATGATGAACGAGAGTGGAGCGCCGGCCATTGAATGGAGCTATGGCGGCCGGGGTGATGATATCAGCAGCAGCCTGAGCCTCGACACGGTTGAGGAGCAGCCGCAGGGTTTCCTGATGACGGTCGATCGCCCGGTACAGATCTTTAAAGAGGCACTGTCGCCGATGATGGCCTTTGTCACGCTGCTGCGCCCGCTGTACGCCAGGACGGGCGAGGGCTTCCAGTACGTGCCGGTTTCCAACCCCTGGACCGACGTGCAGCGCCTGCCGGCCAGCGCAGGCTATCTGGGCGTGCAGGTCAACGCCGGGCTGTTCTTCCACGGCGCCAAGCCGACGCACTATAAAGATCGCGACGGCCAGATGAAGCCGATCGACGGCGGCACGCTTTTGCAGAACATCACCGTGCTGCATCAGGTGGCGCAGCCGCTCGGCCCGGGTGAAGGCGCCGTCTGAGTCGGCAGCGTTATCACGGGGGCCGGACGCGGCCCCTTATCGCGCCTTGAAACCGTGCGCCGGTTGGGTAAAACTGGCTGCCTATTCAAGGAGAAGAGCATGTACAGCGACAACGAGAAAAAATTTTATATCATCCTCAACCGCAATCACGAACCGGCCACGCTGTTTAACGCTTCCTGCCATCTGACGGCGGGTATCACCGATCTGATCGAGCAGCGCGAGTTTCACCACTATCCGAGCAGCCTCGACGGCGTCAGCGCCAATATGAGCCACTATCCGATCGTGATCCTGCAGGCCAAGAACAGCAGCCAGCTCAGCAACCTGATTCTGAAGTGCAAGGAAGAGGGCGTGTTGTCCAACTTCTTCACCACCACCATGCTGTCACACTCCGCCGAACAGCAGATCGCCGACACCGCCAACACCCCTTACGAACAGCTGGATTTCGTGGCGGTGGCGCTCTACGGCGACGCCGAACAGCTTAAGCCGCTGACCAAGAAATTCTCCGTCTACCGCTGAAAACGCGGGATCTCAGACGCTGGCGCCGTCGTAACTGTGGATCTGCAATGCATCGAGCGCAACGTCAGGCACGCAGCGCAGGTTGACGGCGCACATCGCGGCGCCGTCCGGCGCAGTGCCGTAGGCGAAGGGTTGGGCACCGCAGACTCGGCAGAACTGATGGCGGATCTTGTGGTGATTGAAGGTGTAGGTGCTGAGCTGGTCCTGGCCGCTGTTGAGCGTGAAGGCGCTGATAGGGAAGAAAGACAGCAGCAGCCCTTTGCGGCGGCAGATGGAACAGTTGCAGCTGAGGGCTTCGGTGGGCAGTTCGGCGTCCACGGAGAAGGTGACGGCGCCGCAGTGGCAGCTTCCCTGGAATGACATGGCGATGATCCTGTAGCAGGAGGGGTGTTTGCCCAGTATAGTGCAATTTATCGCCACTCGGCCGCGCAGGGCCCGGTTTCCTTAGTAAATGCGCGGTTTTCTGGTAGGTTAGAGCTTAACGTCATCAAAAGGAGATCGCGATGTTAGAACACTATTATCCGGCCAATATGGGCGCCGAACCGGTCACGGACGAACAGCACAAACGGCTGGTGGCGGTGCAGGCGGCGCTGGAATTGATCAAGGCCACGCTGTCGGATACCAACGACGGCAACGGCGTAGACTTCCAGCTGAAGGCGGCGGAAAAGCACATCGGCCCGATGGCCGACGCCATTCAGGAAGCCCTGAAGTAACGGTTCGCCGTCACCTCAACCGCCCGCACCGGGCGGTTTTTTTTTGCGCTGATTACTGCGATTTTTTTAGTGGCGCATTGCCTTTTTCCCGGCTGGTGCCGTGAGCGACGCGACCCTACTCTAGCGATCCGAATCCTTATCAGGGTCATGCTCATGTTCCGCTTCAGCCTCTTTTCTTTCTTATTACAGCGCCACCTGCGCGTCACCCGGTTGGCCGGCGTCGCGCTGCTTCTCAGCGGCGTCATGCAGGCGCAGGCCGTGCAACGTATCGAATTCTCGCCGGATGCCGCCGGCGCTTATCCAGAGGGTATCGCCTGGAACCCGCGCGCCGGTGCGTTCCTGGTCTCCTCCCTGCGCGGTGGGCAGCTTGGCCTGGTCTACCCGGATGGCCGCTATCGGCGGTTTTCCATCGGTAAGGGGCTCATCACTACCTCCGGCATGCTGGTGGACGCCGAGCGTAATCGGGTGCTGGTGTGCAACGAAGACGTGGGGGTCTCCCTCAGCTCTGTGCCCGGTACGCGCAATCGCGTGGCGCAGGTGCTGGAGTTCAATCTCGATACCGGCGCGCTGCAGCAGACGTACGATCTCTCATCGTTAAGCCGTGGGCCGACGCTGGCCAACGATCTGGCGCTCGACGCGCAGGGCAATATCTACGTGACCGACAGCTTCCAGCCGCAGATTTACAAGATCGACCGGGCAACGCGCCAGGTGTCGATTCTGGTGCGCTCAGCGCGTTTGATGCCGGCCGAGGTTCCCGCCGCTGCGCAGGGCACGCAGCCTTATCTCAACGGCATCGTGTATCACCCGGATGGCTATCTGATTGCGGCGGACTACACCCGCGGGCTGTTGTGGAAGGTGACGCTGGATAGCGCGCCTGCGATAAGTGAAATCAGGCTACCGCAGCGGCTGAAAGGGCCGGACGGGCTGCGGCTCAAAAACGCCCATGAATTGGTGATCGTACAGTCTTTTCCGGGGGCAAAGGGGAGCATGTCCGGCGATGTAACGCTGCTCTCCTCGAACGACGGCTGGGCCAGCGCGTATATCACGGCGGTCGCCACGCCGCCGGAATTGGATGGGCCGACTGGAGCCGCGCTGTGCGATGGCGAGGTGTGGGTCGTCAACTCCCGTTACCCCCGTTTGTTTGCCGACGTCTCTCAGGCGGAGAGAACCAGGACGTTCAGCATCGTCAGGGTGGCGTTAGAGCGGAGGCCCGCCGATCGGCGACGGTTGCCAACCCGGCCGGAATAGGATTAAATGCCGCACTGACTGTATAAATAAACAGGTGCGCTGCGATGAGTCTGATGTTGAAGGGTGAAAAGATCGACCGTAACCGCTTTACCGGCGAGAAGATTGAAAACGGCAGCTTTATGCTGTGCGATTTTTCGGGCGCCGATCTGACCGGCACCGAGTTTATCGGCTGCCAGTTTTACGATCGCGACAGCCGACAGGGCGGCAATTTCAGCCGCGCGATACTGAAAGACGCCAGCTTCAGAAGCTGCGATTTGTCGATGGCCGACTTCCGCCACGCCAGCGCCCTGGGGCTGGAGATCCGCGAGTGCCGCGCGCAGGGCGCCGATTTTCGCGGCGCCAGCTTTATGAACATGATCACCAGCCGCACCTGGTTTTGCAGCGCCTATATCACCAAAAGCAATCTGAGCTACGCCAACTTCGCCAAGGTGGTGCTGGAGAAATGCGAGCTGTGGGAAAACCGCTGGCACGGCGCACAGGTGCTCGGCGCCAGCTTCAGCGGTTCCGATCTGTCCGGCGGCGAGTTCTCCGGATTCGACTGGCGCGCCGCCGACGTCACCCAGTGCGATTTGAGCAACGCGGAACTGGGCGAATTGGATTTGCGTACCACCGATCTGCAGGGTGTCAAAATGGACAGCCACCAGGCCGCGCTGCTGCTGGAGCGGCTGGGGATTGCGGTTATCGGCTAATAAATTGCCCCAGGCCCGTTTTCCACGGTGCCTGGGGGAAATATGTTTACGCGGTTTATGAATATAAATTTAAATATTGCTTGCTTAAATAACTCAGCCGTGTGTAAATAGCGTCATCGGTTTGTAGTACAGACCTTATGAAAGCAGTTTTAGTAAAGCAGTTCTCAGTATTAGCGATATCCCTCGGATACCTCTTCTTCCGCGAATTTTCTTCTCTAGTGCCCCATAAGTTTCCAATAAAAACAGACCTCTATCGCCGTATGGCGTCGCAAAAATAGAAAGGAAATATCTCTATGTCTACTAAAATGACGGGTTTGGTAAAATGGTTTGATGCAGGTAAAGGCTTCGGCTTTATCACCCCGGCAGACGGCGGCAAAGACGTGTTCGTACACTTCTCCGCTATCCAGAGCAACGATTTCAAAACGCTGGACGAAGGCCAACAGGTTGAGTTCACTATCGAAAATGGCATGAAGGGGCCTTCTGCCGGCAACGTGGTCGCGTTATAATTTTCGGCCGAGGTGCAATTTCTTACGACAGCGATGATGGTTTAAGCCGGAGCAGTTAAGCAATGAAATCCTCAGCCTGAATAAACTCCGGGTTCGCCCGGAGTCTTTATCGATACGTCATTAGCTCAGCAGGAAGAGCGGCAGCGAAATATTCGTTGGCGGACTGGGGTTCGATTCCTCGATGACGTTCCAATAATTAATTATTATTGGCAACAGAAAAACAGATTTTCGCATAAATAATAATGCCGCTTTCCAGTCTGTTTTCCTGTTGTGAAAAAGTCGCGCTTAGGCTGCGTAATGTTGGAGTGTTGGATGGACGCTTACGCCATAACATGACAGCCGGGAAAGTCACCGGCACATGATTAATAGCCCCGGCCCTGGCCGGGGTTTTTTGTGCCCGCGATCTTAACGCTGCGAGTCCAGCCGTTCGTTGTTTTTCACCACGTCCTGCGCCTTGAGGTAGCTCTCGATCAGCAGCTGATAGGCCGGGAAGATTTTGGTGTAGACCTCGGCCCACTGCTGAGCGTCGGCGCGGTTCCAACTGCCCTGCAGCTCGGAGGCCACGCCGGCGGTGTCGATCGGCACTACGCCGGCCTGCACCACGCGCGCCAGGGTGATTTCCTGCGCCATTTTCGAGTAGGTGCCGGAGGCGTCGATCACCGCGAATACTTTATAGCCTTCGGCCACCGCGCTGATGGACGGGAAGGCCATGCAGACGCTGGTGATGGTGCCGGCGATGATCAAGGTTTTGCGGCCGGTGGCTTTGACCGCCGCCACGAAGTCCGGGTTGTCCCAGGCGTTGATTTCCCCTTTGCGGGCGACGTATTGCGCGTGCGGCGCATTTTGGTGAATTTCCGGGATCAGCGGGCCGTTCGGGCCCTGCGGCACCGAGGCGGTGGTGATCACCGGCAGTTTGCTGAGGGTGGCGATGCTGGCCAGGGCAGCGGCGCGGGCGCGCAGTTCGGTCATCGGCATGTCGGCGACGGTTTGGAACAGGCCGCTCTGGTGGTCGATCAGGAGCATGACTGCGTCATTGGCATCAATAACAGGACGCTGGCCGTTGAAGTTGGCTGGAGTGCTCATGGTGTTTTCCTTTTCTCGTCGTGAGGTCAGTGGGTATCTTCTTTGATTGATAAGGCTGAAACTCAGCACTTGCCTACAGTGTAGGGAGGGGCGAAAAATCCGGTAGACCGTGCAGGCGGGATGCATCGTTCCACAGATGGAACGACGGTGCGGAAGGCGAGCGAACCCGCGCTGGGCTAAACTTAAGATGCATGAGAAACATGCGGCAAGGAGCGCCATCCTGTTTACGGATTACGGAGTTGACGAGGAGGGCCGCCATCATGGCTTACCGGCATATCGTTGTCGCCACGGATCTCAGCGAAGACGCCGAGTTCCTGCTGGGCAAAGGCGCCAGACTGGCCGCCGCGCTCAAGGCTAAACTTTCCCTGATCTATATCGACATCCACCGCGCCGGTTATTACGTCGATCTGGGCGTGGGCGATTACAACTACACCGATCGCACCTTTTCGGAGCGGGTGAAGAATATGCTCAATGCGATCAAAGGGCAGTCGTCCTACCCGGTCGAAGAGGTGATCGTCAGCCGCGGCGCGTTGACGGAAGAGCTGAACCGGGTGGCGAAGGAGAAAGGGTTCGACCTGGTGATCTTCGGCCACCATCACGACGTCTGGAGCCGGCTGGTCTCTGCGGCGCGCCAGGCGATCAATGAACTGAACGTCGATCTGCTGGTTGTTCCCATCGAGAAGAAATAGTCGCGGCCGCCTGCGGGCGGCTGCCGTTTTTCATTCACATCGTTTATCTCTGTGCGGCTATAACCGCACACCTGCAATAGTCTCGCCCGCTGACAATCCGCCAGGCAAATAGTGACTCACCGTAATTTTATTTTATCCATCAATATGTTGGCCAAAATCCGATAAAGGTTAATCCAGCGCATTGAAATCACTGACATACCTCCTTTTGGTTAATAAACCGCACGTTTTGACTGGCTCTCAGGGGAGGGGCGCCTTATCCTCGGGGTAATGAGATTTGTATGACTTATATAAATACGTTCACATGGAGGAGGTCTCATGCGTTTTGACAATAAAGTCGTGGTTATCACCGGTGCGGGCAACGGCATGGGGGAAGCGGCGGCGCGGCGGTTCTCCGCCGAGGGCGCCATCGTGGTGCTGGCCGACTGGGCCAAAGAGGCGGTAGATAAGGTTGCCGCTTCGCTGCCGAAAGGCCGGGCGATGGCGGTACATATCGACGTGTCCGATCACGTCGCGGTTGAGAAAATGATGAACGAGGTGGCGGAAAAACTGGGCCGCATCGACGTCCTGCTGAACAATGCCGGCGTACACGTGGCGGGCAGCGTGCTGGAAACCAGCGTCGCCGACTGGCGCCGCATCGCCGGGGTCGATATCGACGGCGTGGTGTTCTGTTCCAAATTCGCCTTGCCGCACCTGCTAAAGACCAAGGGTTGCATCGTCAATACCGCGTCGGTGTCCGGCCTGGGCGGCGACTGGGGCGCGGCCTATTACTGTGCGGCAAAAGGCGCGGTAGTCAACCTGACGCGCGCCATGGCGCTGGACCACGGCGGTGACGGCGTGCGCATCAACTCGGTCTGCCCGAGCCTGGTGAAAACCAACATGACCAACGGTTGGCCGCAGGAGATCCGCGACAAGTTCAATGAGCGCATCGCGCTGGGGCGCGCGGCGGAGCCGGAAGAAGTGGCGGCGGTGATGGCGTTCCTGGCCAGCGACGACGCCAGCTTTATCAATGGCGCCAACATCCCGGTCGATGGCGGGGCGACCGCCTCGGACGGCCAACCGAAGATCGTTTAAGCGTTAACGCACAGGCCCGGTCAGGATGACCGGGCCTGCTGTTTTAGACGCCGATGCGGTCGCGCAGCGTGTAGTAGGCCGCGCCGATGGCGGTGAACGGGATCTGCAGATTGCGCCCGCCGAAGAACGGCAGGTGCGGCAGCTTGGCGAAGGCGTCGAAGCGTTCGGCGTCGCCGCGCATCAACTCGGCGATCAGCTTGCCCGCCAGATGGGTGCAGGTCACGCCGTGGCCGCTGTAGCCCTGCATGTAGTACACGTTATTCTCCAGCCGGCCGAACTGCGGCATGCGCGACAGCGTCAGCAGGAAGTTGCCGGTCCAGCGATAGTCGATACGCACCCCTTTCAGCTGCGGGAAGGTCTTCAGCAATTTTGGCCTGATCAGGTTGTCGATGTCGTCCGGATCGCGCGCGCCGTACACCACGCCGCCGCCGTACAGCAGGCGATGATCGGCGGTGATGCGGTAGTAATCCAGCAGGTAGTTACAGTCTTCCACACAGTAGTTCTTTGGGATCAGCGCCTGCGCGATCTCCGGCGCCAGCGGCTCGGTGGTCACCACCTGGGTGCCGCACGGCATGCTGCGCTTGGCCAGCCGCGGCTCCAGCTTGTCGCCCAGATAGGCGTTGCCGGCGACGATGACGAAACGCGCCTTCACCTGGCCGTTGGCGGTGCTGATGAGCGCCGGTTCGCCGTGGCGGATGTTCGTCACCGCCGATTGTTCGAAGATGCGCCCGCCCTGCAGGCGAATCGCCTCGGCCTCGCCCAGCGCCAGGTTGAGCGGATGGATGTGGCCGCCGCTGTGATCGAGCAGCGCGCCGACGTAGCGATCGCTGGCAACTTCCTGGCGTACCCGATCCGCATCGAGCAGCTCGAGCTGGGTATTGCCATAGCGTTCCCAGTTGCGTTTCTGCTCGATCAGCGCATGGAACTGCTTGTTGTTCAGCGCGGCGAAGATGCCGCCGGGGCGGTAGTCGCAGTCGATGGCGTAGCGGCTGATGCGGCTGCGGATGATCTCCGCGCCTTCAAACATCATGCTGCCAAGCAGGCGGGCGCTTTCCGCGCCGTAGCGCTCTTCAATCACATCGATGTCGCGGCTGTAAGAGTTGACCAACTGGCCGCCGTTGCGGCCGCTGGCGCCGAAACCGATGCGCGCCGCTTCCAGCACCACCACGTTATAGCCGGCTTCCACCAGAAACAGCGCGGAGGAGAGGCCGGTATAGCCGCCGCCGATCACGCAGACGTCGCACTCGATAGATTCATTCAGTTGCGGATAGGGCTGATGTGTGTTGGCCGTGGCCGCATAGTAGCTTTTTACGTGTTCAGTCATGAGATAAGCCCTTATTCCAGCGAGATCCAGGTGGTTTTCAATTCGGTGAACTTGTCCAGCGCGTGCAGCGATTTGTCGCGGCCGTTGCCGCTCTGCTTGTAGCCGCCGAACGGCACGGTCATGTCGCCGTCGTTGTAGTTGTTGACGAACACCGTGCCGGCTTTCAGCTGGCGCGCCATGCGGTGCGCACGGGCCAGATCGCGGGTCCAGACCGCGGCGCCGAGGCCGTAGTCGCTGTCGTTGGCCAGCTGCAGCGCCTGCTGCTCGTCGTCGAAGGTGGTCACCGCCAGCACCGGGCCGAAGATTTCATCGCGCGCCACGCTCATGGCGTTGTTCACCTGGGTGAGGATGGTCGGCCCCAGGTAGCCTGCGTGGTCGCCCTGCGGATGGTCGCGCCCGTCAAGGAACAGCGCGGCGCCCTGGCTCAGCCCCCGATCGATATAGCCGGCCACTTTTTCGCAGTGGCCGCTGTCGATCAGCGTGCCCATCACCGTGGCGGGATCGAGCGGATCGCCGGGAACGAAGGCCGCCGCGTGTTTGCGCAGCGCCTGGAGGAACGCTTGCTCAATGCTCGCTTCGACCAGCAGGCGAGTGCCGGCGATGCACACCTGCCCCTGATTATAGAAGATGCCGGCGGCGGCGCTGCGGGCGGCCTGATCCAGATCCGGGCAATCGGCGAAGACGATATTGGCGCTCTTGCCGCCGGCCTCCAGCCAGACGCGTTTCATGTTCGATTCGCCGGCGTAAATCATCAGCTGCTTCGCCACCAGCGTGGAGCCGGTGAAGGTGAGGGCGTCGACGTCGCGGTGCAGCGCCAGCGCCTTGCCGGCGTCGTGGCCATAGCCGGGCACCACGTTCAGCACGCCGTCCGGCAGCCCGGCCTGCTGCGCCAGTTTGCCGAGCAGGATGGCGCTCAGCGGCGATTTTTCGGAGGGTTTGAGCACCACGCTGTTGCCGGCGGCCAGCGCCGGACCGAGTTTCCAGCAGGCCAGCAGCAGCGGGAAGTTCCAGGGCACGATGGCGCCGACCACGCCGATCGGCTCGCGTTCAATCAGCGCCAGCGCATCGCGGCCGGTGGGGGCGATTTCGCCGTACACCTTATCGATCGCTTCGGCGTACCAGCGGATGCAGCGAATGGCGCCCGGCACGTCGTCGCGCAGGCTGTGGCGAATCGGTTTGCCGGTGTCTAGCGTTTCCAGCAGCGCCAGCTCTTCGTGATGCTGCTCCATCAGCTCGGCGAAGCGCAGCAGCGTGGCCTTGCGCTGCGCCGGGGCGGCTTGCGCCCAGTCGTCACGCTCAAAGGCGGCGCGCGCCGCGCTGACCGCCCGATCGATGTCGGCGGCTTCGCCCCGCGCGACCTGCGCCAGCTCACGGCGCCCGGCGGGATCTTCCACGGCGAAACTTTTCCCCGCGGCGGCCGGCTGGTAGCGGCCGTCGATAAACAGCTGGTGCTCAATCTTCAGGGCCTGCGCCCGTTGTTGCCAATACTGCAAATGGTGAAAGTTCATGCCTGGCTCCGTTGATCAGAATGTCGTCGGCGTATGGGCGCTGATAATCCGGCAAATGCGCGCCGACGTGTTGCTGAAACTGTGGGGGATGCCGGTATTGATGGCGTAGCTTTGCCCAGCCAACAGGTGATAGCTCTGGCCGTTGACCTGCAGCACCACTTCACCCTCCAGCAGCGTGCCGATCTCTTCCCCCTGATGCTTGATGCGCTCGCCGGTGGTGGTGCCCGGTTCGTAGGTCTCGATCATCATCGCCAGCGTGCGGTTCGGATCGCCGTTATGGATAAGCTTCATCGAAACGCCCTGGCTGCCGATTTCGATCAGATCGTCACTGCCGATCACGATCTGCGGCTCCGTCGGTTTTTCCGGCTCGGCGAAAAACGCCGACAGCGACAGACCGTATACCGTCAGCAGCTTTTGCAGCGTGCTGATGGCCGGGCTGACCTTGTCCTGCTCGATAGTGCTGATGGCGCTGTGGGTTAACCCAGACAGTTCGGCGACCCGGCGCTGCGACAACCCTAATTGTTGACGGATCTGCGACAGACGTTTTCCCGGTGCCAAGCTGACGTCGCTCATGGGCGTTTTTCCTTTTGATAGTTCCGACAGGCGGTGATGAAACCATCAAACAACAGGCGCGACAGGGCGTACTCGTCGCTGTTCCACTCCGGGTGCCACTGCACGCCGAGCGCGAAAGGCTGATCGCGCACGCTGATCGCCTCCACCAGCCCGTCGGCGGCGTGCGCCTCGATGCGAATGCTCGCGCCCAGGGTTTTGGCGCCCTGGCCGTGCAGCGAGTTCACCCAGAATCTGTTGCAATCCGGTATCAGTTGCGAAAGCAGCCCCCCTTCCTGAACGATGACTTCGTGGGCGGGGGCGTATTGCTGTTCCAGCGGCAGGTCGTGATCTTCACGGTGTTCCTGCAGCTCGGGCAGTTCGTACAGGCGGCGATGCAGGGTACCTTGGGTGGCGACCACCATCTCCTGCATGCCGCGGCAAATGGCGAAAAGGGGAATGCGCCTGTCGAACGCCTGGCGGATCAGCGCCAGGCTCAACGCGTCTCGGCCAGGATCGGCGTCAGGCTCATCGCCGTTTTCACCATAAAGGTGCGGCTGCACATTACTGGGGCTGCCCGGCAGCAAAATGCCGTCGAGGCGCGGTAGCAGTTCCGCCAGCATTTCCGGCTCTGCCAGCGCGTGCGGCAGGGCGATCGGCAAGCCGCCGGCGGTGATAACGGCATTCAGGTACTTTTCTTGCAAGGTCTGTGTGAGGTGCCCGTTTAACCTATACCTGCACATGACGACGCCGATGACTGGTCTGTTAAATATATTGTCCATGCTATCCCCTTGGTACGTTCGAAATTATGAACGATAAGCTTCTCCACCGCCTATTTCGTTCAATATTCTATAAATCTAGCAGTCGATTGGGCAATATTCAAACCAAAAGTAACACTTGCAAAACAAATTTGTTTCATCTACGTTTCATTTGTGGGCATTATATTGAACAAGACGGTCAATAAACATCGACGACAGCAAAACACAAACGGCGGGTGAACCATGCAGACCAACATCGTAGAAGTGGAAAACTTTGTTCAGCACAGTGAAGAGAGACGAAGTAGCGCGTTCCAGCGCGAAGTGAAGAAGTACCTGGAACGTTATCCGTTAACCCAACATGTCGACGTACTGTTGACCGATCTGAACGGCAGCTTCCGCGGCAAACGCATCCCAGTCGGCGGCCTAAGCAAGCTGGAGAAGGGCTGTTACTTCCCGGCGTCGGTATTTGCGATGGATATTCTCGGCAACGTCGTCGAAGAGGCCGGGCTGGGGCAGGAGCTGGGCGAGCCGGATCACGTGTGCGTGCCGGTGCCGGGCACGCTGACGCCGTCGGCGGCGGATCCGCAATATATTGCGCAGGTGCTGCTCACCATGCTGGATGAAGATGGCACTCCCTTTGACGTTGAACCGCGCAATGTGCTGAACCGAGTGTGGCAGCGTTTGCGTCAGCGCGGGCTTTCCCCCGTGGTAGCGGTAGAGTTGGAGTTCTATCTCATCGATCGTCAACGCGACGCGGAGGGCTATCTGCAGCCGCCGTGCGCACCGGGCACGCAAGAGCGCAACACTCAAAGCCAGGTGTATTCCGTCGATAACCTGAACCATTTCGCCGATGTGCTGAGCGAGATCGACGAACTGGCGCGTTTGCAGGGCATTCCGGCGGACGGCGCGGTGGCGGAGGCGTCGCCGGGACAGTTCGAAGTCAACCTGCACCATACCGACGACGTGCTGCAGGCCTGCGATCACGCGCTGGCGCTGAAGCGGCTGGTGCGCATGGTGGCCGAGAACCACAACATGCAGGCCACCTTTATGGCCAAGCCGTATGAGGAGCACGCCGGCAGCGGCATGCACGTGCACATCAGCATGCTGAATGCGCAGGGCAACAACGTGTTCGCCGACGACGACGGCGAAGACTCGGCGCTGTTGAAACAGGCGCTGGCGGGCATGATCGCCCTGATGCCGTCTTCGATGGCGCTGCTGGCGCCGAACGTCAACGCCTATCGCCGCTTCCAGCCCGGCATGTACGTGCCGACCCAGGCCTCCTGGGGGCATAACAACCGCACCGTGGCGCTGCGCATTCCCTGCGGCGATCGCGACAACCACCGCGTGGAGTACCGCGTGGCGGGCGCCGACGCCAACCCTTATCTGGTGATGGCGACCATTCTGGCCGGCATCGTCTACGGCCTGGAAAGCGCGCTGCCGCTGCCTGAGCCGGTGACCGGCAACGGGCTGGAGCAGGACGGGCTGCCGTTCCCGATTCGCCAGAGCGACGCGCTGTACGAGTTCGAACATCAGCCGGTGCTCAATGCACTGCTGGGCGAACGTTTCAGCCATGTCTACCTGGCCTGCAAAACCGATGAGCTGGTGCAGTTCGAGCGCCTAATCACCGAAACCGAAATCGAGTGGATGCTGAAAAACGCCTGATCCCGCTCACCCTGCGACGACCGCGCGCGTCCGGCGCATTTCATCGGCTCTCCTGTGGCCGGTGAGGCTGCGCGCTGCGGTACAGAATTTCTTCTATCACGGCGTACAGGATGCCGACGAGGAAATAACCATGACTCAGTCATCCCCCTGCGCAGACGTTTGCCTGTGCCGCAGTGCCTACGGGCCGGTCGCCGGCCGCCCGACAGTGATCCCAACCCGTTTTTCCCGCCGCCTGAGCAGCAGTTTCCCCGCGGCCTCTCTGAATGACGTTGCACGGTTGACAGCAGAGGACCAAGAGGGGAAATGCCATGACGATTAAAGCCATCGACGGCGGCCCGGCGGGCAAACCGCAGCTGCGCAAATCCCTCAAGCTGTGGCAGGTGGTGATGATGGGCTTGGCCTATCTGACGCCGATGACGGTGTTCGATACCTTCGGCATCGTCTCCGGCCTCACCGACGGCCATGTGCCGACCTCCTATCTGCTGGCGCTGGCCGGCGTGCTGTTCACCGCCATCAGCTACGGCAAACTGGTGCGCCAGTTTCCTACCGCCGGCTCCGCCTACACCTATGCGCAGAAGGCGATCAACCCGCACGTCGGTTTTCTGGTGGGGTGGTCATCGTTGCTCGATTATCTGTTCCTGCCGATGATCAACACGCTGCTGGCGAAGATTTACCTGACCGCGCTGTTCCCGGAAGTGCCGCCCTGGGTGTGGGTGGTGGGCTTCGTTATCCTGATTACCGCCATCAACCTGAAAAGCGTCAATCTGGTGGCCAACTTCAATACCCTGTTCGTACTGGCGCAGGTGGCGATCATTCTGGTGTTTATCTACCTGGTGGTGCGCGGCCTGCACAACGGCGAGGGGATGGGCACGGTGTGGAGCCTGCGGCCGTTCCTCAGCGAGAATGCGCATCTGCTGCCGATCATTACCGGCGCCACTATCCTGTGCTTCTCGTTCCTCGGCTTCGATGCGGTCACCACGCTGTGTGAAGAGACGCCCGACGCCGCCAAGGTGATCCCGCGCGCCATCTTCCTGACCGCGCTGTACGGCGGGGTGATCTTTATCAGCGTGTCGTTCTTTATTCAGCTGTTTTTCCCGTCCATTCAACGCTTCCACCAGCCCGACGCCGCGCTGCCGGAGATCGCGCTGTACGTCGGCGGCAAGCTGTTCCAGTCGATCTTCCTGTGCGTGACCTTCATCAACACGCTGGCCTCCGGCCTGGCGTCGCACGCCAGCGTGTCGCGCCTGCTGTACGTGATGGGGCGCGATAACGTGTTCCCGGAGAAGTTCTTCGGCTACATCCACCCTAAATGGCGCACGCCGGCGCTCAACGTGCTGATGGTCGGGCTGGTGGCGCTGTCTGCGCTGTCGTTCGATCTGGTGACCGCCACGGCGCTGATTAACTTTGGCGCGCTGGTGGCCTTTACCTTCGTCAACCTGTCGGTCATCAGCCACTTCTTTATTCGCGAAGGGCGCAACAAAAGCTGGAAGGATCGCTTCAACTTCCTGTTCCTGCCGCTGGTGGGGGCGCTGACGGTGGGGGTACTGTGGCTGAACCTGGAGAAGAGCTCGCTGACCATGGGGCTTATCTGGGCGACGCTGGGCTTCGGCTATTTGGCCTGGTTGACCCGGCGTTTTCGCCAGCCGCCGCCGCAGCTCGAGCGGCAGCCGCAGCAATAAAATCACAGGCGGGAGTTTCCCGCCTTTCTTTTTGGCGCGTGCGGCAGTAGAGTGAAAAACCTGATAAAAAATAACCCATTGGATCCGCCTTATGCCCGCTTTGCCCTCGCGTACCCGCGCCACGCTGTTCGGTTTATTGGCCATTGTGCTGTGGAGCAGCGTCGTCGGCCTGATCCGCAGCGTCAGCGAAGGGCTGGGGCCGATCGGCGGCGCGGCGATGATCTACAGCGTCAGCGCGGTGTTTTTGCTGGTGGCGCTCGGCGTGCCGAAATGGCGCAGCTTTCCGCGGCCTTATCTCATCGTCGGCAGCTTGCTGTTCGTCAGCTACGAGATCTGCCTGTCGCTGTCGCTCGGCTACGCCAATACCCGCCTGCAGGCGATAGAAGTGGGCATGAGCAACTACCTGTGGCCCTGTTTCACCGTGCTGATGGCGTTGGCGCTCAACGGGCAAAAGGCCAAATGGTGGCTGCTGCCGGGGCTGCTGTTGTCGCTGTTCGGCATCGGCTGGATCATGAGCGGCGAGGGTGGCTGGTCACCGGCGCAAATGCTGGCCAACGTGCGCAGCAATCCGCTCAGCTACGGGCTGGCGTTCAGCGGTGCGGTGATCTGGGCGCTGTACTGCAACCTGACCAAGAAGATCGCCCAGGGCAGCAACGGCGTGGTGCTGTTCATCGTGCTGACCGCGCTGGCGCTGTGGCTGAAGTATGCCTTCAGCGCGGAAAGCGGCATGCATTTCAGCCTCGGCGTGACCCTGACGCTGCTGTGCGCCGGGGTGGCGATGGGGGCGGGGTATGCCGCCTGGAACGTCGGCATTCTGCACGGCAACATGACGCTGCTGGCCACCGTCTCTTATTTTACCCCGGTGCTGTCGGCGGTGTTCGCCGCGCTGGTGTTGCACACCTCGCTGACCGCCAATTTCTGGCAGGGCGTGGCGATGGTGACGCTTGGCTCGCTGATCTGTTGGCGGGCAACCCGTGGAAATTAACGGAAATTATCCGCCGTCGGCGCAATGTTGAACTAGAATTTAACTAGCCATGTTGCCTGAAGGAACGACGACGATGAGAAGCGACATTCAATTTATTCAACAACCCGAAATCGACGCGCATCACTATGAACGCGGCGATACCGTGCGCCTGACCACGGCGAATCTGCGGCATGAATATCAGCTCGACGTTTATATTTTGCGCCGCGACGACAAGCTGATTTACGGTTCCGTCGTTGCGGCGGCGCCCAAGACCGACATTCCGGTCGCCAGCTGGGAGGTGAAAAACGGCGAGGAGGTGGCGTTCCGCCAGGAAAACATCGCCAAGGCGGTGCCGGCGGTGAACTGATCTCAGCCTTCGCGCCGCAGTTGTCTACCGAGAAACATTTTACGATAGTCCGCCGGCGTTACCCCCAGCCGGCGGATAAATGCCCGCCGCATCAGTTCTGCACTGGAAAAACCGCAGTGCGCCGCCACCTGTTTTGGCGCCAATACGCCTTGTTCCAATAGCCTGCGCGCTTCGGCGATGCGGGCTTCTTCGAGCCATTTAGCGGGAGAGGTGCCGACCTCGTTGCCGAACAGCCTGCTGAAATGCCGCGGGGTGACGCCAGCGCGTTCCGCCAGGCTGGCGACGTTGTGCGGTAACCCGATATTGTCGATCGCCCAGCGTTGCACTTCCTGCAGCATTGAGCGCCCGGCCAGGGTCGCCTGTTCCCGATAGCTGAATTGCATCTGCCCGCCGGGACGGCGGAAAAACATCACCAGCTGGGCCGCGACCCGCTGCGCGATCTCACGCCCCAAATCGTCCTCCACCATCATCAGCGCCAGATCCAGCCCTGAGGTCACGCCAGCGGCAGTCTGCAGGCGCCCGTCGCGTACATAAATGGCGTCTTTATCCACCGTGACCTGAGGATAGCGGCGACACAATTGGTCGGCTACCGCCCAGTGGGTGGTGATTTGCCGCCCATCTAGCAGGCCGGCCTCCGCCAGCAGAAACGCGCCGCTGCACACCGAACCGTAGCGGCGGGTGCGGGGTACCACTCTGCGTAGCCAGTCCAGCGTGCGCGTTTCGCTTTCGCCGTTGGCGATGCCCGGCGCACCGGCGATGAGCAACGTGTCGAGCGCCTGTTCACGCCATTGAGTGATGGCGAGATCCGGCACGAGTTTGACGCCGGATGAGGACACGATCGGCGCCAGCGTCTTTCCTACGACCTGGAGATGATAGGCGGCATAGCCGGCTTGCAGATTGGCTTCGGCGAAAACATCCAGCGGGCCGGAAACGTCCAGCAGCTGCACCTGTGGCACGGCGAGAATAGCGATGGTTTTACTCATGGCATGCAATATCCCGATGGATGGGAGATGTCCCTAATCGTTGGTTAATGTTGATTGAGGACATTCAGTGTAGCGCCTACTCTGAGCGGGTTCCAGACAACGGGAGAATTGAATTATGAGTTTAACCCTCAACGGCATCAGCGTGCCGGATAGCGTGATGGCACGTCAGGCGACCGAGTTAGTGCGCGACACCGAATCGGATCTGCTGTTTCACCACTCCAGCCGGGTGTATTACTGGGCGGCGCTGGCGGGGCAGCAGCGCAAACTGGCTTACGATCCTGAACTGCTGTACGTCGGCTGTCTGTTCCACGATATGGGGCTGACGCACGATCACTGTAGCTGCGACAAACGTTTCGAAGTGGATGGCGCCGATGCGGCGGCCGAGTTTTTGCGCGAGCATGGGGTCAGCCTTCAGGATATCGAGCGAGTATGGACGGCGATCGCGTTACATACCACGCCGGGGATCCCGGAATACATGCACCCGCTGATTGCGCTGGTAACCGCGGGGGTGGAGATGGATGTGTTGGGGATAAATTACCAGGGCTATGATGCGGCGCTGAGAGAGCAGGTAGTGGCGATTCATCCCCGTGGGGAAAACTTCAAGGAAGCGATTATCCAGGCGTTTTACGACGGGATTCGACATAAGCCGGACAGTACCTTCGGCAACGTCAAAGCGGACGTGCTGGCGGATAAGGAACCGAGCTTTGTTCGCGGTAATTTTTGCAGCATTATTCGTCGTTCGATGTGGCCAGCGTGATCGGCTGCTGCTTCTCTCTCGCCGGCGAGTTTCGCCGGCATTTCCCCGCTTGAATGCCGTACTGTTCTTCATTGCCGGTTGATGACAGTTGGCTCAAAAACTGCGCTAAAAATCGATGTGCATGACTAAAATCACAGCGAATGTGAATTTGCATGAAACATAATTTGACAAATGTGAACGCAATCGATTACCTATTCGCGAAATGCGTAACTGGATCACAGATTCTTACAGTCAGTGGTTTCTATAATGCGCGCGTCATCCGAGTTTCTGTGTGAAGACAACGCCAGGTGTCGGCAGACTCATTGTCATCTTTTCTAAACGGGCAGGAAATGGCCCTTTAAGCATGTGGTAATAAAATGAAAAAAATAGCTCTCGCAGCAGGTGTACTGCTCGCAGCGTCTTACAGTGCATCATCAATGGCTGATAGCAAAGACAGTCAATATGTCTCCGACTGGTGGCACCAGAGCGTCAACGTGGTGGGCAGCTACCACACCCGCTTCGGGCCGCAGCTGAATAACGACGTGTATCTCGAATACGAAGCCTTCGCCAAGAAAGACTGGTTCGATTTCTACGGTTACGTTGACGTGCCGAAGTTCTTCGGCGTGGGCAACACCCCGGACCGCGGCATCTGGGACAAAGGCTCCCCAATGTTTATGGAGATTGAACCGCGCTTCTCCATCGACAAGCTGACCGGCACCGATCTGAGCTTCGGGCCGTTCAAAGAGTGGTATTTCGCCAACAACTACATCTATGATCTGGGCCACAACGCCGACGGCCGTCAAAACACCTGGTACATGGGTCTGGGCACCGATATCGACACCGGCCTGCCGATGAGCCTGTCGATGAACATCTATGCCAAATACCAGTGGGAAAACTACCAGGCTGCCAACGAGAACAGCTGGGACGGTTACCGCTTCAAGGTGAAATACTTCGTGCCGCTGACCCAGGTGTGGGGCGGCAACTTGAGCTACATCGGCTTCACCAACTTCGACTTCGGTTCCGATCTGGGCAAGGACAGCCATTGGGTTGACGGCACCGGCAAACAGGTACGCACCGGCAACTCGATCGCCTCCAGCCATATTTTGGCGCTGAACTACGATCACTGGCACTATTCTTTCGTGGCGCGTTATTTCCATAACGGCGGCCAGTGGCAGGATGGCGCGGATATCGGCACCCCGCAGGGCCCGATCAAGTCTACCGGTTGGGGTTATTACCTCGTGGTCGGCTATAACTTCTGATTTCCCGTGTTATCAGAAACAGAAAACCCCGCCTGGCGGGGTTTTTTTTCGTCATCACTGGGCTTGTTCGACCGGGAGATGCTTCACCGGCATAAACAGCCTGCCTTTGATCACGTGACATTCATTATTTATCCAACTAATGATTTGTTCACGGCTGACGCCTTCCGACTGCGCGTAACGATGAAGATCGCCGTTAAAGTGTCGAGTGATGTATTCCATGAGGGTCATTTGCACGTCTTTTGCTCCTGAACGCCCACCCGTTGCCAGCCTGGCCACCGCGGGAGGTTGAGGTTTCTCAGACAGCGAATGTAAATTATCGGCAACTAAATCTCAACATAAAGCACCAGATTGGGGCGACGGCGGCGGGAAAAAGAATCCCGCACGGAGAGGCGGGAAGTGTTCGCTATTATCATTATGGATGATAAGAATAAGATTTGAGGTGCGACGAAAAAGAGCACGCTAACTCTTTTTTGTTACCTTCCCACGCTAGCGTAAGGCTTATTTTTCTTCAAGAAAAATCTGAGGTAAGTATCGGCATTTTCGAGGCGTTTTGCGTTAAAACAAGATTTTGGCGCGTCTGCCGTCTCGCGCGTCATCATCTCGGAGTTTTCCTTATACTTCGTCCGGGAAAGGCCCGCTATAGTCAAGAGAGTCACCCACGCAGGAATACACAACATGAACAAACGTCGTACGACCCTCACGGTGTTGGCGCTGATCGCGTCGCTGGGGTTGTCATCCGCTCCGGCTCTGGCCGATAAGGGCGGCAATGGTAACGGCAACGGTAATGGCCATGGCAAC
Source organism: Serratia sp. TMDUHS_CL (assembly GCF_037137105.1). Lineage (NCBI taxonomy): Bacteria > Pseudomonadati > Pseudomonadota > Gammaproteobacteria > Enterobacterales > Yersiniaceae > Serratia > Serratia sp. TMDUHS_CL. The sequence goes on from NZ_JBBBDV010000006.1 coordinate 88,691, forward strand.
AGCGGCAATAACGGTAACCATGGCAATAACGGCAATCACGGTAACAAAGGCAATAAAGACCATTATGATAACGGCGTTTATCGCAACGACGACAATCTGATCACCGTCAACCTCTCGCGCGATCGCGCCCGTTCGCTGGCGCACAACTATGGCCTGACCGGCTACCGTTCGTTGCCGCCGGGCATCGCCAAGAATCTGGCGCGCGGTAAACCGCTGCCGCCGGGCATCGCAAAAAAAATGGTGCCGCGCTCTATGCTGCGTGAGCTGCCGCAGTACCCGGGGTATGAGTGGCGTATCGCCGGCGACGATCTGGTGCTGGTCGCACTCAGCACCGCGATAGTGGCTTCCGTTATCAATGGCGTGTTCGACTAACGCCTGTCGAGCGTTATCGGGCCTCGCTGTGGCGGGGCCTTTTTATTTGCCAGCGCGGGGCGGACGTGGTGAACTTTAGCCCTGACGTTTTCACTGCATCATAAGGGAGGTGCCATGTTCAGGGCGTTATTGATCGCCTGTTGTTTGACCAGTTTTCCGGCGTTGGCGGACGGCGCCGCCGCTCTCGGGGAGCTGGTGAACCAACGGCTGTCGTTGATGAAGGACGTTGCCGGTTACAAGGCCCAGCAGCATTTGCCGATCGAAGACCTGGCGCAGGAGGCGAAGGTGTTGGCCAGCGCGCAGGCGGAGGCGGGGCGTTTGGGGCTTGAGCCCGCGTCGGTGCGGCCTTTTATCGCCGCGCAGATGGACGCCGCCAAGGCGATTCAGTATCGCTATCGCGCCGACTGGCTGGCGAGCCCGGAAACCGGTTGGCAGCCGCGCCCGTTGGCGCAGGTGCGCCCGCAGATTGCGCGGTTGAGCAGCCAGATATTGCAACGGCTGGCGGAGCGGCTGCGCGCCGGCCCGCTTGGCGAGGCGGATCGGGCGGCGTTTATGGCGTCCGTGGATCAGGTGAACCTCAGCGCCGCCGACAAACGGCGGCTGGCGGATGCGCTGCTGGCGGTCAAAACCGGCAGCGCAGGCTGAGCGTCAGTCGCGGCCGACGGTGCTGCGGCGGAAGGTCAGCATCCGGCTGCGGTTGGCGATGAGATCCACGTTGTAACCGCGGAAATAGAGGCAAAAGCGTTTTAACCACGGGCCGTCCTGGCACTCCACCAGCATGCGGCCCTGGCCGAGCGGGCTGAGCGTACCGCTCTGCGCCGCCGGGCCGACGCCGATATGCACCCGATCGCCACGAATTTCAAACGCGGTGCGATAGTGCGGGTGATACCACAGCCCCTGCACATGCTTCAGGCAGTCGCCGTTGGCCGTGACCGGCAGAAAACGGCGCGCCACATGCCCGACTTCGCCCTCGACCGCTTCGCCGGTCCACTTCAATTTGATTGGCATATGGGCGGACAGCGACACCGCGTACCCGTCCTCGCCCTGATACAGCGGTTCACCGCTGCCCAGATAGGCCAGGTTGCCGTCTTTAACCTCCAGCCAGTGCGGCTCGGCCAGCGTGGCGTAAAGGCCGTCGGGGATCGCCGTGCTGCGCTGCGGCAAAGGTTCGCCCAGCAGCGCCGCCATCACCTGCAAAGCCATACCGAAACTGTCGCAGTCTTCGCGGTTGGCCACCAGCGCGACGCCGACCTGGCGATCGGGCGCCAGCAGGAAGTAGGTTTTGTAACCGGCGTGGGAACCGCCGTGGCCGAGCAAGCGGCGGCGGCCCAGCGGGGTTTGCGCCAGCCCCAGGCCATAGGCGCTGAGTTGGCCCTGATTGAGGCTGCGCGGGGCACCGAGTTGCGCCAGCACGCCCTGGCCGGGGCCCTCGTCGGCCAGCAGCGTTTGCAGCCAGCGGGTGAGGGCGTGGAGGCTGCCGGTCAGGCTACCGGAGGCGGAAAGGTGCAGGCCGGCGCTGGCGTGTTGCCAGCCCTGCGGCGCCCGCCAGTAACCCGGCACCAACCCCGGCACCACGTCGAACCAGCTTTCCGGTGCTTGCATCTGCACCTGCAGTGGCCGGGCGATGTGCTGTTGCACCAGTTGGTCGAAATCATACCCTTTGCTGCGCAGCGCGGCCTCCAGCAGCCGATAGCCGGTATTGCTGTAGGCGATCTCGCTGCCGGCTTCGTAGTTCAACTTCTCCAGCCCTTCGACAAACTGCATGACCGGCTGCGCCTCGCTGACGGCGTGCAGCGAGATGCCGAGCAAGCCGAGCGTTTCGCGCACGTCGGGCAGGCCGCCGGTCATGTCCAGCGCCTGGCCGACGGTGACGTCCGCCAGCGCAGGCTGCAGAGCGGGCAGCAGTTCGCCCAGGCGCTGATCGAGCCGAATGGCGCGGCCGGTGGCGTTCAGCGCCAGCGCGGCGAAGATATGTTTGGTCACGGAGGCGTAGCGCACCACGCTGTCGACGGTGAAGGGGGTATTCTGCGCCAGATCGGCCAGGCCGGCGCAGGCGGTGGCGCGGAGTTGTTCGGCGTCAAACAGGGTGATGGCGCCGCCGGGTTCGCCACGCCGTTGCCAGCCGGCCAGCAATTGTTCGGCGAGGGCGCCGGCAGCGCGCCAGTTTAACGGTGTTACAGACATAGGGCCTCCAGAGTGATGGTTCGAAACGGGCCAGCTCGGCCACACGCCGCCCGGCGCTGACGATGAGCGCGGGCTTTTCGGCTGATTGTGGCGCAGTGCGTTTTTCGTCGGCCGCTGTTTTGTGCGCTGTTTAGACCAGTCAGTGGTGAATCACGCGAAACTTTGATATAGCGCGCAGATTGCGGCTAACGTTGCGGTTAAAGGCAGGGGGAGAAACAGGCGCCCGGCGGCGCCTGCAGAGGGATCAGTTGAGTTTGGCGGCGCCGTCCAACAGGCCTTCAATCATCTGCTTGAGCAGGCGCTGCAGCGAGGCGGCGCGCTGCGGTTCGAACGCGTAAGGATACTGTTCGGACATGTAGTTCACCTGCGCCAGTTCGAGCTGGATCGCATGCTGTTGCTGCTGCGGCTGCCCGTAGGCGCGGGTGATGTAACCGCCCTTGAAGCGGCCGTTCAGCACGTGGGTGTACTGCTGTTGCTGCTCGCAGCAGGCGACCAGCCGATCGCTCAGCGCCTGGGCGCAGCTTTCTCCGCCGTTGGTGCCGAGGTTGAGATCCGGCAGCTGGCCGTCGAACAGCCGCGGGATCACCGAGGCGATGGAGTGTGCGTCGAACAGCAACGCATAGCCGTGCCGCGCCTTGAGGCGTGCCAGTTCGTCCTGCAGCTGCTGATGATAAGGTTGCCAAATCTGCTGCAGATAACCGGCGCGTTCTGCGTCCGTCGGCGCTTTGCCCGGCAGGAAGCTTGGGCGGCCGTCGAACAGCACGTCGGGATACAGGCCGGTAGTGGCGGTGGTGTACAGCGGCTTGTCGTCCGCCGGGCGGTTCAGATCGATGACGAAGCGCGAATAGTTGCCGACCAGCACGCTGGCGCCCATCGCCCGTGCGAAGTCGTACAACTGCGGAATGTGCCAGTCGGTATCGGGCAGCGGGCGGGCGTCGTCGGTCAACCCGGCCTCGACCGCCGGCGTCAGTTGCGTGCCGGCGTGTGGGATGCTGATCAGCAGCGGCAGGCTGCCGCTCTGGAAGCTAAAAGGATCGCGAATGGTCATTGACGTACTTCTCCTCGGAAAATCACCGTACAGGGCAGCTGGCCGCCCAACCAATAAGCCAGTTCCGCCGGCCGCGACAGCGGCCAGTGAACGAAGTCCGCCACCTTGCCGGTTTCCAGCGTGCCGTGGCTGTGTTGCAGCCCCAGCGCTTTGGCGGCGTGGGTGGTAACGCCCGCCAGCGCTTCTTCCGGCGTCAGGCGGAACAGCGTGCAGGCCATGTTGATCATCAGGCGCAGCGACAGCGCCGGCGAGGTGCCGGGGTTGGCGTCGCTGGCGATCGCCATCGCCACGTGGTGCTTGCGGAACAGCTCTACCGGCGGGCACTGGGTTTCGCGCAGCAGGTAATAGGCGCCGGGCAGCAGCACCGCCACGGTGCCGGCATCGCCCATGGCGCGGGCATCTTGTTCGGTAGCGTATTCGAGATGGTCGGCGGAGAGCGCGTGATGGCGCGCCGCCAGCGTGCTGCCGCCGAGGGCGGAGAGCTGCTCGGCGTGCAGCTTGACCGGCAGCCCGGCGGCCTCGGCGGCGGCGAAGACTCGCTCCACCTGCGCCGGTGAGAACGCCAGATGTTCGCAGAAGGCGTCAACCGCATCCGCCAGCCCGGCGGCGGCCGCCTGCGGAATGATGGTATCGCAGACCAGATTGATGTAGTCGTCGGCGCGGTTGGCGTATTCCGGCGGCAGCGCATGGGCTGCCAGACAGGTGGTTTTCACCTCGACCGGCAGCAGCTCGCCCAACTTGCGCGCCACCCGCAGCATCTTCAGTTCGCTCTCCGGGCTGAGGCCGTAACCGGATTTGATCTCCACGCAGGTGACGCCTTCCGCCAGCAACGGCCGCAGGCGGAACAGCGCCTGCTCCAGCAGCAGCGCCTCGTCGGCCTCGCGGGTGGCTTTCACGGTGGAAATGATGCCGCCGCCCTGCGCGGCAATGTCGGCGTAGCTCACGCCGTTCAGCCGCTGTTCGAACTCGCCGCTGCGGTTGCCGCCGAACACCAGGTGCGTGTGGCAGTCAACAAAGCCGGGGGTAATGATGCCGCCGTCGAATTTCACCGTTTCGTCCGCGATCAGGCCGGGCGGCAGCGCCGCATGTTCGCCAATCCAGACGATCTTGCCGTCGCGTACGGCGATCGCGCCGTCGGTCAGGGTGTGATAGTTGCCGTCGCGCATGGTGACGATATCGGCGCCGTGCCACAGGCTGTCACAGTGAATCTCAGACGTCATTGCTTTCCTCCGCCGGAGCCGCAGCTCCCACATGGTTGTATATACAATTAAAAACAACCTAACGCATTCACCGGGATGTCACAAGAGGCGGGAGAGATTTTGTTATCAGGATGTGATCGACAGCGGAGATGCGGGCGCAGGGCGCGCCCGCCGGGAATCAGACTTCGCTGGTGAAGCGGCCGAACAGCTGATAACGGCTGCCGGGGTACAGCAGCCGGGCCGAGGTCACCACGGTTTTGCCGGACCAGGTGCGGCGATGAATCAGCAGGCCGGGTTCGTGGTCTTCCAGCTGCAGCAGCTCGCGCTCGCGCCGGGTGGGGATCACCGCTTCGACGATGTGTTCGCCGGCGGTCAGCGGCGCGGCCTGCGTCAGATAGGTGTAAGGCGTGACGCGGTCGAAATCCTGCTTCAGGTAATCCGGCGCCACCAGCGGGTTGACGCAGCGGTCTTCCACCTGCACCGGCACATCGTTTTCGTAATGCACGATCTGCGAGTAGAACAGCCGTTGGCCGGGTTGAATGCCCAGCGCCGTCGCTTCTTCTTCGCTGGCCGCTCGGGCCTTCAGCTCGAGGATCTTGCTGCTGTGGCGATGGCCGCGCGCGGCGATCTCATCGGCGATGTTGTGCACTTCCAGCAGCGCGGTATGCGCTTTGGCTTCGGCGACGAAGGTGCCGACGCCCTGCATGCGAATCAAAAAACCTTCGCTGGTCAGCTCGCGCAGCGCGCGGTTGATGGTCATGCGGCTGACGCCCAGTTCCGCCACCAGTTCACTTTCGGAGGGCACGCGCTGGTGCGGTTGCCAATGCCCCGCACGGATTTGATTCACGATCGCCTGTTTGACCCGTTGGTAGATCGGGGCGGGGGCATCGCTCATTGCAGCCGCCAGTTGTAACACGGTCTGTTGTTCAGCCACGACGTTAACCTCGTCAAATAAAAAAATAATAACACCAGTTTACTGTTGATGTCGGCGTATGTATATGTATATACAACTAGTGGCCGTCGCGCCAGAAACTTGCCGGCGACAGCCAAAAATTCCTGAATGCGCGCCATCGCCGCGCCCCATTCGCCGTTACACCAACAGTGGAATACTGCCATGCCTGCTTATTTTGCCCCACGCGCTTTGCTCCCTGAGGGCTGGGCGCATAACGTCCGGCTGGACGTCGATGCGCAAGGTTATCTGACTCAAGTTACCGCCGACGCTGAACCGCAAGGCTGCATCCGGCTGCACGGCGATGTGGTGCCGGGCATGCCGAACCTGCACTCCCACGCTTTCCAGCGCGCGATGGCCGGGCTGGCGGAAGTGGCGGGCAACCCGCAGGACAGCTTCTGGACCTGGCGCGATCTGATGTACCGCCTGGTGCAGCGCCTGACGCCGGAGCAGGTGGAGGTGGTCGCCCGTCAACTGTATATCGAAATGCTCAAGGGCGGATACACCCAGGTGGCCGAATTCCACTACCTGCATCACGACGCCGACGGTAAGGCTTACGCCGATCGCGGTGAAATGACCGGCCGCCTCAGCGAGGCCGCGCATCAGGCCGGCATCGGCATGACGATGCTGCCGGTGCTGTACAGCTACGCCGGTTTCGGCGCGCAGCCGGCGCAGCCGGGGCAGAAACGTTTTATCCAGGATACCGAAAGCTATCTGCACCAGCAGCAGGTGATTGCCCGCCAGCTGGCGGATCGTCCGTTGCAGAATCAGGGGCTGTGCTTCCATTCGCTGCGTGCGGTGGAGCTGGGCCAGATGCAGCAGATTTTGGCCGCGTCGGATCGCACTTTGCCGGTGCATATTCATATCGCCGAGCAGCAAAAAGAGGTGAACGACTGCCTGGCGTGGAGCGGGCAGCGCCCGGTGGCCTGGCTGTATGACCATCTGCCGGTCGATCAGCGCTGGTGTCTGGTGCATGCCACCCATCTGGATCGCGATGAGCTGGAAGCGCTGGCGCGCAGCCGCGCGGTGGCCGGCCTGTGTCTGACCACCGAAGCCAACCTCGGCGACGGCATTTTCCCCGGCGACGCTTACCTGCAGCAGCAGGGGCGCTGGGGCATCGGTTCCGACAGCCACGTTTCGCTCAACGTGGTGGAAGAGTTGCGCTGGTTCGAATACGGCCAGCGGCTGCGCGATCAGCGCCGCAACCGTCTGACGACGCCGGAACAGTCGGCGGTGGGCGATGTGCTGTACCTGCAGGCGCTGCAGGGCGGCGCGCAGGCGTGCGGCGCGCCGATCGGCCGGTTGCAGAGCGGCTATCGCGCCGACTGGCTGGTGCTGGACGGCGACGATCCGTATCTGGCGGCGGCGCCGGACGCCTCGATCCTCAACCGCTGGCTGTTCGCCGGCGGCAAAGAGCAAATTCGCGACGTGTTCGTCGGCGGCCGGCAGGTGATCGAGCAGGGGCGGCACGCGCTACAGCAGCAGAGCAGCGCAGAGTTCCTGCAGGTGTTGAAAACCTTTCAGCAGGAGGCGTAATGAGCCTGACCCGTTTTAGCTTCGCCGCGCTGCCGGTCAGCCCGTGGCGCAACGGCGGTGGGGAAACCCGTGAAATCGTCAGCTGGCCACCGGGCGCGCAGGATTTTGACTGGCGCGCCAGCATCGCTACCATCGCGCAGGACGGGCCGTTTTCCGCCTTTACGGGCATCGACCGCTCGATCACTTTGCTGGAAGGCGACGGCGTGCGGCTGTTCAGCGCCGGGCATATCGACCATCAGTTGGTGCGTATCGGGGAGCCGTTCGCCTTTTCCGGCGACGTGGCGCTGGAAGCGACGCTGCTGGGCGGCGCCAGTCAGGATTTCAACATCATGACGCGCCGCGGCCGGCAGGCGGCCGAGGTGCGGCGCAGCACGGCGCCCGTCACCCTGCTGCCCAATCGGGCGGGCGTGCTGTATGTGCTGAGCGGAGTTTGGTCGCTGCCGGAGGGCGGCGAACTGCGGGCGCACGAGGGCGTCTGGTGGGCGGCGCAGACGGCGGGCGGTGAAATAGCGCCGCTGACGGCCGACGGCGCTCTCCTGTGGGCGAACATCACAGCCTGCTAACGCAGAGTAGAGTCCTGCGCCCGGTTATGGGATTATTCACTTTTTCCCATTAATCATCATAAAGAAGGGCGCATGGCTTCGCTGAAAGACGTCGCAAAACTTGCCGGAGTCTCGTTGATGACGGTGTCCCGCGCCATCAATGAACCCGGCAAGCTGCGGCCGGAAACCTACCGCCGCGTCAAACAGGCTATCGACCAGTTGGACTATGTGCCGGATCTGTCGGCGCGGCGTATTCGCGGTGACGGAAATCGCGTGCAGACGCTCGGCGTGCTGGCGCTGGACACCGCCACGACGCCGTTCTCGGTGGAAATGATCCTGTCGATTGAGAAAACCGCGCGCGAGCGAGGCTGGAACAGCTTCGTCGTCAACCTGTTTGCCGACGACAACGCCGAACAGACCGTCGATCTGCTGCTGGCGCATCGTCCGGATGGGGTGATCTTCACCACGATGGGGCTGCGCGAGGTGACATTGCCGGCCAAACTGTTGGACAAAAAGCTGGTGCTGGCCAACTGCGTCAGCCCGGCGCATTCGATCGCCAGCTACATTCCTGATGACGAGCAAGGGCAGTATGACGCCACACGCGCGCTGATCGCCAAAGGCTATCGCGCGCCGCTGTGCATTCATTTACCGGCGGATACGCTGGCGGCGGGCCTGCGCCGTCGCGGTCTGGAACGCGCCTGGCGCGAAGCGGGGCGCGATGTTGAACAGCTGCGGCAGTATCATCTCGATCTGAGCGGCGGCGACCAAAGCTATCGCGACTGCGTCGCGCTGCTGGAGCGGCATTTCTCTGCAGGAAGGCGCGATTGCGATGTCGTGGTGTGCGGGAACGATCGGATAGCCTTTCTGGTGTATCAGGTATTGCTGGCGCAAGGATGGCGGATACCGCAACAGGTAGCGGTGCTGGGTTACGACAATATGGTCGGCACCGGCGAACTGTTCCTGCCGGCATTGACGACGGTGCAGCTGCCGCATTACGAGCTGGGCCGCCTTGCGGCGCTGCATGTGATTGAGCAGCGGGAGCAGCGTGAGACGGTGAAAGTGCCTTGCCCGCTGTTGGAGCGTGGTTCGCTGTAAGCGCACCGGGTGCGTCGCTGCGCGCCCGGTGCTCATGCCCATTATCCCCAGAGGCTTGCCAATCGCCATCCCGTGATGGGCTCGAACTGTGCCCGGCCGCCTTCGGCGAACAGGCTGAGGCGGCGATCGCCCGCCGTCGGATAAATTCGGCTGGTCAGGCAGGCCTGGCCCTGATTGACGAAGATCTCCAGCGATGAGCGGTCAATGAAGATCCGTAGCGACAGGCTGTCACCTTCTGGCAGCGGCACGCTGCGGCAAGTGCACAGGGCGGGGTTTTCATGAAAACGTTCCAGCACCAGCCGGTGCGCCTGATTGTCGACGAACAGCCGCGCCGCACTCCCGATGGCCAGCCCGTAGCGCTCGGAGTCGTTGTCGGCCGGTCTCAACATCAGGGTGAGTTCCTGCACGTCGTCCGCCAGCGGCAGATGCTGATTGGTCAGCGTCTGTGCCAAAAAGGTGTGCGATTCTCGGCGCAGCGCCGTCAGTTCACGCGCCGGGTTCATGCGGACGCTGCCGTCGGCGGCCAGCGTTAGCTCACGCGGCAGGGTGAGGGCGCCGGCCCAACGGTGCGCTTTGCTGGGCATTGGGGATTCCCACATATCCATCCAGGCAAACAGCAGCCGACGGCCGTCGGCGGCGGTGAAGGTCTGCGGCGCATAGAAATCGTGGCCGGCATCCAGCTCGCAGAAGGGTTGGGTCACCCTAAAGTCGCTGTCCGGCCGCCAGTGGCCGAGCAGATAGCCGCTCTGGAAGCGATTGCGGTAGCGGTAGCCCTGTGCCGCCAGCCCCTGCGGCGAGAACAACAACAGGTGTTGTTCCCCCAGCGGGAAGAAATCCGGGCATTCCCACATATACCCTTGATGCGCCGCCTGCGCGCCGGCCAGCACCCGATCGAAGCGCCAGGCGCGCAGATCTGCAGAACGGTACAGGCGCACCTGGCCCAGGCCGTTTTCTTTGGCACCGACCACCAGCCACCATTCGCCGTTCTCGCGCCAGACTTTCGGATCGCGGAAATGCTGAATGCCGTCCGGCGCGGCCAGCACCGGCCCGTGCTTGACGAAGCGTATGCCGTCTTCGCTGGTGGCCAGACATTGCACTTCCCGCACCTGGCTGTCGTCGCCGGGCTCGCCCAGCCACACGTGGCCGGTGTAAATCAGCGTCAGCACGCCGTTGTCATCCACGGCGCAGCCGGAAAAACAACCGTCTTTGTCATAGGGCGCATCGGGCGCCAGGGCGATGGGCTGGTGCTGCCAGCGGATCAGATCGCGGCTGGTCGCGTGCCCCCAGTGCATGGGGCCCCAGTGCTCGCTATAGGGGTGATGCTGGAAGAAGGCATGATAGACGCCGTCAATACAGATCAGCCCGTTGGGATCGTTGATCCAGCCGGCGGGCGGCGCGAGATGGAACTGCGGGTAGTATTCGTCTCGGCGTTCTGCGCGCAGGGCTTCGACCGCATGGTCGGCTTGAGCTAAGGCAGTGTTCATTGGACAGACTCACTTGATTTAATGGCGGATTGAAAGGGGGCTGCGCTGGCGGAACGTTCGCCGCGCAGCAGGAAACAGGAGACAAGCGTCGTGGCGGCGACCGCGCACCCCATCAGCAGATAGGTGTCGGCAAAGCCGATGCGGTCATAACCGTAGCCCGCCAGCGGCGACAGGAAGCTGGCCATCACCTGGGTGATGAACTGAAAGCCCACCAGGTAAAGCGTTGAGGAGAGGCGACTGTCGAAGCGGCTGGCGATGTATTTGAAGATAGCGATCAGCAGGATCGGCAACTCTACGGCGTGCAGCAGTTTCATGGCGGAGATCATCAATGCGCCGCTGACCAAGCCTGAGCCGAACATGCGCAGCGCCATCACGCCACCGGCCAGCAGCAGCCCCTGTTTGGCGCCGATGCGGTTCACCAGCAGCGGCGCCAGGAACATGCCGCCGGCTTCGAGGAAGACCTGCAGCGAGTTGAGGAAGCCGTACATCTCGTTGCCCTGTTCGCGAGAAGCGAACTGCGAGGCGAAGTAGACCGAAAATTGCTGATCGAAAACGTTGTACACGCTGATACCGAGCACAAACACCACCAGCGCCCAGAAGCCCGGCATACGCAGCAGCGCCAGCGCATTCTGCAGCCGCAGATTTTCCGGTTTGCCGAACGCCAGGCCGGCCATGGCGTTCGGCTTCAGCTCGCGCACCTGGCTGAGCAGCAACAGGAATACCACGGCGGCGGCGGAGGCCAGCCAGAAATTGATGTTCGGATCGATATTGAAGATAAAACCGGCCAAAAAGGTGGCGCTGGCCCAGCCGAGCGATCCCCACATGCGGGCGCGGCCGAATTCGAAACCGCTGATGCGGCTGACTCGCTCGGTATAAGATTCCAGCGCGCCGATGCCGGCGAAGAAGGTGGCGCCGATAAATACCCCGCCGACCAGTGCGCCGAGCGGCAGGCTGCTGGCCAGCAGCGGGGCGTAAACGTAGATAAAGAACGGGCCGGTCAGCAGCAGCATCACGCCGAGAAACTGCAGCAGGTGTTTGCGCAGCCCAAGTTTGTCCTGAATAAACCCGTACAGCGGCTGTGCGCACAGCGCCACTAACGAGATAGCGGAGAAGATCAGGCCGGTCTCGGCGCCTTTCAGGCCGATCTTCTGATTCAGCCACAGCGAGATCAGCGAAAAGCTGGAAGACCATGTGAAGAAAAAGAAGAACAGCAGGCCGCTGAGCAGCACGTAATATTTTTTAGTTTCGCGGTTCATGGGTAGGGCCCCGGTGAGTGAAGTTAGCTCTATTGTTAACGTTAACTCGCAAAGGGATGAAGCTAGCAGATATCACGCGTGCGATGTTAATCACAAAAGTTAACGTTAACACTTTGGCGTTGTGATCGAGGTCACGAGTTGGCAAGGGGGGCGATGTGCCCCCGGAGGATTAACGTTCGTTCAGCGAGCGCAGATGGTCGTCGCGGCGCAGCGTCATCAGCGCAAACAGGCTGACCACCGAGGTAGCGACCACGTAGTAGGCGGGAATGTCGATATTACCGGTCTGTTTGATGAGGCCGGTGATAATCAGCCCGGCCGAGCCGGAAAACACCGCATTGGACAGCGAGTAAGCCAGCCCCAAGCCGGTATAGCGCACCCGGGTCGGGAACATCTCCGCCAGCATCGCCGGGCCAGGGCCGGCCAGCAGGCCGACCACGGCACCGGCGATCATCACCGCCAGCCCTTTGGCCCACAGTGAACTCTGCGCATCTTGCAACAGGTGCAACAGCGGGAAGGTGAACAGGATCACCGCCGCCACCGCCGTCAGCATCACCGTTTTACGCCCCAGTTTGTCGCTGATGATGCCCGCCGGCAGAATGGTCAGGGCGAAGCCGACGTTGGCGAGCACCGTCGCCACCAGCGCCTGCTGGAAGGTGGCGTGCAATGAAGTTTGCAAATAGGAAGGCATCACCACCAGGAAGGTATAGCCGGCGGCCGACCAGCCCATCATGCGGCCGATGCCGATCAGAATGGTTTTCACCACGCCGCCCAGCTTCGCTTCCGGCGGCGCGGCGGCGTGTTCCGCATGTTGCTGCGCCTGGGTGAACGTGGGCGTTTCCTCGAGCTTGAGCCGCAGCCACAGCGCCACGGCGCCCATCGGCAGCGCCAGCAGGAAGGGAATGCGCCAGCCCCAGTCATGCAGCTGCTGCGCGCTGAGCAGCGCGGCCAGCAGCGCCACCAGCCCAGCCCCGGCCAGCAGGCCGAGCGCGACGGTCAGCGACTGCCAGGCGCCGAACAGCCCACGCTTGCCCTTCGGGGCGAACTCGGTCATCAGCGACACGGCGCCGCCGAATTCGCCGCCGGCGAACAGCCCCTGAAACATACGCAGCAGCGTCAGCAGCAGCGGGGCGGCGACGCCGATCGAGGCATAGGTCGGCATGACGCCGATCAGCGCGGTGGCCAGCGTCATCAACAACAGAACCGCAATCAGCGTCGGGCGACGGCCGATACGATCGCCGATGCGGCCGAAGATCACCGCGCCGATCGGCCGACAGAAAAACGCCAGCGCGAAGGCGGCGTAGGTGAGGATCAGGCTGGTGATTTCGTTTTCACCCTGCAGCGTGAAAAAATTGGCGGCGATAACGGTGGCCAGGAACCCGTACACCCCGAACTCATACCATTCGATAAAGTTGCCGACCGAGCCGGCCAGCAACGCCTGACGCGAGCGGCGCGCGTCGAGAGTCTGTTGATTCATCCCCGTTCCCATACTTTTGAATTATTGTTCGTCAGTTCTAAATTTATACGACAAAACAATCAATTGATTTCAGCGGGAACTGTGAGGCGCGATTTACCAGATCAACGGCGCCGGTTCGCGGCCGTTTTCGGCGTAGTACAGCGACGGCAGGAACTGCGCCAGATAGCTGAACTCGTTGTAGCAGTGGCGCATCAGGTTAAAGCCGATGTCGTCCGGCAGCTCGTCGTGGGCGTTGGCGCAGGCTTTGCCCAGCAGGAAGCGGCTGCGCAGCACGCAGCCATAGGGCGTGTCGCGCACCAGGTGCAGCATCTCGCCGTCGCAGGGATCGCCGTTGTCATCCAGCGCCACCTGGTCACCGAAGCCGATGCGCGCGCAAACGGCGGCGGAGAGCGCCTGCGCGTCGCGCGCCTGGCGCAGCGGCTGCGGCGCGAAGAAATCCTCGGCGGCGTGAAACTTGAGGCGTGCCGCGACCGGCGGCAGCTCCGCCAACCACTCGATCGCTTCGATGCTGGCGCCGACGTAGTTTTCCCCCTTTTTCCAGTGGCGATCCCAGCCGCGGTGTTCGACGTGATCGTGCGGGTGCCACCAGTTGATATGCTGAGTCGTTTCGAAGAAGGTGAACCACCAGTCCAGCATGCGCCCTTTGCAGCCGTGCAGGTCGGTGCGAACCGCCACGGTCAGCAGGCCGTCGGCGCTGCGGCTTAGCCCCATCTCCAGCCGCAGCGGTTCGGGCCTGAGCAACTCGTTGATATCGTTAACGCCCCACGGCGCCAGCAGGGAGGGATGTGTCATAATGGGTTCCTTTTTTATTTTGGAAACGAATTGCGTTTCCAAAATAAGGCTATGCCGCTATGCTGAGTCTGTCAACGCTTATGAGGAATAAATATGGCAAACCCGAATGAAGAACCGCTGCGTGCTCGCGGCCGGCCGGCCACGCCGGAAACGGCGCTGCGCGCGGCGCTGGTTCAGGCGACGTTGGCACTGCTGATCGACGGTGGCTATGCCGCGGCGACGGTGGATGCGGTGGCGAAACGCGCCGGGGTGGCTAAAAAAACCCTGTATCGCTTTGCCGCCAACCGCGACGAACTGGTGGCGCAGGCGGTAAGCGGTTGGACCGAGGCGTTTCAGCCGGCCTTCGCCCAGGATGCCGGGCAGCGGGCGGCGGTTGCGCCGCTGCTGGAAAAAGGGCTGCAGGCCATCGCGCAGCAGGTGCTGAGTGCGGAAGCGGTGGGCATGTTCCGGCTGCTGCAAAGCGAATTTCCGGGGCGCGAGGGGCTGCTGGACAGCTACCAGCGCAACGGTATTCAGCGCGGCCGTGCGACGGTGACGGACTGGCTGCAGCGCCAGCAGCAGTGCGGATGGCTGCGTGAGCACGACTGGGCGCAAACCAGCGACCTGCTGTTGGCGATGACCATCGCCGAACCGCTGCGGCAGATGACGCTGGGGCTGTTGCCGCCGGGCAGCGCGATCGACGAGCGCATCGCGGCGGCGGTGGCGCTGGTGATGCCGGGTTTGCTGGAAGAGGAGTGAAAACAAAAAAGGGCCGACGAATCGGCCCTTGAGCGGGGGAATGCCGTTACCGTTTAGGCCCGGCGTTCACCAGTTTTTCGCCCGCCGGGGTGACGGTATATTTGGCGAAGTTATCGATAAAGCGCTGCGCCAGATCCTGCGCCTTCTCCTGCCACAGCGATTCGTCGGCATAGGTTTTGCGCGGATCGAGAATCGACGGATCGACGCCCGGCAGCGCGGTCGGCACTGCCAGCCCGAAGATCGGCAGCGTGAATGTCTCGGCCTGCTCAATGTCGCCATTTAGAATGGCGTCGATGATGCCGCGCGTGTCTTTGATCGAGATACGTTTGCCGCTGCCGTTCCAGCCGGTGTTGACCAGGTAAGCCTGGGCGCCGGCGGCCTCCATGCGTTTCACCAGCACTTCGGCATACTGCGTCGGGTGCAGCGTCAGGAACGCGGCGCCGAAGCAGGCGGAGAAGGTCGGCGTCGGCGCGGTGATGCCGCGCTCGGTGCCGGCCAGCTTGGCGGTGAAGCCGGACAGGAAGTGGTACTGGGTCTGCTCAGGCGTCAGGCGCGATACCGGCGGCAGTACGCCGAAGGCGTCGGCGGTCAGGAAGATGATCTTGCGCGCATGGCCAGCTTTGGACACCGGTTTGACGATGTTCTCGATGTGATAAATCGGATAGGAGACGCGGGTGTTCTCGGTTTTGCTGGCGTCGTCGAAGTCGATGCTGCCGTCGGCCAGCACGGTGACGTTTTCCAGCAGCGCATCGCGGCGGATCGCCTGATAGATTTCCGGCTCCGCCTGCGGCGACAGCTTGATGGTCTTGGCGTAGCAGCCGCCTTCGAAGTTGAACACGCCGTCGTCGTCCCAGCCGTGCTCGTCATCGCCGATCAGCTGGCGCTTCGGATCGGTGGAGAGGGTGGTTTTGCCGGTGCCGGACAGGCCGAAGAACACCGCCACATCGCCTTGCTCGCCGACGTTGGCCGAGCAGTGCATCGAGGCGATGCCCTTCAGCGGCAGCAGGTAGTTCATGATCGAGAACAGGCCTTTCTTCATCTCGCCGCCGTACCAGGTGCCGCCGATCAGCTGCATGCGTTCCGTCAGGTTGAAGGCGACGAAGTTCTCCGAATGCAGCCCTTGCTGCTGCCAGTCCGGGTTGGTGCATTTGGCGCCGTTCATCACCACGAAGTCCGGCTCGAAGTCTGCCAGTTCGGCGTCGCTCGGGCGAATAAACATGTTTTTCACGAAGTGCGCCTGCCAGGCCACCTCGGTGATGAAACGCACTTTCAGGCGCGTGTCGGCGTTGGCGCCGCAGAACGCGTCCACCACGAACAGACGCTTGCCGGAGAGCTGGTTGCCCACTAGCGTTTTCAGATGCTGCCAGACTTCCGGGGAGAGCGGCTGGTTGTCGTTCTTGCCGGTGCCGTTGTCCGACCACCAGACGGTATCGCGCGTGGTGTCGTCGCGCACGATGTATTTGTCCTTCGGCGAGCGGCCGGTGAATTCACCGGTTGCGACGTTGACCGCACCCAGCTGGGTGAGGGTGCCGCGTTCCAGCGGCGGCAGGTCGGCGCGGGTCTCTTCGGCGAACAGTAATTCATAGCTGGGGTTATAGACGACGTCGGCGGCCTGATGAATGCCGTAGCGAGCGAGGGTTTGTGGGGTAACAGCGCGTGAAGACATATTCTACTTCCTTATGAGTCATATTATGCCTCTTTCCCGTGCGGTGCCGCGCGCAGGATTAAGGTTCGGATCAAGCTGACCGGATTCAGCTAATGCGTTTCCGGTTCTTTATTAATAAAGCAGGGGGCTTTTTCGCCCTCCTATAGCATAGCAGCGAATTTAAACCCGATTACTTTAATTACAAAATGCTGACGATAATTAATTAAAACTAACCTTGGCGGAGGGTCACAATATTGAATTCCGCGGGCGTAATTTAGTTTTGCATTTTTATTTTTTATCATATCGTCAGAGCTGTCTACTGTTTTATTTCTTATTAGAAAAAGCGAAATCCACAATAGGATTTTTCGTAATCATTTGTTTTTACTTGGCTATGGCAAGATCGTTGCGCCAGGTGAATCTAACCGTACTGTACGCTTGTCAGCAGGGTGAATAATGAAACAGATAAATGCAGAACTGGCCTGTGATAAAAATACGGCATCGTCCGAATCCTCAGGATTAATTAATCAACTTCGTCAAATAGATATCGGTGCGGTACCGATCGCATTGTTTATCACGATTTGCGCGATCGTGGCGATTTCCGCCTATGCCAACTTCCTGCCGAAGAATATGATCGGCGGCCTGGCGGTGATAATGACGCTGGGCTTTGCGCTGGCGCAGTTGGGAAAAAGCATTCCCGTGCTGCGCGATATCGGCGGGCCGGCCATTCTGTGTTTGATGGTGCCGTCGGTGCTGGTCTACTTCAATGTCTTCCAGCCTAACGTCATGAGCACCGTCCATTTGCTGATGAAAGACGCCAACCTGCTGTATTTCGTCATCGCCAGTCTGGTGGTCGGCAGCATTCTCGGCATGAATCGGGTGATCCTGATCCAGGGGATGATTCGCATGTTCGTGCCGTTGGTAGTGGGCACGATCACGGCGGTGATCACCGGGCTGCTGGTGGGCAAGCTGTTCGGTTTTACCTTCTATCACACCTTCTTCTTTATCATCGTGCCGATCATCGGCGGTGGCATCGGCGAGGGGATTTTACCGCTGTCGTTGGCCTATTCGGCAATCCTGGGATCGACGCCTGACGTCTACGTCGCGCAGCTGGCGCCGGCGGCGGTGTTGGGCAATATCTTCGCCATCGTGACCGCCGGGGTGCTTGCGCGCATCGGCATGCAGCGCAAGGCGCTGAGCGGCGACGGCATGCTGATCCGTTCGGCGCAGGAGAACGCGATGTTCGCCATCAAGGAGCAAAGCGGCAACGTCGATTTCCAACTGATGGGCGGCGGGCTGCTGGTGATCTGCGCCTTCTTTATCGTCGGTGGCCTGTTCGAACACATCGTGCATATTCCCGGCCCGGTGCTGATGATCCTGTTCGCGGTGTTGTGCAAGTACTGCCGGGTGATCCCGGCCTCGATGGAAACCGGCGCGCACAGTTTCTACAAGTTCGTCTCCACGGCGCTGGTGTGGCCGCTGATGATCGGTCTGGGCATGCTGTACGTACCGCTGGAAAGCGTGGTGGCGGTGTTCTCGGTCGGTTATGTGGTGGTCTGCGGCTCGGTGGTGCTGTCGATGGGGCTGGTCAGTTTCCTGATTGCGCCTTACCTGAAGATGTTCCCGGTGGAAGCGGCGATCGTCACCTGTTGCCACAGCGGCCTGGGCGGCACCGGTGACGTGGCGATCCTGTCGGCGTCGAACCGCATGGGGCTAATGCCGTTCGCCCAAATCGCCACGCGCATCGGCGGCGCTTCCACGGTCATCGGGGCGACGCTGCTGCTCGGTTGGTTAGTCTGAGTCCAGAATTTCTTATGGATAGCCGGGGTTGGATTGCCCCGGTTTTTTTATGCGTTTCTTCCGCTTATCGTGATAATGCTGATGATTACCTTGAAAATCATTCGTATGGCGCAAATGCATAGTCGTACTTTATCTAAGAAAATTCTGTACTCGGCGAAAATGTGTCTATTCTTTTCTCTTAAGGGATTATCGTTCTCATTCAGAGTGCCGAGGGAAGGCGCCACCGCATTACCGATATCCCCGTATTGATTCAACACCGGGCCGCTGCCGTTCAGGCAATCCGCCAGTTGGGGCATCCCCCCGATTGAATTGACGAATATGGAGATAAGGTTATGTCATCAAGCAATGCTTCCGTTAAGGCCGAAGGCGTATTAGCCCTGCTGGGCGCTTATAAACCCGATGAAGACGACAGCATTACCGTGCTTCATCCGTCGAAAACGTTCGAAAACGCCGGCCTGGAGCTGGTGCGCGGCGATCGCAGTTGGCACGACAAGGGCGTGACCGACACGCCGGTCTCCCTGACCTTCAGCTTCTGGGAAAAGGCGCCGAGCAACATGTCGAGCATGGGCATCAGCGGCTTCAGCAGCTTTAACGCCGAACAGCGCGAGCAGGCCAAACTGTCGTTGCAGTCATGGTCCGACGTGGCCAACGTCACCTTTACCGAAACCAGCAACACCGCCGCCGCCAACATCAAATTCGGCCTGTTCGACTACAGCTCGCGCGGCTCCTATGCCTTTGCGTATAACCCGGATACCTCGCCTTCGGTTGCCGGGCAAACCTGGTATAACGCCAAGAACCACACCTTCGTCAACAACCAGATCCATGAGAACGAGTACGGTCGCCAGACCTTCACCCATGAAATCGGCCATGCGCTGGGGCTGCAGCATCCGGGCGACTATAACGCCGCGCCGGGCGTCAGCATCACCTACGGCAAGGACGCAACCTATTTCGAGGACAGCCGTGCCCACAGCGTGATGAGCTATTTCAGCGAAAGCAACACCGGGCAGGACTTTAAAGGCGCGTACTCTTCCGGGCCGCTGCTCAACGACATTACGGCGATCCAGCATTTCTACGGCGCCAACATGAACACCCGCACCGGCGATACGATCTACGGCTTCAATTCCAATACCGATCGCGACTTCCTCACCGCTACCGGCGCGCAGGACAAGATTATTTTCACCGCCTGGGATGCCGGCGGTAACGACACCTTCGACTTCTCCGGCTTTGGCCAGAATCAGCGCATCAACCTGAATGAAAAAGCGTTCTCGGACGTTGGCGGCCTGAAAGGCAACGTGTCCATCGCCGCAGGCGTAACGATTGAAAATGCCATCGGCGGATCGGGCAACGATGTGCTGGTGGGCAACGCCGCCGACAACGTGCTCAAGGGCGGCGCGGGCGATGATGTGCTGTATGGCGGCAAAGGGGCGGATCAGCTGTGGGGCGGCGCCGGCAAGGACACCTTCGTCTATTTCGCGGCGGATGAATCGACGGCGGCGGCACCGGATTGGATCCGCGACTTCGTGCGCGGTGAAGACAAGATCGATCTGACGCTGTTCAACACCGGCAGCGCGGACGGCATTCGCTTCGTCGATCAGTTCAGCGGCAAGGCGGGTGAAGCGATGTTGAGCTATGACGCGCAAAGTCACGTCAGCGACGTGGCGATCAACCTGGGCGGCGCTTTTGGCGCCAGCGATTTCCTGGTGAAAGTGGTGGGGCAGCCGCTGGATGCCGGCGATTTCGTGTTGGCGTAATGTTGGCAACAAAAATAGGGCGTTTTGGGTAAAAACCCGACAATTCCTATTAATTCCGTCATATTAGCGTGACATAGTAGCGCGCAGAAGGCCGGGCTTGCATACCTCGGGCTTCTGTCGGATCGCCAACCTTTTCGGTTGGCGATTCATTTTCCGCCTTTCAACATGTTGATGGCGGCGCCGAGCAGGATGCGCCGTTCGATATCGTTGCTGTCCGCCAGCTGCCGCGCCAGATGTTTTTCCAGCGTTTCCACCGACAGCGCTTCGCCACGATGGCGCAGCTGCATCACGCCGTCGCCGATCAGGCGTGCGACCTCATCCCATACGGGTTTAATCTCCTGTTCCGAGAACGTCATGGCCTACCTCGGCTGGTTGATTTTTGCCCAATGTAGCAGCTGAACTGCGGCTTCGCTACCAGCCACCCAAAACAGGAAGCATAAAAAACAAGCCATCAGTATTTCTTCTGGTTTTTACGCTCAATACTGGCGGTGTCGAAAAGCAGGAGAAAACATCATGAACTGGGTCGAAACCTTGGCGGAGTACTACCGCCTCAGCCGCACGGGTGAAACGCAACATTGGCTGTGCCGCCGCTGGTTGCCACAAGGGGAAGCGCGTCTGGCCTATTTGCGGGAGTTGCTGGAGCCGACCGCGCCAGGGCGGCGGTGAGCAGGACGCCGGCGTGTAGCCGGCGTCGTTGCATGGGATTAACCGAAGGCGATCGCCGCCCAACGCAACAGCAGCAACGCCAGGCAGATCAGCAGCAGCACTACGACCATTTTACTGAGTTTGTTGCCCATGCGTTTTGTTGCCACGTTGCCTCCTTAACTGAAATACCACCCGCCGACGAGGGTGATGAGGAAAAGCGTCACCAGGGCGACGCCGTTGAGTAAATCGCTGAAGGTATCGTCAGCATCGATGTCGTCTTGCCGCATGTTGCCGCCTGGCGGTTGCCATTGGGTGAATAATGTCCACAGTATGCGCCCGGCAGCGCGGCAGGCACAGCGAAGAACGGTAAAAACTCGTAAAGGCGGCGGTGGCGGAACGCGCAGTCGCGCTTGCGACGGATGCAGACGGCCGGCAATACGTTGTACTATCCTGTCTGCATTGATGCATTTTTCCAAAAGGTATAATCATGGCGACGGCAATTCCACAGAAATACGAGCACCTTGAGCGCTGGGCGTTCGGCGATACCGAGCAGCAGGCCGATGAAGTGGTGCAATTGATCCTCAATGGCACCAAAACGGCCACCTGTTCCAACCTGGACGGCGAAGGGATCCCGCAGGCCGGCGATCTGTTCCTGGTGGTGGACGGCAAAGGTGAACCGGTCTGCGCGGTTGAACTGACCGCGGTGGAAATGAAAACTTACGATCAGGTCGATGAAGCGCACGCCTTTGCCGAAGGCGAGGGCGATCGTTCGCTGGCGCATTGGCGCAAAGAGCTGCAGCGTTTCTTCGAAGAGTACGATCTGTTCTCGCCGGACATGACGCTGGTGCTGATGAATTTCAAAGTCGTCGACAAGTTCTAAACGGATGCGCGCCGTTCCCTACGAATGCCAGTGGGCAAGCCCGGAGCTGGCCGCCGATCTGATCGCCGGCTGCATGACGCTGGCGCAAGACGAGAATTGGGCGCGCAGCGGCGCCCGCGATCGGGCGGAGTACGTCGAGTGGGCCAACCACGTGTGCGGCATGGCCTGCCTGAAAATGGTGCTGAGCCACCGCGACGGCGAAGCGCCACCGCTGCTGGAGCTGGCGCGGCGCAGCCTGCCTTACGGTGCCTATGTACGCGAGGGGGAGCGGATCAAAGGGCTGATTTACGCGCCGTTCGTCGAGTACGTGCGCGAGCAGTTTGCGCTGCAAGCGGAGGTGAAGGTGGGGCTGGAGGCCGCCGAGTTATCGGCGCTGCTTAGCCAATACCGCTACTTTATCGCCTCGGTGCATCCCTCCATTCGCCGGCCCGAGAGCCTGCCGCCACAGCGGGGCGGGCATCTGGTGCTGATCACCGCCGCCGATACGCAAAGCGTGACTTTCCACAACCCTTCGGGCGACAGCCCGGCGACGCGCGAGCGGGTACAGCTGCCGCTCAACCGCTTCACCCCTTTCTTTGCCGGCCGCGGCATCGCCATCGCATAAAAAAACGCGCTGTTTCCGATGAAAGCAGCGCGTCGTCAGCAGGCCCGGCGTATTTTCATGCCAGCCGCATCACCCAGGCGTCCGCCTGCCGATCGTAGTGCTGCTTGTACAGCAGCGACTGTTTGCCGTTGAGGATCGCCGGAATGCTGGTGTGTTCATCCCAGCCGTCGAGCTGCATACACAGGTCCGGATCGGACTTGCAGGGAATGCTCAGGGTGCCGGCGCGGTCGGTGCCGGCGTGAAGATGCGCGTCATCGACCTCGAAGCTGCCAATTTTTACGACGGTTTTGCTCATGGGAACTCCTTGCTCAATGATGTGGTAGGAGGTTAGACCAGTAAGGCCATCGGTATGAGCATAGCCAAATGAGCAAAAAATGCCACATAAAAAATACATTCTGGCAACATTCTTCCTGAGCGGCTAGCGGCCCGGCTAATAGGTCACGACATAGCTGACGTTATCCTGATAGGTACCGACCGGCACTTCGGTCTGCGCCGGATTGATGGCGGCGGTAAAGGGAATGCTTTGCGCCAGGCCGGTGCCGGTGCCGCTTTGCGCGTTGGTGCTGCTCCACACGGTGCTGGTGTTGGGCAGGTAGATCTGATACTGCAGGAAGTTGCTGGTGCCGCTGAGCATTTGCCGCCAACCGGTGATGGGGTTGTTGCCGTTGGTAAAGTAGGAGCTGTATGACTGGGATTTGGTGCAGGTCAGGGTGATGCTCTGGTTGATCGGGTTGAATTGCCCCACCAGCGCCATGCTGCCGAAGTTGACGTTATTGGCGGTATTGATCAGGCAGCTTTTGGTGATGACTGCGGTGATGGTCACGGTGCTGGGTTGGTTGGTGCCGTCCCACCAGATACACAGCCCTATCAGGCCCAGGCCGCAAATATGGTAGTTCCACACCAGATTGATGGTGTCGGTATAGGTGCCGGCGCTGACGTTCGCACCCGCCACCGTTTTGATGTACACCGGAAAGTTGACGTTGGAAGAGATCAGGATCAGCGACAGCAGGTTCAGCGAGCTGTAGTCGATGGTCTGGCCGACGCTGTAGGGGTATTGGTAGTTGGCATCCGGGTAGATGAGATAGGAAATTTTATCGCCGGAGCCGTTGCCGTTCAGCAGGGCCATATTGTTGGTGGTGGAGGCGATCTTGACCGTGACGGTGTTTTGCGTCAACAGATTGAGCCCCAGCCCGGTACAGTTGAGCCCGGCGGTACCCTGGGCGCTGCTCTGGCCGTTGTAGACGGCGAAGGAGTTGCTGCTGGGCAGGGTCACCGTGCCGTTGGTGGTGGCGCAGTCCGCCAGCGCGCGTTGCCCGCACAGCAGCAGCAGCGCCGCCAAAAGAATTTTCACTTGCCGAGACATCGTTCTTCTTCTCCGTGTGTTATTGGCAGACGAGGGGACCGACGCGCTGTAGCCCCTGCGGGTTGGCCAGGCTGAAGCTGACTTGGCACGGCGCGCCGCCGTCGGCTGGGATCACGCTCAGCCGGTTGTGTTGCTGCACCGGGTCGATATAGGTCATGCCATCCCACCCGACGTAGCTTTGTTGATTGCTGCCGATCACCGCCACCTGGCTGCCGTTGGCCAGCGGTTTGCCTTGCGTATCGACCAGCTCCACGTCGGCGGCGGAAAGGCGCTGGACGGGGAATTCGACCAGGTAGCCACTGTGATCGCGAATGGCGACGGTTTTTTCTACCGATGGCAAATTGACGTCCGCCGGCAGATTGAGCGGATCAATCTGGAATTTGGCGTGGTAATACGAAGTGACGGTGGGCACCAACAGGTAGCCTTTGTCGTTGGTGACGCCGATGCGCTGGTTCTCGTAGCTGACCGGAATACCGGCGTAGCCGTTGGTCGAAACCAGGGCAAAGGCGTCGTTGATGGTGTTAGTGGCGTATACGCCGCCGTTCATCGCCACCAGCGAACCGCTGACTTCGCCCCAGCGGGTGTAATCGTTACGGTTGCCGTACAGCCCGGCGCGGGTTTCCAACAGCGAGGTGCGCCAGGTCAGGTCTGCCTGGCGGTAATCGCTGTCGCTGCCTTGACCGCCGGCGTAGGCCAGGTTCCAGCCGAAACCGCCGTCGGTCGGCGCGGCGCGGCTGTACGCGACGCGCTCGCTCCAGCGGTTGCCGGCGTCGCGGGCGGTACTGACGTTAGCGGTGCCCCAGGCATCGAACGGAATGCTGATCTGCAGCTGCGAGCTGTAGCCGTCGCCGCCGATCTCGCGGTTCGCCGAGGCGTACAGGCTGATATTGCGCCACAGCGTCAGGCTGTACGACAGGTTGACCAGGCGGGTGCGTTGGCCGATGGCGTCGCGCACGTCGAAATAACCGGCGCCCAGGCTGCCGAAGCGGCTCAGGCCGATGCTGCCGGTCAGTTGATCGGTGCGGCGGCTCAGGCGGTAGCTGCTCTTGTAGGTGGAGAGGTCGCCGAAGTCCGCGCTGCGCAGTACCCGTTGGGCATTGAGGCTGAAATATTGGTTGCTGTAGGTATAGCTCAGGCTGGTCTGATCGCCGTGGCGGCCGGTGTACTGATAAACCGGCCCGGCATCCGGTTGCTGTACCGGTTGGCCGGTGATCGGATCGTAATAAAGGGGCGTAACCGGCGGGGCGTTGAAGGCATCGCTGCCCGCCTGGCTGTAGCTGTAGGAGGCGTTGAGGACCCCTAACTGCCCCAGGCGCACGCCCGCGCCGGCGCCGGTGACCGCCAGCTCAGCTGCGCCTTCCGCCCGCCCTTCGAGCGTCAACCAATCGGTGACGCCGTAACGCCCGCTGCCGCTGGCCACCCATTGGCCGTAGTCTGCGGAACGGTAGCCGTAATTTTGACGCAGCGCCCCTGCCGACAGGCTGAAATCGCTTAGCCCGGCCTGCAGCAGCGAGCTGGCGACATAGAACGGCACCGTGGTGCTGATCTGGCGGCCGAGTGCGTCGGTGGTGACCACCGTCGCCTGGCCGGCGCCGTTGATGTAAGGCACGGTATTCAGGGTGAACGGGCCGGGGTTCACGCTGACGGAGGTGTTCTTATAGCTGTTGATGTACAGATCGACGCTGCTCGGCACGGCGGCCTGGCCGGAGAACTGCGGCAGCGGATAGGTAATCAGATCCGGCCGCGTGGCGAAGTTGCGCGCCACCTGCAGGCCGCCGATGCGCACCGAACTGGTCCAGGGCAGCGAGCCGGTCGTGAGATCGCCGGCGGTATAGCTGAGCATGGTGTCGTCGTCGCTGTAGCGCCAGCTGCTGTCGTAGCGGATATAGCGATTGTTCTGCTGTGCGGCGGTCTCGCCGTTGAAGCTGCTGCGGAAAATGCCGGTGTTGGCGATAACGCCGAAGCCGTCGAACAGCCGCTGTTCGCTCCAGGCGGAAAAATAACCCGGATTGCCGCGCCCGCCGCTCTGGCTGACGTAGGCGTCGTAATTCAGCAAGAAACCCAGGCTGCTTTGCGCCGGCAGCCGCTGTTCTGGGTTGGCGTCGCCGAGGGTTTGCTTGGGCAGCCAGTCGTTGGGCACCGAGATCAACAGCTGCTGCGTTTCGCCGCTGTAGGTGACGTCGACCTTATCCAATTGATCGACGGCGATCTCTTTCGCTTGCTTGTTCGCCACCGGCAGGCCGGCGTCGCTCAGTTGCTGCGGCGTCAAATAGTAGTGGCCGCCGCGGTAGGTGACCGGCACCACTTTGCCGGTCTGGCGGCCGTTCACCACCGGCTCCAGATACAGCGTGGTGTCCGGCATGCTGATGGCGCTGGGCGGCGGCGGAAGGTCGTCGGCGGCGGCGTGCGGCGGCCACAGCTCCACCGCCATACAAAGTACGGCCAGGGCCAGCGGCTTGAGCTGCATGCCGCGCGTGGCCGGCGACGAGATCCGCTTCACCTGCACCTCAGGCTCAGTAAGACGGAATGGTTACGGGTTGCTTATTGTCATTGACCATCGCCTGCAGCTTGCCGGCGGCGAAACTGCCCGAAGGCGGCAGGGCAAAGCGCATTTGCGAACCCGGCAGCACATAGCCCAGCAGCCCGTTGTTGAGCGGCTTGCCCTGGATGCTGACCTGCGACAGGCGGGCGTGCACGATGCCGTCGTTGCGCACGTCGAGCCAGCGCTGGCTGTTTTGCTGCAGCAGCCGGTAGCTGAGCTTAGGCTGGTTGGCGGTGGCATAGTCGCGCGGGTGTTCGAAGTCTTGCTTGGTCCAGACGCCTTTGCCGCTGACGAACAGCGGCACCGAATAACGCATCTGGAATTTCAGCCCCATCTGCGCACCCTTGTCGGGCGCCGCGCCGTCTTTATCCTTGATGGGCACTTCGTCAACCAGTATCCGGTAAGCCCGTTCTTGCCCGGCGGCGACCGGGGTCTGCTTGATCAGGCGAATCAGCTGGCGTTTGCCGGGGAGAATGGTGGCGACCGGCGGGCTGGCGACCACTTCGCTCTGGTTGCGGTAGTCGTCCTTACCGCCGGTTTGTTGCCAGCCGAGCACGCGGATCTGCATATAGACCGGTTTGCTGTCGCGGTTTTCCAGCCACAGGGCCGTCGCCTGCTGGTTGTCTTCAATCGCCGGATCGATAGGCCAAATCAGAATGGAGGCGGCGGCGAAGGCCTGCGGTTGACCGGCTAACAGCAATCCTGCCAACAGGGGCAGGCGGAGCAGAGTACTACGCATAATGTGATCCTTTTTAAAAGCTCAATAACTCACCGTCACTAAGACCGTATCGTTGTAGGTGCCGCTGGTGGGCAAGGTGCTGCTCGCCATTAAACTGGCGTAGATTTTTATTTCTTGTGTACTGCCGGTGGAGGAGACGGTTTGGACGGCGCCGCCGTTGCCGCCGTCGCCCCACAAAACGGCGTAGTTGGCATCCTGGTAGAGCTGGTAAACCAGCGTTTCCGAGGTCACCGAGTTCAACAGTTTTCGCCCGCCGGCGATGGAGCCGGTGACGTTATTGCCGACGTTCAACCCCAGGGTGACGCTGAGCCCGGGATTGCAGCGGATCAAAATGGAGCCGGCGCCGGCGCTAGAGACGATTTTTATCGGGCTGCTCAAGGACGCAACCTGGCCGAAGCTCATGCTGCCGAACGAGGTAACGTTGGTGACGCCGCTGCCGAGTACGCAGCCTTTGATGATCGAAGCATTGACCGTGAAGCCCTGGCTGACGGTATCGGCACGGGCCGTCGGGGCGCCGATCAGCGCCGCCAGCAGCAGGGTGCGCAGCGTTCCGTTAATCACCAATTTATCGTCACCTGCACCGTATCCGTATAGTTGCCCGTCGCCGGCGTCGTTTGTACCGGGATCATGCCGTACACCGGCAGCCAGACGCTTTGGCCAGTGGCGGTCTGGGTGACGCCGGTGACGTTATCCCAGACGGTGGCGTAGCTGGCGCTGGTATACAGGTTGTAGTTCACGCGGGCGCCCGCCGCGCTTTGCAGATAGCGTGCGGCGGTATTGCCGCTCTGTCCGCCGCTGAGCAGCACCGTGTAACTGGTGCCGTTGTTGCAGTTGATCTGCAGTGCGCCGGCGTTCGCCTGGCCGGTCACCTTTATCGCCGTATTGAGGAAATAGACCGTGCCGAAGTTAAAGGTGCCGAATGTGGTGTTGCCGCCGCTGGTGGTGCCGGCGACGCAGGACTTGACCAAGGTGGCGCTGACGCCCACCGTCGCGGTGCTGACGTCGGCGCGGCAAACGCCCGCCAACGACAACAGCATGCAGGTGACGGCCAGGCGCGTCATGTTTACCAGGTGACGGTCATGGTGACGGTATCGCTGTACGCACCGGCCGCCGGGGTGGTGCCTGCCGCAGGTACCAGGCCGTAGACGATCAGCGGCACCGCCGAACCGGTGCCGGTGCCGGTCAGCACGCCGGTGGTGCTGTTCCACGGCACGGCGTGGGCGCTGTCCTGGTAGAGGTTATAGCTGATATAGGCCGGTACGCTGCTGGCCATGCGCCGCTGGCTGCCGGTCGCGTTGAGGCCGTTGTCCAGCGCCACGGTGTAGTTGGTGCCGGTGGTGCAGTTCAGCCCCAGCGTGCCGGTGCCGCCGCTGCCGGTGGCGCTGGCGGTGATGACGTTAGCCAGTGAGGAGTAGGTGCCGAAGCTGATGGAGCCGAAGCTGTTGGTGGTGCCGGAGCTGGTGCCGCCGGTGACCACGCAGCCGGCGCCGATGGTCAGGGTGACGCCCAGCGTGCCCTGAATGGTGCCCGCCGCGTAGGAGGTGCCAGAGGCGCACAGCAGAAGCGCTGCCGAGGTTAATGCCGCCAGAGTCTTTTTCATCGTGGTTCCTTGCCGTAGTAGAGAAGCCTGCCAAAAAGCCCGAAAAATGAGTCAAATGCATTAATCTATTTACAGATTAATTAATAGAATAAGAACGTGAGAATGTCGCGCTAAAAGATTAAAAACTTTATTTATTTTTAATCGCTGTCGCAGGTTCGCTGCGGCGGCCGTGTCACCGGGCATGAACACTAAGGGGGGAATGATAAGGTGGGTGGGAATATTATTACTTAATGAATAACGGAGCGCACTGACGGCGCTCCGTTGACGATGAAACTCACCAGGTGACGGTCATGGTGACGGTATCGCTGTAGACGCCGGCCGCCGGAGTCGTTCCCGCGGCAGGCACCAGGCCGTAAACGATCAGCGGCACCGCCGATCCGGTACCGGTGCCGGTCAGCGTGCCGGTGGTGCTGTTCCACGGCAGGGCGTGGGCGCTGTCCTGATAAAGGTTGTAGCTGATGTAGGCCGGCACGCTGCTGGCCATGCGCCGTTGGCTGCCGGAGGCGTTGAGGCCGTTGTCCAGCGCTACGGTATAGTTGGTGCCGGTGGTGCAGTTCAGCCCCAGCGTGCCGGTGCCGCCGCTGCCGGTGGCACTGGCGGTGATGACGTTGGCCAGCGAGGAGTAAGTCCCGAAGCTGATCGAACCAAAGTCGTTGGTGGTGCCGGAACTGTTGCCGCCGGTGACCACACAGCCGGCGCCGATGGTGATCGTCACGCCCAGCGTGCCCTGAATGGTGCCCGCTGCGTTGGCTGTGCCACTGATGCACAGCAGAGGTGCTACCGAGGTCAAAACCATCAGAGTTTTATTCATCATGATTCCTTGCCGTGTCAGAGAAAGCCCGCAAAAACGCCACCCAGAGCTGAGTTGAACGCATTAATTTACTTACATTTAAATTAATAGGATAAGAACGCGAAATTGTCTTGATCAAAGGCTAAAAACTTTTTTCTTTTCCGGCGGGGAAATACGGGCGGGGAGGCGGAATAGTGCAAATTGGAAATGATTAGAATAATAATGAATGGCGATAGGAATATTATTAGCATTATTTTGGCGCCGGGGAAGGCGGTTCCCCGGCACCGGAGCGATTACAGGTGAAAATCCAGCGCGCCGTCGCGCACCAGCTCGCGCGGCAGGTTGTTCTTGATGCGGCTACCGATGCGCTTGGCGATGCCCAGCGGCTGGCCCTGGTAGGTGACGATGCATTCATCGCCGGCCGGCGGCTGCTCCGGGTAGAGATCGCGGCCGTGATACCACTCTTGCGCCAGGGCGGCGTCCAGCTCGAAATGCGTTTTGCCGCCGGTGCCGGCCAGCGCGATCGCCGCCTCGTGCTGCCAGCGGAAACCTTTCGGGAAACGTTCCGCCAGCTTGAGGCCGATACGTGAGAAGCGCACTTTACCGAACAGCGGTTCCAGCTCGGCCGGGAACAGCCAGAGCTCCTTGTCGCGCTCCCACAGCCGGCTGTCATCGCCCCAGGTTAAGCCGGATGCGGCGGCGGCTTGGGCGACCAGCGCCGCCTCTTTGCCGGACAGCGGGCTGAACGGGAATTTACCCACCTTGTAGGTCGGCTTCGCCAACGGCGCCACGGCGCGCTGTTTGCGCAGGCGGGCGACGAAAAAGCCTTCGCTGTCGTAAATCTGCGGGAAGACGTGCAGGAAGCCTTCGGCAGTCAGCGCCTTGTCGGCGCCGGGGAACAGCGCACCCAGCGGCTCGACGCTGACCGCGTCGCCGTAGGTGTCCAGCAGCCAGCGCACCACCTGCTGGTTTTCCTGCGCATTGAGCGTGCAGGTGGAGTAAACCATCACGCCGCCCGGCGCCAGCGCATGAAACGCGCTGTCGATCAGTTCGCGTTGGGTGGCGGCGATTTCGGCCACGCTCTGTGGCGACCAGTTGCTCATGGCGTCCGGATCCTTGCGCACCACGCCTTCGCCGGAGCAGGGGGCATCGAGCAGAATGGCGTCGAAGCTCTCCGGCAGCGCGGCGCCGAACACCCTGCCGTCGAAGTGGGTCAGCGCGGCGTTCTTCACGCCGCAGCGGCTGA
The DNA here is from genome assembly GCF_037137105.1 of Serratia sp. TMDUHS_CL. Lineage (NCBI taxonomy): Bacteria > Pseudomonadati > Pseudomonadota > Gammaproteobacteria > Enterobacterales > Yersiniaceae > Serratia > Serratia sp. TMDUHS_CL. Next base: position 118,962 of record NZ_JBBBDV010000006.1, read on the forward strand.
TATTGGCGTGCAGCACTTTTACCCGGCTGGCGGAGTATTCGTTGGCGACGATGCCGCCCTGATTGCCCATTAACGCGGCGATTTGGGTGGTTTTGGAGCCTGGTGCCGCCGCCACGTCCAGCACCCGATTCGGCACTGCGCCGCCCGAGAACAGCGCGCTGACCGGCAGCATTGAACTGGCCTCCTGAATGTAGAACAGGCCGCTCAGGTGTTCGGCGGCGCTGCCCAGACGCAGCTCTTCATCGTCGCGCTCGATCCAGAACCCTTCCGCGCACCAGGGGATGGGCTCCAGTCGCCAGTCGTAATCCTGCACCAGCGCCAGGAAGTCGGCGACGCTGATTTTCAGCGTGTTGACGCGCAGGCTGCGGCGCAGCGGGCGCTGGCAGGCGGCGATAAAATCTTCCATCGCCAGCTCGGCGGGCATGATGGCGCGGGTGGCGTCAAGGAAAGCGGGGGGCAGAAAAACGGCGGTGGATTTGGCCACGGGGCGAACTCTCAGGGTGCAATAAAGACAAGGGCGAGAGTTTATCACAAAGCGGAAAAAAACAGGGCCCGACAATGCCGGGCCCTGAGGAAAATGCGAAATTTAATCGCGCGGAATGGCGGTGCCCCAGGTTTTCCAGTCCTTCGGCTCTTCCGGATTCAGCAGGAAGTGTTTGTTAGGCGTCGCTTTCGGCGCCAGCGGAATGGTCGGCGGCGTGGCGAAGGCGATACCGCCGCGGATGAACTGCTGGAAGGTGCCGCTCTTGATCACGCCGCCGGTCAGGCCGAACTGCAGGTTGTACCCCGAAGCCAGCCAGAACACGCTGTTGTTGCGCACCAGATGCTGATACTTCTTGCTGATGCGCAGCGCGACATGAACCCGGTCTGACATGGCGCCAAGGTAGAAGCCGGTGATGGTGCCGACCTCCACGCCGCGGAACAACACCGGCGTGCCGATCTGCAGGGAGCCGGTTTCGGCAGCGTCGAGCACCACGCTCAGGCCGTCGAGATAGCGCGAGTCGGTGATGCTGGCCTGCTGCAGTTCGAAGGTGCGCATCTCGCGGCCGCGCCCCGGCTCCACGTTGATATAAGGCTGGAGCAGGGTATCGAGGTTGCTGACGCCGGCGGCGGAGATCTCCGGCGAGACGATCGAGAAGCGGCTGCCCAGACGCGCGAAGGTCTGCACGTATTCCGGATACAGCACCGCTTTGGCCAACACTTCGTTGCGCTCCGGCGCCAGCTGCAGCGACTCCACCTGGCCGACGTCGATGCCGAGGTAGCGCAGCGGCATGCCCGCCGACAGCTTGCTGGCGTCGTAGGTTTTCAGCGTGATTTGGCTGCCCACCGCGCGAGCGGCGGTTTCGCTGGCGTACAGCACGCGGTTGGCGCCCTTGTTGAGCGTCACGCCCTGCAGGTTGTCGAAGCTGATGGCGCCTTTCAGCGCACGGTTAAGCGGCGAAGCCTGCACCGTCAGCCCGCTGCCGTTGAGCTGCACCTTGGCGCCGCCTTCGGCCCAGAAGATGCTTTCACGGGTCAGCAGCTTGCGGTATTCCGGGCTGATGTAGACGTCCACCTCAAACTCGTTGGCCTTTGGCCGCACGTTGACGATTTCGCCCACCTGGAATTTGCGATACAGCACCACCGAGCCGGCCTGCACGTCCGGCAGGCTGGTGGCGCTGAGGGTCAGGGTGGTGGCCGGGGCGTTGCCGACGATGCCTTCCTCGGCTTTCTCACTGTTGGCGTACAGCGGGTATTGGCCGCCCGGTTCCCCCTTGCTGCCGGGAATAATGCGCACGCCGCCGTCTACCCACTCCTGGGCGCTGGCGCCGAGCACTTCCATGCCGTCGATGCCCAGCTTGACGTCGAGGCGGCTGTTGACCACGAATTTGCTGTCTTTGTGCAGCAGGCCGCGATATTGGGCGTCGATGGCGGCGGTGAACACCACGCCGCTGGCGGTCAGGGTGCGGCTCAGGATCTGGCCGACTTTCACGCCGTGCACCACCAACGGCTGCCCCACGTCGATGCCGTAGCTTTGCGGCGCATTCAGCGTGACGGTCAGCACGCCAGGCTGTTGCAACAGCGTCTCGCTGCTGTCCAGCACGTTGAAGCGCTGCTGCGGCTCGCCTTCACCCGGCACCAGCTCCAGCGTGGTGCCGGTCAGCAGCTGGCTGAGCTTGGCGTCGTTGAGGCTGATGCGCGGGCTGCGCATCACGATGCGGGTGCCGCTGCGCATCAGATCGACCACCGAAGGATCGATGGTCAGTTCACCGACCACTTTGCTGTCCTGCTGCAACGTCAGCTTGGTCAGGGTGCCGACCTGCAGCCCTTGGTACATCAGCGGCGTGCGGTTTTCACTCAGGTTGTTGCCGCTCGGCAGATCCAGCAGGATATTGACGCCGCGCTGGCTGTGGGCCAGATCGGGATACAGGGCATAGCTCTGGTCACCCTTGGCCTGCTGGCCATCGGCCGGCGAATCGAAGGCGATGGCGCCGTTGACCAGCGCCGCCAGGCTCTCCATCTGTACCGTCGCGCCGGACAGGCTGAAATCGCCCTTGAAGCCGGAGACGTTCCAGAAGCGGCTGTTGTTTTTCACCAGATGGGCGAAGCGGCGGTCGATAAGTACGTCGATGGTCACGCCCTTATTGCCTTCGCTGATGGTGTAGTCGTACACCTTGCCGACCGGGATTTTACGGTAGTAGGCCAGCGAGCCGCTGTTAAGCGAGCCCAGATCGTCGGCGTGCAGATGGATCATCAGCTCGCCGGTGTTCAGGCGGTATTTCGGCTGGGTATCGAGCGCGGCGAAGTGGGTTTGCGCCTTGCCGCTGCCGGGCATCATGCCGATATAGTTGCCGCCGACCAGCGCATCGAGCCCGGAGACCCCGGCCAGCGAAGCCTTGGGGGTCACCAGCCAAAACTGGGTGCCTTCGCGCAGCGAGTCTTCCAGATCGCTTTTGATGCTGGCTTCCACCACGATGCTGCGCAGATCTTTGCTCAGGCTGATCTTCTGCACCGTGCCGACGTCAACGCCCTGGTAGCGCACCGGCGTGCGGCCGGCGACGATGCCCGCCGCCGATTGGAAGTCGATGGTGACGGTGGTGCCGCGCTCCTGGAAATTGTTATAGACCAGCCACCCGGCGATCAGCAGGGCGATGAACGGCAGTAACCAGAACGGTGAAATGCGGCGTTTGTTCTTGACCCGCGCTTCAGTCGGTGTAGTCGGCGTTTCCTGTTGCATGTGCATCCCAAATCAATCGGCTATCCAGCCACTCAACGGCAAGAATAGTCAAAATGACCGCCGAGCCAAAGTAAAACGCGGCCGGTCCCATAGTAAAAGATAACAGCTGATCGCGGTTTACCAGCGACATCATCAAGGCGATAACGAACAGATCCAGCATCGACCAGCGGCCGATCCAGGTGACCAGGCGCAGCAGGCGAATACGCGTTTTCAGGCTGTGCGAGGTTTTGAAGTGAATGCTGAACAGCAGCGTGATCAGCACGATCACCTTGGTAAAGGGCACCAGCACGCTGGCGATGAACACGATGGCGGCGATCGGCACGTTGCCGGAGGTGGCCAGCGAGACCACGCCGGAGAAGATGGTGTCTTCGAGCCGTGCGCCGTTGGCGTAAATGATGGAAATCGGCAGCAGGTTGGCCGGTATCAGCAGGATCATCGCCGCGATCAGCGCCGCCCAGGTTTTCTGCAGGCTGTAGGGCTGGCGGTGGCACATCGGCACGTGGCAGCGCGGGCAGCGGCCGCGCGCGTCGGGGTAGCCGGTATAGTGGCAGGACAGGCAAATATGCAGCGCCGCCGGCGGGCCTTCCGGCTGCTCCTGCGGGTAGTAACGCTCCCACAACTGCTCCAGGTTGGCGTGGATCAGCGTCAGGATGCTGAGCAGGGTGAGCGACAGGTAGGCGATCAGCGCGCTGCCCGCCTGGATGTCGGCATAATCCTGCACCTTGATCGCCGCCACCGCCATGCCGATCAGATAGATGTCCAGCATCACCCACTCTTTCAGCCGCTCCAACATCAGCAGCACCGGGCGCAGGTTCATGCCGAGCGCGTGGCCGAAGCGCAGGTAGAGCAGCGACAGCGCCAGCGTCAGTGGGGCGCCGAGGGTACAGAACGCCACCATGCTGGCGGTCAGCGGATCGCCCTGACGGCTCATCTGCCAGATGCCCTCCAGCAAACTGGCGTCGATGCGCGTGCCGAGCAGGCGGATGCTGATCAGCGGCTCGGTGAAGGCGAACGGCATCAGCAGCAGCATGGCGATCGCCATGGCGGTCAGGCGCGTCATCGACCAGTCGCGGCCGCTCACCACCTTGGCGTTGCAGCGCGGGCAATAGGCGGCCTGATTGCCGCTGAGCGGCGGCAGCACGAACAGCAGGTCGCACTCGCAGCAGCGCTGGTGGCGCGCTTTGGAAAGGGGGGCGGTGATCGCGTGTATTTTCATCTTTGACAAGTAGCTGCCCTTGAGCCCGCCGGAACTGTCAGCGTAGCTGAAAAATAAACCGGCCGCGTCACCGGCGATCGGGCGCCGGACGGTAAAACGAGGTAAACCGGGATTCTGAGCGGCAAACATACCCCGAGCGGCAGGGTTTTGTGAAGCAACAGATGATTAACCTTGTGGCTATACGCATTTAATGCTTATTTTATAGGGCCTAAGCTTTGGGCTTCTGGCCATCTTCACTGTTTCAATGGTTATCACATGACAAAAGAACAATTCTACGCGGAATTAAAACGTGACCTGAGCGCGTTGCTCGGCGGGGAGACCAACTTTATCGCGGCGCTGTCCAACGCCAGCGCGTTGATCAACGAGCGTCTGGATGACGTGAACTGGGTCGGTTTCTATCTGATGGATGGCGACCAGCTGGTGCTGGGGCCGTTCCAGGGCAAGATCGCCTGCGTGCGCATCCCGGTGGGCAAGGGCGTGTGCGGCACGGCGGTGGCGGAAAATCGCGTGCAGCGCGTCGGCGACGTGCATGCGTTCCCGGGCCATATCGCCTGCGATGCGGCCAGCAATGCGGAAATCGTGCTGCCGTTGGCGGTTGGCGGCCGGGTGATCGGCGTTTTGGATATCGACAGCACGGTTTATCAACGCTTCGACGAACAGGATGAAGCGGGCCTGAAAGCAGTGGTGGCGGGGCTTTGTGAGCAACTGGAACAGTGTGACAGTGCGAAATATGTGACTGTAGCGGCAAGTTGATCGACGGTTAACGTGGCAATTACCGATGGCGTCATTATAATGACGCCTGTTCATGCCTGTGGCTTGTTGGCAATACCGTTGTAATCAGGAAATTTCATGGAAAATCAACCTAAGTTGAACTCTAGTAAAGAAGTCATTGCTTTTCTTGCCGAGCGTTTTCCGCTCTGCTTTAGCGCCGAAGGCGAAGCTCGTCCGCTGAAAATCGGTATTTTTCAGGATTTGGTAGAGCGCGTGCAGGGGGAAGAGAATCTCAGCAAAACGCAATTGCGTTCTGCCCTGCGCCTGTACACCTCAAGCTGGCGTTACCTGTACGGCGTCAAAGTTGGCGCGCAGCGCGTCGACCTGGACGGCAATCCGTGCGGTGAACTGGAGCAGCAGCATGTCGATCATGCTCGCCAGCAGCTTGAAGAAGCCAAAGCGCGCGTTCAGGCACAGCGTGCCGAACAAAACGCCAAAAAACGTGAAGCCGCCGGTGAATCTGCCGATGCCGCGCCACGCCGTCCGCGCCCAGCCGGTAAAAAGCCTGCTGCACGTCGCGAAGGCGGAGCCGCGCCGGAAAACCGCAAGCCGCGCCCACAAACTCGCCCACAGCCAGCTCGTCAACCTCGTGCAGCAAAAGAGGAAAACCAGCCGCGTTATGCGCCAGTCACGGATATCTCTAAACTGCAAATTGGCCAGGAAATCAAAGTCAGAGCAGGCAAGAGCGCGATGGATGCTACCGTACTCGAAATCGCTAAAGATGGCGTACGTGTGCAGCTCTCTTCCGGTCTGGCGATGATTGTGCGCGCAGAACACTTGCAGTTCTGATACGGAGGCCAACCAAGGCATGAACAAATTCGTCAGATTAACAGCGATTGCAGGGCTGCTGTGGGCGGGTGTCAGTTACGGCGCGGAAACAGCCAACATCCGCATCGGCCAACTGCCCCAACTGCAACAGGAACCCCAGCACGCTACGGTGAGTGAGCGCGTGACCTCGCGCTTCACTCGCTCTCATTACCGCCAGTTCGCCCTCGACGCGGAGTTTTCAGGCAAGATCTTCGATCGCTACCTGAACATGCTGGACTACAACCATAACGTGTTGCTGGCCTCCGACGTGGCGCAGTTCGCCGGCAAACGCAATCAGGTTGGCGAAGAGCTGAAAACCGGCAAGCTGGATACCTTCTACGCGCTGTTCAATCTGGCGCAGAAACGCCGTTTCGAGCGTTACACCTATGCGTTGTCGCTGCTGGACAAGCCGATGAACTTCACCGGCAACGGCACTATCGATCTCGACCGCAGCAAAGCGCCGTGGCCGAAAGACAAGGCCGAGCTGGATAGCCTGTGGGATGCGAAAGTCACCTATGACGAGCTGAACCTCAAGCTGACCGGCAAGACCGACAAAGAAATCCGCGACACGCTGACCAAGCGTTATCAGTTCGCCATCAAGCGCCTGACGCAAAGCAACAGCGAAGACGTCTTCCAGCTGGCGATGAATGCCTTTGCGCATGAAATCGACCCGCACACCAACTATCTGTCTCCGCGCAACACCGAGCAGTTCAACACCGAGATGAGCCTGTCGCTGGAAGGCATCGGTGCGGTGCTGCAGATGGATGACGACTACACCCTGATCAACTCGATGGTGCCGGGCGGCCCGGCGGCGAAGAGCAAGGCGATCACCGTGGGCGATCGCATCGTCGGCGTCGGCCAGGCCGGCAAACCGATGGTGGACGTGATCGGCTGGCGCCTGGACGACGTGGTGTCATTGATCAAAGGGCCGAAAGGCAGCAAGGTGCGCCTGGAGATCCTGCCGGCCGGCAAGGGCACCAAAACCCGCGTGGTCACCCTGACCCGCGAGCGCATCCGCCTGGAAGACCGCGCGGTGAAAATGACCATCAAGACCGTCGGCAAAGAGAAGGTGGCGGTGTTCGACATCCCAGGCTTCTACGTCGGTCTGACCGATGACGTGAAAGTGCAGCTGCAGAAGATGGCCAAGCAGAACGTCAAGAGCGTGATCATCGATCTGCGCACCAACGGCGGCGGCGCGCTGACCGAAGCGGTGTCGCTGTCCGGCCTGTTCATTCCGAGCGGCCCGGTGGTGCAGGTGCGCGACAACAACGGCAAAGTGCGTGAAGACGCCGACACCGACGGCGTGACCTACTACAAAGGCCCGCTGGTGGTGCTGGTCGATCGCTTCAGCGCCTCCGCCTCCGAGATCTTCGCGGCGGCGATGCAGGATTACGGCCGCGCGCTGATCGTCGGCGAACCGACCTTCGGTAAAGGTACCGTGCAGCAGTACCGTTCGCTGAACCGCATCTACGATCAGATGCTGCGCCCTGAGTGGCCGGCGCTGGGGTCGGTGCAGTACACCATTCAGAAGTTCTACCGCGTCAACGGCGGCAGCACCCAGCGCAAAGGGGTGACCCCGGACATTCTGATGCCAACCGGCGTCGATCCGGCGGAAACCGGTGAAGCGTTTGAAGACAACGCCATGCCGTGGGACAGCATCAATGCGGCGACCTACAGCAAGACCGGCGATATGGCGCCGTTCGAGCCGGAGCTGCTGAAAGATCATCAGCAGCGCATCGCGCAGAATCCGGAGTTCCAGTACATCGCGCAGGATATCGCGCATTACAAGGCGCTGAAGGATAAACGCAACATCGTGTCCCTCAATCTGGCCGTGCGCGAGAAAGAGAACCACGATGACGATGCGACCCGTCTGAAACGCATCAACGAGCGTCTGGAACGTGCGGGCAAGAAGCCGCTGAAATCGCTCGACGATCTGCCGAAGGATTACCAGGAACCGGATCCATACCTGGATGAAACCGTGCATATCGCGCTGGACCTGGCTCATCTGGAAAAAGATCAGCCCGCTCAGCAGCCAACGCCGGCCAAATAAGGCCGCGTCAGGCAGGATGAAAAACGCACCCTCGGGTGCGTTTTTTTATGGCCGCGTTACGTGCTGCTCAGACGGCTTTCTTGCGGTGGCGCAGCCCGAGCCGGATGCAGGAAACCACCACCAGCAGGCAGCCGATCAGCGACAGCAACAGCGGGACTTCGTGCCAGAACAGCCAGCCCCAGGCAATATTGAAAACGATGCCGATATAGCGCACCACCGAGACCACGATCAGGTTATCGGAGGAAAAGGCCTGGGTTAAGACAACCTGTCCCAACAGCGATACCAGGGCGATGGCGAGCAGGATGGCAAACTGGTAGACGTTGGGCCAGACGAAGGCGTTCCACATCAGCGGCAGCGAGATCAGCGTCGCGATAAACAGGAAATAGAACACGATCTCGTAGTTGTGGTGGCGCTTGCTGAGCTTGTTGACCGACAGATAGGCGATAGCGGCGAACACCGCGCTCATCACGCCGACTAGCGACGCCAGGGTATACGTTGAGAAATGCCACGGCCGCACCAGCAGCACGGCGCCGATGATGACCAGCGCTAGCCAAAATGCGGTGTTGGCGCTGATCCGTTCACGCAGCACCAGCAAGGAAAGCAGAATGGAGAAAAACGGCGACAGGTAGGCCAGCATGCTGGCGTCGGCCAGCGTGAGGTGGGCGATGCTGTAAAAATAACAGATGAGATACAGCCCACCCATAGTGCCTCGCAGTACCAGCAGCGGCCGGTCCTCGCGGCTGAAGGCGACGCCGTGGCGATACATCAGCAGCAGAACCAGCAGGCAGCCGATGCTGCTGCGAAAGAACACGATTTCCCCGGTGGGGATGTCGTCGGCGATGGTTTTGACCAGCGCATTCATGACGCTGAAAATCAGCGAGGCGAAAATGGCCAGCAGCGCACCCTGATTCATGCTTGCCCCCGCCACTGACGGTAGGTGATGGCCGCCTGTTCGTCGCAGGTATCGTCCAGCAGCGAATGATGGCAATGCTCGGCGCCGATCCGGGTGACGAAGCTCTGCAGCGCCTGCTGAAAGCGCGCCAACAGGCGCCGGGCGGTGGGCATCTCGACGCCAAGCCGCTCCGCCAGCAAGACCAGCGTGCGGAGTTTTCGCACGTCTTCCAGCGGCACGCGCGGCAGGCACCACAACCCTTGAGCATCCTGAAAGACGCGGGCGACCCTGACGGCGGAAAAATCATAATAGCGACCCTGCGCGTCCGGTTCGGAATAGGGATCGACCAGCAGCGCGGTATAGCGCGTAAACAGCGCATAGCGTTGTTCCGCCGGCGCGAGCTGCGGGAAATGGTCAATCCAGCGGCGGCTCACCATGCGGGAGGGAACCGGGTAGCTGTCGTCGTTCAAAAAGCGCAGCAGGTTGATCTCCTCGACGCCGAGATGGTTGAGCAGCCTTTTGTAATCCTCCGACAGTTCGAGCATATCGGCGATAACCTCGGGACAGAGGGGCCCTTCGGGATAGGTTTTATACAGGTATTGCACCGGCGCCTGCGGCTGGAATATCGCCTGCAGCGTGGTGTCGGCCAGCGCCAGCGGCGGATGAACATAGTTGGTGATGCTGAAGCGCTCGGCGGCCAGCAGGCTGTCGCAGCGCCGGGCGTCGATAGCGTGACGCGCCAGCACCGAGCCGATCCAGTCGAGTTCGGCGGAGTCTGGCGCCGGGCTTTGGGCCGCGAGATAGACCCGCTGTTTAAAGGCTTTGGTAAAGGCGCGATAGGGCTGCGCCGCATCCTGATATTTGGTGTCGGCGTAATAACTGGACAGACTGATGATCCCGACGTGGGATTGGCCAGCCGCCTGCAGCAGGCTTTGCACCATCAGGCCGGAGCCGATGGACGGGGAAAGCAGGATCAACGAACGCAGGTGGGGTAAGGTGGCCCACGGCACCTGCCGCAGCACCTCGTAATAGCGATCGGCGGGCACCGCGAGGATCAGCCGCTGCCAGTCGCCGCCGATGAGCGACAGATCGTCGCAATAACTGTCTACTGTCACCTGCGCATCGCGCTGGGTCTGCCGCGCCTTGCCGACGCCTTCCAGATGCAGACTGGGCGTGTGCGCCAGATGCGCCTTCAGGCGTTGTCCTTTCTCGCTGGGGCGATTGTACAGGCCGATGCGCGTGTCGGCCGCGGCCTGGATATCCGCAGCCAATTGGATCGCCGCCGGACCGGCGCCGAGGATCAGGGTAGGAAATGCGTTATTCATGGCGATGAGACTCCAAAATCAAGAGATCGTACAGCGGGGTGGCAACCGGTTTACCGCTGACGCGCCAGGGTGAACGGGCAGCCAGATGGTGATAAGGGCAGTTGAAGATCGACTTAAGGCCGTTACCGTAGCGCAGCAGCAGTTTGCCGCGCTGGGGCAGTAAAGGCCGCAGCTGCGTCAGCAAGGTCTGCTTGTCCGCCACCAGAGAGGCGATGATGATGTGATCGATGTCGCGGTCGGTCAGGCCGTTCAATTTATCGATGCAGGGGATTTGCCGTGACAGCCCCAGATGGCGCGTGAGGCGGCGGGCAAAACGCTGGGCCGCCGGGTCGCAATCGTAGCAAATGACGGTGGCGGAGAGCCTGGCGACCAGCGCCAGCGCGGTGGTGGGCAAGGCGCCGCTGCCCACCAGCAACACTCGTTCACCGGGTTTGATGTCGGCGGCGGCGATCTCCAGCTGCAGGGCGCTATCGAAACTGTTCAGGTAGGCGTTGGTCTGCGCCGGCTCCCGGCAGAGCGTGGCGACGCGATGCTTCTCGTAATCGCACAAGGCGGCATTGGCCACCGCTCGCAGCTGGGTGATTTGCGCCGTTATCGAGCGATCGTTTTCCAGCTTGCGGCGATAGGCCTGCAGCTGCGGCAGATCGTTAAAGGCCTGCAGGCGGCTGAAGCGCCGTTCCAGCAGGGAAAAATGGCGCCGATCTTGCTGGGCGGAACGGTGAAGCTGGTGGATTTCCTGTTGCAAGCCGGCGAGTTGCGCCAGCATGTCCGCCTTGGTCAGAGTGTACATGGGGTTTCTCCGTGTGCGTGTAACAGCTGTGTCGGCAGCAGAAAGGGGTAGCCTTGGGGGCTGATGCCGCTTTCGATACCGACGCCAAATACGCGGGACATCATCGGGTGCCCCATCATCTGATGGGTGTCGCCGTGGCAAATGACGCGTCCGTGCTCGAGCAAGGTGAGAGAATGGCAGTAGCGCAGCGCCAGCCCCAGATCGTGGATCACCAGCAGCGTGATGCAGCGATGACGCCGGCTGTAGTCGGCGATCTGATTGAGTACGCGCAGCTGATGGTGGATGTCCAGCGCGCTGGTGGGCTCGTCGAGTAAAATGAGCTGCGGCTGAGAGACGAAGGCCTGCGCCAACATCACCAACTGCCGCTGCCCGCCGCTGAGGCGGTTGAAAGGGCGATCGGCAAGTGCGGAAATGCCGCATTCCGCCAGCGCCTGTTCGACCGCGTCGGCCTGTGCGGCGCTGACGCGCCACCCCAACTGCCGTACCTTGCCCAGCAGCACCATGTCAAACGCGGTCAACGCCGACTCGCTGCGATTGAGTTGCGGCACATAGGCGATGCGGCTGGTTTTCGGATCGAGCGGGCGCTCGCGGTAGGCGATAGCGCCGCTGTGCGGCAGCATGCGATTGATCGCTTTGAGCAGCGTCGATTTGCCGGCGCCGTTGGGCCCGATGATGCCGCCGAGCTTTGCCTCCGGCCAGGCCAATGAAACGTCGGCTAACAGCTGACGTCGATGCAGCGTGACGCCGACGCCGGTGAGGGTCAGTTGAGTCATGGGCGTTTAACCTGTCGGGTGACGAAGTAGAACAGCACCGGCACGCCGATTAAGGCGATAACGATGCCGATGGGCACTACGCCGTTCGGCAGCACCAGTTTGGCGACGATCGACGCGCACAGCAGCAACAGGCTGCCGCAAAGGGCGGAAATGCAGATCAGATAGCGTTGATCCTCGCCCACCAGAAAACGGGCGAAATGCGGGGCGATCAGCCCGACGAACCCGATGGTGCCGACAAACGAGACCGAGGCGGCCGTCAGTAAGGTCGCCAGCAGAAAGGCCAGCTTGCGCAGCGCGCTGACGTTGATGCCCAGCCCCTGGGCCTGTTCTTCGCCGGCGGACAGTGCGGTCAGGCGCCAGGCCAGCCGCAGGCTGACGACCAGCGCGCAGAACAGGACGCCACCGGTGATCGCCACGCCGTGCATATTGGCTTTGAGCAGGCTGCCGAACAGCCAGAAGACGATTTGCTGCATGGCTTCGGGCGAGGCCAGAAACAGCAGCAGGGATTGCAGCGACTGAAAGAAGAACAGCACCACGATGCCGCTCAGCACCAAAATTTGCGGCGTCATACCGCGGCGCTGTCCCAGCAGATAGATAGGCACGCAGGCTAACAGCGCCATCAGCGAAGCCAGCAGCGGCGTGCCCAGCGCCAGCGCGCCGCCCAGGCTGAATCCGGTGATGATCGACAGCGCCGCGCCAAATCCCGCCGCGGCCGAGATCCCCAGCGTATACGGGCTGGCGAGGGGGTTGGCCAGCACGGTCTGCATCAACAGACCGGCCAGCGCCAGGCTGGCGCCGACGACCAACGCGGTGAGCGTCATCGGCAAGCGAATCGACCAGAAAACCACCTGATGCAGCTCGTTGCCTGGCGCGGAGCCGGGCCAGAGCATGGGCAGGATATCCGAGAGGCTAAGGTGCGCGGCGCCGACGGTCAGATCGACGACGGTGGCCGCCAGCAGCGCGCCGAGCAGCGCCAGCGTCAATAGCCCGCGGCGCAGCCTGCGCCGTTGTAAAAACGCACGTCCTGTGTGGGCCACGGCTACTCTCCTTGCCAGCGTTGCAGGAAGACGCCGTCAGCCTCTATCGGTAAGTATTGGCGGTAGAACTGCGCCAGGTTGCGTGGGGGATCAACGTCGGCAAACGCGGCCGGATAGAGAGCTTTCGCCAGATACTGAACAAAAATAAAATCGTAAATCGTGCGCGCGCCGCCATGGTAGAGCGCATAGAGGCGCTGGTCTTTTATCGCCGGCAGCTGCGGCCAACCGGCACGCTGGGCGTACTGAGCGAGGCGTGCCTGAAGGGGGGCCGCCTGTGCGCCGTAGCCCATCGGTACGGCGTTTGGCATGTTTTCCCAGTCGCCGCCGGCGAGGAAAATGACGTCCGGCTTTTGGGTCAGTACATAGTCGGCGCGCAAAGGCGCGGGGCTACCGACGACGCCGGCGGCGATATTGCGGGCGCCGGCCAGCTGTAACAGCGGCCCCCAGACGGAGGCGCCATAGCTGCTGCTGTATTCGCCGGGCCCCTTGTCGCCGAGTTCGATATAAGCGGTCGGTGGCGGCAGCTGCGCCTCGCGAATACGCCGCTGAGTCTCTTCAAGGCTCTGCCGATACTCGCTGGCCAGCCGTTCTGCCCGCTCGGGGTGGCCCATCGCCTGACCCATGGCCCGAATGCTGGCGAGTTTGACTTCCGCACCCTGGTTGAAGTCGACGACGATGTAAGGAATGTTGAGCTGTTGCAGCACCGGTAGGTAGTTGGCGAAGCCGTCGAGCTGCCATTTCGCCAGGATCAGCAGGTCTGGCCGCGTGGTCAGCAGGCGTTCGAAGTCAAAGCTCTGATTGTAGAGCGAACCGACATCGACCAGCTGAGCGAGCCGCGGCAGAGCCGCCTGATAACGCGGCCATTGGCTGGTGCGCAAGGCCCAGTCGCTTTTAGAGAAGGCGGCCACCTGTTGAAAACTGTCCGGGCCGTTCACCGCCAGAAAATCTTCGTAGTAAAAGCCGATATAGGCGCGTTGTGCGGGGGCGGCCAGGGTGACCTGGCGTCCTTCTGCGTCGGTGAGGTGGATTTCAGCTTGCGCGACGTGGCAAAAGAGCAGCCACGCAGTCAGCATGCAGACGAGGCGAGGTAACATGATTGACATCCCTTTACGATTAAATGTGATGTTATAATGTAACAATTAATCGCGGGATTCAAACTTTCCTGTCAGGCGAGGCGAGCGCTGCGTGAGCGAAGGCGGTGAGAGCCTGGCGGCCATAAAAAGTGTGCGGGCAATTTTTCTCGACGTCATTTTGCACGGGCCAAGAATTTTTTCTGAGAAATCCCTCCGCCTTGCGCAACAATCGTTTACAATTTGCCAAATCCCGGTCGCGCGTCGTTTTTGTAAAGTTTCGTATTTTTAGTAGGTTAATGACGTGCGACTCTTGAAACTGTGACGAATGCCCATACGATCTAGGGTATCTTAGACAGCGTTTTGTTAACATTTATGAGGAAGTAAACATTTTATGATGCGTATAGCTCTGTTCCTGCTCACCAACCTGGCGGTGATGTTGGTTTTCGGGCTGGTGCTCAGCCTGACAGGAATCCAATCCAGTAGCGTTCAGGGCCTGATGATCATGGCCGGTCTGTTCGGCTTCGGCGGCGCTTTCGTGTCGTTGCTGATGTCCAAGTGGATGGCGCTGCGCTCCGTCGGCGGGGAAGTGATTGAACAACCGCGTAACGAAACCGAAAACTGGCTGCTGGAAACGGTACGCCGTCAGTCGCAGCAGGCGGGCATCGCCATGCCGCAGGTCGCTATCTACCACGCGCCGGACATCAACGCCTTCGCCACCGGCGCGCGCCGTGACGCTTCGCTGGTCGCCGTCAGCACCGGCCTGCTGCAGAGCATGAGCCGCGACGAGGCGGAAGCGGTCATCGCGCACGAAATCAGCCACGTCGCCAACGGCGATATGGTGACCATGACCCTGATTCAGGGCATCGTGAACACCTTCGTCATCTTCATTTCGCGCCTGATCGCGCAGGTCGCCGCCGGCTTCCTGGGCAATCGTGATGGCGAAGGGGAAGGCAACGGCAACCCGATGATTTATTTCGCGGTGTCGATGGTGCTGGAACTGGTGTTCGGCATCCTGGCAAGCATCATCACCATGTGGTTCTCGCGTCACCGCGAGTTCTACGCCGACGCCGGCTCCGCCAAGCTGGTGGGCCGCGAGAAGATGATCGCCGCCTTGCAGCGCCTGAAAACCAGCTACGAACCGCAGGAAGCGGGCAGCATGATGGCGTTCTGCATCAACGGTAAATCCAAGTCGTTCAGCGAGCTGTTCATGTCGCACCCGCCGCTCGACAAGCGTATCGAAGCGCTGCGTTCCGGCCAGTACCTGAAGTAATCGGCTGAATGAAAGGAAAAACCCCGGCTCGCCGGGGTTTTTTTATGTCCGTTATTTCACCTCGCGGCTTGGCTGCGCCGTTGGCGCCGTCGATTGGGTGATGCGCAGGCTGCTGACCGCCGCCGCCAGAGTGGCGAACACGCCGGCCAGGATCAGCGATGCGTGGGTACCAGAGGTGGGGAACAGGTTGAACATCAGCGCCACCAGCGCGGCCCCCGAGGTTTGCCCCAGCAGGCGAGCGGTGCCCAGCATGCCGCTGGCGCCACCGCTGCGGTTACGCGGCGCGGCGGAGATGATGGTGTGATTGTTGGGCGACTGGAACAGGCCGAAGCCGGCGCCGCACAGCACCATGCGCCAGATGATGTCCCCATTCGACGGATCCGCGGGCAGCAGCGCCAGCGAGAACAGCCCAAGTGCGAACACCGCCAGCCCAATGCAGCCCAGCAGGCCGGCGTGCACGCGCTCCACCAGCCGGCCGGCGATCGGCGCCATGACTACGATCGCCAGCGGCCACGGCGTCAGCAGCAGCCCGGTCGCCACTTCGTCGCGGCCCAATGCGCTTTGCAGGAAGAACGGCAACGACACCATCGCCAGCATTTGCGCAGCAAACGAGCAGATTGAGGTGCCCATCGACAGGGCGAAGATCGGGATGCGCAGCAGGTCGACCGGCAGCAGCGGAAATTCCTGGCGCAGCTGGCGGCGCACGAACACCGCGCCAATCGCCAGCAGCGCGGCGATCTCGCTGAAGATCAGCGTCAGGCTTTGGCCCTGGGCGAAGCCGCTGATGGCGGTGATCAGCAGGCCGAACGTCAACGCGTTCAGCACGGCGCTGGTGGGATCGAAACGGCGGTTATCGCTTTTTTGGCCGTTGGCCGGCAGGAACTTCATGCCCAGCAGCAGCGCGACGAGGCCGATCGGCAGGTTGATGGCGAACAGCCACTGCCAGGAAGCGACCGACAGGATCGCCGCCGCCACCGTTGGCCCGGCCGCCGAGGAGCAGGCGACGATCAGTGAGTTGATGCCCATGCCGCGGCCGAGAAAACGCTGCGGATAGATGATGCGGATCAGCGCGGTGTTGACGCTCATGATGGCGGCGGCACCAAAGCCTTGCAGCACGCGGGCGATGGTCAGCGTAAGCAGCGAGTCGGACAGGGCGCAGAACAGCGAGGTAATGCTGAACACCAGCAAGCCGGCCTGATAGATGCGGCGATAGCCGATCAGATCGCCGAGCGACGCCAGCGACAGCAGAGACACGGTGATCGCCAGCTGATAGGCGTTAACCACCCAAATGGAGCTGGCCGGGCTGGCGTTGAGATCGCGCGCGATCGTGGGCAGCGCCACGTTGGCTATCGCGCCGTCGAGCACGGATACGGTAATGCCGAGGGCGATGGC
The DNA here is from genome assembly GCF_037137105.1 of Serratia sp. TMDUHS_CL. Classification (NCBI taxonomy): domain Bacteria; kingdom Pseudomonadati; phylum Pseudomonadota; class Gammaproteobacteria; order Enterobacterales; family Yersiniaceae; genus Serratia; species Serratia sp. TMDUHS_CL. The sequence goes on from NZ_JBBBDV010000006.1 coordinate 135,575, forward strand.
GAAGATCGCCCCATAGCGTTGCGGGACGGGGAGGCCGTCGGAACAAGGACGCATGTTGGTCTCAGCGGTATTTATTCAGGGGAGTATTATCATGCTAATCATATTCGCCCGTGATTGCATGCCCCTTGTCCGCTTTATTGTAAACGGCGGTGAGCGAGCCGGGGTTATCCATTTGGCTTCAATCGCTTAGCGTTCAGCCGCGTTGCGCGCCGCGATCTGTTCCGATTATACTGAAACCCTTGTTTAAATTTCCTGAAACAAAACCGTTAAGTAGGGTATTCACCATGGCTAACGCAGATTCAGACAAGCAACCGGATGCCGTCTCATCCGTGATGAAAGTGTTCGGCATTTTGCAGGCGCTCGGCGATGAGCGCGAAATTGGCATTACCGAACTGTCCCAGCGGGTGATGATGTCCAAAAGCACCGTCTACCGTTTTCTGCAAACCATGAAAGCGTTGGGTTACGTCTCGCAGGAAGGCGAGACGGAAAAGTATGCGCTGACGCTCAAGCTGTTCGAGCTGGGCGCCAAATCGCTGCAGAACGTCGATCTGATCCGCAGCGCCGACGTACAGATGCGCGAGCTGTCGAACCGCACCCGCGAAACCATCCACCTCGGTGCCCTGGACGAGGACGGCATCGTCTATATCCACAAGATTGACGCAATGTACAACCTGCGCATGTATTCGCGCATCGGCCGCCGTAACCCGCTGCACAGCACCGCCATCGGTAAAGTGCTGCTGGCCTGGCGCGATCGGGATGAGGTGGCGCAGATCCTGTCGCAGATTGAATTTACCCGCAGCACCGAGCATACGCTGACTAGCGCCGCCGAACTGTTGCCGGTGCTGGATCGGGTGCGGGAGCAGGGATACGGCGAAGATGCCGAGGAGCAGGAGGCGGGGATCCGCTGCATCGCGGTGCCGGTATTCGATCGGTTCGGGGTGGCGATCGCCGGGCTGAGCCTCTCTTTCCCGACGCTGCGTTTTTCCGAAGCGGCGCGGGAGGAGTATGTGGCGCTGCTGCACGTCGCCGCCCGGCGCATCAGTGAACAGCAGGGCTATCACGACTACCCGTTCTAACCCTTCGCTTCGATGAACAAGGCGCGGCCATGGCAGCGCCTTGTTGCTATTTTGCGCCCGGCGTCAGCCGCTGCGCAATCCGCTCCAGCACTAACATCAGCAGCAGCGTGGCCGCCACCAGGATCATGGTCAGCGTCGCGCCGTTGGCGATGCTGCCGCGATCGGTCAGGCTGAAGATAGTGACCGGCAGCGTCGCCCAGCTCGGTGGGTAGATCATCATGGTCGCGCCCAGCTCACCCATCGACAGCGACAGGCTGAGGGCGAAGGCGGAGATCATATAGGGAGCGATCATCGGCAGGGTGACGTGACGCAGGCGAAACAACGGCGAAGCGCCCAGGCTGGCGGCGACGTTTTCGTAGTCGCTCGAAAGCCGGGTCAGCCCGGCCATCACGTTGCCGAAGGTGAAGGCGGAAATCAGCACGAAGTGGGCGATGGGCACGATCAGGAAGGTACCGTTCATCTGCAGCGGCCCCTGGCTGAATGCCACCAGCATGCCTAAACCGATCGACACCGAAGGCACCGCGCTGGGTATGAAGAACAGCGTACTCAGCAGGCGCTGGCCGCGCCCCTGATGGTGGCGCAGCGCCAACGCCGCCCAGGTGCCGCACAGCAGCGCGAACAGGCTGGCGCTGAAACCGATAGCCAGGCTGGCGACCAGCGCGTCCCAGGAGGCGCCGCTGAAGGCCTGGCGGAAATGGCTTAGAGTGAAGCCGCTCGGCAGCACGCCGTTCCACTGTTCGCTCAGGCTGGACATCAGGATCACCGCCAGGGGCAGGCAGAAGAACAGGGCGAACAGCGTGACCGCCAGCGTGCAGGTCAGGGTGCGGCCGGTGCGAGACCAAATCAACATCGTCAGTTCCTCAGCCCGGCGCGCGCCGCGGCGTAGCGGTAAAGGGAGAACAGCCCGAGCGACAGCGCGATATTCACGACGGCGATCGTGCAGGCGCCGGCGTAATCCGACTCCAGAATCGCTTTGGAGTAGACCATCATCGGCAGCGTGGTGACGCCCTTGGCACCGATAAACAGCACGATGCCGAATTCATTGGTGGTCAACAGCAAACACAGGCTGCCGCCGGCCAGCAAGGCCGGCAGCGCGGCGGGCAAAATCACCTGGCGCACCACGCGCCCCGGCCGGGCGCCGAGAATGCTGGCGGCCTCGAGCTGGCTGCGATCGATCTGCGACAGCGCCGCCATCAGCGGGCGCATCACCAGCGGCGTAAACACGGTGATTTCCGCCAGGATCACGCCCCAAATGGAGTAAAGAAAGTCCACCGGCGGCAGGGTAAAACCGAAGGCCGCCATCAGCGTGCCGTTCAGCAGGCCGGCGGATCCGTAGATAAAGGTGAAGGCCAGCGTGATCAGGAAGGTCGGCATGGCGATAAAGGTATCGATCACCCTGGCGATCAGCCGGCTGCCGGGGAACGGCGTAAACACCAGCAGCAGCGACAGCAGGGTGCCGAGCACCAGGCAGCCCAGCGTCGCCAGCAGCGCAATCTGCAGCGTGTTGAGCAGGGCGCCGACAAAGCGTCGGGATTCGAACACCTGTTGCAGCGCGGCGGCGCTGAACAGCCCCTGATCGTCGGTAAACGCCTGTTTGACGATCAGCGCCAGCGGATAGAAAAACAGCGTCGCCAGCACCAGCAGCGGCAGCAAGATCCACAGACGGCGCGGCAAGCGCAGCCGCAGAGCCGGGCGAATAAGCGTAGAGTCGGTCATGTCAGTCCTCGATCAGTACCGCGTCGTCGGGGGCGAAATAGAGCGGCACGCGCTCGCCGAGCTGCGGCATCTGGCTGCGATGGGTGGTGACCACGCGCAGCGGATGGCCTTGCGCGTCGAACTGCAGGTGCGTCAATTCCCCCTGCCAGTGAATATCGCGTAGCGTACCGATGAGGCAGTTGCTGCGCTGGGCGTCGGCATCAAGCGCAATATGCTGCGGCCGAATACACAGCAGTTTGTCGAAACCGCGTTGCGCACCATAGGTAAAGCAGCCGATCACTTTGCCGGCGCAGCTGACGGTGGTCATGCCTTGCCCGGTAGTGGTCTCCAGCGCGGTGGCCGGCAGCAGGTTGGCGCGGCCGAGGAACTCGGCGGCGAAGCGGTTCGTCGGATGATGGTACAGCGCGCGGGTCTCGCCGTGGGCGATCAGGTGGCCGTCGCGCATGATGCCAATCTTGTCCGCTAGCGTCAGCGCTTCGCCCTGATCGTGGGTGACGTACAGGATGGTCAGGTCAGGCAGTTCGCGGTGCAGGCGGGCGATCTCTTCCACCATGCTGTGGCGAATTTGCGCGTCCAGCGCCGACAGCGGTTCATCCAGCAGCAAGACTTTTGGGCGCACCGCGATGGCGCGGGCGATCGCCACGCGCTGCTGTTGGCCACCGGAGAGCTGGCTGGGATAGCGCTTGGCGTAGGCGGACATGCCGACGATGGCCAACGCCTCTTCGACGCGCTCGGCGGTCAGGCCGCGCGGCTTGCCCTGGGCGCGCAGGCCGAACGCCACATTGTCTTCGACGCGCATATGCGGAAACAGCGCGTAGTTCTGTACCACCATGCCCAGGCCGCGCTCATAAGGTGGCACGTCGGTGACATCGACGTCACCGATGGCAATACGCCCGGCGGAGGGCTGCACGAAGCCGGCGATCGCCCGCAGCACGGTGGTTTTGCCCGAACCGGAGGGGCCGATCAGCGCCAGCACTTCGCCGGGGGCGATGGTGAGCGTCAGGGGTTTCAGCACCTCGGTGCCGCGATACGACACGCTGACGCGGTCGAGCTGAATGCCCGACGGCCCGGCGATGTCCTGGCTGCTATCCCGCGCCTCGGCGCGGGAAGAGAGGGTAGAAGGCATCGTCAGCGTCATTCGGTCACCTGGTGCCAGCGGGAGATATCGGCGGACAGGCTGCTCACCACCTGATTCCAGTCCGGCGCCCAGATCTCAACGCCTTTCAGCGCCGCCTGCGACTGCTTGAAGTTATCGTCGGTCGGGGTGACGTCCTTACGCACCGGCATGCCGTAGGAAATGGCGCTGACGCTGCTCTGGGCTTCTTTGCTCAGCAGGAAGTCGATCAGCTTTTTGCCGTTGGCGCTTTGCGGCGCGCCTTGCACCAGGCCGACATAGTAAGGCAGCACCAGCGTGCTGCGCTTGCCGTCCGGCCCGGCCGGCCAGAACACCTTCACGTTCGGGTTGCTGCGCATCTGCGCCAGGTTCATCTGCAGATCGCCGTTGGCCACCAGCAGCTCGCCTTTATTGACCAGCGCGGTCAGCTTGCCGGTGGAGGCGGAAGGGCCGACGTTGTTGCTTTGCAGTTTGCCGAGGTAGTCGAAACCGGCGTCTTTGCTGCCGAAGCTGTGAAACGCCTGCAGCATCACCGCGGTGCCGTCACCCGCCTGGCCCGGCGTGGAGTACTGCAGCTTGTTGCGGAACTGCGCGTCCAGCAGCTGCTGATAGCTGGCGGGCGCCTGCGGCAACAGTTTGGCGTTATAGATGAAGCTCAGGTAGTTGTTCACCAGCGGCACGAACTGCGGCTGGGCGTCGGCGATCTGCGCCGCATCCTGCGGGGTGAAATCCTGCAGCAGTTTTTCCGCGGCGGCGCGCTGGATGAACGGCGGCAGCGTCACCAGCACGTCGGCCTGCGGGTTGCTGCGCTCTTTCGACAGCCGCTCGACGATGGCGCCGGAACCGCCTTCGACGTACTGCACCTTGATGCCGGTTGCCTGAGTGAAGGCGTCGAACTGGGTTTGATACCAGCTGTGATCGCCGTCGTGCAACCCATCGGCGGAGTAGACGGTCACCACTGCGTCGGCGGCCCAGGCCGGCGCGGCGCCGAGTGCGATGGCGGTCATCACGACCAGACGAGAAAGTTTCATAGCTTCAGCCTCACTGTTGCGGGTTAATGCGAAACTGGTATACACCAGATATGCGGCCAAGCTAATCGGCGAATATGACAAACAAATGAAAGCGGCAAAATATATTTACCGGCAACGGGGATCGGGCTTGGGAGCGAAAAGGGGGCGGCAGGCGCAGCCCCGTCATGCAGAGGGTTAAAGCGTATCGACTTCGATGCGCAGGCTGTCGTGGCGCCAGTATTCGATATCGAAATCGAGAATGCGGCCGTGCTGATCGTAATTTAATCGGCGCAGCAGCAAGGCGGGCAGGCCGACCATGGCGCCGAGCGCGTTGGCGGCGCGGTAAGGCAGGGCCGTTGGATAGAACGACAGATGCATGTTGCTGTAAATCAACGCGTAATGCTGTTGATAGACCTCGGTCAGGCTGCCGTTGAGATCGTGGCTGAGCAGTTCCGGCACCCGCTGCGGCAGGCAGTGGTTTTCGCAATAGCAGATGGCGCGGCCGTCGGCGTAGCGCACGCGGCGTAGCAGATACACCTGATCGAACGGTTCGAGCGCCAGCGGCTGCATCACGTCGAGCGGCACCGTGGTTTTTTCGCCGGACAGCAGCGCGGTGCGCGGCGTGCGCCCCTGCTCCTGGCAGAGGCGGTGGAAGTTGGTGTTCTGCGTCGGATCCAGCCACAGCCGCTCCGGCGTGACGAACCAACCGCGGCGATCGGCGCGGTAGATGGCGCCGGTGGCCTCCAGCTGCGCCAGGCTCTCGCGAATGGTAACGCGGGTGGTGGAGAAGATGGCGCACAGCTCGCGCTCCGAAGGCAGCTTGTCGCCCGCCTGCAGCGCACCGCGGGTGATGCGCGCCTGAAGCTGATCCTTGATCTGCAGGTAGTGGGGCATATCGCCCTGATGTTCTTTCATTTCATCTCGCTATGGCATCGGCCCGACATTCCGGCACGCGCTTATTATACATAGCCAGATGAATTTTTTGTTTCACCGCGCTTTGTCGTTTGACCGGGGAAGGAATTTGCGGCCACAATGCCCGCAATCTGGTATAGACCAAATAGGTGAATAACATGTCCGATCGTAACTACCTGCTGTTGACCCCCGGCCCGTTGACCACGTCGAAAACGGTAAAAGAGGCGATGCTGTTCGACAGCTGCACCTGGGATGAAGATTACAACCTGGGCGTGGTGCAAAGCATCCGCCAGCAGTTGGTGGCGCTGGCGACGCCGTCCGCCGGTTACACCTCGGTGTTGCTGCAGGGCAGCGGCAGTTTTGCGGTGGAAGGCGTGCTGGGCACGGTCATCGGCCCGCAGGACAAGCTGCTGATCGTCAACAACGGCGCCTACGGGGCGCGAATGATCGAAATGGCGCGGCTGATGGACATCGACCATCACGCTTTCGACTGCGGCGAGGTCAATGAGCCGGACGTGGCGGCGATGGAGGCGGTGCTGAAAAGCGATGCGCGCATCAGCCATATCGCCATGGTGCACTGCGAAACCACCACCGGCATGCTCAACCCGCTGCAGAAGGTCGCCGGCCTGGCGGCGCGCAACGGCAAGACCTTTATCGTCGACGCCATGAGCAGCTTCGGCGGCATCCCGCTGGATGTGGACGCGCTGGGCATCGATTTTCTGATCAGCTCCGCCAACAAATGCATTCAGGGCGTGCCGGGCTTCGCTTTCGTCATCGCCCGCCGCAGCGAACTGGAGAAATGTGCCGGCCGTTCACGCTCGCTGTCGTTGGATCTGTATGCCCAGTGGCGCTGTATGGAAGACCAGGCCGGCAAATGGCGCTTTACGTCACCGACCCACACCGTGCTGGCCTTCGCGCAGGCGCTGAAAGAACTGGAACAAGAGGGCGGTATTGCCGCGCGCCACCGCCGCTATCAGACCAATCAGCGGCGGCTGGTGGCGGGTATGCGCGAGCTGGGCTTTGAGACTCTGCTGGACGATGCGTTGCATTCGCCGATTATCACCGCGTTCTATTCGCCAAAGGCCGACACTTACCGCTTTGCCGAATTTTATCAGCGCCTGAAGCAGCAAGGGTTTGTGATCTATCCCGGCAAAGTGTCGCAGAGCGACTGCTTCCGCATCGGCAACATCGGGGAAATTTATCCGCAGGATATCGAACGTTTGCTGGCGGCCGTCGGGCAGGCGATGTACTGGAATCAATAAGGATTGACCATGAAACAGATCAACGCAGTGATCCTCGACTGGGCCGGCACCACGGTGGACTTCGGCTCCTTTGCGCCAACGCAGATTTTTGTCGAGGCATTCAAACAAACCTTCGATATCGACATCAGCCTGGCGGAGGCGCGCATTCCGATGGGGCTGGGTAAATGGCAGCACATCGAGGCGCTGGGCAAGCTGCCGGCGGTCGACGCGCGCTGGCGGCAGAAGCTGGGCCGTTCGATGAGCCATCAGGACATCGACGCGCTGTATCAGGCGTTTATGCCGCTGCAAATCGCCAAAGTGATCGACTTCGCCGATCCCATCGAGGGTGTGCCGCAGGTGATTGCCGGGCTGCGCGAACAGGGCATTAAAATCGGCTCCTGCTCCGGTTATCCGCGTGCGGTGATGGAGGTGCTGGTGCCTGCCGCCGCGCAGCGCGGCTACGCGCCAGATTACTGGGTCGCCACTGACGATCTCGCCGCCGGTGGCCGGCCGGGGCCGTGGATGGCGTTGCAGAACGTTATCGCGCTGGGCATCGATGCGGTGGCGCACTGCGTGAAGGTGGACGACGCGGTGCCGGGCATTGCTGAAGGGCTGAACGCCGGGATGTGGAGCGTCGGATTGGCGCTGTCCGGCAATGAGTTTGGCGCGACCTGGCAGGAGTACCGCCAAATGGCGGAAGGTGAGATAGAGCTGCGCCGTACGGCCGCCGCCGATAAGCTGTACGCGGCGGGCGCGCACTATGTGATAGACACGCTGGCGCACTTGCCGGGCGTGATCGCCGACATCAACCGGCGGCTGGCGAACGGCGAGCGGCCGTAACGACCGAGCGCGGAGCATAAAAAAACCGGGGATAATCCCCGGTTTTTTTCGTTTTGAGACGGCGTTAACGGTGAGCCAATTCGACTTCGTCTTCGCTGTCCATCACGGCTTTGTCGGTTTGCTTCATCAGCTGGCTGGTGATGGTGCCTGCCGCCATGGAGCCGTTGACGTTCAGCGCGGTACGGCCCATGTCGATCAGCGGTTCGACCGAGATCAGCAGCGCGACCAGCGTCACCGGCAGGCCCATCGCCGGTAGCACGATCAGCGCGGCGAAGGTAGCACCGCCGCCCACGCCCGCTACGCCGGCGGAGCTGATGGTGACGATGCCGACCAGGGTGGCGATCCACACCGGATCCAGCGGGTTGATGCCGACGGTCGGCGCAACCATTACCGCCAGCATTGCCGGGTAGAGGCCCGCACAGCCGTTCTGGCCGATGGTGGCACCGAAAGACGCCGAGAAGCTGGCGATGGATTCCGGCACGCCCAGGCGGCGGGTCTGCGCTTCCACGTTCAATGGAATGCTGGCGGCGCTCGAGCGGCTGGTGAAGGCGAAAGTGATCACCGGCCACACCTTGCGGAAGAACTTCATCGGGTTAACGCCGGTGAAGGCCAGCAGCACAGCGTGCACCACGAACATGATGGCCAGGCCGATATACGAGGCCACCACAAAGCTGCCGAGCTTGACGATGTCGTGAATGTTGGAACCGGCGACCACTTTGGTCATCAGCGCCAGCACGCCGTACGGCGTCAGCTTCATGACCAGACGCACCAGCTTCATCACCCAGGCCTGCAGGGTGTCGATAGCCACCAGTACGCGCTCGCCTTTCGGCTTGTCGTCTTTCAGCAGCTGCAGCGATGCCACGCCGAGGAAGGTGGCGAAAATCACCACGCTAATGATCGACGTCGGGCTGGCCCCGGTCAGATCGGCGAACGGGTTTTTCGGGATGAACGACAGCACCATCTGCGGCACGGTCAGGTCGGCCAGTTTACCCACGTAGTTGGTCTGGATCGCCGTCAGGCGCGCGCTTTCCTGCGCGCCCTGCACCAGGCCTTCGGCGGTCAGGCCGAACAGGTTGGTGACCAGCACGCCCACCAGCGCCGAGATCAGCGTGGTGAACAGCAGCGTGCCGATAGTCAGGACGCTGATTTTGCCCAGAGAAGAGGCGTTGTGCAGCTTGGCCACCGCGCTCAGGATCGAGGCGAACACCAGCGGCATGACGATCATTTGCAGCAGCTGCACATAGCCGTTGCCGACGATGTTGAACCAGCTGATGGATTCTTTCAGCACCGGGTTGTCGGAGCCGTACACCAGCTGCAGGCCCAGGCCGAACACCACGCCGACCACCAGGCCGACCAGCACTTTTTTCGCCAGGCTCCATTGCTTGTGGCGGGTTTGCGCCAACAGCAACAGGAGCGCGACAAACACCAGCACGTTAATCACGAGCGGAAGATTCATCCCCAATGTCTCCAATAATCTTTCTTATAAAAACGACTACGCATCACGTATGTCGCGATGTAAATATCGTAACAGTTTGCCGAGTGGCCTACTTATATCCAAATGGAATTTGATATAGCTTTTTGTGTGTTTTTGTTCTTTTTATATACATGAAGGTGATGGGTTGAGCGGATTTTTGTGATCAGAGTCTGATATTTCTGATTTGCTCGACATAGGATTGCACCGGCAGGGTGAAATCACCTTGCCAACAGATGGCAAACGCCACCAGGCACAGACACAGCACGCGCTCGAGCTGATTGCCTTTTTGCGAGTTGAGCAGCGGCAGGCGAAAACGCCAGCGGCATGGCCACAGCAGCGGAACGCCGGCGGGAGTGAGCATATCGGCCAGCAGATGGCTGAAGTAACCGATGATCATGGCGTGCAGCGCGTCGGCCGGGATCGGCCAGCTGCGCGGCACGTCCAGCTGGAACAGCGCCATGCCGCCGGCGATCGCCAGCAGGCTGTGGGTGAAGCCGCGGTGGCCGAAGGCGCGGGCGATGGGCAGGGCAATCCAGCGCAGACGCTGGCCCAGTACCGACTTGGGGTGATCGATGTCCGGCAGCAGCGAGGTCAGCAGCGCGGCGGGTATGATGTGCCACCAGTCGCCGGTAGCCAGCTCTGGCGTCACTTCCGCCTTCTTGGCGAAGATCGCGCAAGCGACAGAGAATATAAGGTGTCCTTCCGCGGTCATGCTGTTGCGATTCCGGCTGGTAAACTGTTAATTTATCCAGTATATGGGAAAATTCCCAGTAGTGGAAGCAGTTACCCTGTAACCAATTGTTTATTTTTCCCGGTTTTACAACGGCTTGTTACGGCAATGCGTAACAAATCATCGCTTTTGACGGGCGTGAACAAAAAGCGGGCAATGGGCGGTGCGGAACGGAGAGAAATAAGGGCGGTTTTCAGTACGCAGCGGCGGGAGGAAGCGGCGGCCGCGAAGAGCGCTGCGTGGCAGTGACAACGTTTCGCGGACCGTCGCTTTCCCTGCCGCCCAGCATAATAACAACAGCATGCCGATTCAATAATAATGAAACGCTGTTTCGTTTGTTTTGCGGCACGGATCCCTTTTATGGCGCTGAGCGGAAAGCCAGGGCGCCGGTGGCCGGCGCCGCAGGTCAGGCAAAGTGGGCGGGGGTGAGCTGTTCCAGGGTCTCCAGCTGGTGGTCTGCCAGCGCCCAGCGCGGATCGTGGCGGTATTCGGCGGCCGGGATCACGATGGAGCGCATGCGCGCGGCCTTGGTGGCGATCATGCCGTTAAAGGAGTCTTCCAGCGTGATGCAGCGCAGCGGATCGCTGCCCAGCCGTTCGGCGGCGATCAGGTAGACCTCCGGGTGCGGTTTGCTGTACGGCAGGTATTCGGCGGAAACCAGCTGGTCGAAGTAGCCCTCAAGATCGAACATCTTCAGTACCTGCTGTTGCATGTGCAGCGGCGAGGCGGAGGCGAGACCGATGTTCAGCCCCTGCTCGCGGCACAGTTCCAGCGCCTGCCGGACCCCCGGCAGCAGCGGGCGCGTCTCGTGCACCAGCTCGATGGCGCGTTCGATAATCCGTGCCGACACCTCATCGAGCGAAACCCCTTGCCACGGCATCGCCTGGTACCACATTTTCACCACCAGATCGATGCGCAGCCCCAGGGTGTCCGGCAGTTTGTGGCGATCGGACAGATCCAGACCCAGCGCGCCGAAGATATCCAGCTCGGCCTGCAGCCACAGCGGTTCCGAATCGATCAACAAGCCGTCCATATCAAAAATTGCGGTTTCAATGCGTTGCGAATAAGCCATTAGCGGTTAACTCCTGCCGGCGCGGGTGAATGTGCCCGACACTCTATCATCGCCGACGGCGAGACTAAAATCTTTGCCTGCGCGTTTGGCTTTTGCCAAAGCGAAGGATATTCCACATCTCGCGCAACTTTAGCCACCAGCGTTGGTGTTGGCGCTCGGTAACCTGTTGCAACATGCGCGCATAGTCCAGCACCAACCCCGGCGTCCAGGTCATGCTTTCGCCACGGCTGCGCAGTACCGCCAGCATCCACAGATTGGGATCCAGCACCAATAACAGAAAACGGCGCCACAGATGTTTATCGCCCAGCACGCCCTCCAGCGCACTGTCGAGCGCGCCGATGACCGTGGTGGAGCAGTTACGCCGGGTCAGGTTGTAAGTCGCATCCTGTCGGTAGCGTAACCAGAATGCGCGCAGCGCCGCCGGGTTATAGCGATAGAACTGAATTTTTTTGTCCGGGGGGCACCAGGCGGCGATCTCGCCCGACAGGTCGGGCAGGAAACGTCCGTCGACGTTGTTCTGTTCGCCGGCATGCAACAACTGGCGGAAATCCTGAACGGAATGGCTGATGTCGTTGAGCGGGTAGTGACTGATATACACATCCGGCGCGAGCGCCAGGGCGGCATGGCCGGTGGAGATATTGCCGCCGTTGTCGACCGCCGCGATGTATCGGTCGACGATGTAACGCCGGCGCGGATCTTTAGCCGCACCAATCGGTGTCCAGACATACACCGTGAGCGGCGCAGTCTCATCCGCCGGGGGCGGTGGCTGCCGGGTTGGGTGCTGATTCAGAGAAAAGCTTGTCAGTCTCCGGGCGATGCGCAATAAAGCCCAGCCGGAAAGCACCATCATCACGCCGAGGCAAAAGGGCACCGTCATGCGATGCGGCGCCGGCCAGCCGACAAAAATCATCAACGAAAGCAGGATTTCGCCGCCGCCCGCCAGCGCCACGGCTTTCCATCGGCTGTGTTGAATCACCGTGGAGGAGGCGATGCGCACGGCGCCGTCAAGCAGCAGCGCGCTGCCAAACACCACGGTGGCGACGATGTTATCGTCTGCGGGCACGTCCAACATTAAAAAGGCCATAAACACGAAGCCCAGCCCCTTAAGCAGCACCGGCCGGCTGGCCGAAGAGCCGATCACCAGCGCGGCGGATATCGCCACCAGCCCCTCCAGCGCCAGGATGACCGCCAGCGCATCCAGCGCCAGCACGGACCGGCCATCCTGCAGGATGTCGAACAGCATCAGCGCCCCTGCGGCTATCCACAGCCAACCGAACAGCACCAGCAGGCGGCGCTGGCCGTGCAGCGCCTGCGCGCCCAGCAATAAGATAATCAGTCGAATCATGACGGCCTCTGGTTAAACGGGTAACGTTATCTCTTCAATGATAGTGCGCGAACGTCGTTAAGCAGTTGATTTCGGCGAATTCGGCTAAGCTTGTAGCACAGCGGGAATGAAGAAAACGGTGGGCGAGTTTCGCCAACTGCAGGTAGACTTAGCCGATTCGGTTACGTCGCTAACAAGGGGAACACATGACGTATCAACAGGCCGGGCGTATCGCCATTTTGAAACGCATTCTCGGATGGGTGGTTTTTATCCCGGCGTTGCTGTCGACGCTGATTTCCGTGCTGGGCTTTATCTATCAGCACAGTGAAAAAACCAAGGGCATCAACGCGGTGATGCTGGATTTTGTTCACGTGATGGTGGACATGGTGCGCTTCAATACGCCGTTCCTGAACCTTTTCTGGTACAACTCGCCGGTGCCTGACGTGGATAAAAGCCTGTTCAGCGGCGCCAATCTGATGTTCATCATCATCTACATACTGATCTTCGTCGGGCTGGCGCTGCAGGCTTCCGGCGCACGCATGTCGCGCCAGGTCAAGTTCATCCGCGAAGGGTTGGAAGACCAGATGATCCTGGAGCAGGCCAAGGGCAGCGAAGGGCACACGCGCCAGCAGCTGGAGGCGCGCATCACGCTGCCGCACCACACCATCTTCCTGCAGTACTTCCCGCTGTATATCCTGCCGATCGTGATTGCGGTGATCGCCTGGTTCGTGATCCGCCTGTTGGGGCAGTTGGCCGGCGCGGCCTGAACCATGAACGGGGCGCCGAGCGGCGCCCCGGAACGTTATGACGCCTCGGGCTGCAACAGCGCCTCCACCGCGCGTTGCGCAGCCACCAGATGCTGGCCGCCGAACAGGTTGCTGCGGTTGAGCAGGTAGTACAGCTGATACAGCGGCTGGCGCTCGATAAATCCGGCCCCCAGCGGCCATACGCTCTGATAGCCGTCGTAGATCTGCGGCGGCAGCTCGGGGTACAGCGGCAGCATCGCCAAATCGCACTCCCGGTCGCCCCAGTAGCTGGCCGGATCGAATAGGATCGGCCCGTGGGCGGTCATCGCGCAGTTGCCTGGCCACAGGTTGCCGTGCAGCAGCGATGGCTGCGGCTGGTGGTGCTGCAAGCGCAGATACACCCGATCGACGATGTCGTCGATGTCACCAAAGGTCATGCCTTTCTCGGCAGCCAACTGCAGCTGCCAGCCGATGCGCTGTTCGGCGAAGAATTCCGACCAGCGGCGCTGCCAGGCGTTGGGTTGCGGGGTGGTGGTCAGATCGCTGTCGAAGTCGAGGCCGAACTGCGGTTGCTCGCTCCACTGGTGCAGGTGCGCCAGCTGCTGGCCCAGACAGTAGGCGCCGTGGGCGTCGAGGGGTTTCAGCTGCTGATACTCCAGCAGCAGGAAGCTGTAGTCGCGATCGCTGCCGACGCCGTACACTTCCGGCACCCGCACGCTTTTGCTGCGCGCCAGCAACGCCAGCTGATCGGCCTCGGCGGTGAATATCGGCAGTTGTTCACGGGCGTCGCATTTCACGAACACCTCGTTGCCACCGTAACTCACGCGCCACGCCGGGTGAATGTCGCCCCCGGGCAGTTCAATCCTTTCGCGTATCTCTGCGCTGCCAAGATGTTCACTTAACAGACGGCTAACGGCTTGCCACATGGTATTTCCCCCTCTGTGCTGCCTGATAATTCATTAGGTTAGCGTCTTTCCCGTGGTGAAAACACGACGCGGCGCACAGCCGGCGTCAAAGGCGGCGATTTTTTCAGCGCCTCGCCAGCTCAAAGTATATACCCTATTGATTAATTTAAGCGCAATACCGGTTGCAACTTGATGACAACGACGCGATGAGCGGGGGAAGGTGATGCGGCGAGCAGAGGGCATCGCCGCATCGGTGAGTTAACCGCCGGTGAGGGCGCTTTGGTTACGCTGTAACGGACGCAGCTTGCTGTACAACAAGGCGATAACGAACAGCACGGCCTGTACGATGACGATGCAGGGGCCGGTGGCGCCGTCGATGTGGAAGCTGATCAGGGTGCCGAGCACGCAGGAGAACACCGATACTATCGTCGCCACCATCAGCATGCGGTCGAAGCGGCGGCACAGCATAAAGGCGATGATGCCGGGGGCGATCAGCATGGCGATCACCAGGATCACCCCCACGGCCTGCAGCGAGGCGACGATGGTCATCGCCAGTAGGCACAGCAGCCCGTAGTGCAGCAGCTTGACCGGCAGGCCAATCACCCGCGCATGATGAGGATCGAAGCAGTACAGCATGAAGTCTTTACGCTTGAGCAGCACCACCGCCAGGGTGATGCCGGCGATCAGCAGGGTTTGCTTCAGCTCGCCGTCGGTAATGCCCAGCATGTTGCCGAACAGAATGTGGCTCAGGTGCTGGTCGGTATCGATGCGCGAGAACAGCACCAGGCCGAAGGCGAACATGCCGGAAAAGACGATGCCCATCACCGTGTCTTCTTTCACCCGGCTGTTCTCTTTCAGGTAGCCGGTGGCTACCGCGCAAAAGATGCCGGAGAGGAACGCGCCGATCGCCAGCGGGATGCCGACCACGAACGCCACCACGATGCCGGGCAGCACCGCGTGCGAGATGGCGTCGCCCATCAGCGACCAGCCTTTGAGCACCAGATAGCAGGAGAGCACGGCGCACACTACGCCGGTGACGATGGCGGCGACGATCGCCCGCTGCATGAACGGGTAGGCGAAGGGTTCGCTGAGCAGTTGATACAGGGTGTCCATCAGCGGCCTCCGGTTTGCGAATGCGCCACGCGGCGCCGGGACGCCAGCAGGCCGTGTTTCGGCGCGAAGAAGAACGCCGTCAGAAACACCAGCGTTTGCAGGGTGACGATCACGCCCCCGGTGGCACCGTCGAGGAAGAAACTCAGGTAGGCGCCGACGCCGCTGGTCAGCGAACCGATGATGATGGCGATGATCACCAGCCGGCTGAAGCGATCGGTCAGCAGGTAGGCGGTGGCGCCCGGCGTGATCACCATGGCGATCACCAAAATGGCGCCGACGGTTTGCAGCGCGGCGACGGTGCAGGCGCTAAGCAGGGTGAAGAACAGGATCTTCAGCTTTAGCGGCGACAGGCCGATCGACACCGCGTGGCTTTCGTCGAAGAACACCGCCAGCAGGTCTTTCCACACCAGGCACAGGATCAGCAGCGAAACGCCGATGATGATTTCCACCTGCAGCACGTCTTCGTCGGCGATGCCGAGGATATTGCCGAAGATGATCGACTGTACGTTGACCGAGGTGGGGTTGAGCGACACGATCAGCAGGCCGACGGCGAAGAAGGTGGAGAAGATAAAGCCGATGATGGCGTCTTCGCGCAGCCGGGTGATGTGGCGCACCAGCGTCATCGCCAGCGCCGCCAGCATGCCGGTGAAAAAGGCGCCGGCGGCGTAGGGCAGGCCGAGGGCGTAGGCGCCGGCTACGCCGGGCACCACCGAGTGCGACAGCGCGTCGCCCATCAGCGACCACCCTTTCAACATCAGGTAGGCGGAGAGGAACGCACAGGCGGCGCCGACGATGGCGCTGACCCAGATGGCTTTCACCATGTAGTTATAACTGAAAGGTTGCAGCAGAAGGTCCAGCATCAGGATTGTTTCTCCCTGGCCTGGCTGTTGGCCGGCGGATCGCTCTTGGTGTGGCCGTAGAACACCGCGGGGCGTTCATCGTCGGTCAACACCGTAACGGTGCGCGGATCGTTGTCGTCGTGCAGATCCGGGCCGGAGAGGTTGATATGGCGCAGCACGCCGCCGAACGCCTGTTCCAGGTTGCTCTGGGTGAAGGTGGTCTCGGTCGGGCCGGCTGCCAGCACCGTGCGGTTGATGAGGATCACCCGATCGCAAAACTCCGGCACGCTGCCGAGGTTATGGGTGGAAACCAGGATCAGGTGCCCCTCGTCGCGCAGCGCGCGCAGCAGCTCGATAATGGCGTTCTCGGTTTTTACATCCACGCCGGTGAACGGCTCGTCCAGCAGCAGTACCGTGCCCTGTTGCGCCAGCGCGCGCGCCAGAAACACGCGTTTTTTCTGGCCGCCGGACAGCTCGCCGATCTGCCGGCTGCGCAGCTCGCTCAGGCCGACGCGTTCCAGCGCCTTGTCGACCCGCAGCCGGTCTTCGCGCGACGGGATGCGCAGGAAGTTCATCTTGCCGTAACGGCCCATCATCACCACGTCTTCCACCAGCACCGGGAAGTTCCAGTCGACGTCTTCGGTCTGCGGCACGTAGGCGATCAGGTTTTTTTTCAGCGCGTCCGCCACTGGTTTGTCGCTCAGCGACACCTGGCCGGCAGTGGGCCTGACCAGGCCCATGATGCTTTTGAACAACGTCGATTTGCCGCTGCCGTTGACGCCGACCAGCGCACAGATCGAACCGCCGCTCAGGGTAAAGCTGGCGTTGTGAATGGCGGTGTGCCCGTTGTTGTAGGTTACGGTGACGTCGTCCACGTTCAATTCAGGGCGGACAAACGGTTCATGGGTCATTGATCGAATCCTTTGGCGATGGTTTGCACGGTGGTGTTGAGCAGGTCGATATAGGTCGGCACCGGGCCATCGCGGGTGGACAGCGAATCCACGTACAGCACGCCGCCGTATTTGGCGCCGGTCTCTTTCGCCACCTGCTTGGCCGGCTTGTCGGAAATGGTGCTCTCGCTGAACACCACCGGAATATGGTGGGCGCGCACCGCATCGATCACCCGGCGCACCTGCTGCGGCGAGCCTTGCTCATCGGCGTTGATCGGCCAAAGATAAACTTCTTTCAGCTGGTAGTCCTGCGCCAGATAGCTGAAGGCGCCTTCGCTGGTCACCAGCCAACGCTGTGCGGCAGGAATGCGCGCCAGGCGTTCGCGCAGCGGGGCGTCCAGCGCGCCGATCTTCTCTGCGTAGGCCTTGGCGTTGCGGTTGTAGGTTTCTGCATGGGCCGGATCGTGCTCTACCAGCGCCTTACGGATGTTCTCGATGTACACCAGCGCGTTGCTCGGCGACATCCAGGCATGCGGGTTCGGGTTGCCGTTATACGGCCCTTCGCGGATCGGCAGTGGGGTGATGCCTTCGGTCACGACCGCCGCCGGCACCTGCTTGATGTTCTCGAAGAAGCGCTGGAACCAGCGTTCCAGGTTCATGCCGTTCCACAGGATCAGATCGGCGTGCTGTGCCTTGACGATGTCGCGCGGGGTAGGTTGATAGTCGTGGATCTCGGCACCGGGTTTGGTGATGGATTCTACCACGGCGGCGTCACCCGCTACGTTCTGGGCGATGTCCTGAATGATGGTAAAGGTGGTCACCACGCGCAGCTTCTTTTCCGCCAGCGCGTGTGGGCTGGCCATAGCGGCGCCGAGCAGCAGGCAGGCGAGCGTGAAAGGGCGTAACAGTGCGGCAGCGCGGGGAAGGCGACTGCGGCGAAAAGCGCAACTTATCAATGGCATGATGACGTCTCCTGGTTCAAATGAAAATGATTATCAATATCAATTGAAGCGAAGTCAAGCGTCACTTGCCCACCGCCGGCGGGGTATTTCTCCAACTGAAAAAATAATACCGTCCGGGGAGTTATAGCATTTTATGTATCAGTATGTAACCGCTGAAGGTAGTCCTTACAGCTGCATATCGCCACCTCCGGCTGTTTTCCCAATGCCAACTGCCCGAACCCCTGCGCCAGACGCTGTACATCCTCTTGATCCAGCACGGTTATAAACGCAAAACTGTTGCTGCCGAGTTCGTGGTGAACGCCATTCTCGTCTGTCACCGACGTGACAAAACCCTCACGCGTCAATTGCCCGGTCAGCTTCGCCAGGTCGGTCAATCCTTCTTCCTGATAGCGAAAAGTCACCACAAAGCAGCTTGTTGCAGATTGACTCATAAATCACCTCTTGGTATATGGATAGCTTGAGATTAGTCCAAAAAATTACTGCAGGTGTCCTTACAAGTTGTATATGCTACGCAACTCATTGAAAGGAATGAGGGATTCTGTGAAAACAAAAATAGGTTGCCTTACGGCAATTTTACTTTTGTCGGGGTGCGCCAAAGACCCGCAAACGGCAAGCAATATTTCAGGCAGTGGCACAACGCGCGGCGGTTGGTTAAAACCCCCTCCGCAGGCACCGGTAAATCGCACAGGCACGCCGGTTGTTTATAACGATTACATTCGTCAGGCCGCCAGCAACTATGGCGTCGACGAAACGCTGATTAAAGCGATTATTCAGGTGGAGTCCGGGTTTAACCCGAACGTGGTCAGCACCTCGAACGCAGTGGGATTGATGCAGCTTAAGGCTTCTACCGCCGGCCGCGACGCCTATCGCATGAAAGGACGAAGCGGGCAACCCAGCTCGCGAGAGCTGAAGGATCCGGCGGTCAATATTGATCTGGGAACGGCCTATATCAATATTCTTCAAAGCCAGCAGCTAGCCGGGATCAACAACCCACAGACTTTGCGTTATGCCACCATCGTTTCGTACGTGAACGGGGCGGGCGCCATGTTGCGTACCTTCTCCTCGGACAAGCGCGTGGCGGTCAATCGCATCAATCAGATGAGCCCGGATGAGTTTTATCAGCACATCCAGAAAAAGCACCCGGCACCGCAGGCGCCGCGCTATTTGTGGAAGGTGACCACCGCTTATCAGGCGATGTCGCCGTAGCCTCCCATCCTTCTTCAAATCGGCCGCTGAACGCGGCCGATTTTGTTTCCGGCGCCGTTCCAGTGCGCGACCTACTTCTCATTTTTCGTTATTTCCTCGCTGCTTATCGGAAAAACCGCACAAAAAGTTAAATTTACGTTAGCAGATAAATCTTTACGTTCATTCAATAAGTTACCGGTAACATTTTTGCTTTTGCGCGCATTGTGACCTTCAATAAATATACAAATAAGTAACAAATTATTTTAAAAACCCGTATCGATCGCAAGGTTGCGGTTAAATAGTTGTGACTATCTTTGGATGGAATGTGACATGTCGAACCATAAAACCAACAATTCGCGGCGCGATTTCTTGTTGAAATCGATGACCTTAATTCCTGCGGCGGTAATTGGTGGCAGCGGCGTTGGCGCGCTGACGGCACCGACACCGGCGGTCGCGGCCTCGAACACCACAACGCAGAACGATTACCAACCGACCTTTTTCACCCCGGAAGAGTGGGCCTTCATCAAGGCCGCCGTTGCGCGCCTGATCCCGGCCGACGAACGCGGCCCTGGCGCACTGGAAGCCGGCGTGCCGGAGTTTATCGATCGCCAGATGAATACCCCGTACGCCACCGGCTCCATCTGGTACATGCAGGGGCCGTTCAACCCCGATGTGCCGAAGGAGATGGGCTATCAGCTGCCGCTGGTGCCCAAGCAAATCTACAACCTCGGCATCAGTGACGCCGACGCCTACAGCAAGAAAACCGCCGGTAAGCCTTTCGCCGAACTGGATGGCGCGCAGCAAGACGCCATGCTGCAAAAGTTCGAGTCCGGCGAGGCGGAGTTCCAGCAGCTGCCGTCGAAACTGTTCTTCTCCTATCTGCTGCAAAACACCCGCGAAGGTTTCTTCAGCGATCCTATCCATGGCGGCAACAAAGACATGGTGGGTTGGAAGCTGATTAATTTTCCGGGCGCGCGCGCCGATTTTATGGACTGGGTTGAGCGAGGGGAGCGTTATCCCTTCCCGCCGGTCTCGATTCGTGGGGAGAGGGGCTAATCATGGCAACGGTAATGAAAAAAGTAGATGCGGTGATCGTCGGCTTCGGCTGGGTGGGCGCGATCATGGCCAAAGAGCTGACCGAGGCCGGCCTCAACGTGGTGGCGCTGGAGCGCGGCCCGATGCGCGACACCTATCCGGACGGGTCTTATCCGCAGGTGATCGACGAGCTGACCTATAACATCCGCCGCAAGCTGTTCCAGGATCTGTCGAAAAGCACCGTCACCATTCGTCACAACAGCAGCCAGACCGCGGTGCCTTACCGCCAGTTGGCGGCGTTCCTGCCGGGCACTGGCGTCGGCGGCGCCGGCCTGCACTGGTCGGGCGTGCATTTCCGCGTCGATCCGATCGAACTGCGCATGCGCAGCCACTATGAAGAGCGCTACGGCAAAAACTTCATTCCGAAGGACATGACCATCCAGGACTTCGGCGTGACCTACGACGAGCTGGAACCGTTCTTCGACAAAGCGGAGAAAGTGTTCGGTACCTCCGGCACCGCCTGGACCATCAAAGGGCAGAAAGTGGCGCAGAAGGGCGGCAACCGCTTTGCGGCGGATCGCTCCAGCGACTTCCCGCTGCCGGCGCAGAAAAATACCTACTCCGCCCAGCTGTTCGAGAAAGCGGCGCTGGAGGTGGGTTACCATCCTTACAACCTGCCGTCCGCCAACACCTCGGACTCTTACACCAACCCGTACGGCGCGCAGATGGGCCCGTGCAACTTCTGTGGTTTCTGCAGCGGCTACGCCTGCTACATGTATTCCAAAGCTTCGCCGAACGTCAACATTCTGCCGGCGCTGCGCATGGAAAAACGCTTCGAGCTGCGCACCAACGCCAACGTGCTGAAGGTCAACCTGACCGACGACAAGTCCCGCGCCACCGGCGTGAACTACGTCGATGCGCAGGGCCGCGAGATTGAACAGCCGGCCGATCTGGTGATCCTGGGCGCGTTCCAGTTCCACAACGTGCACCTGATGCTGCTGTCCGGCATCGGCAAGCCTTACGATCCGGTGACCGGCGAAGGCGTGGTCGGGCGCAACTTCGCCTACCAGAACATGACCACCATCAAGGCGTTCTTCGATAAAGACGTGTTTACCAACCCGTTCATCGGCGCCGGCGGCAACGGCGTGGGCGTGGACGACTTTAACGCCGATAACTTCGACCACGCTAAAGAAGGCTTCGTCGGCGGTTCGCCGTTCTGGGTCAACCAGGCGGGCACCAAGCCGATCTCCGGCCTGCCGACCCCTCCGGGCACCCCGGCCTGGGGCAGCAAGTGGAAAGCGGCGGTGGCGGATGCCTACACCCACCACGTTTCGATGGACGCCCACGGCGCGCACCAGTCGTACCGCAATAACTATCTGGATCTCGATCCCAACTACAAGAACGTCTTTGGCCAGCCGCTGCTGCGCATGACGTTCGACTGGCAGGAAAACGATATCAAGATGGCGCAGTTCATGTACGACAAGATGGCGCCGATCGCCAAGGCGATGAACCCGAAACTGATCGCCGGCAGCCCGAAAAACGCCAACAGCCACTTCGATACCACCAGCTACCAGACCACCCACATGAACGGCGGCGCGGTAATGGGGGAAGATCCGAAGACCAGCGCGGTCAACCGCTATCTGCAGAGCTGGGACGTGCACAACGTGTTCTCGATCGGCGCCTCGGCCTTCCCGCAGGGGCTGGGCTACAACCCGACCGGCACCGTGGCGGCGCTGGCTTACTGGTCTGCCCGCGCTATTCGCGAGCAGTATCTGAAAAACCCAGGCCCATTGGTGCAGGCATAAGGACGGCGAACGATGAAAGCATT
This sequence comes from Serratia sp. TMDUHS_CL, assembly GCF_037137105.1. Lineage (NCBI taxonomy): Bacteria > Pseudomonadati > Pseudomonadota > Gammaproteobacteria > Enterobacterales > Yersiniaceae > Serratia > Serratia sp. TMDUHS_CL. The sequence continues at coordinate 157,587 of NZ_JBBBDV010000006.1, forward strand.
TGTACCGGCACTGGTTCTCAGTGCAGTGAGTTTTTCCGTTTGGGCGCAGGACGCCACCGTCAGCAGCGAGCTTATCAAGCGCGGTGAATACCTGGCGCGCGCCGGCGACTGCGTGGCCTGCCACACCGACGGCAAGAGCGGCAAAACCTTCGCCGGCGGTCTGGCGATGGAGACGCCGATCGGCACCATTTACTCCACCAACATCACGCCGGACAAGAAAACCGGCATCGGCGATTACAGCTTCGAGGATTTCGACAACGCGGTGCGTAAGGGCGTAGCCAAAAACGGCAGTACCCTGTACCCGGCGATGCCGTACCCGTCGTTCGCGCTGGTGAAAGAGGAAGACATGCGCGCCATGTATGCCTATTTCATGCACGGCGTGCAGCCGGTTGAGCAGGCCAACAAGGATTCCGACATCCCGTGGCCGCTGTCGATGCGCTGGCCGCTGAGCATCTGGCGCGGCATGTTTGCGCCGTCGCCGGCGGACTTCGTGGCTGACGCCAAAGCCGATCCGGTGATTGAGCGCGGCCGTTATCTGGTGGAAGGCCTGGGCCACTGCGGCGCTTGCCATACCCCGCGCAGCATCACCATGCAGGAAAAAGCGTTGAGCAACAGCGAAAGCGACGACTATCTGTCCGGCAGCAACGCGCCGATCGACGGCTGGGTGGCTTCCAGCCTGCGCAGCGACCGTAAGGATGGCCTGGGCAGCTGGAGCGAAGCCGAGCTGACCGAGTTCCTGAAAACCGGCCGTAACGACAAGGCGATCGTGTTTGGCGGCATGAGCGACGTGGTGGAGCACAGCCTGCAATACCTGAGCGACGACGATCTGACCGCCATCGCACGCTACCTGAAATCGCTGCCGCCGAAAGACGGCAAACAGCAGGCGGCGCCGGTCGAAGACAGCGTGGCCAAGGATCTGTGGCGCGGCGACGACAGCAAGCCCGGCGCGGCGCTGTATGTTGATAACTGCGCGGCCTGCCACCGCACCGACGGCGTGGGCTACAAGCGCGCCTTCCCGTCGCTGAAGGGCAACCCGGTGGTGCAGACCGAGGACGCGACCTCGCTGATCCACATCGTGCTGACCGGCAACACTACGCCGGCGGTGCAGGGGGCGGTGTCCAACATCACCATGCCGCCGTTCGGCTGGCGTCTGAACGATCAGCAGGTGGCGGACGTGGTGAACTTCATCCGCACCAGCTGGGGCAACAGCGCCAAACCGGTGAGCGCCTCCGACGTGGCCGACGTGCGTAAAGACCGCTCGATGATCCGCGACGAGAAGGAGATGGGCAGCGCCGAGGTGCCGGACCATCCGGACGCGAAGAAGTAAACCGCTTAAGGGCTCCGCAAGGGGCCCTTAGTTTTTTCTGTGCATGCCGGTTTTTTCAGCATTTCCTGTTCGCAAATTGCCCGCTCGGCCGATAAAACATAGACCCGCAGGGGATTTTTCATTATCCTTTGCCGTCCTTTCATCAGGCGTAAGTATGAAATATCGCTTTAATTCACTGATTACTATTAAAAAGTTCGCGGAGAAGGATATCCCGTTAGGCGCAATCGTTGGCGCCGCAGATTAAGGTAGACTGTCTCATGAGTACGATTTCTCCCGATTCAGGCACGCTGACGGCCGCTCAGCCAGCCAAATGGAACAAAACCGACACCGTCTGGATGTTCGGCCTTTATGCCACCGCGGTGGGCGCCGGCACGCTGTTCTTGCCGATCAACGCCGGTTTGAACGGCCCGCTGGTGCTGCTGTTGATGGCGCTGTTCGCTTTCCCGCTGACCTATTTGCCGCACCGCGCGCTCAGCCGCTTCGTGCTGTCCGGCTCCAGCCGCGACGGCAATATTCACGATGTGGTGGTGGAACACTTCGGCGTGCTGGCCGGCAAAATCATCATGATGCTGTATCTGATGGCGTTCTTCCCGATCGTGCTGGTGTACAGCATTTCGATCACCAACGCGCTGGACAGCTTCCTGATCCATCAGTTCCACGTGGCGCCGCTGCCGCGCATCTGGCTGAGCCTGGCGGTGGTGGTGGTGCTCAATCTGGTGCTGCTGCGCGGCAAAGACAGCATCGTGGCGGCGATGGGCATGCTGGTGTTCCCGCTGCTGGTGTTCCTGATGGGCATTTCGCTGTACCTGATGCCGAGCTGGAATACTGCCAACTTCGTTAGTGGCCTGGCCGCCACCCGCTTCGACACGCCGGGGCTGTGGCATTCGCTGTGGCTGGCGGTGCCGGTGATGGTGTTCTCCTTCAGCCATGCGCCGATCATCTCTTCCTTCGCCTCGACCCAGAAGAGCCTGTATGGCGATAAGGCGGAACGCCGCTGCGCGCGCATCATGCGCTACAGCTATGTGCTGATCTGCGTCACCGTGCTGTTTTTCGTGTTCAGCTGCGTGCTGAGCCTGTCCCATGAAGACATGCAGCAGGCGAAAGACCAGAACATCACGGTGCTGACCACGCTGGCCAACAAATTCTCCAACCCGCTGATCGCCTATCTCGGCCCGGTAATGGCGATGTTGGCAATGGCCAAATCCTATCTCGGCACCTCGCTGGGGGTGACGGAAGGGGCGACCAGCCTGATCGACGGCGTCACGCGCGCGGTCGGCAAACCGCTCAGTTCGCGTATGACGCACCGCATCTCGGCGGTGTCGCTGTTCCTGCTCACCTGGGCGGCGACGGTGTGGAACCCCAGCGCGCTGCACATCATTGAAACCATCAGCGGCCCGCTGATTGCCGCCATCCTGTTCATTCTGCCGATGTACGCGGTGCGCGCGGTGCCGGCAATGCGTAAATACCGAGCGGCGAGCAACGTATTCGTACTGGTGATGGGCCTGATTGCGCTGTCGGCGCTGATCTACGGCCTGGTGTGATCCTCAGGGCGCGCCGCTTCCGGCGCGCCTCTTCATCCCGCGTTACACATCCCTTTGCAATTAATCGCCGGGCAACGCGGCGTGACCTTTGATAATGCTAGCCATTCTCATTACTATTCCCTGGTTGAATTGTTTACCAAGGAGCTTTTCGTGCACCGTCGAATTACTCTGTCGGCGCTGGTTTGCGCCGCCGCGCTTTCCGTCCCGGCGATGGCCACTACCTATCCGCTGACCCTGACCGACACTTCCGGCCAGACGCTCACCCTCCAGCAAGAGCCAAAACGCATCGTGGTGCAGGACGGGCGCGATATTCTCACGCTGGCGCTGCTCGATCGCGCCAACCCGTTCGATCGGCTGGTGGCCTGGAACAACCTGTTGAAGAAAAGCGATGCGGCGACCTGGGACATCTTGCAAAGCAAATGGCCGGCGGCGAAAAACATCATCGATATGGGGTTCAGCGACAAGGGCGAAGTCAATCTGGAAAGCGTGATCGCCAAACGCCCCGATCTGATGATCGCCCAGCTGCGTTCCAAACCTTCGCTGAGCCAAACCGGCGTGCTGGATAAGCTGAAGGCGTTGAACGTGCCGGTGCTGTTTATCGACACCATGCTCAAGCCGGTGGAAAACACGCCGAAAAGCGTGACGCTGCTGGGGGAAACCCTCAACCGCGAAAGCGAAGCCAAGCAATATACCGATTATTATCAGCAGCACTATCAGGCCATTCTGGCCAAGACGCAGGCGGTGGAACCCAAGCCGCTGGTGTTCTTTGAAGCCAAGGCCGGCCTGAACGGGCTGGAGTCCTGCTGCTATACCCACGCCCACGTCGGCTGGGGCGCGTTGGTGGAAGCGGTCGGCGCGCGCAATATCGGCTCTGCGCTGCTGCCGGGCGCCACCGGCGACGTGGCGCTGGAAAAAGTGATCAGCATGAAGCCGGACGCCTACATCGTTTCCGGTTCACAGTGGGCCAGCAAGACCAACGCCGCGGTGCCGTTTGGCTACGGCGTGACGCAGCAGCAGGTGGATGAGGCTTTCAACCGGATGAAGCAGCGCCCGGGGTTCGCTCAGGTGTCGGCGGTGAAGGAAGGGCGGTTCTACGGTATCTACCATAACTTCTACAACCACCCGTACAACATCGTCGGGCTGGAGTATCTGGCGAAGTTTATCTATCCGGCGCAGTTCCCGGATCTGGATCCGGCCAAGACCTACAGCGAGATCCTCAGCCGCTTTACCGAAGTGCCGGAAGGCAAGGGCATTTTGGGCGCGCAGGCGCCGGCGGGGAAATAACGGCAACGGGCGCGACGATCATCGCGCCCGTTTTTTATCGTCAGGCGGCCGGCGTATAGGTGGAGATAATCTCCAGTACGCCGTTGATGATGAACTGCACGCCCATGCACACCAGCAGGAAGCCCATCAGGCGAGAGATCGCCTCGATGCCGCTTTTCCCCACCAAGCGCATGATGGCGCCGGAACTGAGCAGGCAGCCCCACAGGATCACCGCGACCGTCAGGAAGATGGCGACCGGCGCCACGGCCAGTACCCAGGGTTCAAAACCCAGCGTGTTCGCTTTGACGCTCGACGCCGAGCTGATGATCATCGCGATGGTACCCGGCCCGGCGGTGCTCGGCATGGCCAACGGCACGAAGGCGATGTTGGCCGACGTCTTATGGCGCAGCTCGTGCGACTTGCTTTCTACCTCCGGTGCCTCTTCAGGGCTCTGCTGGGGGAACAACATGCGAAAACCGATGAAGGCGACGATCAGCCCGCCGGCGATGCGCAGGCCGGGGATCGAAATGCCGAAGGTGTTCATCACCACCTGCCCGGCGTAAAACGCCACCGTCATGATGCAGAACACATAAACCGAGGCCATCAGCGACTGCTGGTTACGCTCTTCGCGCGTCATATTGCCGGACAACCCGAGCAGCAACGCCACCGTGGTCAGCGGGTTGGCCAGCGGCAACAGCAGCACCAAACCCAGTCCGATGGCCTGGAATAACTGCAAAATACCCGTCATAAAAAACTCCCTGTGCAACGTTCAAGCCGCCAGGCGGCGGCCCATGAGCTGAACAGCCTAGCCTGCCGTGTCTCTGGCGGCAATGGGGATAGCTCGGAAGGTTAATTAACCGTCGGCCGGCGTTTCCTCTTCGCCATTGCACTCGGCGGCGAGCTCCGGTTCATCCTCACACCCCAGCGGCGCTTCATTGACCGCAATCGCTCGCGGCACTGAACGCGCGCCAAAATGCACCAGCCCATACAGCGTCGCTAATACCGCGCATAGCACGACGAGGACTGCGAGTAACCGGTTCATATTATGAGCTCAAGACCTGTTCACCAGTGAATAACGTAAGGATAGTGATGCCAAGACGCTCTGTCAGCGTGTTGTCGCCGAGAGTAGGCACGTCCGTGCTGTAATTATTATTAATTATTTTTAACTGTTTTTACCATTTAAGCGCTTAAGAGATTAAACACTTCTATACTGGTAAGGCTTTGTGGCATTTCTTTATAATCGAAAAGCTTAAAAGGAGTTTTACTATGGAAGTGGCAAAAGAATGGGTAGCGGCGAAAAAAATCTCCTGGGGCAGCGTCATTGGTGGTGTTATCACCGTATTGGCTGTTTCACTGTTGCTGTCGACGTTGGGTACCAGCCTTGGATTTTCCATCGTGGATCCGACGTCAGACGATCCAATCAATGGAGCCGGTACCACCGTAGTGATTTGGTCCGCTGTTTCAATCATTATTAGCTTGGCTGCCGGCGCTTTTATTGCCGGACGTTTGGCTGCTAATGACGGCCTTATTCATGGCTTCCTGGTATGGGCTACGTCACTGATTGTGGCGGCGGTGCTGGGCGGGATGCTGGTCGGGTCTGCAGTGAAGGCCACCGGCAATGCGCTGGGTGCTATCGCTTCGACCTCTGGCAGCTTGCTCTCCGGTGCCGGTTCAGCGATTGGCAAAGGGGCAGCCGGGTTAGCGGACGTGGGTGGCAAGGTGTTTGACAAGTTGGGTATAGACACCACGTTGGAACCTGAACAGCTGCATGGTGATGTGGTTACGGCGCTTAAAAAAAGTGGTATTCCGTCATTGCAGCCTGAATTCATGCAGCAACAGTTGAATGCGGCCAAGACTGATTTGGCAGACGCAGTAAAAGCCCTGGCACTTCAGCCCGACAATAGCGATGCGATTATTAAGCAACTGGTCGACAAGCTTAAAAAACATGGTGAGGCCATCTCGCAAGATGTGGATCAAGACACACTGAAAAAAGCGCTGGTTGAAAATACCAATATGACGCCGCAGGAAGTAGACCAGACTGTGAAGAATTTGGTCGACGCCAAAAATAAAACTGCGCAGCTGGTTAATCAGCGTTTGGATGAAGCCGAAGCAAAAATCAATCAGGCAAAACAGGAGTATGCTGAGCTGAAACAGAAAGCGCGCGAACAGGCTGCCGCGGCTGCGGACGAATTGTCTCGGGCTGCCCTGTGGTCATTCTTTGCATTGTTGATTGGCGCAGTGGTCAGTGCATTGGCAGGCTTGTGGGGCGTTAACACCAACGCCCGGCGTGTCACCGTATCATCTCCGCAGGCGTAATTTCCAGGCTCGTTTGCGCGTCTCGATGATAGAGGGATGAGAGCCTGAAATACTGACGGTGATGAAATGACAGCCAGGAAAGACTGGCGTTTCCCCCGGCCATGTGCCGGGGTTTTTATTGTTTGCGGCGTGATTAATGACCACCTTTATCGCTGTGTACGGTATTAGGCATCAATTGCCACGATCCCTGAGAACAGGTGGATAACATAGATGCGCTGTAAATAATAATGAGTGTGATTATGAAACAAGAGCTGAATATTTTGCTGGGGAAGGCCGTTGCCTTTCTATTCTACGGCGCTTTTTTAGCGGCCTTGGTCGGCCTGGTGTTTATCGACGTACACTGGCTGCACAACTTCGTGCATGAAACCTCGCTGACCGAAGTGGCGCAGGAACTGTTGCTGCTCGCCATCGCCGGCGGTTTTTTCGCCGCGGCCTGGCGACAGGCTGAACGCCGCTCCGCCTGGATGCTGGTCGGTGGCTTCTTTCTCTGCATGTTGATCCGCGAGATGGACTTCGCCTTCGATGCGCTGTGGCACGGCGCGTGGGTGTGGTTCGCGCTGGCGATCGCCTTGGTCTGCCTGTGGCATGCCGCCAGGCACATCGCGGCAACGGTGCGCGGCCTGGCCGATTTCGTAACGCATCCCGGCTACGGCATGATGTGCGCGGGCCTGCTGTGCATTCTGGTGTTTTCCCGCCTGTTCGGCATGAGCGCGCTGTGGCAAACGCTGATGTTGGACGGCTATAACCGGGTAGTGAAAAACATGGTGGAAGAGGGCTGTGAACTGCTGGGCTACGGCCTGTGCCTGCTGGCCACCCTGAGCTACATGAAAACCGTTTTTGCGCCGGATGACGCGAAAGCGTGAGGGCGGCGCTTTATTTATCCGGAACAATTTTAGTGATACTATTCGCTTAGCCGAATGCGGCTGAGAAGGTATGCGTTCCATTCTGTATACCCAGTGAGGTTTCAATCTGGCAATTGTGGGCGAGATCTGAAACCTGGCTGACCAAACCCAAAACCCAATTTTCGTACTGCATGTGATCTGTCGTGTGGGTCACCACTGTAGATAAGGAATTATTAATGCCTGTTATTACTCTTCCTGACGGTAGTCAGCGTCATTTCGACCACCCCGTTTCCCCGATGGATGTCGCGCGCGATATCGGCCCTGGCCTGGCGAAAGCCTGTATCGCCGGCCGCGTCAACGGCGAGCTGGTTGATGCTGGCGATCTGATCGAATCAGATGCGCAGCTGGCCATCATCACCATCAAAGATGAAGACGGTCTGGAAATCATGCGCCACTCCTGCGCGCACCTGCTGGGTCATGCGATCAAGCAGCTGTGGCCGGATACCAAAATGGCGATCGGTCCGGTGATCGACAACGGTTTCTATTATGACGTGGATATCGACCGCACCCTGACGCAGGAAGACCTGGATCTGCTGGAAAAGCGGATGCACGAGTTGGCCGATAAGGATTACGACGTCATCAAGAAGAAGGTCAGCTGGCAAGAAGCCCGCGACACCTTCGCTGAGCGCGGCGAAATCTACAAAGTGGCGATCCTGGATGAGAACATCAGCCATGACGATCGTCCTGGCCTGTATCACCACGAAGAATACGTCGACATGTGCCGTGGCCCGCACGTGCCGAACATGCGTTTCTGCCACCATTTCAAGCTGCAGAAAACCTCCGGCGCTTACTGGCGCGGCGACAGCAAAAACAAAATGCTGCAGCGTATCTACGGCACCGCCTGGGCAGACAAGAAGCAGCTGAACGCCTACCTGCAGCGCCTGGAAGAAGCGGCCAAGCGCGATCACCGCAAGATCGGCAAACAGCTCGACCTGTATCACATGCAGGAAGAAGCGCCGGGCATGGTGTTCTGGCACAACGACGGTTGGACGATTTTCCGCGAGCTGGAAGCCTTCGTGCGCATGAAGCTCAAAGAGTACCAGTACCAGGAAGTGAAAGGTCCGTTCATGATGGACCGCGTGCTGTGGGAAAAAACCGGCCACTGGGAAAACTACAAAGACGCCATGTTCACCACCGCGTCGGAAAACCGCGAATACTGCATCAAGCCGATGAACTGCCCGGGTCACGTGCAGATCTTCAATCAGGGCCTGAAGTCGTACCGCGATTTGCCGCTGCGCATGGGCGAGTTCGGCAGCTGCCACCGCAACGAGCCATCGGGCTCCCTGCACGGCCTGATGCGCGTGCGTGGCTTCACTCAGGATGACGCACACATCTTCTGTACCGAAGAGCAGGTGCGTGCCGAAGTGAACGAATGCATTCGCATGGTCTATGACGTGTACGGCACTTTCGGCTTCGACAAGATCGCCGTCAAGCTGTCTACGCGTCCGGAAAAACGCATCGGCACCGACGACATGTGGACCCGTGCGGAAGAAGACCTGGCCGCCGCGCTGACCGAGAACGGCATTCCGTTTGAATATCAGCCGGGTGAGGGGGCCTTCTACGGACCGAAAATTGAATTTACCCTGCATGATTGTTTGGATCGCGCATGGCAATGTGGTACCGTGCAGCTCGATTTCTTCTTGCCGGGCCGTTTGGGCGCCTCGTACGTTGGCGAAAACAACGATCGCGTCGTGCCGGTAATGATTCACCGCGCCATTTTGGGCTCCATGGAACGCTTCATCGGTATCCTGACCGAAGAATACGCCGGGTTCTACCCGACCTGGATCGCCCCGGTGCAGGTGGTGGTGATGAATATCACCGACAGCCAGTCTGATTACGTCCAGCAATTGACCAAAAAACTGCAGGATGCAGGTATTCGCGTGAAAGCGGACTTGAGAAATGAGAAGATTGGCTTTAAAATTCGCGAACATACTTTACGTCGAGTCCCTTACATGTTGGTGTGCGGCGACAAAGAGGTCGAAGCAGGCAAAGTTGCCGTTCGTACCCGCCGTGGCAAAGACTTGGGAAGCCTGGACGTAAACGAAGTCGTAGACAAGCTGCTGAAAGAGATTCGCAGCCGTAGTCTTCATCAACTGGAGGAATAAAGTATTAAAGGCGGAAAACGAGTTCAACCGGCGCGTCCTAATCGCATTAACAGAGAAATTCGCGCGCAAGAAGTTCGCCTAACCGGCGTCGATGGCGAGCAGATTGGTATTGTCAGTCTGAATGAAGCTCTTGAAAAAGCTGAGGAAGCGGGCGTTGATTTAGTAGAAATCAGCCCAAATGCCGAACCGCCAGTTTGCCGAATCATGGATTACGGCAAATTCCTCTACGAGAAGAGCAAGTCGACGAAAGAACAGAAGAAGAAGCAAAAAGTTATCCAGGTTAAGGAAATCAAATTCCGTCCTGGCACCGATGATGGCGACTATCAGGTCAAACTACGCAACCTGATTCGCTTTCTGGAAGATGGCGATAAAGCCAAAATCACCCTGCGTTTCCGTGGGCGTGAGATGGCGCACCAGCAGATCGGTATGGAAGTGCTTAACCGCGTCCGTAAAGACCTGTGTGAAGATATGGATCTGGCAGTGGTCGAATCCTTCCCTACGAAGATCGAAGGCCGCCAGATGATTATGGTGCTCGCTCCTAAGAAGAAACAGTAAGGCTTACAAGTAATGGAACCCGCGCGGCGCTTGCGCTGTGTGGGTTTTATTCGCCCAACTGATTCGTTGTTTAACAATGCGAAGTGGATTTAATTAAAATGCCAAAGATTAAAACTGTACGTGGTGCAGCCAAGCGCTTCAAAAAAACCGGCAGCGGTGGTTTTAAGCGTAAACATGCCAACCTGCGTCATATTCTGACCAAAAAAGCAACCAAGCGTAAACGTCACCTGCGTCCGAAAGGCATGGTGTCTAAAAACGATCTGGTCCTGGTTACCGCGTGCCTGCCGTACGCATAAGCCATTTTTTTTGAATTTAGAATAAGACTTTAGGAGAGAGCATATGGCTCGCGTAAAACGTGGTGTAATTGCACGCGCACGTCACAAGAAAATTATGAAGCAGGCGAAAGGTTACTACGGTGCCCGTTCGCGCGTATATCGTGTTGCCTTCCAGGCAGTAATCAAAGCAGGCCAGTATGCTTACCGTGACCGTCGTCAACGTAAGCGTCAGTTCCGTCAGCTGTGGATTGCACGTATCAACGCAGCTGCTCGTCAGAACGGTCTGTCTTACAGCAAGTTCATCAACGGCTTGAAAAAAGCGTCGATCGAAATTGACCGTAAGATCCTGGCTGACATCGCAGTCTTCGACAAAGTGGCCTTCGGCGCACTGGTTGAGAAAGCGAAAGCAGCTCTGGCGTAAGTCAGTAGAAGAGGGAGCTTGCTCCCTCTTTTAATCTTTGTTTTCAGCGACAAATATTGACTTTTATTGGCCGCCGCTATATCACTGGTGGGCAATCATCGACAAGGTACCGCAATCATGCACGCAGCTATTTTTCGTTTCTTTTTTTACTTTAGCGCCTGATTTCAGGAGGCTTTGCGCGTAAGAAAAGAAACGAAAAGTAGCGCCTAAGCCTCCCTCGTGGAGGCTTTTTTGTTTTTGGCCATCGTCCCGCCTTGCAAAGCGTTGCGGTGAGAGCGACAGGCGTTGAGCCAGCCTTGTGCCTCGCTGGTGAGTCGCCTGGCCGGCAACGTATTGAAAAGTCTTTGAAGATTGCTCAAAGGCGTGTTCGAATAATAGATAACAATTACTTAGGGCCATCCCGGCCAGAGGAAGAGGAAAGCAATGCCACATCTCGCAGAGCTGGTTGCCAATGCCAAGGCAGCCGTAGAAGATGCCCAGGATGTTGCCGCGTTAGATTTGGTGCGCGTCGAATATTTTGGCAAGAAAGGTCATTTCACCTTGCAGATGCAGTCTCTGCGCGACGTACCGGCGGAAGACCGTCCGGCGGCCGGCGCGGTGATCAACCAGGCCAAGCAAGAGGTGCAAGACGCGCTGAACGCGCGTAAGAACGCACTGGAAAGCGCCGCGCTGAACGCGCGCCTGGCGGCTGAAACCATCGACGTGTCCCTGCCGGGCCGTCGCATGGAGAACGGCGGCCTGCATCCGGTGACCCGCACCATCGACCGGATCGAAACCTTCTTTGGCGAGCTGGGCTTCTCCGTTGCCACCGGCCCGGAAATTGAAGACGATTACCATAACTTCGACGCGCTGAACATTCCAGGGCATCACCCGGCGCGCGCCGACCACGACACCTTCTGGTTCGACGCCACGCGCCTGCTGCGCACCCAGACTTCAGGCGTGCAGATCCGCACCATGAAGAACCAGCAGCCGCCGATCCGCATCATTGCGCCGGGCCGCGTTTATCGTAACGACTACGATCAGACGCACACCCCGATGTTCCACCAGATGGAAGGGCTGATCGTCGATAAAGACATCAGCTTCACCAACCTGAAGGGCACGCTGCACGATTTCCTGAACAACTTCTTTGAAGAAGACCTGCAGGTTCGTTTCCGTCCGTCCTACTTCCCGTTCACCGAGCCGTCCGCTGAAGTGGACGTGATGGGCAAGAACGGCAAGTGGCTGGAAGTGCTGGGCTGCGGCATGGTGCATCCGAACGTGCTGCGCAACGTGGGCATCGATCCGGAAGTTTACTCCGGCTTCGCCTTCGGCATGGGCATGGAGCGCCTGACGATGCTGCGTTACGGCGTCACCGACCTGCGCGCATTCTTCGAAAACGATCTGCGTTTCCTCAAACAGTTTAAGTAAGGCGGGAATATCACATGAAATTCAGTGAACTCTGGTTGCGCGAGTGGGTAAACCCGGCCATCAGCAGCGAAGCATTATCCGATCAAATCACCATGGCCGGCCTGGAAGTGGACGGCGTGGATCCGGTTGCCGGCGCGTTTAACGGCGTCGTCGTGGGCGAGGTGGTCGAGTGTGGCCAGCATCCGAACGCCGACAAACTGCGCGTTACCAAGGTTAACGTAGGCGGCGATCGCCTGCTCGACATCGTCTGCGGCGCGCCGAACTGCCGTACCGGCCTGAAAGTGGCGGTCGCCACCGTGGGCGCGGTGCTGCCGGGCGATTTCAAAATCAAGGCCGCCAAGCTGCGCGGCGAACCTTCGGAAGGCATGCTGTGCTCGTTCTCCGAGCTGGGTATTTCCGACGATCATGACGGTATCATTGAGCTGCCGCTGGATGCGCCGATCGGCACCGACATCCGCGACTATCTGAAACTGAACGACAACACCATCGAGATCAGCGTTACCCCGAACCGCGCCGACTGCCTGGGCATCATCGGCGTTGCGCGCGACGTGGGCGTACTGAACCAGGTTGCGCTGACCGAGCCGGACATGAGCCCGGTAGCCGCCACCATCGACGCCACGCTGCCGATCCGCGTTGACGCGCCGCAGGCGTGCCCACGCTATCTGGGCCGCGTAGTGAAAGGCATCGACGTCAAGGCGCCAACCCCGCTGTGGATGCGTGAAAAACTGCGTCGCTGCGGTATCCGTTCTATCGATGCCGTGGTTGACGTCACCAACTATGTGCTGCTGGAGCTTGGCCAACCGATGCACGCCTTCGATCTGAGCCGCATCGACGGCGGCATCGTGGTGCGCATGGCGGAAGAAGGGGAAACCTTGACGCTGCTGGACGGCAACGAAGCCAAACTGAACGCCGACACCTTAGTGATCGCCGATCATCAAAAAGCGCTGGCGATGGGTGGTATCTTCGGCGGCGAGCATTCCGGCGTCAACGGGGAAACTCAGGACGTGCTGCTGGAGTGCGCCTTCTTCAGCCCGCTGTCGATCACCGGTCGCGCACGCCGTCACGGCCTGCACACCGATGCTTCTCACCGCTATGAGCGCGGCGTCGATCCGGCGCTGCAGTACAAAGCGATGGAGCGCGCCACGCGCCTGCTGCTCGACATCTGCGGCGGTCAGGCCGGCCCGGTTATCGACGTGACCAATGAAAACGAACTGCCGAAGCGCGCTACCATCACGCTGCGCCGCGAGAAGCTGGATCGCCTGATCGGCCACGTGGTGCCGAGCGAGCAGGTTAGCGACATTCTGCGCCGCCTGGGTTGCCAGGTAACCGAACAGGGCGACAGCTGGCAAGCGGTCGCGCCGAGCTGGCGTTTCGATATGGAGATCGAAGAGGACCTGGTGGAAGAAGTGGCGCGCATTTACGGCTACGACAACATCCCGGATGTGCCGGTTCGTGCCGATCTGGTGATGACCCAGCATCGCGAAGCCGATCTGACGCTCAAGCGCGTGAAGACCATGCTGGTCGATCACGGCTACCAGGAAGCGATCACCTACAGCTTCGTCGATCCGAAAGTGCAGGCATTGCTGCATCCGAATGAAGAAGCGCTGATCCTGCCGAGCCCGATTTCGGTCGAGATGTCGGCGATGCGTCTGTCGCTGTGGACCGGCCTGCTGTCTGCGGTGGTGTATAACCAGAACCGCCAGCAGACGCGCCTGCGCCTGTTCGAAAGCGGCCTGCGCTTTGTGCCTGATAGTGCGGCAGATCTGGGTATCCGTCAGGATGTCATGCTGGCAGGCGTGATCGCTGGCCATACGCACGATGAGCATTGGGATCTGGCGCGCAAGCCCGTCGACTTCTATGATTTAAAAGGGGATCTGGAGTCTGTCCTCGAGCTGACCGGTAAATTATCCGAAATTCAGTTCCGGGCGGAAGCCAATCCGGCCCTGCATCCAGGGCAAAGTGCGGCGATTTATTTGCACGGCGAACGCGTAGGTTTCATTGGTGTGGTTCACCCGGAACTTGAACGTAAACTGGATCTTAACGGCCGCACCGTGGTGTTTGAACTGGAGTGGAACAAGCTTGCGAGCCGCGCCGTGCCTCAGGCGCGGGAGATTTCGCGCTTCCCGGCAAACCGCCGTGATATCGCCGTTGTGGTGGCTGAAAACGTCCCCGCAGAAGATATTTTGGCCGAGTGTAAGAAAGTTGGCGCAAATCAGGTAGTTGGCGTAAACTTGTTTGACGTGTACCGTGGCAAGGGCGTGGCAGAAGGTGACAAGAGCCTGGCTATCAGTCTGGTATTGCAGGATACCGCTCGTACACTGGAAGAAGAGGAGATAGCCGCTACCGTTGCAAAATGCGTAGAGGCTCTAAAACAGCGATTCCAAGCATCCTTGAGGGATTGAACCTATGGCGCTTACTAAAGCTGAAATGTCAGAACACCTGTTTGAGAAGCTTGGGCTTAGCAAACGGGACGCCAAAGACCTGGTGGAACTGTTCTTTGAAGAGGTCCGTCGGGCCCTTGAGAATGGCGAACAGGTAAAACTGTCGGGTTTTGGCAACTTTGATCTGCGTGACAAGAACCAACGTCCGGGGCGTAACCCGAAGACCGGCGAAGACATTCCGATTACGGCGCGCCGCGTGGTGACCTTCCGTCCGGGGCAGAAGCTGAAAAGCCGGGTAGAAAACGCCAGCCCGAAAGGGTGAGTGACGTGACATCAAAAAAGGCCGCTTGCGCGGCCTTTTTCTTTTTTTTGGGAAAATTCAGTTTATTCCTAATGGGCAATGTAGGAATTAAATTTATTCATTAAAGCACTACGGCGAAAATTTATTTAATCTTATTTGCGGAATATTCTTATATCTTATTTCATTTGATGGTTGGCCTTATTTGTCATTTCAATAACGGCCATAATAATGGCCTGGGCCGTCGCCGCGGTGGCCGCCGCCCCAATGCGGGCCCCAGCAGCAGGCGCTGAGGCTTGAGGCCAGGGCCACAACGGCCAGCAACATACCGATACGTTTAATCATCTTATTATCCTCCGGTGGGAATCCATTTAATTATAATTGTCTTGAGGTCTGAGAGACGTCAGTTATTCGTTAAACCTTGTCAGTGGTTATGATAATTAAAGGCGGCGGCAAACAGTGTAGGGATTGTGTAAGGCCGTCGAAAACGATCTGAAAATAGGCATCGATGAGATAGTCGTTAAATAAGCACGCTGATATAACCACTGCAGCAAGAAAAATAGAGTGAGAAGGTAAAATGAAAAAGATCCTGTTGCTGGTGTGTTTCCCGCTGTTGCTGCCGCTGGCGGCGCAGGCCGATGTGTCCGTCGATATCAACGTGCCGGGCGTTTCCCTGCATCTGGGGGATCAGGACCGTCGCGGCTACTACTGGGATGGCTACGACTGGCGTCCACCGCAGTGGTGGCATGCGCACCAGGGCCGCGGTCTGGGTGAGCGCAATGCGCGCGGTTTGTACTGGGACGGCGGACGCTGGCAACCTTCGCCGCCGCGTGGCTATGAGCATCGCGAGCCGGAGCGCAGCGGCAATCCGTTCCACGGCGATCGCGATAATCGCGACCGCCGTCAGCCTTATCCACCGGGCAACGCCGGCCCGCATCGTTAATCCCTGAGTTTTTCGGCGGCTGGTTTTGCCATCATCATGGTGATGACGGGCAGGGCCAGCCGCTGCTTTCCTGCGCCATCGCCTACGCAAGGCTTCCCCTTGCGGCGTTAACCCCCTAATATTCGACTCAGACGTCAATTATCCGGCCACGACAGCGGCCGGCAGGGAACCGCCGCGCCATGCCAACCAGTCGTACTTTCACCTTACTGTTGCAACATCAGCGCTACCGCGATAAGCGCCAGGTCACTCTGCTGGCGCTGGGCGTGGCGGTGGCGTTGCTGTTCAGCCTCTGCGCCGGTGACCAATGGATATGGCCGTCAGCGTGGTTCAGCGATCGGGCGCAGCTGTTCGTTTGGCAACTGCGTTTACCGCGCGCGCTGGCGGTGATGCTGGTCGGCGCCGCCCTGGCGGTGGCAGGCGCGGTGATGCAGGCGCTGTTTGAAAACCCGCTGGCGGAGCCCGGTCTGCTGGGGGTGGCTAACGGCGCCGGCGTCGCGCTGGTGTTGACGGTGCTGTTGGGGCACGGTTTGTTGCCGGTGGCGCTGATGAGCGCCGCCGCGATAGCCGGTGCGCTGGCGATGACCTTTTTGCTGCTGGGCTTCGCTCGGCGTCGGCGCCTGACCAATGCACGGCTGTTGCTGGTTGGCGTGGCGCTGGGCATCGTGTGCAGCGCGCTGATGACCTGGGCGGTCTATTTCAGCACCAGCCTCGATCTGCGGCAGCTGATGTACTGGATGATGGGCGGTTTCGGCGGCGTCGATTGGCGGCAAAAGTGGCTGGTGCTGGCGCTGCTGCCGGTGCTGCTGTGGCTGTGCGGCCAGGGCAGAGCGCTCAACCTGATGGCGCTGGGCGAGGTGCAGGCGCGGCAACTTGGGCTGTCGCTGCATCTGTGGCGTAATTTGCTGGTGCTGGCGATCGGCTGGCTGGTCGGCGTCAGCGTGGCGCTCGCCGGAGTGATTGGCTTTGTTGGGTTGGTTATCCCGCATATTTTGCGGCTCACCGGCCTGACCGACCAGCGCTATCTGCTGCCGGCCTGCGCGCTGGCGGGAGCCGGGGTGTTGCTGGTGGCCGATGTGATCGCCCGCGTTGTGCTGCTGGCGGCCGAGCTGCCGATCGGCGTGGTGACCGCCACGCTGGGGGCGCCGCTATTTATCTGGTTACTGACCCGAACAAAGGGCGTAAGGTAGTTTTCTTCATTCACCTGCCATTAAAAAACCAAAGGATGACAACCGATGAGCAAGCCAATCTACAACCTGCCGTTACACACCATCGAAAATCAGGCGACCACGCTGGGCGCCTATCAGGGTAAGGTGCTGCTGGTGGTCAACGTGGCCTCGGAGTGCGGCCTGACCAAGCAATATGAAGGGCTGGAAGCGCTGTACGAAACCTATCGCGATCGGGGGCTGGAAGTTTTGGGGTTCCCGTCCAATGAATTCCTGGGCCAGGAGCCGGGCAGCAACGAAGAGATCCTGGCGTTTTGCCGCGGCACCTTCGGCGTGCAATTCCCGATGTTCGCCAAGATTGAGGTGAACGGCGAACATCGGCATCCGCTGTACCAGGCGCTGATTGCCGCGCAGCCGGATGCTGTCGCACCGCAGGGCAGCGAGTTCCTGGCGCGGATGACCAGCAAAGGGCGGGCGCCGAAGCACGCCGGCGATATTCTGTGGAACTTCGAGAAATTCCTCGTCGCGCGCGACGGCACGGTGATCCAACGCTTCTCGCCTGACACCACACCGGAAGATCCGGCGCTGGTGGCGGCGGTAAAACAAGCGCTGGCAGGATAAGACGGATGCTGCAACTCGTCGAGGTTGGGGTGGCGGGGCGCCTGGCGCCTTTTTCGGCACAGATTGAAGGCGGGTTGCAGGTTCATCTGATCGGCCCAAACGGCGCCGGGAAGAGTACCTTGCTGGCGCGGGTGGCCGGCATGCTGCCGGGGCTGGGCGAGGTTCGCCTGGACGGGCGCGCGCTGGCCGATTATCCGGGTAACGCGCTGGCATGCCGGCGTGGCTATCTCAGCCAGCAACAGCCGCCGGTGTCGCTGATGCCGGTGTTCCAGTATTTGGCCTTGCACCGGCCAGCGGCAGCGGCGCAAACCGATGTGGAACACGCCATTCTCTATTTGTGCCAGCGGCTGAAGCTGGTGGATAAGCTGTCACGCATGCTGACGCAGCTCTCCGGTGGCGAATGGCAGCGGGTGCGGCTGGCGGCGGTGTTGCTGCAGGTGTGGCCCAGCGTCAATCCGCACAGTCGGCTGTTGTTGCTGGATGAGCCGACCAACAGCCTGGACGTGGCTCAGAAAGTCGCGCTGGATCGCCTGCTGCGGGAATTTTGCCAGAGCGGGCGCAGCGCGCTGGTGTGCGCGCACGATCTGAATCATACCTTACAGCAGGCCGATCGGGTTTGGTTGCTGCACGCCGGGCGGCTGGTGGCACAGGGGGCCACGCGTGAGGTGATGGCACCCGCGCTGCTGTCGCAGATCTATGAAGTGGACTTCCACCTGCAATGGGTGGGGGACCAGCGTTGGATCATGACCCGCACGGCTTGAGTCGCGGCGGCGGCGGGGCGCAACGTAAACGAAAACTAAACGTAGTGAATATAAATAGCCGGGTAATCATCGGTTAATATTGGGCTGCCTCTCACTTTCTTATCGATTTTCTTGAAAAACGTCGATGACGTGCTACGCTTGATTCGGCAAAAATAAAATACGTAAATAATTATTAATAAATATAAGAAATTGATTTTAACAATGATTTTAAATAGATGATGGCGGCACCCACCAATCAGTTGACCCACTGATGACAAGTCTCGTCTTAAGGTTTAGTTAAGCTTGCGGCCTTACATTGGCAGTTAATCCACGGAAACGATTCTTCTCTGGCGTTTAATATCCGTTAAACGAAAGGGATTTACAGTGTCATCAAAAGCAGTTCGATACGTTTGGGGTTAACTATGGATCAATTTTTGCCTTTCTCTCGCCCGGCCATCGGCGATGAAGAAATCGCCGCGGTAGAGAAAGTGTTGCGTTCCGGTTGGATCACCACCGGGCCGCAAAACCAGCAGCTGGAAAGCGACTTCTGTTCCACCTTCGGCTGTAAGCATGCGATCGCCGTCAGTTCCGCCACGGCGGGCATGCACATCACGCTGATGGCGCTGGGTATCGGCCCCGGCGACGAAGTCATCACCCCTTCGCAAACCTGGGTTTCCACCCTCAACATGATCGAGCTGCTGGGCGCCACGCCGGTCATGATCGACGTTGACCGTGATACGTTGATGGTCAGCGCCGCCGATGTTGAGGCTGCCATCACCCCGAAAACCAAAGCGATTGTTCCGGTGCACTACGCCGGCGCTCCTCTGCAGATGGATGCGCTGCGTGCCGTGGCCGAACGCCACGGCCTGCCTTTGATCGAAGACGCCGCCCATGCGGTTGGTACGCGCTACAACGGCGAATGGGTCGGTGCGCGCGGCACGGCGATTTTCTCGTTCCACGCCATTAAAAACGTGACCTGCGCCGAAGGCGGCCTGATTGCCACCGACGACGATGCGCTGGCGGATCGCCTGCGTTGCCTGAAGTTCCACGGTCTGGCCGTCGATGCCTTCGATCGTCAGCAGCTTGGCCGCAAACCGCAGGCCGAAGTGGTGGAGCCGGGTTACAAATACAACCTGTCCGACATTCACGCGGCGATCGCCGTGGTGCAGCTGTCGCGCTTCGCTGAGCTGAACGCGCGCCGCAAGGCGCTGGCACAGCGCTACCTGAGCGCGCTCGAAGGCTCGCCGTTCCAACCGTTGGGCGTGCCGGATTACCCGCATGACCACGCCTGGCATCTGTTTATGGTCCGTGTCGATCCTGAGCGTTGCGGCATCGATCGCGATCGGTTGATGGAGCGTCTGAAAGAGGTTGGCGTCGGCACCGGGCTGCATTTCCGCGCCGCGCATACCCAGAAATTCTACCGTGAGCGTTATCCGCAGCTTTCCTTGCCGAATACCGAATGGAACTCGGCGCGGCTGTGCACTTTACCGCTATTCCCTGATATGACCGACGCCGACGTGGATCGCGTGGTCAATGCCTTGTCTTCTGTTGTGGAGTCTTTACGTGTCTCGCGTTGAACCGATTAAAAAAGTGTCGATAGTCATCCCGGTATACAACGAGCAGGAAAGTCTGCCGGCGTTGCTGGAGCGTACTACCGCCGCTTGCAAGCAGTTATCTCAACCTTATGAAATCATCCTCGTCGACGATGGCAGCAGCGACAACTCCGCGGACATGCTGACCGCGGCGGCGGAAAAGCCGGACAGCCACGTCATCGCCGTTTTGCTGAACCGCAACTATGGCCAGCACTCGGCGATCATGGCCGGTTTCAACCAGGTGACCGGCGATCTGGTGATTACGCTGGACGCCGATCTGCAGAACCCGCCGGAGGAGATCCCTCGTCTGGTCAGCGTGGCGGAAGAGGGCTATGACGTGGTGGGCACCGTGCGCGCCAACCGTCAAGACTCCTGGTTCCGCAAAAGCGCTTCGCGCGTGATCAACATGATGATTCAACGCGCCACCGGCAAGTCGATGGGGGACTACGGCTGCATGCTGCGCGCCTACCGTCGTCACATCGTTGAGGCGATGCTGCACTGCCACGAGCGCAGCACCTTTATCCCGATTCTGGCGAACACCTTCGCCCGTCGCACGACCGAGATCGACGTGCGTCACGCCGAGCGCGAGTTTGGCGATTCCAAGTACAGCCTGATGAAGCTGATCAACCTGATGTACGACCTGATCACCTGCCTGACCACCACCCCGCTGCGTTTGCTCAGCGTGGTCGGCAGCATCGTGGCGCTGTCCGGTTTTGTGTTGGCGCTGGTGCTGATTGCGCTGCGTCTGCTGCTCGGCCCTGAATGGGCCGCCGGCGGCGTGTTCACCCTCTTCGCCGTGCTGTTCACCTTTATCGGCGCCCAGTTTGTTGGCATGGGGCTACTGGGTGAATACATCGGCCGCATCTATACCGACGTGCGCGCACGTCCTCGCTATTTTGTTCAGAAAGTGGTCGGCGTACAGCAGGACCACAATACTCAGGAAGAAGAATGATGAAAGCTATTGTATTTGCTTACCATGATATTGGCTGCGCAGGTCTGAAAGCGCTGACTGAGGCGGGTTATGACGTGCAGGCCGTATTCACGCACACCGACGACCCTGGTGAGAACAACTTCTTCTCCTCCGTGGCCCGTTTGGGCGCCGAATTGGATCTGCCGGTCTATGCGCCGGAAGACGTGAACCACCCGCTGTGGGTTGACCGCATTCGCGACCTGCAGCCGGACGTGATCTTTTCGTTCTACTACCGCCATATGCTGAGCGACGAGATCCTCTCGCTGGCACCGCAGGGCGGCTTTAACCTGCACGGTTCGCTGCTGCCGCATTACCGTGGCCGCGCCCCGGTGAACTGGGCGCTGGTGAACGGCGAAACCGAAACCGGCGCCACGCTGCACAAGATGGTGAAACGCCCGGACGCCGGCGACATCGTCGGTCAGCAGAAAGTGATCATCGCCGACAGCGACACTGCGCTGACGCTGCACAAAAAAGTGCTGGAAGCCGCGCAGGCCGTATTGAAAGAGCAGTTGCCGAAGCTGAAGAACGGCACCGCCACCTTCACCAAGCAGGATGAGTCTCAGGCCAGCTACTTCGGCCGTCGCACCGCGGCGGACGGCGAGATCCTGTGGCACAAGTCCGCCAAAGAGATCAACAACCTGGTACGTGCCGTCACGGAACCGTACCCGGGTGCCTTCAGCTACCTCGGCCAGCGCAAGCTGATCGTCTGGCGCTCTCGCGTGCTGGATACCCAACACGACAAGCAGCCGGGCACCGTACTGAGCACCTCGCCGCTGGTCATCGCCTGTGGCGAAGGCGCGCTGGAGATCGTTGCCGGTCAGAACGACAGCGGCCTGTACGTGCAGGGCAGCCGCCTGGCGCAGGAAATGGGCATCGTCACCGACGTGCGCCTGGCCGCCAAGCCGAACGCCGTAATGAAACGCCGCACTCGCGTGCTGATCCTCGGGGTCAACGGCTTCATCGGTAACCACCTGACCGAGCGCCTGCTGCGTGACGATCGCTACGACATCTACGGCCTGGATATCGGTTCTGACGCCATCAGCCGTTTCCTCGACAACCCGCGTTTCCACTTCGTGGAAGGCGACATCAGCATCCACTCCGAGTGGATCGAGTATCACATCAAGAAATGCGACGTGGTGCTGCCGCTGGTGGCGATCGCGACGCCGATCGAATACACCCGTAACCCGCTGCGCGTGTTCGAGCTGGACTTCGAAGAGAACCTGAAAATCGTTCGCGACTGCGTGAAATACAACAAGCGCATCATCTTCCCGTCCACCTCAGAAGTGTACGGCATGTGCGACGACAAAGAGTTCGACGAAGACCATTCGCGCCTGATCGTCGGGCCAATCAACAAACAGCGCTGGATCTACTCGGTCTCCAAACAGCTGCTGGATCGGGTGATCTGGGCTTACGGCGCTAAAGAAGGCCTGAAGTTCACGCTGTTCCGTCCATTCAACTGGATGGGGCCGCGCCTGGATAACCTGGACGCTGCGCGTATCGGCTCTTCCCGTGCCATCACCCAGCTGATCCTCAACCTGGTGGAAGGTTCGCCGATCAAACTGATGGACGGCGGCGCGCAGAAACGTTGCTTCACCGACATCAACGACGGCATCGAAGCGCTGTTCCGCATCATCGAGAACCGCGACGGCCTGTGCGACGGCCAGATCGTCAACATCGGCAACCCGACCAACGAAGCGAGCATCCGCGAGCTGGCGGTAATGCTGCTGGAAAGCTTCAACAACCACCCGCTGCGCGACCGCTTCCCGCCGTTTGCCGGCTTCAAGGACGTTGAGAGCAGTAGCTACTACGGTAAAGGTTACCAGGACGTCGAGCACCGCACGCCGAGCATCAAGAACGCTCACCGCCTGCTGGGCTGGCAGCCGACCATCGAGATGAAGCAAACCGTCGCCGATACGCTGGACTACTTCCTGCGCACTACCGTTCAGGAAGGGAACGATGCATGAAGAAAGTCGGTCTGCGGGTTGATGTAGATACCTTCAGCGGCACCCGTGAAGGGGTGCCGCAGTTGCTGGACCTGTTCGACAAGTACGACATTCAGGCCAGCTTCTTCTTCAGCGTGGGACCGGACAACATGGGGCGCCATCTTTGGCGCCTTTTGCGTCCGAAATTTCTGTGGAAAATGCTGCGTTCGAACGCCGCCTCGCTGTACGGCCTGGACATTCTGCTGGCCGGCACCGCCTGGCCGGGGCGCAACATTTCACGCGCGTTGGGGCCGCTGATGAAGCGCACCGCCGAAGCCGGCCATGAAGTCGGGCTGCACGCCTGGGATCACCAGGGGTGGCAGGCCAAGGTCGGCAAGTGGAGCGAGGCGCAGCTGACCGAACAAGTGCAGCTGGGCGTCGATGCCCTGAGCGCCAGCACCGGCCAGCCGGTGAAATGCTCCGCCGTGGCGGGCTGGCGTGCCGATACGCGCGTGCTGGAGGTCAAGCAACGCTTCGGCTTCCATTACAACAGCGATTGCCGCGGCACCCATCCGTTCCGTCCGGTGCTGAGCGACGGGCGTCATGGCACGGTGCAGATCCCGGTGACGTTGCCGACCTTCGACGAAGTGATCGGCAGCGAAGTCAGCATGGCCGACTTCAACGACTACATTCTGCGCGCCATCGAGAATGATCGCGGCGTGCCGGTGTACACCATTCACACCGAAGTGGAAGGCATGTCGCAAGCGGCGATGTTCGAACAGTTATTGCAACGCGCACGGCAGCAGGGCATCGAATTCTGTCCGCTTGGCGCGCTGTTACCACAAGATTTGGCGTCACTGCCGTTGGGCCGCATCAAGCGTGCTCCTTTCCCCGGCCGCGAAGGTTGGCTGGGCTGTCAAACCGATGTGAAGGACGTTACATGAAGGCGCTAAAAGGATCCTGGGCCATTCTGCTGGCCGTTTTTTTTGCTCTGGTTTACCTGATCCCGCTTAACGGCCGCCTGCTGTGGCAGCCGGACGAGACGCGTTATGCCGAGATCAGCCGTGAAATGCTGCAGCGCGGCGATTGGGTTGTGCCGCACCTGCTGGGGCTGCGCTACTTCGAAAAGCCGGTGGCGGGTTACTGGTTCAATAACATCAGCCAGTGGCTGTTCGGCGAAAACAACTTTGCGGTGCGCTTCGGCTCGGTGTTCAGCACCGGCATGACCGCACTGCTGGTGTTCGCGCTGGCGATGCTGATGTGGCGCAATGCGCGCCGCGCTAGCCTGGCGGCGCTGATATTCCTGTCGATGGTGCTGGTGTTCAGCATCGGCACCTACAGCGTGCTGGATCCGATGATCTCGCTGTGGCTGGCGGCGGCGATGGTCAGCTACTACCTGACGCTGAAAGCCACCTCGGTCAAAGGCAAGCTGGGCGCCTACGCGCTATTGGGCTTGGCCTGCGGTATGGGCTTTATGACCAAGGGCTTCCTGGCGCTGGCGGTGCCGGTGATCGCGGTGATCCCGATCGTCATCCAGCAACGTCGCATCAAGGATCTGCTGTGCTACGGCCCGGTGGCGATCGTGACCGCTACGTTGCTCAGCCTGCCGTGGGCGCTGGCGATCGCGCAACGCGAACCCGATTTCTGGAATTACTTCTTCTGGGTCGAACATATTCAGCGTTTCGCCGAAGATAACGCCCAGCACAAGGCGCCGTTCTGGTATTACCTGCCGATCCTGCTGGCGGCGGTGCTGCCGTGGCTGGCGCTGCTGCCCGGTGCGCTGCTCAAGGGCTGGCGCGAACGCGTACAGCGCCCGGAGCTGTTCTTCCTGCTGAGCTGGGCGATGATGCCGCTGATCTTCTTCAGCATCGCCAAAGGCAAGCTGCCGACCTACATTCTGCCGTGCATGGCGCCGCTGGCGCTGCTGATGACCGCCTATGCGGAAGACTACGCCGCCACCCTGCGCGCCAGACTGTTCAAGGCCAATGCCTGGCTGAACGGCCTGTTCGGGCTGATCGGCATCGTGGCGCTGGTGGTGTTGAGCGCCGGCCTGCTGCCGAAAGCCCATCTGTTTACCGCGCAAGAGTGGCCGAAGGTGGTGCTCGGCCTGATCGCCTTCGGCGGCTGGCTCCTGTTCGCGCTGGTTTCCGCACGCGATAACGGCCGTCAATGGCGCTGGGCGGCGGCCTGCCCGGTATTGCTGTGCCTGGTGATCGGCTACGCCATCCCGCAACAGGTGACCGATTCCAAGCTGCCGCAGAACTTCGCGCGCGCCACGATGGCCGAGCTGGGCGACAGCCGTTACGTGCTGACCGACAGCGTCGGGGTAGCGGCCGGTTTGGCCTGGGAACTGAAGCGTAGCGACGTGCTGATGTACAGCCAGAAAGGCGAGGTAGCTTATGGTCTGGAGTATCCGGACGCCAAAGGCCACCTGATCAGCGACGCCGACTTCCCGCAGTGGCTGGCGCAGGCGCGCAAACAGGGGAATGTGTCCCTGGTGCTGCAGCTGTCCCGTGGCGAAGCGCTGCCGCAGGAACTGCCTGCCGCAGACAAGGTAGATCGTATGAATCGCCTGGTGCTGATGTGGTATAAACAGCAACCATGATGGGTTTTCTGTTGGTGATTGTGGTCAGCCTGCTCACCTGCGGTGGGCAGCTGTGCCAGAAGCAGGCGGCGCACTGTTGGGAGCGGGCGGACGAAGCGCGGCTGAAGCAGACGCTGCGTTGGCTGGCGCTGGCGGTGCTGCTGCTGGGGCTGGGCATGGCGGTGTGGCTCAATGTGCTGCAACGCCTGCCGCTCAGCCTGGCTTACCCGATGCTCAGCCTGAACTTCGTGATGGTGACGCTGGCGGCGCGCTGGCTGTTTCATGAGCCGACGACCGTGCGCCACTGGTGTGGCGTAGCGTCGATTATGTTGGGGATCCTGCTGATGAGCGTGCATTCATGAGGGGCTATGCCTGGGGCGCCGCCAGCGTGTTGCTGGTGACGCTGGCGCAGTTGCTGATGAAGTGGGGCATGGTGCAAATCCCGCTGATGTCGTTCGCCGACGTCTCGTTGGCGTTGATCGGCGACTACTGGCTGCCGCTTCTGGCGGTGGGCGACGGCATCTTCGGTTATGCGCTGTCGATGCTGTGTTGGTTCTTTGCGCTGCGCCACCTGCCGTTAAACCGCGCTTATCCTCTGCTGAGCGTCAGCTACGCGCTGGTCTATCTGGCGGCGGTGATCCTGCCGTGGTTTAACGAATCCGCTACGCTGCTGAAAACGTTGGGCACGCTGTTTATTCTGTTCGGCGTCTGGCTGATTAACAGCAAATCCGAGACAAAATCGCCGGAATAGGGTCAAAACCGGCGATCCTGCTATTATCTCCCTCATGGCGCTTGCCTTTTTCCCCGTGCGGGAGATAAATTAACGCCAAATAGCGCTCTCCTTACGTGGTGCCGGCTTCGCCTCGCAGGCGGTGGTGGTGTGCCGATTGGCATAATGCGGCAGCGTGTTCAATGAAGGAATATTATGCGGATGCGTGTGTGGTTTTTATTAGCCAGTTTGATCCTCGCCGGCTGCAGCAGCCATGCGCCGCCGCCGAGCGGCCGCCTGGCGGACTCTATCGTGGTGGTGGCCCAGCTCAACGAGCAACTGCGTCAGTGGTACGGCACGCCATACCGTTACGGCGGCCTGGATCGCGGCGGCGTAGATTGTTCCGGCTTTGTTTACCGCACGTTCCGCGATCGTTTCGACATGCAGCTGCCGCGTTCGACCGAAGAGCAAACCTCGCTGGGCACCAAGGTTTCGCGTGATGAGCTGATGCCGGGCGACCTGGTGTTTTTCAAAACCGGCGGCGGTGAGAACGGCCTGCATGTCGGCATTTACGATACCAACGACCAATTTATCCACGCGTCGACCAGCCGCGGAGTGATCCGCTCCTCGCTCGATAACGTCTACTGGAAGCGGGTATACTGGCAGGCGCGACGCATTTAGCCTTAACCTATTGATTTGGTGTATCATGGCGGCATCACGTGTTTTGAACGGTGCCTGCCATGAACAGCCTGCGTTTACTGATCTCCGATTCCTACGATCCCTGGTTTAACCTGGCGGTGGAAGAATGCATCTTCCGCGAGATGACCACGCAAAAAATCCTCTTTCTGTGGCGCAATGCCGAAACGGTGGTGATTGGCCAGTCGCAGAACCCGTGGAAAGAGTGCAACACCCGGCGCATGGAGCAGGACGGCATTCGGCTGGCGCGGCGCAGCAGCGGTGGTGGGGCGGTATTTCACGACCTCGGCAACACTTGTTTCACCTTTATGGCCGGCAAACCGGGTTACGACAAAAGCGTCTCGACCGACATCATTCTGCAAGCGCTGCGGCAGCTGGGCGTCACTGCCGGCGCGTCGGGGCGCAACGATCTGGTGATGGAAACCGTCGACGGGCCGCGCAAAATATCCGGCTCGGCCTATCGAGAAACCCAGGACCGTGGTTTCCACCACGGCACGCTGCTGCTGAACGCCGATCTGGAGCGGTTGGCGGACTACCTCAATCCGGATCCCAAAAAGCTGCAGGCCAAGGGCATCACCTCGGTGCGTTCGCGCGTCGCCAATTTGGCGGAGTTTTTGCCGGGTATCAGCCATGAACAGGTGTGCGAAGCCATCGTGCAGGCCTTTTTTGCCCATTATGGCGAGACGGCCGAGCCGGAGATCATTTCGCCGGACGTATTCCCCGATTTGCCCGATTTTGCCGCGCAGTTCGCCAAACAGAGCAGTTGGGAATGGAATTTCGGCAAGGCGCCGGCGTTCAGTCATCTGCTTAACGAACGCTTCGTCTGGGGCGGCGTGGATCTGTTCTTCGACGTGGAGAAGGGAACGATTGTTCGCGCGCAGGTGTTCACCGACAGCCTGAATCCCGCCCCGCTGCAACGGCTGGCGAAAGCGCTGGTGGGCTGCGCGTATCGCAGCGAGCCCGTTGCCGCTTGCTGCGATCGGCTGATGGCGGATTATCCGCAACAGGCGGCGGAATTGACCGAACTGCGGCAATGGCTGAGCGAAACGATCCGTTAGCCGGTATGGGATGGTGAAGGGGATGAGCGTGCTCATCCCTTTTTTTATCGCTGAAATCGACGTTTCGCAGGGGCGTAGCGCAGATTTTCTGAAAATCAAGGTGGGCATTTTTTTACGTTTTCAATGCTGAGAATAACGGGCGGAATTGATGTGTTATTAAATTTAATCAGTCATCGTTAACGACAGGAAAAATCGGCGTTACGGCAGAAAGATTATTTTACTTTATTTAAGATTTTTCTTAAATAAAACAACGGAGATAAGTCAAATTTAGCCCGTCATCCAATCCACTTAAGCCAAATACCTTTTCATATCACGCGTTAGGCGAGAAAGGTGGCATAAGTTCAGCTGCTTTTCTTTTGCGCCTTTCGCGATTGTCGTATAGCTTTAATCTATCAATTAAATGATATTTCATGGGTATTTGCATTGATATTTCCGATTAATCCCAGAAGGATTGATCGATAAAATATATTGATATACGATGATACGCTAGCCATTCATCCTGTGGCATTAAAATGAACATCCAACTCGAAGCTGACTTTATTAGTAGCTATGTTTTTCAACCTGTTTACTCAATGGAGGGCAGGCTGTTGGCGGTGGAAATGTTGAGCCGTTTCAACAGTCTCGACGGTGATTTAGCCATGCCGGCCGAAATTGGGATTAATTTATTGGCGCCTGAACAAAGGATTGAGTTATTTAATGAGCAATTGAAACTTGCGGAGCGGCACGCGGGCTGGTTTACCGGTAACAGCGTGCAGTTGACCATCAATATCGAAGAAACCATCGTCGAACTTATTCTTTCCGATCCGGCATTGTGCCAATGGATCAGGCAATATCCTTTTATTGCATTCGAAATGAGTGAGAGTTTTCCGAATCTTTCGGCCGGGAAGAACAACCCGAACGTGCAGCGATTAAGCGAAATGTTTACGCTGTGGCTCGATGATTTCGGTTCCGGTAAAGCCACCTTGACCGCGCTGTATGATGGTTTGTTTGACTATGTAAAGATAGACAAGCGTTTTTACTGGCAGCTGTTTACCCATCAGGGGTATGACGTGGTCATCGACTCGTTGTTAAAGAATATCAACCTGTTGTGTAAAGGCGTGATCGTCGGAGGAATAGAGAAAAAAGAGTACTTTAATAAACTCAGATACGCCGGTGTTTTAGGCCTGCAAGGTTTTTTATGGCCCAGCGTTGGTGTGGATAATCTGCAAACTTTGCTGGCGAAGCCCAGCGAGTTCAATAATTAAGAAGTGATATAAAAAACTACACACAATGAGGTAAATAATGCGCGGGGTGATGTTTGCCGTGATTCCGTCGCCGTTATTCGCCATCGTTTTTTGGCTGATGACACCGTTTTGTCAGCCCACGTTAAACCGCGTTTCCTCCGCCAGGTGGAAACGCCAAACTCCCCGCATCCGTCCTGGCGACAGGAGGATGCGTTCTCCCTGCATTCCTTCGGTGTTAATCCGCCCGTCCAGGCTCTACACTACGCTGAAACGGAGGGCCTATGCCGCAGTTCGATAACGCTTACTACCAACAGTTACCCGGTTTCTACACCGCCCTGAACCCGACGCCGCTCAAGGATGCGCGCCTGCTGTACCACAGCGAGCCGCTGGCGCGCGAGCTGGGGCTGGATGAAAGTTGGTTTACCCAGGATAAAACCCCCATTTGGGCGGGAGAAACGCTGCTGCCCGGCATGCAGCCGTTGGCACAGGTGTACAGTGGCCACCAGTTTGGCGTATGGGCCGGGCAGCTGGGGGATGGCCGCGGCATTTTACTGGGCGAACAGGTCCTGGCGGACGGCAGCCACCGCGACTGGCACCTGAAGGGCGCCGGGCTGACGCCATATTCGCGTATGGGGGACGGCCGCGCGGTGCTGCGTTCGGTGATCCGCGAGTTTCTGGCCTCCGAGGCGTTGCATCATCTGGGGATCCCGACCACCCGGGCGTTGACCATCGTGACCAGCCGGCAGCCGGTGTTCCGCGAGCAGCCGGAACGCGGCGCCATGCTGATGCGGGTGGCGGAAAGCCACGTGCGCTTCGGCCACTTCGAGCACTTTTACTACCGCAAACAGCCGGAGCAGGTGCGGCAGTTGGCGGATTTCGTCATTGCCCGTCACTGGCCGCAGCTGCAGGATCAGGCTGAACGTTACCTGCTGTGGTTTACCGACGTGGTGGAACGGACGGCGCGCCTGATCGCCCATTGGCAAACCGTCGGTTTCGCTCACGGCGTGATGAACACCGACAACATGTCGATTCTCGGCATCACCATTGACTACGGCCCTTACGGCTTCCTCGATGACTATCAGCCCGGTTATGTCTGCAATCACTCCGACCATCAGGGGCGTTACGCCTTCGACAATCAGCCGGCGGTGGCGCTGTGGAACCTGCATCGCCTGGCGCAGACCCTGTCGGGGCTGATGACCACTGAACAGCTGCAGCAGGCGCTGGCGGCGTATGAACCGGCGCTGATGCGCGCCTACGGCGAACAGATGCGCGCTAAACTCGGCTTCTTCACGCCGACGGCGCAGGACAATGACGTGCTCACCGGGCTGTTGAGCCTGATGGCGCAGGAAGGGCGGGACTATACCCGCACGTTCCGCCTGTTGAGCGACACTGAACAGCAACAGGCGCAGTCGCCGCTGCGCGACGAGTTTATCGACCGCGCGGCGTTCGATTCCTGGTATCAGCAGTATCGTCAGCGTTTGCAGCAGGAGCAGGTGAGCGATGAGGAACGGCAACGGGCGATGAAGGCGGTGAACCCGCGCCTGATCCTGCGCAACTATCTGGCGCAGCAGGCGATTGAAGACGCGGAGCAAGACGACGTGGGCCGTTTGCAGCGGTTGCATCAGGCCCTGCTGCGGCCGTTCGACGATGCGCCGGAATATGACGATCTCGCCGTGCTGCCGCCGGACTGGGGCAAACATCTGGAGATTTCCTGCTCCAGCTGAGATGAAAAAAGGGCGCTTAATGGCGCCCTTGACGTTATTGACGCAGGTAGACCTGCGGCAGCGACACTTCGGGATGATGCACCACGCCGAGATCGGCCTGATACCAGCGGGTGAGGATCTCCGTCTGCAACACCTCCTGCGGCGTGCCGCTCGCCACCAGACGCCCCTGATGCAGCAGCAGGATCCTATCGGCGTACAGCGCGGCCAGATTAAGATCGTGCAGCACGCAGCAGACGCCCAGCGGCTGTTGGCGCGTCAGCGAGCGCAGCAGGCGCAAAGTGTGCTGCTGGTGGTACAGATCCAGCGCCGAGGTCGGCTCGTCGAGAAATAGCCAGGCGGGAGACGGCTGCGGTTGCCACAGCTGCGCCAACACCCGCGCCAGCTGTACCCGCTGCTGTTCGCCGCCGGACAGTTGGCGGTAGTCGCGCTGCGCCAGCGCCAGGCAGTCGGTCTGCGCCATCACCTGTTGGATCGCCTGATGCTCGTCGCGTTTGCCGTGCGGCGCCCGCCCCATGCTGACCACTTCCTCCACGCTGAACGGAAACGCCAGATCGCTGTACTGGCGCATCACGGCTCGGACTTTGGCCAACTGCTGCGGCGCCCACTGTTCCAGCGGGCGATCAAGCAGGCGACATTCGCCGCAGTCCGGCGTCAAATAGCCGGTCAGCAAGCGCAGCAGCGTCGATTTGCCGGCGCCGTTAGGGCCGATAATCGCCACCATTTCGCCGCCGACGAGGCTGAGCGAAACGTCGTTGATCAGGCGGCGCGCACCGAGGCTGTAGCGCAGCTCTCGGGCCGTCAGACAGGCGGCGTTATCCACCGGTTCGCTCCCGCTGGCGCATCACCAGCCACAAGAAGTAAGGACCGCCGATCAGGCTGGTCATCAACCCCACCGGCATTTCGGCCGGCGCCACCAGCGTGCGCGCCAGCGTATCGCTGACCAGCAGCAGGCAGGCGCCGCCCAGCGCGGAGCAGGGCAGCAGCCAGCGGTGATCGCCGCCGAGGCGCATGCGCACCAGATGCGGCACCACCAAACCGACAAAGCCGATCACGCCGCTCATCGCTACCGCCGCGCCGATCAGCAAGGCGCTCAGCAACAGCAGCTGCAGCTTGGCGCGCTGGACGTTCACCCCGAGGTAGTGGGCCTCTTCGTCCCCCAGCTGCAACAGGTTCAGCCGGCGCGCCTGCAGCAGCGTCAGCAGCGCCGTAGGCAGGATCAGCGAGGCGGAAACCGCCAGCGTCGGCCACTGTGACTGGCTGAGGCTGCCCATCATCCACAGCGAGAACTGGCGCAGCTGTTGATCGCTGCTGACGTAAGAGAGCACGCCGATGGCCGCCATGCACAGGGCGTTGATGGCGATGCCTGCCAGCAGCAGCCGCGACAGATTGCCGTGCCCGCTGCGGCTGATGCCGTAGATCAATAGCGATACCAGCAGGCTGCCGAGGAACGCCGCCAGCATATGGCCATACAGCGCGATCGTCACCGGCAACGCCAGCGGCATCACGATGAACAGGGCGACAAACAGCGCGCCGCCGCTGCTGATGCCCAGCAGGCTCGGATCCGCCAGCGGGTTGCGGAACAGCCCCTGCATCACCGCACCGGATACCGCCAGCGCGCAGCCGATCACCACCGCCAGCAGCACGCGCGGCAGGCGGATGTTCAACCAGATGTGCCAGGCGGCGTCGCTGAAAGGTTCGCGCCACAGGGTGCGAAACGACAGCGTCAGCGCGCCCAGGTTGGCGGCGACCAGCGCCAGCAGCGTCAGCAACACCAGCAGACCGATGATGGCCAGCTGAGGCGAGGTGCGACAGCGCATTACTTTTGCTCCGCCGCGTGGCGCAGTTTGGCCAGCGCCGCCGGCGTTTCCAGACCGAAGCCCAGCAGCGCCATGTCATCGACGATCAGCACGCGGCGTTGCTTGCCTGCCGGTGTCAACGCCAGGCCCGGCAGCGTCCACAGCTGCTGTTCGCCGCCGAGGGTGCGCACGCCGTCGGTAGTGACCAGCAACAGATCCGGCGCGCTGGCGATGACGCCTTCCTGCGACAGCGGACGGTAGCGGTCAAAGCCCTGCATGGCGTTTTTCAGGCCGGCGGCGGCAATCACCGCGTCGGCGGCGGTGTGTTGCCCGGCGGCCATCGGCGTGATGCCGCCGTGGCTCATCACGAACAGCACCTTGACCGGCAGCGGGGAGGTATCGACCGCCGCCAGCTGTTGTCGATAGCGCTCGCTCAGCTGTTTGCCTTGCTCAACGCGCTGCAGCGCGGCGGCGATCGTAGCGATTTTCTGCGGTACCGCCTGCAGGGTGGTGTCACCCGGCACGCTGACCACGTTGACGCCGCTGTCCGCCAGCTGTTTGAGCACCAGCGCCGGCTGTGCCAGCTCGGTTGTCAGCACCAGCGTCGGCTTCAGCGCCAAAATGCCTTCGGCGTTCAGCTGGCGCATGTAGCCGACGTCCGGCAGCTTTTTCACCGCTTCCGGGTGCAGACTGGTGCTGTCGCGGGCGATCACCTCGTCGCCGGCGCCGAGCGCGAAGGCGATTTCCGTCACGTCGCCGCCGATCGAGACGATGCGCTGCGCCGCCGCAGCGGTGAGCGGCAGCGCCAGCGACATCATCAACGCCAGGCGGCGGATCAAGGAAGATTTCATGCGGCGATGTCCTTGGCGGCGAGCGCGGCAACCTGCTCGCGCCACTGGGTTTGTTCCGGCTGACCTTCGGTACGCTGGCCATACAGCTGCGCAATCTGCGTGCCATCGGCGGCGAACAGCTCCAGGCTGGTGACGATGCCGTCTTTGGTCGGTTTGCGGGTAATCCAGCTTTCGGCGATGGCGTCTTCGATCAGGTGCAGCGTGAAGCGGCGGTTGAACACGTTGATCCAGCCTTCCTGCGGCATCAAACGTTCGATCTGGCCGGTGAAGATCTGCACGCAGCCGCGGTTGCCGACGAAGATCATGATCTCGTTCTGCTGCTGCTGCGCCGCTTCCAGCAGCTGCGACAGCGCGCTGTTGTCCACCTGATAGGCCAGATCGTCGCCGACGGCGCGGAACGCCTGCTGGCGCGTCAGTTTGTTGCGGCTGAGCAGCTGGAAGAACTGGTGAACGTCGGTCATCGCACGCCATTCACCGTCGATTTTGGCATGATCCTGCGTCGTTTCATCCGCGCTGCTCGCCTCGGCGGGCTGCAGCGCCAGCGCCGGGTTTTCTTCGCTCAGGTGGCGTTCCACCAGTGCCATCCAGGCCGGCAGATCGGTCTCTTCGGTGGTGTAGACCTTGTGCAGCGCATCGCCCTGTTGGTCGAAGAACTGGATGCTGTGGCGCACGCCGCGCTTGTTGGTTTCGCTCATGGCGAAAACGCTGGTCCAGTGGTTGAGGAACAGGCGCAGATCCAGCTCGCGCGGGTTGAGGATCAGCCCGGCGTGGCCGTTGAGGTGCTGATTGCGGTAGCGGCCCATCTGCTCATGCACCGCATAGCTGTTGCGGGTGATGGACTTGGTGACGCCGACCTGCTCAAGCTCGGTCAGCAGGGTGCGTGCGTCGGCCTGCAGGCGGCGAGTATCGTGGCCGACGCGGGCGTGCGTCAGCTCCGCTTCGCTGACGCCGAGGATCGCCGCCAGATCGCGGGCGTATTTGCCGGGGTGATCGATTTTAGCCTGTTGGTAGCGTTCGTATAGGGTATTGCTCATGCGGGATTCTCCTGCGCTGTAATGCGAACGGCGGACAACCGGGTTGTCCGCCAGATAGTCAAATGATTACCACTGGTAGCTGACCAGCAGTTTGGCGTTGCGGCCATCCTGCGGGACGCCCTGCGGCGAGTAATATTCTTTGTCGAAGGCGTTGCCCAGCACCACGGTGGTGGTCACGCCCTGCAGCCGATCGCGGCCCTTGTAGCTCAGATAGAAATCGTTGACGCCGTAGCCACCTTGCTCCGGCATCCCCGTTTGTACGCGGGTGGCGCGTTCGGCGAAGGTGGCGACCCAGCCGGCGGACAGACCGGTTTCGCCCAGCGGCACGTCCAGCGAGCTGGTGACGGTATCCGGGCTGATGTCGGCCAGCCAATCGCCGCTTTTCGCGTTCAATTCGCCATTGCGAGACTTGTCCTTGCCGCGTGTGCGGTTGTAAGCCAGATCCCAGTTAAACCACTTGGTCTGGTAGTTCAGCGAGGTGTCCCAACCCCAAATCTTGGCGCGAGAGATATTCGCTGAGGCGGTCTGCGTACGAGTGACATACATGAAGATGTAGTCTTTGGCGTCGGTATCGAAGTAACTGGCCTTGAATTGCAGGCTGTCATCCGCCAGCAGCAGGTCGTCGAAGCGCAGGCCGAAACCGGCTTCGGTGGTGCTGGTGGTTTCCGGCCGCAGATTCGGATTAGGCACCCAATAGTTACCGGGGAAGTGGCGCGAATCGTTGTACATCTCGCCCATGGTCGGAGCACGGAAGGCCTGGGAATAGGAGCCGAACAGCATCAGCCAGTCGGTCGGCGAGTAGCTCAGGGCGCCGCGGGACGACCATTTGTCGGCCTTGACGTCTTCGTGGCCTTGGCTGCTGCCTTTGTAATCGTCGTAGCGCGTGCCGGCCAGCACGGTGATCGGAATGTCGCGCAGCGTGATTTCATCCTGCAGCCAGCCGGAGGCGAAGTTGATCTTGGCCTGCGGGAAGCTGGTGGTGGCGCCGCCCGGCTGCTGTTTCTGTTCATAGACCTCGGAGCCGTAGGTCAGCAGGTGTGACGCAAAACTGTCGGCGAACAGACGCGTGCGGTTTTCCAGCTTGCCGCCGTTGGTGGTCTGCTTGCGGAATTCGTCGGTCGCACCGGCGTTGTGCGCATTGATTTTGACTTCCGAGGTGTACAGTTTCGCGGTGGCGTCCAGCCAATCCTGGCCGACCGGCTTGAGCTTATAGCTCAGAGCGGCATCGCGCTGGATGGTGGAGCGGTTGGTCATCGGGTTGCCGCTCGAGCTGCCCGGCGTCTGCGGGTTTTTCGGCTCCTGGGCGCTGTTGTTGTAGTAGCGCAGATCGCCGCTCAATGACTGATTGTCGTCGATTTTCCAGGTGCCTTTGGCCAGCACGTTGCTGATGGTTTCATCGTTTGGCGCATCGAAGCCGTTGCCCTGACGCAGATTGCCGACGTCGCGGGTGCCGAACGACAGCAGGCCGTCGAGGTTATCGGTCTTGCCGTAAGCGCTGGCGCCCATGCCCAGGCTGTGATCGCCGGTGCCGGCGGTGCCGTAGACGCGGAACCCGGTATCGTGGCCCGGCAGCAGCAGATCGGCGGCATCGACGGTCTCGTAGGCGATGACGCCGCCCAGTGCGCCGCTGCCGTACAGCAACGCAGAGGGTCCGCGCACGATTTCAATGCGCTTGACCAGCGCCGGATCGAGGAAGGTGCCGCCGATGTGGCCGGTATCGGTACCCTGGCGGATGCCGTCGACCAGCGTCAGCACGCCGTTTTTGCCGTAGCCGCGCATCGTTACGTCCTGACCGTTGCTGCGCCCGGTGCCGTTGACGGTGATGCCCGGCACGCGGCGCAGCATATCGGCGGCCGAGGTGGCAGTCTGGCTTTCCGGCGAGTTGCCTTCGATGACCGTGACCATCATCGGCGCTTCAAAGCTGCTGCGTTGGTTACCGGTGGCGACCACCGTCATGGTCTCGTCGGCGGCTTTGGCTTTTTTAGCCGGCGCCGCGTTGGAAGAGGATGTTGTGCTGGTGTTTTGTGCCAAGGCCACCGTAGGCAGAGCGCAGGCAATCGCCAGACTCAAAGCGGAAAAACGCAGCCGGGTGGAAAATGTCAGAGGCATGGTGCAACTCTCCGTATGTAATAAAACATATCAATAGATTTGCTGGCTGCCTGGATCAAAAGATCGGGGTGGCTGGCGTTTGAGGATTCTGTGGTTATTTGGTCAGGATCAATTTCCCGGCTTTGGTCTGCCGTAGCTGATAGCGCTGGCCCTGATGGGTAATGAACGCGATGCCGTCGGTGCCGAGCAGCTGTGCGCTGTCGTAGCTGGGCGGCGCGTTTGCGCTGTGCTCGGTCGGGGCCGCGGCGGCGGGGGTAGGCGTGTTGGCAGTATCCATCATCATTGTGCTTATAAAACAGACCATTAAATGGTAATTAATATCAAACTGAGAATCATTATCATGTGAAGGAAAGGTTACATCAAGGAAAATTTTCTTACCGATGGAACCTTTTTGTCGAACGGACATCTGGCGGCGGGCCGAGCGCACTCGGCCCGTAAAAAAGGGGCGTTATTTCAGCAGGGTTTCGATGCGGTCAAACAGACGTTCGGGCTTGGTGATCGGCGCAAAGCGCGTGACGCGCTGGCCGTCGGCGGTAAGCAGAAACTTGGTGAAATTCCACTTGATGCGGCGGCTACCCAAAATGCCGGGCGCCAGGCGTTTCAGCTCATTGAACAGCGGGTGCGCGCCGGGGCCGTTAACGTCTACCTTGCTGAACAGCGGGAAACTGACGCCGTAGTTGAGGCTGCAAAAGTTGGCGATCTCCAGCGGGCTGCCCGGCTCCTGAGAACCAAACTGGTTGCAGGGGAAGCCGAGCACCACCAGGCCGCGTTCGCGATAGTATTGCCACAAATTTTCCAGCCCGCGGTATTGCGGGGTGAAGCCGCACTTGCTGGCGGTGTTGACCACCAGATAAGCGCGCGCCGGGAAATCGCCCAGCGTTTTTTGCTCGCCCTGCAGCGTGACGCAGGGGATGGATAACAGAGAGTGAATCATGCCGGGGCTCCAGGTGCGTTTCGGCGGGTGCAAAGAGGTTGCAATCAGTATAGATGAGAGCGGGGCGGGAGGGATAAAGCCGGGGCGAAGCCCCGGCCCAGGTTGCGTCAGAAACGGCTATCGATCGCATCCGCCAGCATCGCCAACAGCTGTTCGCTGTCGGACCAGCTCAGGCAAGGATCGGTGATCGACTGGCCATAGGTCAGCGGCTGGCCGGCGACGATTTTCTGCGTGCCTTCCACCAGGAAGCTTTCCGCCATCACGCCGGTGATGGCGGCGGAGCCTGCGCGGATCTGTTGGCAAACGTTGTCGGCCACTTCCAGCTGGCGGCGGTGCATCTTCTGGCAGTTGCCGTGGCTGAAGTCGATCACCAGGTGCTCCGGCAGATCGAACTCGCGCAGGCTGTCGCAGGCGGTAGCGATGTCGCTGGCGTGGTAGTTCGGCGTTTTGCCACCGCGCATGATGATGTGGCCATACGGGTTGCCGCTGGTCTGGTAGATGGTCATCTGGCCATGTTTGTCCGGCGACAGGAACATGTGCCCGGCGCGCGCCGCACGAATGGCGTCGATGGCGATGCGGGTGTTGCCGTCGGTGCCGTTTTTGAAGCCGACCGGGCAGGAGAGCGCCGAGGCCATTTCACGGTGGATCTGGCTTTCGGTGGTGCGTGCGCCGATGGCACCCCAGCTGATGAGATCGGCGATGTATTGGCCGACCACCATGTCCAGGAATTCGGTGGCGGTCGGCAGGCCGAGCTGGTTCACTTCCAGCAGCAGGCGGCGCGCCATTTCGATGCCGCGGTTGACCTGGAAGGTGCCGTCCAGCGCCGGATCGGAGATCAGGCCTTTCCAGCCGACGACGGTGCGCGGTTTTTCGAAGTAGGTGCGCATCACGATTTCCAGACGATCCTGGTAGCGTTCGCGCAGGGCGTTCAGCCGGCCGGCGTAATCGACGGCGGCGTCGAGATCGTGGATGGAGCAGGGGCCGATCACCACCAACAGGCGGCGGTCTTCACCGGTGAGGATTTTTTCAATGCGTTTTCGTGACGCTGTCACGTTATCGGCGACGGCCGCCGAGATCGGCAGCTTGTCTGCCAACGCTTGCGGCGTGACGAGGCTGTCGATGCGCGCGGTCCGCAGTTCATCTGTTTTGTACATGTTGTTCCCTGGAAACTGTTCTTCTCTGCGGCAGGAGTGCCGGGAAGTGATGGCGATCACAATAACGCAAAAAGCGCTGAATTCAACCGTAGAGATTGCGTTCTGTTGATCAAAGCCGCGAAAAAAAGCACAAAAAAATCAGCTGCTGCTGAAATAAACGGCAGGCGGCGGGGCGCGACGGCCCCGCGAGGAAAAGATCAGAACATGCGGCGGCTCATGCCGAGGATATCGAGGATTTTGGTGGAGATCTCTTCGACCGAATAGTTGGTGGTATTGAGATAGCGGATCTGGTTTTTGCGGAACAGCGCCTCGACCTCGGCGATCTCCATGCGGCACTGGCGCAATGAGGCGTAGCGGCTGTTTTCGCGCCTCTCTTCGCGGATCGCCGCCAGGCGCTCCGGATCGATGGTCAGGCCGAATAATTTATGCTGAAACGGTTTCAGCGAAGCCGGCAGGTGCAAATTGTCCATATCGTCGGCGATAAACGGATAGTTGGCGGCGCGGATGCCGAACTGCATCGCCAGATAGAGGCTGGTAGGGGTTTTGCCGCAGCGCGACACGCCGAGCAGGATCACCTGCGCCTGATCGAGGTTGCGCAGCGAAATGCCGTCATCGTGCGCCAGGGTATAGTCGATGGCGGCGATGCGCGCATCATACTTGCCGAGGTTGCTGGCGGTCAGGCCGTGGGTGCGGTTCGGCACCGGCGTCGGTTCTACGTCCAGCTCGCCCTGCAGCGGGCCGACCAGCGCCTGCACGATATCCTGGCAAAAGCCCTGGCTCTGGACGATCACATCTCGCACTTCCGGCGAGATGATGGAGTAAAACACCAGCGGCCGCACGCCGGTTTCATTATAGATATCATCGATTTGTTGGCGAACTGCGCGTGCGCGGGCCTCGGTTTCGACAAACGGCAAGGTGTACGTGGTCGCCGTGACCGGGAACTGCGACAGCACCGCGTGCCCCAGCACTTCGGCAGTGATCGCCGTACCATCCGAAATATAAAAAACGCTTCTTTCCACCCGAGGCTCCTTACCTGAGAACGGTGTTCCTGCTGTCATCACTGCCAATATCATGAGCCGCAGACGATTCGCCGGTAAAGGGGCGAGGGAAAAAATTGTGACGGCGGGGCGGTAAACCGCCTTGCGGCGGCGCGTGAAGAAAAGTGCATTTTGACGACGGTAAAAATCGTGGCGCAGCGACGCTTTTCGATCCGAAACGCAAATTTGCCGCTATTTTCACCAAAAACGGTAGCGTTTGCGTGGTCATTAAAACAGAAGTTTAAAAAGAACGTAATTTGTTGAGAACTAAGCTTTTCGTGCGATTGGGAACGGTTCCCAGGCAAATCAGCCGGTTAGGACATTCTCTTAAAAACCACTTTCTTCAGTGGGTTGATCGATTCACCTTTCCATTTTCCCCAGATCAGTGTGCTAGTCTGATTCGGCTCCGTGTTAGCGGCGCCGTAAAGCAAGCGAATTAAATCCGTCTTTACCCTACTGATAGCAATAAGGATTGTCTCGATGTCCAACAATGGCCCAGACTTGCGTAATGTGCTTTGGTACAACCAGCTTGGCATGCACGACGTTGACCGTGTCGGCGGCAAAAACGCCTCCCTCGGTGAAATGATCACCAATCTTTCCGATTTGGGCGTGGCCGTGCCAAACGGTTTTGCCACCACCGCACAGGCGTTTAACGATTTCCTCGAACAAAGCGGTGTTAACCAGCGCATCTATCAGCTACTGGATCAGACCGACGTTGACGACGTTGCACAACTGGCCAAGGCCGGCGCCCAGATCCGCCAATGGGTGATCGACACGCCGTTCCACGCCGAGTTCGAACGTGAAATTCATCAGGCTTACCAACAGCTCGCCGACGGCGAACCGGAAGCCTCCTTTGCGGTGCGTTCCTCCGCCACGGCGGAAGACATGCCGGACGCGTCCTTTGCCGGCCAGCAGGAAACCTTCCTCAACGTGCAGGGCATCGACGCCGTGATGGTGGCGATCAAGCACGTGTTTGCGTCGCTGTTCAACGACCGCGCCATCTCTTATCGCGTGCACCAAGGCTATGACCACCGCGGCGTGGCGCTGTCGGCGGGCGTGCAGCGGATGGTGCGCTCCGATCTGGCCTCCTCGGGCGTGATGTTCACCATCGACACTGAGTCCGGCTTTGATCAGGTGGTATTCATCACCTCCGCCTTCGGCCTGGGCGAAATGGTGGTGCAGGGCGCGGTGAACCCGGATGAGTTCTACGTGCACAAACCGACGCTGCAAAACGGCAAGCCGGCGATCGTGCGCCGCAACCTGGGCTCGAAAAAGATCCGCATGGTGTACGCACCGTCGCAGGATCACGGCAAGCAGGTGCGCATCGAAGACGTGCCGGAAGCGCAGCGCAGCCGTTTCTCGCTGACGGATGAAGAAGTGCAGGCGCTGGCGCAGCAGGCGATCCTGATCGAAAAACATTACGGTCGCCCGATGGATATCGAGTGGGCGAAAGACGGCCATACCGGCAAGCTGCTGATCGTGCAGGCACGCCCGGAGACCGTACGCTCCAACGAGCAGACCATGGAGCGCTACCAGCTGAACGGCTCCAGCCCGGTGCTGGTGGAAGGCCGCGCCATCGGCCACCGCATCGGCGCCGGCCCGGTGAAAGTGATCCACGACATCAGCGAAATGGATCGCATCCAGCCGGGCGACGTGTTGGTCACCGACATGACCGACCCGGATTGGGAACCGATCATGAAGAAAGCCGCCGCGATCGTCACCAACCGCGGCGGGCGCACCTGCCACGCGGCGATCATCGCCCGTGAGCTGGGCATTCCGGCGGTGGTGGGCTGTGGCCACGCCACCGACGTGCTGAAAGACGGCCAGAAAGTCACCGTCTCCTGCGCGGAAGGCGACACCGGTTTCGTTTACAGCGATATGCTGGACTTCAGCGTGCAGAGCTCCGAAGTGACCGAGCTGCCTGATCTGCCGCTGAAGATCATGATGAACGTCGGCAACCCGGATCGCGCCTTCGACTTCGCGCGTTTGCCGAATGAAGGCGTGGGCCTGGCGCGGCTGGAATTTATCATCAACCGCATGATCGGCGTGCACCCGCGCGCGCTGCTGGAGTTTGACCAGCAGACGCCGGCGCTGCAAAACGAAATTCGCGCGCTGATGCAGGGTTACGATCATCCGGTCGAGTTCTACGTCGGCCGTCTGACCGAGGGCATCGCGACGCTGGGCGCCGCGTTCTGGCCGAAGCGCGTGATTGTGCGTCTGTCCGACTTTAAATCCAACGAGTACGCCAACCTGGTGGGCGGCGACAAGTATGAACCGCACGAAGAGAACCCGATGCTGGGCTTCCGTGGTGCCGGCCGTTACGTGGCCGACAGCTTCCGCGATTGCTTCGCGCTGGAGTGCGAGGCGGTGAAACGCGTGCGTAACGAAATGGGGCTGACCAACGTCGAAATCATGGTGCCGTTCGTGCGCACCGTGGCGCAGGCGGAAGCGGTGGTGGCCGAGCTGGCGCGTCAAGGGCTGAAGCGCGGCGAGAACGGGCTGAAAGTGATCATGATGTGCGAGATCCCGTCCAATGCGCTGTTGGCGGATCAGTTCCTCGAGCACTTCGACGGCTTCTCCATCGGTTCCAACGACATGACCCAGCTGGCGCTGGGGCTGGATCGCGACTCCGGCGTGGTGTCGGAGCTGTTCGACGAACGCAACGAGGCGGTGAAAGCGCTGCTGTCGATGGCGATTCAGGCGGCCAAGCGCCACGGCAAATACGTCGGCATCTGCGGCCAGGGCCCGTCCGACCACGAAGACTTCGCCGAGTGGCTGATGGAGCAGGGCATCGACAGCCTGTCACTCAATCCGGACACCGTGGTGCAGACCTGGATCAATTTGTCGAAAAAGAAATAATGTTTCGGCATCGCTAAGGCATTAACGCCAGGCCGCAGTTTACGCTGCGGCCTTTTTATTTCTGAATGTAAATAACGGCGCGTAAAATAATCAATTTGGCGAAAAAAGAATAAAAAAAAGCCCACCGTAGGAGATGGGCAAAGACTACACACAGCAATTCACATGTATGGCATTACATAGTTCAGAAAGGTTGCTTTAAAATCAGTGATTTGAAGCAATAGATGGCCATAATACTAGATTTTTGAACGCGACTAGTCATTAAGAATCATCCTAATCGATAGCGGCATCACATTTTATTTGCGGGCGTTATCTCTTTTTGCCGCTTGCAATAAACAGGGATTTACATTGCATCTTTCATTCGCCGAGGCCCAATCAATATAGGGCGGCATTATATTTGGCGTAGATATTACTCGAATGAGGTAGGAACAATGACGGGGCGAAATATTCCGCCCGACGATGCGGGCGGAAGGGGAATTAGCGTTTTTCCAGATCTTCGATGACTTGCTCCGGCGCGGTGGTCGGCTCCGGCGCTTCATTCATCCAGGCGGTCAGCAGGCGATAAGATACCGCCAACACCACCGGGCCGATGAACAGGCCAATCATGCCGAAGGCCAGCAAACCGCCGATAACGCCGGAGAGGATCAGCAGCAGCGGCAGATCGGCGCCCATGCGGATCAGCACCGGGCGCAGCACGTTATCCAGCGTGGCTACCACGCAGCTCCAGACCAGCAGCACGGTGCCCCAGGTGGTATCGCCATGCCAGTACAGCCAGATAATGGCCGGCACCAGCACCAACAGCGGCCCCAATTGCGCCACGCAGCAGATAAAGATCAGCATCGTCAACAGGGTGGCGGCCGGAATGCCGCTCACCGCCAGACCGATACCGCCCAGCACCGACTGCACCAGCGCCGTCACCACCACGCCCAGCGCGACGGCACGGATCGCCTGGCCGCCCAACAGCACTGCCGCATCGCCCCGCGCAGAACCGAGGCGCACCGCAAAGTGGCGGATACCCAGCGCTACCTGCTCGCCGCGCGCATACAGCAATGCGCTGAACAGCAACATCAGCGCGCAGTGCAGCAGCAGACGGCCGATATGCGCCGCCTGCGCCACGAACCAGGTGGCGGTCTGGCCGAAGTACGGCTGCACCTTCGCCAGCAGCGCGGCGCCGCCGGCGTTAACCAGCGTGTGGTAGCTGGTGTAGAGCCTGTCGCCGATCATCGGCACGGACTGCAGCCAGGCGAGGTCGGGAATGTGCAGCTTGCCCGGTGAACTGGCCCAGGCGATCAGCGGCGCGCTGTTATCCACCACGCTGCTGATCAGCAGGGAGATTGGCAGAATGAACAGCAGGATCAGCAGCAGGGTCATGACCAACACCGCCAGCGAACGGCGGCCCCACAGCAGTTTTTGCAGTTTGAGCAGCAGCGGCCAGGTGGCGATCACCACCATGCCCGCCCAGGCGAAGCCGAGAATAAACGGTTGGATCACCCAAAAACAGGCGACGATCATGATGGCGATAAACAGCACGCCGAAAATAATTCGCGGTAAGTCGTAACGCGATTGCGGGAGTGGCATCAGTGGCTTCTCATCCTGGTCAATTAAATCCCTGGCACCGGGGAATCGGGGTGCCTGTCGGTCGGTTTCTCACCGCCGGGCGGCCGCCTGTGGCGGCGCTCGCAGGGCGGTAATAATGTGAATGC
Source organism: Serratia sp. TMDUHS_CL (assembly GCF_037137105.1). NCBI lineage: Bacteria > Pseudomonadati > Pseudomonadota > Gammaproteobacteria > Enterobacterales > Yersiniaceae > Serratia > Serratia sp. TMDUHS_CL. The sequence goes on from NZ_JBBBDV010000006.1 coordinate 201,797, forward strand.
CTTCACTAAACGAGTATGTTAGTTTTTAGTGTCACTAAAAAATAGGGTGGGTCTGAATTAAAGGCCCGATTCAGCGTACATCAGCGCATAAAAAATAGACGGACAGGGTCAAAAAAGCGAATGATCCCACAGATTTCTCAGGCGCCCGGCCTCGTTCAACGGGTGCTCGACTTTTTGGAAGCACTGAAGCAAAACGGATTCAACGGCGACACCGCCACCAGCTACGCTGACCGGCTGACGATGGCCACCGACAACAGCATCTATCAGCTGTTGCCCGATGCGGTGGTGTTCCCCCGTTCCACCGCCGACGTGGCGCTGATCGCCCGCCTGGCCGGGGAAGAGCGATTCAAGACGCTGACCTTCAGCCCACGCGGCGGCGGCACCGGCACCAACGGCCAGTCGCTCAACACCGGCATTGTGGTCGATATGTCGCGCCATATGAATCGCATTCTGGAGATCAACGTCGAACAGGGCTGGGTAAAAGTCGAAGCCGGGGTGATCAAGGATCAGCTGAATCAATATCTGCGGCCGTTCGGCTACTTTTTCTCGCCGGAACTGTCCACCAGTAACCGCGCCACGCTGGGCGGCATGATCAACACCGACGCCTCCGGCCAGGGCTCGCTGGTGTACGGCAAAACCTCCGATCACGTATTGGGCCTGCGGGCGGTGCTGCTGGGCGGTGAGATGATCGATACCCGCGCCATGCCGACGGCGCTGGCGGAAACGATTGCTCTGGAAGAGACCGCCGAAGGGCGCATCTACCGCACGGTGCTCAACCGCTGCCGCGAGCAGCGTGCGCTGATCCTGGAGAAATTCCCCAAGCTCAACCGCTTCCTCACCGGTTACGATCTGCGCCACGTGCTGAGCGACGATCTGCAAACCTTCGATCTGACGCGCATCCTGACCGGCGCCGAAGGCACGCTGGCGTTTATCACCGAGGCGCGGCTGGACATCACGCCGCTGCCGAAAGTACGCCGTTTGGTTAACGTAAAATACGACTCTTTCGACTCGGCGCTGCGCAATGCACCCTTTATGGTCGAAGCCAAGGCGCTGTCGGTGGAAACCATCGATTCCAAGGTGCTGAACCTGGCGCGTGAAGACATCGTTTGGCACTCGGTGAACGAACTGATCGCCGACGTGCCGGATAAAGAGATGCTCGGGCTGAACATCGTCGAGTTCGCCGGCGACGATCGGGCGCTGATCGACGGCCAGATGGAAACCCTGTGCCAACGGCTGGACGAACTGATCGCGCAGCAGCAGGACGGCGTGATCGGTTACCAAATCTGCGGCGATCTGGCGGGCATCGAGCGCATTTACAACATGCGCAAGAAGGCGGTCGGGCTGCTGGGTAACGCCAAGGGCCGCGCCAAGCCGATTCCGTTCGCCGAGGACACCTGCGTGCCGCCGCAACACCTGGCGGACTATATCGTCGAATTCCGTCAACTGCTCGATGACCACCACCTGAGCTACGGCATGTTCGGCCACGTCGACGCCGGGGTACTGCACGTGCGCCCGGCGCTCGACATGTGCGACCCGCAGCAGGAGGTGCTGATGAAGCAAATCTCCGATCGGGTGGTGGCGTTGACCGCCAAATACGGCGGCCTGCTGTGGGGGGAGCACGGCAAGGGGTTCCGCGCGGAATACAGCCCTGAGTTCTTCGGCGAAACGTTGTATGAAGAGCTGCGCCGCATCAAGGCGGCATTCGACCCGGATAACCGCCTGAACCCGGGCAAGATCTGTTCGCCGCTGGCGGTGGATGCGCCGATGATGCAGGTTGACGCGGTCAAACGCGGCACCTTCGATCGCCAGATCCCGGTCGAGGTGCGCACCTCATTCCGCGGCGCGCTGGAGTGTAACGGCAACGGCCTGTGCTTCAACTTCGACGTGCGCAGCCCGATGTGCCCGTCGATGAAGATCAGCGGCAACCGCATTCATTCACCGAAAGGGCGGGCGACGCTGGTGCGCGAGTGGCTGCGTCTGTTGGCCGAGCAGGGCGTCGATCCTTTGGCGCTGGAGAAACAGCTGCCGCAGCAGCGAGTCAGCCTGCGCGGTTTGCTCGAAAAGACCCGCAACAGCTGGCACGCGGGCAAGGGCGAGTATGACTTCTCGCACGAAGTGAAAGAGGCGATGTCCGGTTGCCTGGCCTGCAAGGCCTGCTCCACCCAGTGCCCGATCAAGATTGACGTGCCGGGTTTCCGTTCGCGCTTCCTGCAGCTCTACCACACCCGCTATCTGCGCCCGGTAAGCGACTACATGGTCGCCGGCGTGGAGAGCTATACCCCGTTGATGGCCCGCGCGCCGAAGGTGTTCAACTTCTTCTTCCGCCAGCCGTGGCTGCGGGAGATGAGCCGCAACGCCATCGGCATGGTCGATCTGCCGCTGCTGTCCAGCCCGACGCTGCGTCAGCAGCTGTCCGGCCATCGCGCGACCACGCTGACGCTGGAGCAGCTGGAAGGGCTGAGCGCCGAGCAGCGCGCAGAACACGTGCTTATCGTCCAGGATCCGTTCACCAGCTATTACGACGCCAAAGTGGTGGCGGACTTTGTCAGGCTGGTGGAGAAGCTCGGCTATCAACCGGTGCTGCTGCCGTTCTCGCCGAACGGTAAGGCGCAGCATGTGAAAGGTTTCCTGACGCGCTTTGCCCGCACCGCGCGCAAAACCGCCGATTTCCTCAACCGTGTGGCGCAGCTCGGCATGCCGCTGGTGGGCGTCGATCCGGCGCTGGTGCTGTGCTACCGCGACGAATACCGCGAGATCCTCGGCGCCGAACGCGGCGATTTCCAGGTGCAGCTGGTGCATGAATGGCTGCAGCAGCGGATTGCGGATCGCGCCGAACAGCCGGCGACCGGCGAGCCGTGGTATCTGTTTGGCCACTGCACCGAAACCACCGCGCTGCCGGCCAGCGGCCAACAGTGGGCGGCGATCTTCGCCCGCTTCGGCGCCAAACTGGAGAACGTCAGCGTCGGCTGCTGCGGCATGGCGGGCACTTACGGCCATGAAGCCAAGAACCTGCAAAACTCGCTCGGCATTTATGAGCTATCATGGCATCCGACGCTGCAGCGTTTGCCGCGGCAGCGCTGCCTGGCGACCGGCTATTCCTGCCGCAGCCAGGTGAAACGCATCGAGGGCAATGGCGTGCGCCACCCATTACAGGCACTTCTGGAGATGATTGAGTGAAATTGTGGAAACGTGAAACATCGCTGGAGCAGCTGAACCGCGCCGGCGACGGCTGCATGGTCAGCCATGTGGGCATCGAGTTTACCCAGCTGGGCGAAGATTTCCTCGAGGCCACCATGCCGGTCGATGGCCGCACCCGGCAGCCGTTCGGGCTGTTGCACGGCGGGGCATCGGTGGTGTTGGCGGAGTCGATGGGATCGATGGCCGGCTACCTGTGCAGCGAAGGCGAGCAGAAAGTGGTGGGGCTGGAGATCAACGCCAACCACCTGCGCGCGGTGTTCGATGGCCAGGTGCGCGGGGTGTGTCGCGCACTGCACGTCGGCCGTCGCCATCAGGTGTGGCAAATCGAGATCTTCGACGCGCGCGATCGGCTGTGCTGCACCTCGCGTCTGACCACGGCGGTCATCGACTGATTCCCGCCGGTTTCCGCAGGCGTTCGGCCTGCGGAGCCTTTCGCCTTACAGCTGAAACGGCACGCGTTTGACGAAGTCCTTTTGAAACGCGTTCGCCTTCTCCCAGGTGCCTTCCATTGCATATTTTTGGCAGATCAGCGTCAGCGTGTGGCGGGCGAAGTGGTAGCTTTGCACCCGAAACAGCTGGCAGCGCTGTGGGTTGTTGATCTCGACGATCAGCCGGTTGTGCAGCTTGCTGAGCGCGTGCAGGTAGCTGTCGTCGTCGCCGTTCTCCAGACACAGATTGGCCATGGTGAGGCTGACGCTGTTGTACCGCTTCAGATGGTCGATATTGCATTCCGGGCGCCGCAGCGCCGCTTCGGCCATATAAAAGTCCACCGTGGCGTCGCGCACGCTGAATTTGTATTCATCAATCTTGCCCAGCAACCATGCGTTGATCGAAAGAGTCATTGGCTTCGCGCTCAAATTCAAATTGAATGATAATCATTATCATATAAACTGCCGCGTTGCCGATCAATCCCGGCGCGGCGTTTTTTATTGCTCAGGAGGGTAAAAGACCGCCGCCGACCCAACTTAATCCTGAGCGACTAAACTTTAACCTGAGGGCCGCGCGCTTGCGCCGCGCCACGAAATGCCGATAAACGCACATTTACGACAGACAGAATGCAGAAATAGGTATTTTCTATGAATGTTTAGATCGGCAACGCACCGCAGCGCTGTAACGCTGACGGGCCACCGGGGAGTGCGGTACGGTGATGCAGGATAGATAACGAATTCATAGGGATAGCATGCACACCTTGCCGCCTGACGCCGCAAGCCGCCACGGGTGTCCCGTTGGCTTGCCGCGCGCCGCAGCGAAAAACCGCGCTCGCGGCGGATACCCCCGCAAAACAAACGGTTGAAGTGATAATCGTTATCACTAACATATAAGCAACCCAGATTGGCTGTGGCCAAACACGAGTGTGAGGTAGACCCTATGCAAACGGAAAATGTCGGCACTTTTTCTCTGGATGAAAATGTCTGGCAAGGCATTTCGCTCAGCGACAGCGCCGTACGACAAATAACGAAACTGATGCAGCAGGATCCGCAGGTGAAAGGGCTGCAGCTAGGGGTGAAACAATCCGGCTGCGCCGGCTTTGCCTATGTGCTGGATCTGACCCGCGAACCCGCCGATGACGATCTGCTGTTTGAGCGCGACGGCGCCAAACTCTATGTGCCGCTGAAGGCTATGCCGTTCATCGACGGCACCACGGTAGATTATGTCCGCGAAGGGCTGAATCAGATATTCAAATTCAATAACCCTAAAGCTCAGCATGCCTGCGGGTGCGGCGAGAGCTTTGGCGTTTGAGCGATGCAATCAACATGACACGAAGCAATGTAGAAATGCCTAATGAAGTGCAGGCTTGGGTCAGCGAAGGTCGCTACAAAGAAGGTTTCTTCACCCAGCTGGCAACCGATGAGTTGGCCAAAGGCATCAACGAAGAGGTGGTGCGCGCCATCTCGGCCAAGCGCAACGAACCCGAGTGGATGCTGGAATTCCGCCTCGAGGCCTACCGTGCCTGGCTGCAGATGGAAGAGCCGCACTGGCTGAAGGCCAATTACGATCGCCTGAACTACCAGGACTACAGTTACTATTCGGCGCCGTCCTGCGGCAGCTGCGACGATGCCTGCGGTTCGCAACCCGGCGCCGAGCAGCAACCGGGCGCGGCGACGGAAAAAGATTACCTGACCAGCGAAGTGGAGCTGGCGTTCAATCAGCTCGGCGTGCCGGTGCGCGAGGGCAGCGAGGTGGCGGTGGACGCCATCTTCGACTCGGTCTCGGTCGCTACCACTTACCGTGAAAAACTGGCGGAAAGCGGGGTGATCTTCTGCTCGTTCGGCGAAGCGATCCAGGAATACCCGGACCTGGTGCGTCAGTACCTGGGCCGCGTGGTGCCCTCCAACGATAACTTCTTCGCTGCGCTGAACGCCGCGGTGGCCTCCGACGGCACCTTCGTCTATGTGCCGAAAGGCGTGCGCTGCCCGATGGAGCTGTCGACCTATTTCCGTATCAACGCCGCCAAAACCGGCCAGTTCGAGCGCACCATCCTGATCGCCGACGAAGGCAGCTATGTCAGCTACATCGAAGGCTGCTCGGCCCCGGTGCGCGACAGCTACCAGCTGCACGCGGCGGTGGTGGAAGTGATCCTGCATAAAGACGCCGAAGTGAAATACTCGACGGTGCAGAACTGGTTCTCCGGCGGCGAGAGCAAGGGCGGCATCCTCAACTTCGTCACCAAGCGCGCGCTGTGTGAAGGCGCCGGCTCGAAAATGTCCTGGACCCAGTCGGAAACCGGCTCGGCCATCACCTGGAAATACCCGAGCGTGATTTTGCAGGGCGACAATTCGATCGGCGAATTCTTCTCGGTGGCGCTGACCAGCGGCCATCAGCAGGCGGACACCGGCACCAAGATGATCCACATCGGCAAAAACACCAAGTCGACCATCATCGCCAAAGGCATCTCCGCCGGCCACAGCGAGAACACCTATCGCGGCCTGGTGAAAATCCTGCCGGGGGCGGAAAACGCCCGTAACTTTACCCAGTGCGACTCGATGCTGATCGGGCCGGACAGCGGTGCCCACACGTTCCCTTACGTTGAAGCGCGCAACAACAGCGCTCAGCTGGAGCACGAAGCCACCACCTCGAAGATCGGCGACGACCAGCTGTTCTACTGCCTGCAGCGCGGCATCAGCGAGGATGACGCCATTTCGATGATCGTCAACGGTTTCTGCAAGGACGTTTTCTCCGAGCTGCCGCTGGAGTTCGCCGTCGAGGCGCAGAAACTTCTGGCCATCAGCCTGGAACACAGCGTGGGTTAATCGCCGCATTTTTAGCGCCGTCGGCGCTATCTGAGGACACAGCATGTTAAGCATCAAGAATTTGAAAGTCAGCGTGGAAGGCAACGAGATCCTCAAGGGATTGGATCTGGAGATCAAACCGGGCGAAGTGCACGCCATCATGGGGCCGAACGGCTCGGGCAAGAGCACGCTGTCCGCCACGCTGGCCGGGCGTGAAGAGTACGAAGTGACCGAAGGGGAAGTCACCTTCAAGGGCAAGGATCTGCTGGAGCTGGATCCGGAAGATCGCGCCGGCGAAGGCGTGTTCCTGGCCTTCCAGTACCCGGTGGAGATCCCTGGCGTCAGCAACCACTTCTTCCTGCAGACGTCGGTCAACGCGGTGCGCAAATACCGCGAGCAGGAGCCGCTTGATCGCTTTGACTTCGCCGATTTCATCGAAGAGAAAATCGCGCTGCTGGATATGCCGGCCGATCTGTTGACCCGTTCGGTCAACGTCGGCTTCTCCGGCGGTGAGAAAAAACGCAACGATATTCTGCAGATGGCGGCGCTGGAGCCGGATCTGTGCATTCTCGATGAAACCGACTCGGGCCTGGACATCGACGCGCTGAAGATCGTCGCCAACGGCGTCAACTCGCTGCGGGACGGCAAGCGCGCCTTTATCATCGTGACCCACTATCAGCGCATTCTGGACTACATCAAACCGGATTACGTACACGTGCTGTCCCAGGGGCGCATCGTTAAGTCCGGCGATTTCTCGCTGGTGAAACAGTTGGAGGAGCAGGGCTATGGCTGGCTTACCGACCAACAGTAATTCAAACGCGCTGCAGCAGCTGTATCGCCTGTTCGAAGGCCGCGGCGGCGAGCGTTCGCCGCATGCGCTGGCGCACTGGCAGCAGGCGCTGCGCCTCGGCTGGCCGACGCGCAAGCATGAAAACTGGAAATACACGCCGCTGGAGAGCATGCTGGAGCAGCAGTTCCTCGATCCGCAGCCCGCGCCGGTGAGCGCAGAGCAGCTTGAGGCGCTGGCGCTCGGCATCGATGCCTGTCGGCTGGTGTTTATCGACGGCCGCTACAGCGCCGCGCTCAGCGATGGCGATCTGGGCGACTACCAGTTCGAGTTGACCGCCTACGGCACGCCGCAGGCGCTGCCGGAGCCGATCCAGCCGGAGATTTTCCTGCACCTGACCGAAAGCCTGGCGCAGGAAACCAGCCTGATTCGTTTGCCGGCCGGCAAGGCCCCGGCCCGCCCGCTGTACCTGCTGCACATCAGCAGCGGACGCGGCGCCACCGGGGAAGTGAACACCGTGCATCATCGTCACCATCTGGAGATCGGGCGCGGCGCCGAGGCGGAAGTGATTGAACACTATGTCAGCCTGGGCGAGGCCGCGCACTTCACCGGCGCGCGCCTGACCGCCAACGTGGCGGACAACGCCGGGCTGTTGCACTGCAAGCTGGCGTTTGAGAGCCAGCCGAGCTACCACTTTGCCCATAACGATCTGGTTATCGGCCGCGACGCGCGGGTGAAAAGCGACAGCTTCCTGCTGGGCGCCGGCCTGACGCGGCACAACACCAGCGCACAGCTGAACGGCGAAGGCGCAAACCTGGTGATCAACAGCTTGGTGCTGCCGGTGGGCAAAGAGATCTGCGATACCCGCACCTATCTGGAGCACAACAAAGGCTATTGCGAAAGCCGCCAGCTGCATAAAACCGTGGTCAGCGATCGCGGCAAGGCGGTGTTCAACGGCATGATCAAAGTGGCTAAGCACGCGATCAAAACCGACGGCCAGATGACCAACCATAACCTGCTGTTGGGTAAGGTGGCGGAAGTGGATACCAAGCCGCAGCTGGAGATTTACGCCGACGACGTCAAATGCAGCCACGGCGCCACCGTGGGGCGTATCGATGAAGAGCAGCTGTTCTATCTGCAGTCGCGCGGCATCGACAAACATGCGGCGCAGCAGATGATTATCTTTGCCTTCGCCGCCGAGCTGACCGAAGGCATCGCCAACGACACCATCCGGGAACGGGTGCTGGCGCGCATCGCCCAGCGCCTGCCGGGGGAGGCTGCATGAGTTATCCGATTGAACGCGTGCGCGGCGATTTTCCGCTGCTGGCGCGTGAGGTGAACGGCCAACCGCTGGCCTATCTCGACAGCGCCGCCAGCGCGCAGAAACCGCAGGCGGTGATCGACCGCGAGCTGGAGTTCTACCGCCACGGTTATGCGGCGGTGCATCGCGGCATCCACACCCTGAGCGCCGAGGCGACTCAGCAGATGGAAGCGGTGCGGGAGCAGGCGGCGCGCTTTATCAACGCCGCCTCGGCGGAAGAGATGGTGTTCGTCAAGGGCACCACCGAAGGCATCAATCTGGTGGCCAACAGCTTTGGCCGCCACCTGCTGCAGCCGGGCGATGCGATTCTCATCACCGAGATGGAGCACCACGCCAACATCGTGCCGTGGCAGATGCTGGCGGAGGAGCGCGGGCTGCAGCTGCGGGTGTGGCCGCTACAGCCGGACGGTACGCTGGATCTGGCGCGGCTGCCGGAACTGGTCGATGCGTCCTGTAAACTGCTGGCGCTGACCGAGGTCTCCAACGTGCTGGGCACCGTCAACCCGGTGCGCGACATTATCGCCCGCGCCAGAGCCCTGGCGCCGAATTTGACGGTGCTGGTGGACGGCGCGCAGGCGGTGATGCACCAGCGCGTCGATGTCCAGGCGCTGGACTGCGATTTTTACGTGTTTTCCGGCCACAAGCTGTACGGTCCTTCCGGCATCGGCATGCTGTATGGCCGCCAGGCGCTGCTGCAGCAGATGCCGCCGTGGGAAGGGGGCGGCTCGATGATCCGCCAGGTCAGCCTGACGGCGGGCACCACCTTCGCCGATCCGCCGTGGCGCTTCGAGGCCGGTTCGCCGAACACCGCCGGCATCATGGGGCTGGGGGCGGCGTTTGATTACGTTGAAGCCCTGGGCCTGAATGCGATCCACGATTATGAACAGTCGCTGATGCACTACGCGCTGAAGGCGCTCAGCCAGGTGCCGACGCTGAAAGTCTATGGCCCGGCCCATCGCGCCGGGGTGATCGCCTTCAATCTGGGTGAACACCATGCCTATGACGTCGGCAGCTTCCTCGATCAGTACGGCATCGCCATTCGCACCGGCCATCACTGCGCCATGCCGCTGATGGCGTTTTATCAGGTGCCGAGCATGTGCCGCGCTTCGCTGGCGTTATATAATACCCGCGAAGAGGTGGACCGGCTGGTGGCCGGGCTGCAACGCATTCATCAGCTATTAGGCTAGGCCGGGGCGCGTCCCCGGCGGTACAAAAGGATCCCCATGGCGAATTTGCCGGACAAAGATAAATTGGTGCGAAATTTCTCCCGCTGTTTGAACTGGGAGGAGAAATACCTGTACGTGATTGAACTCGGCGCCAAATTGCCGCCGCTGGACGAGGCTGAGCGGCAGGCCGGCAACCTGATCTCCGGCTGTCAGAGCCAGGTGTGGATTGTGATGCGCCTCGATGAGCAAGGGCAGGTCGAGTTTCACGGCGACAGCGACGCGGCGATCGTCAAAGGCCTGCTGGCGGTGGTGTTTATTCTGTATCGCCTATTGACGCCGCAGCAGATTGTCGAGCTCGACGTGCGGCCGTTTTTCGCCGAGCTGGCGCTCAGCCAACACCTGACGCCTTCGCGTTCACAGGGGCTGGAGGCGATGATCCGCGCCATTCGCAGTAAAGCCACGCAGCTGGCCTGAGCCTGAACGCCCCCGTTCTTGAGGGCTCATTGATACATTCGTTTTGTCAATGAGCCTTTACAATCCACGCTTTCCCCCCAGATAACATCCCCAATTCAGTGATATTTCAGCAGCTTATCCGTTGACGTTTCGTTGACAATCAACGGCGGTGATTACGTTATAACGTGTTGATTTTTAGAGAACTTATTGCCTTTGATGCCAGCATTGCTAGTATTAATCAGGTATTGTCTGATTTACCCGCCGCCGGGCGCTCGTTAGCCTTGGGGACGAACCGTCATAAAAAATATAGGGATGATAATGAAACGTGCGTTGAGTTTAATGGGCATGGTCTTCGCCACCGTATTGGCCGGCACGCAGGCCGCCAGTGCGACCGAGTACCCGCTGCCGCCGCCGGACAGCCGTCTGATCGGTGAAAACACCACTTATACCGTGCCAAACGACGGCCGTCCGCTGGAGGCGATCGCCGCCGACTACAAGATTGGCCTGCTGGGCATGCTGGAAGCCAACCCCGGCACCGACCCGTTCCTGCCTAAGCCGGGTACGGTGCTGACCATTCCGACCCAAATGCTGCTGCCTGATACCAAGCGTGAAGGGATCATCGTCAACCTGGCCGAGCTGCGCCTTTACTACTATCCGAAAGGCGAGAACAAAGTGATCGTCTATCCGATCGGTATCGGCCAGACCGGGATGCACACGCCGCTGGAAGTGACCTCCGTGAGCCAGAAGATCCCCAACCCGACCTGGACACCTACCGCCAACATCCGCAAACGCTATCAGTCCCAGGGCGTGACGCTGCCTGCGGTGGTGCCGGCAGGCCCTGAGAACCCGATGGGGCTGTTCGCCCTGCGTCTGGCGATGGGGCGCGGTGAATACCTGATCCACGGCACCAATGCCAACTTCGGGATCGGCATGCGCGTCAGCTCCGGCTGTATTCGTCTGCGTCCGACGGACATCGAAGCGCTGTTCAACCAGGTGCCACGCGGTACGCGGGTGCAGGTGATCAACGATCCGGTGAAGATTTCGGTTGAGCCGGACGGCAAACGCTATGTGGAAGTGCACCAGCCGCTGTCGCGGGTAGAAAGCGACGATCCGCAGACCATGCCGATTGCGTTGTCTAAAGCGGAGAAAGCCTTCGCTGCAGATGGGCAAACCGATCGCGCCGTGTTCGATAGCGCGGTTGTACGCCGTTCTGGCATGCCGGTGCTGGTCAACGTGGGGGAGAACCCGTCTGAGGTGAGTTTAACGCCTGTAGCGGCGCCTGCGGCGAATAAGAGCCCATTCAAGGCAGCGCCAATCAGTTCAGTGAACTAAGTTTGCAGGACTGAGCGGTTGAAGAGGGGTTCAGCGTGCTGAGCCTCTTTTTTTTTGTCTGCCGAAGGAGAACCCCCGGGCCGATGAGCAGGCAAAAAAAAACGGCGCACACTGTGCGCCGTTTTCAATAACCAAAGCTAACTTACTTTTTGTAAGCGTGAGCTTGGTTGTCCAGACGCTGGTTAGCGCGTGCTGCGTCGTCTTTAGCCGCTTGAACGTCAGAACGCATTGCGTTCACGTCGTTGCTCAGCTGATCAACTTTAGCGTTCAGAGTCTGAACGTCAGAAGACAGTTGATCGATTTTAGCGTTGCTAGAGCAGCCAGCCAGCAGAGTGGAACCCAGGATTACCGCGCCCAGTACCAGTTTAGTACGATTCATTATAACACCCTCTAGATTGAGTTAATCTCCATGTAGCGTTACAAGTATTACACAAACTTTTTTCGAAAGAGAATAATTTTTTAGTGTTGAGGTGCTTTATTTTGATCGTTCGCTCAAACTTGCATCTGGTTTTACAAATTAGTTAAAAAAACGAGGGAAAACAGCCGGCTTCCATGGGACTACTCCGATTTGTTATTAGCTAAATAATGAGCGGATCGCGGTTGCGTTTTGAGAAAAATAGTTTACTGCCGATAAAAAAAACGCCGCAAAGCGGCGTTTTGATCAAGGTAATTATGTCACGTTTTATATTACAGCACGTGTACCGAGGCGGTGTTGGTAGTGCCGCTCGGCACCAGCGCGCCGGAAACCATCACCACAACGTCGCCTTTCTGCGCCAGGCCGCTGGCCAGCGCGGCTTCTTTACCGATGCGGTAGAAGTCGTCGGTAGAGGCGATTTCCTTGACCATCTGCGGGATAACGCCCTTGCTCAGCACCAGCTGATGCGCGGTGGTTTCATTGGTGGTGAGCGCCAGGATCACTGCGTTCGGGAAGTATTTACGCACGGATTTCGCTGACTTGCCGCCGCTGGTGGCGACGACGATCAGCGGCGCGTCCAGTTTCTCGGCGGTCTCTACCGCACCGCGGCACACCGCTTCGGTGATGCGCAGCTTGCGATGGTCGTTCAGGGTATCGATGCGGCTAGGCATCACGCGATCGGTACGCTCGCAGATGGTGGCCATGATGTTGACCGCTTCCAGCGGGTATTTGCCCTTGGCGCTCTCGCCGGACAGCATGACGGCATCGGTACCGTCCAGGATGGCGTTGGCAACGTCGCCGGCTTCCGCGCGGGTAGGGCGCGGGTTCTTGATCATGGAGTCGAGCATCTGGGTGGCGGTGATCACCACTTTACGCGCGCGGTTACATTTCTCGATCATCATCTTCTGGGCGAAGATCACTTCTTCGACCGGGATCTCGACGCCCAAGTCGCCACGGGCAACCATGATGCCGTCGGACGCTTCGAGGATCTCGTCGAAATTGTTCAGGCCTTCCTGGTTTTCGATCTTGGAGATGATCTGGATCTGCTCGCCGCCGTGGGCTTTCAGGTGTTCGCGGATCTCCAGCACGTCGGAGCGCTTGCGGATGAAGGATGCCGCCACGAAGTCGACGCCTTGTTCGCAGCCGAAGATCAGGTCGCGTTTGTCTTTTTCGGCCAGCGCAGGCAGCTGGATGGAAACGCCCGGCAGGTTGACGCCCTTGTTCTCGCCGAGATCGCCGTTGTTCAGCACCTTACAAATGACTTCGTTTTCGGTCACGTTGGTGACTTCCATGCCGATCAGGCCGTCGTCTACCAGCACGGTGTTGCCGATCTTCAGGTCGGCGGCGAAGCCGGCGTAGGTGACCGCTACGCGATCGCTGTTGCCGATCACGCTCTGGTCGGTGGTGAAAGTGAAGGTTTGGCCGGCGACCAGCGAGGCGTCTTTACCGCCTTCCAGTTTCATGGTGCGAATTTCCGGGCCTTTGGTATCCAGCAGGATGCCGGCATTGATACCGGTTTTCGCCATCACGGCGCGCATGTTCTTGATGCGGTTGCCGTGCTCTTCATAGTCGCCGTGAGAGAAGTTGAGACGCATCACGTTCATGCCCGCATTGAGCAGGTTGGTCAGCATTTCTTCCGATTCGGTTTTTGGACCGATGGTACAAACAATTTTGGTCTTTTTCATGGCGGAGTTTTCTACAAGTTGTGATGGATAAAAAAACGAATTTGACCGGCGCGGTTTACGCCGGTAGGGAATTTGGGCCGTGCCTGGTGGTGAAAAACATAGTTAAGGATAGGTGACGACAGTTGAAGCGGGGCGGAAAAATTCAGCCCGCGCGGGGGCGCGGGGATGCTGCGCAACGGGGTAAGATCAGATCGTGTTGTTATAGCGTTTTCGCAGATCAAGGGCTGAAACCATTCAACTGATAGACGTTGCGCATTATAAAGGCTAAGCGGTGGGAAACAAAATAAAAAACCGCGGCGGCGCGGCGGATATGTCAAAACGGGGGCAAATGTGGCGCAAATGCAACGCGTTGCGGGCCGCTTGTTGCGCAAATAACCATGCTGTAAATACAGGTTTAACGCGTTTGGGGAATTTCCAGCAGCACGCCGGCGCTCAGGCAGAAGCAGCCGCTGGCGACGTTGGCCGGCAATATCAGGCTCTCGCCGGCCCGTACCACCCGGGTGTCACCGCCGAGGGTAAACTCGAATTCACCGGAGATCACCCGGGTTTGCCGCGCGTGCGGGGGCTTTTGCAGCTGGCCGAAGGCACCGGCCTCGAAACGCACTTCTGCCGCCGGCGAACCGTCGCTCATCACGCCTTCACGGCGAGCAAGGCCATTGTCGAGCGATAAAAAGGCGGTTTTGGCGGTAAAGGTGGTCATGTGGCGTTCCTGGTGGCTGATGGCGGTAGCACGGCGCGATCGACATAAAAGTACAGGCGGTCGGGCAGAGACGAAACAACGGGAAGTATAACGCGATAGGGGGAGAGATGAATCAGCAATATGGTGCGTCCGAGTGGACTCGAACCACCGACCCCCACCATGTCAAGGTGGTGCTCTAACCAACTGAGCTACGGACGCACTGCACTGCTTCTGAAATTTGGTGCGTCCGAGTGGACTCGAACCACCGACCCCCACCATGTCAAGGTGGTGCTCTAACCAACTGAGCTACGGACGCACTGTACGGCTTTAGGAATTTGGTGCGTCCGAGTGGACTCGAACCACCGACCCCCACCATGTCAAGGTGGTGCTCTAACCAACTGAGCTACGGACGCATCTTTTCCTGTCTGTCATGGCTGACAGCGGGGACGAATATTAACGAGCTACCCGCGTGCTGGCAAGGGGAAAAGCGCAATTTTATTCGGTATTTCACGCGATTGCTGAGGTTGTGCGCAGTCCGGCGTTTTTTTCCGCAAACCGCAGCCCGGCCGGGGATGAAACCGGCCGGGCGCGGGCTCAGCGCGTGGATCGCTGCAGGATGACGGCGGTCGGCTGTTTCTGCAGCCAGCGCATGCGTAGCGCCATCATGATGGCGGCGAAGGTCAGGCCGATGATAAAGCCGATCCAGAAACCGCTTGGCCCCATTGCCGGCACCACCACATCGGTTAACGCCAGCAGATAGCCGCTCGGCAGGCCCAACACCCAATAAGCGATGAAGGTGATAAAGAAGATCGCGCGGGTGTCTTTATAACCACGCAGCACGCCGCTGCCGATCACCTGGACAGAATCCGAGATTTGGTACAGCGCCGCCAGCAGCATCAGCTGCGACGCCATCGCCACCACCGCCGGGCTGTCGTTGTACAGCAGGGCGATCGGTTCGCGGAAGGTGGCGGTAAACAGCGCGGTGCAGACGGCCATGGTGATGCCGACGCCGATGGCGGAGTAGGCGGCGACACGGGCGCCTTCAACCGAACCTTCCCCCAGACGGTAACCGACGCGGATGGTGGCGCCGACGCCCAGCGACAGCGGCAGCACGAACATCAGCGCGCTGAAGTTAAGCGCGATCTGGTGGCCGGCGACCGCAACGATCCCCAGCGGCGAAACCAGCAGCGCCACCACGGCGAACAGCGTGACTTCGAAGAACAGCGCCAGCGCCACCGGCATGCCGATGCCGATCAGGCGCTTCAGCGCCGCCCAGTCCGGGCCGCCGAGATCGCCTGCCTGGCGTTTGATGTCGCGCTGCGAGGGCGCGCGCTTCACGTACCAGCGCATCATCAGGAACATGATCCAGTAGACGCTGCCGGTGGCGACGCCACAGCCGACGCCACCCAGCTCCGGCATGCCGAACTTGCCGTAGATGAAGATGTAGTTGATCGGGATATTCACCAGCAGGCCGAGGAAGCCGATCACCATGCCGGGCTTGGTTTTGGACAGGCCTTCGCACTGGTTGCGCATCACCTGGAAGAACAGGTAACCCGGCGCTCCCCACATGATGGCGTGCAGATAACCGACGGCTTTATCCGCCAGCTGCGGGTCGATGTTGTGCATCATGTCGATGACGAACTTGCAGTTATACAGCACCACGATCAGCAGCACGGACACGCCGGAAGCCAGCCAAAAACCCTGGCGCACCTGGTGAGCGATGCGATCGCGCCGCCCGGCGCCGTTAAGCTGGGCGATAACCGGGGTCAGCGCCAGCAGCAGGCCGTGGCCGAACAGGATGGCCGGCAGCCAGATTGAAGTGCCGACCGCAACCGCCGCCATGTCGGTGGCGCTGTAGGCGCCGGCCATGATGGTATCCACCACGCCCATGGCGGTTTGCGATATTTGCGCGATGATGACCGGGATAGCGAGAGCCAATAAACTACGCGCTTCAATTAAGTACTTCTGCACGCATACACCTTTCTATTTATATATGTGGGAGGGAGGGCTGCCGCGAGAGGACAACAATTAAAATAGCGGAATTTTGTCAAAAATATTGTACCTGCTCGGCGTCGTTAAGCAAACGCCGCAGATAAATAGTTATTAAATGCGCAGGCCCGCGTTTTTTGCCTACGCGGATTTGGTTTTCAGCGCCAACTGGGGCAAACTGCCGGGAGCGTTTTAACCTATTAGTAAGAAGAGGCACATATGTTCACCGGTATCGTACAAGGCACCGCGCCGCTGGTCGCCATTGATGAGAAACCCAATTTCCGCACCCACGTGATCGAGATGCCTGCCGAGCTGTTGCCGGGGCTGGAGCTGGGCGCGTCGGTGGCCCATAACGGCTGCTGCCTGACCGTGACCGCGGTGGAAGGCAACCGCGTCAGCTTCGATTTGATCAAGGAAACGCTGCGCCTGACCAACCTCGGCGATCTGGCGCTGGGCGACATCGTCAATATCGAGCGCGCGGCGAAGTTCAATGACGAAATTGGCGGTCATTTGATGTCCGGCCATATTATCTGCACGGCGGAAGTGGCCAAGATTTATACGTCAGAAAATAACCGCCAGGTATGGCTGCGCATGCCGAATGCGGAATTGATGAAATATGTGCTGCACAAAGGTTTCATCGGCATCGACGGCATTAGCCTGACCATCGGCGAAGTGGTGAATAATCGTTTCTGTGTGCACCTGATCCCGGAAACGCTGGATCGCACCACGCTGGGTAAGAAACGCCTGGGCGATAAGGTGAACATCGAAATCGATCCGCAAACGCAGGCGGTGGTGGATACCGTCGAGCGCGTGCTGGCCAACCGGGAAGCGACGCTGGCGGCGGCGATGGCGCCGGCGCACAAAGACTGACAGCGATTCTGGCGTTGCCGCCGGCATCGAATCATAAGCAGAGAGGAGAAACGCGTGAAGTTTTATGGGAAAACGTTGTTGTTAACCGCGTTGCTGGCGCTGAGCGCCTGCAGCAGCTCACCTGAGCAGGGCGCCGGCGCGCAAATGGCCGATGCGGACGATACCTGCGGCGCTTCGCAGTATCAAAACTTCGTCGGTAAGCCGATGACCTCGCTGGAAGGCGTGCGGATCGACGCCAAGGTGCGCGCTATTCCGTACAACTCTGCCGTTACCATGGATTTCAACCTGCGCCGCCTGAACTTCCTTGGCGATAGCAACGATAAAATCATTCGCGTTTATTGCGGTTAACCCGCAGCATCCGAAAGAGCAAAAAAAAGCCCCGGCGATGATGTTACCGGGGCTTTTTTATTGGGGAAACGTTCAGCGCGCGACGCGAATGCCGCCTTCAACGCCTTTCGGGCTGAACACCACCTGCCACAGCTGCAGATCGCGCGCCCGGAACGCGCCGGCGCAGGCGTTCAGGTAGTAGCTGAACATCCGCTCGAAGCGTTCGGAATAGCGCGGGGCAAGCTGCGGCCACGCCTGTTTGAAGCGCTCGAACCAGGCCATCAGCGTGCGGTCGTAGTCGGCGCCGATGTTGTGCCAGTCTTCCATCACGAAATGGCCCTCGCTGGCTTCGGCAATATGGCTCACTGAAGGCAGGCAGCCGTTCGGGAAAATGTACTTGTTGATCCACGGATCGACGTTCATATCGGTCTTGTTGGAGCCGATGGTGTGCAGCAGGAACAGGCCGTGCGGCGCCAGATTGCGTTCTACCACGTTGAAATAGGTGCGGTAGTTTTTCGGCCCGACGTGCTCGAACATGCCGACCGAGACAATGCGATCGAACTGCTGATGCAGATCGCGGTAATCCTGCAGCAGGATCTGCACATCCAGCCCGGCGCAGCGCGCCTGAGCCAGCTTCTGCTGTTCGGCAGAAATGGTTACGCCGACCACTGACACGCCGTAATGCTTCGCCGCATAGGCGGAAAGACCGCCCCAGCCGCAGCCGATGTCCAGCAGGCGCATACCTGGCTGCAGCTGCAGTTTTTCGCAGATCATCCGCAGCTTCGCTTCCTGCGCTTCCTCCAGCGTAGTAGCGTCTTTCCAGTAGCCGCAGGAATATTGCATGTAAGGATCGAGCATCAGGGTAAACAGATCGTTGCCGAGATCGTAATGTTCTTTGCCGACGATCCAGGCGCGCTTTTTCGATTGCAGGTTGGTCAGGCGCGCGGCGGCGATACGCAGGGTATCTTTCAGGTGGTGGGGGAGTTTCTTCTCCAGCCCGGCGCTGACCACGCGCTGGAAGAACATATCCAGCCGTTCGCACTCCCACCAACCGTCCATGTAGCTTTCGCCCAGGCCCAGCGACCCTTGCTGCAGGACGCGTTTAAAGAAATCGGGGTTTTTAACCTGAATATCGAAAGGGCGCGATCCGTTGATTTCAATGCCGGCCAGACCGAGCATTTCGTGCGCGATACGGTACCACTGATTGTCCTGGATGCTCAGATCTTCTATACACGATGAACTCATAGCTTCTCCATCACCTTCTTCTGACTGATGACCCGTTAGGAAACAGCTTAGACAATTTCTGCGGGTGCATACGTTTACCGGCGGAAAATAGGCCCGCGGCGTCTGATATCCGACTATGAACAGAGGAAATTTAAAGAAACGACCCGGCGCGAACGGCGCGGGATAAACGCATCCTTAAAAAAGAGTGTGACGCAAAGCGCGTACACAAGTGCTAATTGAGATATAGAGATTATAAGGTGTTACTTTACAAGGTTGTTTTTGAGTATAGGCGTGCCGAGGCGTTGACTCAACTGTAAATCGCACTCGGCACGCATATTCTTTAAGTGATTATTAAACTTGGTAATTATGACGCTGAGTTAGCATGTTCCCGCTGCGCCTTTTGCTGCGCGTCAACTGCTTTTCCCCGCTGCAGGAAATACCCCAGCGCGGCCAGGATCACCGTCGATACCATTACCGTCACCGTCGCCAACAGCGGCTGGGCAATGAACGCCGACACCAGCATGCTCGCCACAAAACACAGCCCCAGCTGCAGCGTATTTTGCAGCGCGGCGGCCTTGCCACTGCTTTCCGGGAACGGCATCAGCGCATTCGCCACCATGATCGGATAGCCGGCGCCGTTGACCAGCGCCATCACGCAGAACGGGATCAGCAGCGTGGTGAGCGTCGGTGCGGTCAGGGTCGCCACCAGATACAGCGCCACCATGCTGACACCATAAGCTACCAGCAGCCACGGCAGCAGGGTTTTGCCATTGATGCGCTTGAGCGCGGCGCGGCAGCCATAGCCCCCCAGCAGGAAAGCCAGCGTCTGCGGCACATAGCTCAGACCGATGTCGCTCGGGCCATAGCCCATATCACCGAGGATGAACGGCGAGCCGGTCAGCCAGGCGAAGAAGCCTGCCGAGCAGGCGGCGTACATGGTGACGTTGCCGCTGAACACCGGGGATTTCAACAGTCGCCAGAAGCTGACGCCGTTTTTTGGCGCCTCGGCGGTGGGCTGCGTTTTGGCGCGCTCTTTGAGCATCAGCGTCGGCAGCAGCAGCAGTACGGTGATGGCCAGCAGCACGGCGAAGATTGCACGCCAGCTGGCGTGGTTCAACAGCCAGGCGCCCAGCAGCGGCGCCAGCGCCGGCGACAGCGCCACCAGCGGCATGATGGTGGCGAATACGCGATTGGCCTGGCCTTCGCGATAGCGGTCGACCACCAGCGCTTGCCAGATGGCGGCGGCGGAACAGACGCCGACGGCCTGAATAAAGCGCAGGATCCAGAGCTGCACGGCGTTCTCTACCCACAGCATGCCCAGGCAACCGAAGGCGAACAGCGTCAGGCCGATCAATAATACCGGTTTGCGGCCCAGACGGTCGGAGAGCGGCCCCCACAGCAGCTGCGCGAAGGCGAAGCCGGCCAGGAAGATGCTCAGGCTGGCGCTCACCGCGCCGGCGGAAATTTGCAGTTCTTCCCGCATGGCGCCGAAGGCGGGCAGGTACATATCGGTCGCCAGATAACCCAGCATGCTCAGGCCGGCGAGGTAGAACATAAAGCCAAAGGAATTTCGCATGGTATTTCTCGTTAATATTTTAATGTCGCAGGTTTTTAGCGCCGGCCAGTGTATCCGGCTGGATCTCTGCTTGTGAAACGGTAATATTTGCAAAGTGCTGTTAAAAAAATTGAAGGCAAAGCGATGTGGTCTGAATATTCTCTTGAAGTGGTCGACGCGGTGGCGCGCACCGGCAGTTTCAGCGCGGCGGCGCAGGAACTGCACCGGGTGCCGTCGGCGGTGAGCTATACCGTACGGCAGCTGGAGCAATGGCTGGCGGTGCCGCTGTTTGAGCGGCGTCACCGCGATGTGGAGTTGACGCCGGCCGGCGCGCTGTTTATCAAGGATGCGCGAGTTGTTATCAAAAAAATGCTCGACACCCGCCGCCACTGTCAGCAGGTGGCCAACGGGTGGCGCGGCCAGCTGAATATCGCGGTGGACATCATCGTCAAACCGCAGCGCAGTCGCCAACTGGTGCTGGATTTCTACCGTCATTTCCCCGACGTCGAACTGATGCTGCAACCCGAGGTGTTCAACGGCGTGTGGGATGCCTTGGTGGACGGCAGGGCGGACATGGCAATCGGCGCCACCCGTGCGGTGCCGGTCGGCGGCGGCTTCGCCTTCCGCGACATGGGCTATATGAACTGGCTATGCGTGGTCAGCCCGCAGCACCCGCTGGCGCAACTGACAGGGCCGCTGAATGACGATCAGCTGCGGCCGTACCCTTCGCTTTGCCTGGAGGACACCTCGCGCAATCTGCCCAAGCGCGTCACCTGGACGCTGGATAACCAGCGGCGGCTGGTGGTGCCGGACTGGACTTCGGCGCTCGACTGTTTGTGCGCGGGGCTGTGCGTCGGCATGATGCCGGCACATCGGGCGCTGCCGCGGGTGCAGCGCGGTGAGCTGAAGGCGTTGCAGCTGCAGCAGCCGTTTCCCGCCAGCCCTTGCTGCCTGACCTGGCAGCAGGATAAACCCTCACCGGCGATGAGCTGGCTGCTGGCGTATCTGGGCGATGGGGAGACGCTGAACCAGGAGTGGCTGAGCGAGGCGGAACCGGAAGCCGCGCAGGCTTCCGGCGCGGGGGATTAGCGGCGGTAGTCGATGAACGGACCGTCGGCGACCGAGCGGCGTTCAATCAGCTTCGGATGCACTTCGATCACCTGCGACTCTTCGCGTTTGCTGATGATGCGATCCAGCAGCATGGTGAAGGCCATTTCGCCCAGGCGTTCTTTAGGCTGGTGAATGGTGGTCAGCGCCGGGGTGAAGTAGCGGGCGTTACGCACGTTGTCGTAGCCGATCACGGAAATATCCTGCGGCACCCGCAGCCCCAGCTCGTCGGCGGCGCAGATGGCGCCCATCGCCATGATGTCGCCGCCGCAGAATACCGCGGTCGGCCGCTGCTTTTGCGACAGGATTTGGTGCATCGCCTTGTAGCCGGACTCCGGCTCGAAGTCACCCTGGACGATCCACTCTTCGCGAATGTCGATATGCGCTTCCTGCAGTGCCTTCATAAAGCCCTGGTGACGGCCGCCGCCGGTATTGCGCGACAGTTGGCCCGGAATGGCGCCGATATCGCGGTGGCCGCGCTCGATCAGGTAACGGCCGGCCAGATAGCCGCCTTCGAACGCGTTATCGATGATGGTATCGGTGAAGTCGCCGCGCGCGGCGCCCCAGTCCATCACCACCATCGGGATATTGCGGTAGTCTTCCAGCATGCCCAGCAGCTGATCGGGGTACTCGGAGCACATGACCAGCAGGCCGTCGACGCGCTTTTGCGCCAGCATCGCCAGGTAGGCGCGCTGCTTGTCGAGATTGTTGTGCGAGTTGCACAGGATCAGGGTGTAGCCTTTGCTGTAGCAGCTGTTTTCCACCGCCTCGATCACTTCGGCAAAGTAGGGCGCTTCGCTCGAGGTGGCCAGCAGGCCGATCGACTTGGTGTGATTGACTTTCAGGCTGCGCGCCACGGCGCTCGGCGAGTAGTGCAGCTCTTTGATGGCGGCCCACACGGCCGCTTTGGTCTCTTCGGCGACGAAACGAGTCTTATTGATGACGTGCGAAACGGTGGTGGTGGAAACGCCCGCGCGTTTGGCCACATCTTTAATCGTTGCCATGTAAGGAATGACTCCTGAACTCACATGTTTACAGCATGTAAGTGTGATGTTAATCGTTTGCCTACGTAGATCCTTCTCCAGAGAAGCGAAAACTGAGTTTTTAGTGTGTTGAAGTCTTCAGCGCTTAATCAGGAGGGGCATGGATGCCGGTACGCAGTTGTGAACTGCGAATTTTGTCGCATATTGAACAAAAGTGGAAGAGGTAATCGAGATTATAAACCGGGAAATGATAACAAGATTTTATCGGCGAACTGTGGGAAAATGATTTGACGTACTAATTGTGCGCCTTTTATCCTTAGGAAAGCCCATTTTAAAGGAGTTGTCATGGATACCGAATTGAAGATGTCGCTGTTCACCACCGTCTGCGCATTGGCGGTCATTATCGCTTTCAGCTTCGTTGCCGCGTTGAACTGATTTACCCCCGGTTATAAAAAAGGCGCAGCCTGGCTGCGCCTTATCACCTCAGAACCTGCGCTTACGCCAGGTTTTCCGCTGCGAAGGTCCAGTTGACCAACGCCCAGAAGTTTTCCAGGTATTTTGGACGCGCATTGCGGTAATCGATGTAATACGCGTGTTCCCACACGTCAACGGTCAGCAGTGGTTTGTCTTCACCGGTCAGCGGGGTGGCCGCGTTGGAGGTGTTGACGATCGCCAGCGCGCCGTCCGGTTTTTTCACCAGCCAGGTCCAGCCTGCACCGAAGTTTTTCACTGCGGCATCGGTGAACTGCTCTTTGAACGCAGCGAAAGAGCCGAAGGATTTGACGATTGCCGCCGCCAGTTCGCCCTGCGGTTCACCGCCGCCCTGTGGCGACAGGCAGTGCCAGTAGAAGGTGTGGTTCCACACCTGCGCGGCGTTGTTGAAGACGCCGCCGTTAGAGGTCTTGATGATCTCTTCGAGCGATTTGCCTTCGAACTCGCTGCCTTTCACCAGGTTGTTCAGGTTAACCACGTAGGTGTTGTGGTGTTTGCCGTAGTGGTATTCCAGGGTCTCGGCGGAGATGTGCGGCTCGAGCGCGTTTTTCTCATACGGTAATGCAGGTAATTCAAACGACATTGCTTCCTCCTTTACAGCGCCATTCGCTTCCCGCCGGGGCGAGAGCCGTATGGGCCGTTTTTTATTGTGGTCATTCAATCTTAACAATTTTCATCATAAAAAACAGGAGGAAAAGCGAGAAATGCGCGTGGGGAAGTGCGATGGGCGATAGCTTGAGCAGGCGGTTGCGACCGGGGCCGCAACCGCGCAGAACAGGGCATTAACGAATGGTTTTCGGCGTCACTACGCGGCGTGCGCCGATGTAGTGGTTCTGCCAATAGTCGTTGTCGAGCTGACTGATGCGGATCTCTTCACCGGTGCGCGGCGACTGGATGAACTTGCCGTTGCCGAGGTAGACGCCGACATGGTCCGCCACGCCGCGGTTGTTGATGCGGAAGAACACCAGATCGCCGCTTTCCAGTTCGCTTTTCTTGATCGGCGCCGCATCGCGCAGGTGATACATCTCGTTGGCTGTGCGCGGCATCTTGATTTTCACTACGTCTTTATAGGCGTAATAGATAAGGCCGCTGCAATCGAAGCCGGTGCGCGGCGAGCTGCCGCCCCAGCGGTAAGGTTTGCCCATCTGTCCCATCAGCTTGGCCATCGCGGTCTGCTTGGCGTGCTGGTAGCGTTTTTTGTGCGCGGGGCTGAGTTTCAACGGCTTTTCTTCACGCGCCAGTTTGGCGGTGGCCATACCGGCTTCGCGGTGGCGACCATAGCCTTTTTTATAGCCTTTTTTCGGCGGGGTGACTTTAATCTTGGCGGTTTTCTGCGCTTTGGCCTTGGGTTTGGCGCTGACGATCTTTTTCGCGCTTTTCTCGCTTTTTGCCTTGGCGGTCTTGGTTTTTTTCTCGGGGGCCGTCACTTTGGCTTTTTTGGCGGCTTTGTCCGCTTTCTTTTTTCTGCGGTCATCGGGCCGCGCTTCATTAGCATGGCTTTTACGCTGCTCGGCGGCGACACGCGCCTGTGGCGCAGCGTGCGCCAAATTGAAGAAGATCTGCGTAAACAGCAGCGCAAAGAGCGTAAGAATTAAACGCATGTCGACGTCACCAACCTTGGCCCCGAAACGGATATCGAAAGAGTTACAGTATTCCCGAATTTCGCCATATAAAACAGCGAAGAACTCATAAATAATAATCCATATTGTGAGAAAACGTTAATGACATTTTTTTTGGTTCAAAATCAGCCTGTTGATGTATGAAAAAGCGCCAGTTGGCGGTGGGGATATAATTAATCCTCGCCGTCATCGCGACGCAATATATTAGTGAAATGGTCGGATTAAAAATGTTATTCTCGACGTATGTTTTGACCGGAATGACGTGGCCGGTGAAACGCGATCGGCGGCGGGCGAATATCCTTGCAAAAGATGGCGTTTTCTTGCGACTGTTCCAGCCGCTACAATAGCCCGCGTGATGCATGTTGTAGCCATGAAATGTGGCTTGAGGAAGCAATAAATGACGACGACACTTGAAAAAATTCAGCACCAGATCGCTGAAAACCCGATTCTGCTGTACATGAAAGGTTCGCCTAAGCTGCCGAGCTGCGGCTTCTCCGCACAGGCTGTGCAAGCGCTGTCCGCCTGCGGCGAGCGTTTCGCCTACGTGGATATTCTGCAAAACCCGGACATCCGCGCCGAGCTGCCAAAATATGCCAACTGGCCGACGTTCCCGCAGCTGTGGGTAGACGGTGAGCTGGTCGGCGGTTGCGATATCATCATCGAGATGTATCAGCGCGGCGAACTGCAGCAGCTGATCAAAGAAACTGCGGAAAAGTATAAAGCGCAGGAAGACCAACAGTCTTAATCGACAGGCTTGCGGTTATCGCGCAATGGGCGGCGCCAGTGCAAACTGGGCCGCCTTTTTTATTGGGCTTATTCGGCGAGGTCGCCGGCGGGCAGCGGCCAGCCGCCGAGACGTTTCCAGCGGTTAACCAGCTCGCAAAACAGCAGGGCGGTTTGTTCGGTGTCGTACAGGGCGGAGTGCGCCTGGCTGCTGTCGAACGGCATGCCGGCGGCGATGCAGGCTTTCGCCAGCACCGTTTGGCCCAGCACCAGGCCGCTCAGCGCGGCGGTGTCGAAGGTGGCGAACGGATGGAACGGGTTGCGCTTCAGGCCGGCGCGCTCGGCCGCGGCCATCAGGAAGCTGTGATCGAAGTTGGCGTTGTGTGCCACGATAATGGCCCGGTTACAACCGCGATCCTTGAGCCCTTTGCGCACCGCTTTGAAAATGGCGTGCAGCGCGTCATATTCGCTGACCGCGCCGCGCAGCGGGTTGTGCGGATCGATGCCGTTGAACGCCAGCGCTTCCGGCTGCAGGTTGGCGCCCTCGAAAGGCTCCACGTGGAAGTGCAGGGTCTCGTCCTGCTGCAGCCAGCCGTCTTCATCCATTTTCAGCGTGACGGCGGCGATCTCCAGCAACGCATCGGTATTGGCGTTGAAGCCGGCGGTTTCAACATCTATTACTACGGGATAAAACCCACGAAAACGACCACTCAGGGCGTTAAGATCACTTTTCTCGGCCATCAGTTTCTTATCTTCATCGAATGCAGCGCGCATTATGGCAAATTTTGCGCCCGGTTGCAGGCGCTATTGCGCGGAGAATCAGCAGGGCGCAGCGCGCCCTGAAGGGGAGGCTTAGTGGTCGAGGCCCTGACCGGCATGTTTATTTTCGATCAGCTCGATTTTGTAGCCGTCCGGATCTTCGACGAAGGCGATGACCGTGGTGCCGCCTTTCACCGGGCCGGCTTCGCGGGTGACCTTGCCGCCTGCGCGGCGGATGCTGTCGCAGGTGGCGGCAACGTCGTCCACGCCCAGCGCCAGGTGGCCGAAGGCGGTGCCCATGTCGTAGCTGTCGGTGCCCCAGTTATAGGTCAGTTCGATAACCGCGCCTTCGCTTTCTTCCGTATAGCCGACGAAAGCCAGCGAGTATTTGTACTCTGGGTTTTCGCTGGTGCGCAGCAGGCGCATGCCTAATACCTTGGTGTAGAAGTCGATGGCGCGTTGCAGGTCACCGACGCGGATCATGGTATGGAGTAAGCGCATAATTCCTCTGAATTGGCTGTGCCGTGGCAGACGGCGGGTGGATTGAAGCTCCAGCGAGTATAGCCTTGTCCCGCAAGGGAATTCAACGTAACGAATGAGTGACAATGTCACTTGTGGGGCTCGCGACGGTGATGTCTAAATATTGATCGAGCGTACCGATCGATACAGAGTAATTGATCTGCACAATCAATTATCTATTTCGACGGCAAGCGTGTAAAAATTGAACGGCAGTAGAGCACAACACCAGGGAACACCGGCCCGCCCCGTGCGGGCTTTTTTGCGTGCGGCGCATAAAAAAACGGCCAGGCAGTCGCATGGCCGTTTGGGATCAGGACGGGTTACTTCGCCAGAAACGGATAGTCGGTATACCCTTCGGCGCCGCCGCCGTAGAAGCTTTCCGGCTTAGGTTCGTTCAGCGGGGCGTGCTGACGGAAGCGCTCCACCAGATCCGGGTTGGCGATGTAGCTGCGGCCGAAGGCCACCGCGTCGATGAAACCTTTTTCGATCAAGGCTTCGGCTTTTTCGGCGGTGTAGGCGCCGGCGCCGACGATCACCCCTTTAAAGTGGGAGCGCACCGAGTCGCGGAAGGCGTCAGAATACGGCTTGCCGCCGGCCCAGTCCGGCTCGGAAATGTGCAGGTAGGCGATGTTGCGCTTGTTAAGCTCTTCCACCAGATACAGCGCCGCGTCTTCCTGATCTTCACCGTTGTCCAGCCCGTTGAACGGCCCCAGCGGCGAGATGCGGATGCCGATGTGCTCAGAACCCCATTCGGCGACCGCCGCGTCGACCACTTCCAGCGTCAGGCGGGTGCGATTCTCGATGCTGCCGCCGTATTGATCGGTACGTTGGTTGGAGGCCGGCGACATGAACTGATGCAGCAGATAGCCGTGGGCGGCATGCAGTTCGATGAAGTCGAAGCCGGCTTCCCGCGCGTTGGCGGTCGCCTGGCGGAAATCGTTGACGATGCCCGGGATCTCGCTGGTTTCCAGCGCGCGCGGCGTGGAGGTCGGTACGCGCACCCAGGCGCCGGTTTCATCACGCACGGTGGTGCGGGTTTCGGCGTTGATTGCCGAAGGGGCGACCGGTGCTTGCCCGCCCGGCTGCAGGCTGGCGTGGGAGATGCGGCCTACGTGCCACAGCTGCACGGCGATATGGCCGTTTTTATCATGCACTGCCTGCGTGATGTTTTTCCATGCGGCGATCTGCTCTGGCGTATGCAACCCCGGCGCACCGGCGTAGCCTTTCGCCTGGAAGGAAACCTGCGTCGCTTCGGTCACGATCAGGCCCGCGCCGGCGCGCTGTGCGTAATATTCCGCCATCAGCGGCGTAGGAATATCGCCCGGCTCGATGCTGCGCAGACGCGTCAGCGGAGCCATAAACACGCGGTTGGGCAGGGTGATGGCGCCAACCTTCAGCGGAGAGAGCAATTTTTCAGTCTTCATAGTGCATCCTGTATTTAATAGACCGGTCGTCTAGTAGTGGGCGATAAAAAACCACGAACTGCATTTTTCAATAAAAAGAAATTGTTACCGTTACGGTTGCGGCGGGCGCAGCAGCAACTCGATGCTTTCCAGCGCGCTGGTCAACGGCGCCAGCGAGTGGCGGATCTTGGCGCGCAGCGAAGCGCCGAGCCACAGTGAGTACAGCGTCTCTGCGGTCGCTGCCGGGCTCATGGCCACCGACAGCGAGCCCTCGGCGATACCGCGTTCGATGGCCTCCTGCAGGTGGCCGATCACGCGAGCGGTGCCCGTTTCCAGCGCATGGCGCATCGGTTCTGACAGATCGCTCACCTCGGCGGAAAGCTTCACCGCCAGGCAGGCGTTATGGCATTCGCTGCGGCAGTGGTAGCTGATGGCCTGGGCGTAATAGCCGAGCAGCTGGTGGCGGGCATCGCCGTGCTCATCGGCAAACAGCGCCTGCATTTCTGCATCATAATGCGCGAAATAGCGTTGCAGCATCGCTTCGCCGAAGGCTTCCTTCGAGCGGAAATAGTGGTAGAACGAGCCTTTCGGCACGCCCGCAGTGGCCAGCAGTTCGCTCAGCCCCATGCCGGTAAAGCCCAGGCGCAGGCTGAGAGTTTCGCCGGTGGCGAGCAGATGTTCACGTGTGTCCACGTTGCAATGCGTTGATTTGGTCATCATGGTGCCGAGCATAATAGACCGATTGGTCTAGGTCAATGGGAATAAAAAAACCGGCGCACAAAACGCCGGTTGTCTGCGAACTATTGTGCCCCAGCGGCACGAGGAAGTTAAGCGCTTACGCCGCGTTGCGGCAACGCTGCAGGATATCCAGCCGGGATTGATATTCGCGGCTCTGTACGTTCAGCATGCCCAGCAGGGTATGGAACAGGTTGTCCTGCGACACATCGTCCTTTTCCGCCAGCGCGTTCAGGCACTGGCGATCGACGCCGAAGCTGCGCTGATAGTCGGCCGACATCCACATCAGGAAAGGCACGTGCGTTTGCTGGCTCGGCGCGAAGACATAAGGCGTGCCGTGCAGGTACATGCCGTTTTCCCCCAATGACTCGCCGTGATCGGACAAATAGACCAGCGCGGTATTGAAGCGGTCGTCATACTGCTGCAGCAGCTTGATGGTGGCATCGAGCATCGCGTCGGTATACAAGATCGAGTTGTCGTAGGTGTTCACCAGCTGTTCATGGCTGCAATCCTGGATCTGATTGCTGTTGCAGGTCGGCGAAAACGTCTGGAATTCTGGCGTGCTGCGGCGGTAGTAAGCCGGGCCGTGGCTACCCATCTGGTGCAGTACGATCACGCCGTCGTCTTTCAGGCTATTGATGTAGTCGTTCAGCTTGTACAGCAGCACGTTATCCATGCAAACTTCGCCGTCACAGTCCTGCGGCAGTTTCAATTTGGTCATGTCGATGTGCGGCACCCGGTCACAGGCGCCTTTGCAGCCGCCGTCGTTATCGCGCCACAGCACGTTGACGCCGGCATGTGCCAGCACGTCGAGCATGCCCTCCTGGTGTGCCGCCTGAGTCGCGTCGTACTCTCTGCGCGGCATGTTGGAAAACATGCAGGGTACGGAGATCGCCGTCTCGGTGCCGCAAGAGCTGGCGTTCTTGAAGTAGACCACGTCGTCCTGCTTCAGGCGCGGGTTGGTTTCGCGCTCGTAGCCGCCGAGGGAGAAGTTTTCGGCGCGGGCGGTTTCGCCCACCACCAGGATCACCAGCGTTTTCTTGGCCTGCCCGGCGATCAGCGGCCCTTTGCGCGCGTCTTCACCGATTTTTACCAGCGGCAGATTGCGGGTGAAATAGCGCTGTTCGGTAAATTTGAGCGTGCCGGCGACGAAGTTGGAAGGCGTCAACATCTTCACCACGCTTTTATTGTTGCGGATCAGCGAAGCGTAGTCTTTGTAGAACAGCGCGGCGACGATCAGGATCACCACCAACGACAGCATGACGTTGGCGGCGCGCAGCCCGACCATATACCACCAGGGGCGGGTCTGGCGAATATGGGTGAAGCAGACTGCCACCGCCGGCAGAACGCCGAGCAGCGCCAGCCACAACCCCATGCGCGGCGTCAGCAGCGCCGTCGCTTCCTGGGTATTGGTTTCGAAGGCGTTCTGCATCATGTTGCCGTCGATCACCACGCCATAGCTGTACATGAAATAGTTGGCTGCGGCGCTGCCCAGCAAGAAAAAGACGATCAGCGGCTTGCGCAGGTAGGGCACGGTCAACACGCTGAAGATGATATTCAGCGCACAGAAAATCACCACCGGCATGCTGGCGGCGAAAATGACGCTGTGGACGCTATCGAAGGTGATATACGACCAGGCGCGGTGCAGGAATAACGCGTTTTGGAACAGAGTGAAGAACAGGGCGGTGGCGAGGATAAAACCGAGGCTGTTGCACTGTAAGCGTTGACGTAACCACATTGCCAAATCTGGATCCTGAGAGTAGATAATGCCTTGAAATCTACCGGATGAAACTTAAGAAAACCTTAGAAATTCAGAATACTGGCGGCGGCGAACGCGGGAAAATGCCAGGCCGGTGGCCTGGCGGTGAGCGGGATTAGTAGGCGGCGGTGAATTGGGCGCGAATAAACTGAGGTTTTTCAATCTCATCGACGATAGCCACCGCCAGATCTTCCACCGAAATGCTGGCCGGTGCGTCGCCGTTCATCAGCAGTTGCGTGGTGCCGAGGCGGAACTGGCCGGTGCGTTTGCCCGGCTCCAGCAGGGCGGCCGGTGAGAGATAGGTCCAGTCGAGCGTCGATTCGTTGCGCAGTTTATTGCGCAGATCGCGCACCGCCTGAGCGCCGGGGCGGATATTTTCCGGGAACTGCGGCGTATCCACCAGTTCAACGCCCGGCGCCACTTCCAGGCTGCCTGCGCCGCCGACCACCAGCAGGCGCTTGACGCCGGCCTGTTCGACCGCGGTGAGGATCTGTTGGGCGCCTCGAGCGGTCTTTTCATACAGGTTGTCTTCGCCCCAGCCGGGGTTGTAGGCGCTGATCACCGCATCCTGACCGCGCAATTGCCCCGCCAGCCAGGCGGTATCGGCAACGTCGCCCAGCGCGACGGTCAGATTGGCGTGCTCCGGCAACTCTTTTTTCTGACGGGCGATCGCCGTCACCTGAATGCCGCGAGCCAGCGCTTCATCCACCACGCGGCGGCCAACAAAACCGGTTGCTCCAATAATGGCTACTTTCATCTGTATGCTCCTTCGGGGATGTGTTCAGTATCATGAAGCAGGCCGATATGCCTGCTGCGTGGTTTATACTCTAGCCCTTAACAATAGCCGTGATTAGTGCCATATTCATGCTTTCTTGATTAAGTAAAACTTCATAATCGTGGATAAACTCAATCGAATGGCGATATTCGCCACCGTGGTGGCGGAGGGGTCGCTGGCCGGCGCGGCGCGGCGGCTGGGCATGACGCCGTCGGCGGTCAGCCAGCATATGCGCTCGCTGGAGAAGGCGCTCGGGGTGCCGCTGCTGCACCGCTCCACCCGTCGTCTGGCGCTGACCGAGGCGGGGGCGGCGTTTTACCCCGGCTGCGAGGCGATGATGCAACAGGCGCAGCAGGCGGAACAGCGGCTGGCGGAGCTGCGGGATACGCTGGTGGGTGAGCTGCGCATCGCCACCCCGGTCGGCATCGGCGGCCGATCGCTGGCGGAGGCGCTGGCGCCGCTGCTGCAGGCGCATCCCAAGCTGACGCTGCGGGTGCTGGCGGACGATCGCATCGTTGATATGATAGAGCAGCGGGTCGACATTGCGCTGCGGGCCAACCGGCAGCTGGCGGACGCTAATATGATCGCGCACCCGCTGACGGCATGGCCGATGGTGCTGTGCGCCGCACCGCGTTATCTCAGCCAGCATGGGGTGCCGGAAAAACCGCAGGATTTGGTGCAGCACCGCTGGATCTCCAGCGGCTACAGCGGGGCCCATCTGGACCTGCTGCACCAGTCCGGCCAGCAGGTTAAGCTGCGGCTGGCGGAAGGGCAGATCGTCAGCGAGAGCATGAACGTGATGCGCGCCTTTACCCGCGCCGGGCTGGGCATTTCCATTCAGCCGCTGTATGAAATTGGCGACGAGCTTCAGCGTGGCGAGTTGTTGCTGCTGTTGCCGGAGTGGCGGCCGGCGCCGCTGCGGCTGCACGCGCTGACGCTCGAGCGTAACGTGCCGGAGAAAAGCCGCCAGGCGCTGCGTTATTTGCGCGACTATTTTCGCCGCAATGGCAAAAAGGGACTTGCCAGCGGCGGCGATGGCGTCTTCAATTAGCAAGAGAACGCAGGAGGCCCCGTGGCGCAGCAGCTTGAATTTTTCGACATCCCCAGCCCGTGTCGCGGCATTTGTCAGGCCGACGACCGCGGATTCTGCCGTGGCTGCCTGCGCAGCCGCGAGGAGCGCTTCGGCTGGATGAGCATGAGCGACGCGCAGAAGCGCGAGGTGCTGCGCCTTTGCCGTCAACGCTTCCTGCGCCTGCAACGCGCCAATAAAGCGCCCGACGAGCCGCTGCCGGAACAGCCGTCGCTGTTTTAACCTTTCCTGATCTGCCGCACGTTCGTGTGGCTTACCGCTTCCCTGTGCCTCACCGGCTTGTGTATGCTGGCTGACAACTAATGTCATGAGGTTTTCGCAATGGTAGAACGTATACGTCTCGCGCCGCAGGGGCCTGAATTTTCCCGCATGATTTGCGGTTACTGGCGGTTGATGGAATGGGGCATGTCGCCGCAGCAGCTGCTGACGTTCATCGAACAGCATGTTGAACTGGGCGTCACCACCGCCGACCACGCGGATATCTACGGGGGTTACGCCTGCGAACAGGCGTTCGGCGACGCGCTGCGCCTGAAGCCGGCGCTGCGCCAGTCGCTGGAGCTGGTGACCAAGTGCGGCATCGCCACCACCGCCAAGCCCGGCAACCCGATCGGCCATTACATCACCGACCGTGACCATATCGTACAGAGCGCGGAACAATCGCTGCGCCATCTGCATACCGACTACCTCGATCTGCTGTTGATCCACCGGCCGGATCCGTTGATGGATGCCGACGACGTGGCCGAAGCCTTCGTCGCGCTGCATAAAAGCGGCAAGGTGCGCCATTTCGGCGTCTCCAACTTTACGCCCGCGCAGTTCCAGCTATTGCAGTCGCGCCTGCCGTTCACGCTGGCGACCAACCAGGTGGAGATCTCGCCGATTCACCAGCCGGCCATTCTCGACGGCACGCTCGACCAGTGCCAGCAACTGCGCATCAAGCCGATGGCCTGGTCCTGCCTGGGGGCGGGCGCCTGTTCAACGACGCCGAGTTCCAGCCGCTGCGCGACGAGCTACAGCGGGTGGCGCAAGAGATCGGCGCCGATACCATTGAACAGGTGGTGTACGCCTGGGTGATGCGTCTGCCGTCGTCGCCGCTGCCGATTATTGGCTCCGGCAAGATTGAGCGGGTGCGCTCGGCGCTGAAGGCGCAGAAGCTGGTACTGAACCGCCAGCAGTGGTTCCGCATTCGCAAGGCGGCGCTGGGGTATGACGTGCCTTAAGGCGGAGCAAAAAAGAGGAAAGCCGGGCGGCGACAGCGCCCGGCTTTTTTTACGCCGATCCTTAGGCCAACACCACCTGATCGGTGTTGAAGTGATCGAGCGAGACGCCGATCAGCGTGACCTGGCTGTGGCCGAAGGCCAGCACCAGATCGTCGTTTTGCTGCGTGGCGTAGTCGCGGATATTTCCGCTGGCGCCTTCGGTGCCGATAAACACCAGCTTATCGGTGGCGTTGAAGCCATACAGTTGGTCGCGGCCAAAATCGCCGCTGAACAGGAAGGTATTGCCGTTGCCGACGCCCTTCAGGATGTCATCGCCGCTGCCGCCGACGAAGGTCAGGTTGCCGCCGGCATGGCCGATCAGCGTGTCGTTGCCGGCGTTGCCGAACAGCCAGGCGTCGTGGCTGCGAGCCTGCAGGACGTCATCGCCGTCGCCGCCGGTGGTGGCAGCGGCATAGGCTTTGATGCCCGAATCCGATTTCAATCCGGCCGCGGTCACCTGATGATCCACCTCTTTGTTGAAAATCAACCAGGAGGTTTCTTTGCTGCGCAGGGTGCTGATGTCGTCCGCCAGCGTAATGCCGCCTTTGGCGTCGCGCAGGTAAAGCGTATTGCCATCGTAGGCGACCTCGGTGTTCTTCAGCGCCTGTTGGGTATCGAAGGTATTGTGGCCTTTGCCGCCGGCGATCAGGTTGTAGCCGCCGGCGTCGCGGAAGATATCGTCGCCGTCGCGGCCCTCGAGATAATCGTTGCCTTTGCCGCCCTTGATCAAATCATTGCCGTCGCTGCCGATGATAAACGTCGGCCCGCTGTGCGTCTCCGCGTTGCGGTTCAGGTCTTCCACCCAGGTATTGCCGCGCGTCACGTTCGACAGGTTGGAGACAATGATGGTCGAGTCCTTGTCGGTCAGCGAATAGAACTCGGAGTTCAGCACCCGCATCAGCCCGTCCTGATAGAAGAACGGCAGGTGCGACAGCCAGGTTGGAATGTTGAGAATGGAAAACGGCAGCAGGTTCCAGGCGTCCGACGCGTAATGGTCGTTGAAGTTGACGATATTGTTGGTGGCGGAGGCGTGCGGCGCATCGTGGACGCCCAGTGACGGCAGGGTTAGCGAGGTGCCGTCGAGCGCACGAAACACCGGATCGTTTTCGTAGCCGATGTTGATCACCTTGCCGCCGGCTTCGTACTGGGTCGGCGAGGCGAAGGCAACATAGTTGGATTGCGCGTAGAAGCCGCCCCAGTTGGCGTCGCTCTGCGCGGCCATGCTGTTGACCGCCAGCCCGCCGAGGCTGTGGCCGCTGACCACCACGTCCTCGCCGCTCAGTCCGTGCGCCTGCGCGAACTTCGCTACGTCGCCCAGCAGATTGCCGAAGGCGTTCAGCGCGTAGCCGTCAGCGTAGCCTTTCGGCCCGAAACCGGCCAGCAGATCGTTAATCACATCGCCAATGGTATCGCCGATCAGCGACTCGCGTGGGCCGCTGGTACCGCGAAATGAGATGCCAATGGCGGTGAGATTGCCTTCGCTGTCATATTTGCCCAGCACCTCGGCCTGAGCGGTGGTGTAACCGGCGGTCTCACCGTAGTAGGTGCCGCGTGCATCGGTTTTGCCGGCGTAACCCAGCTGCGCGGCGCTGATGACCGACCAGCCCGCATTGTTCACCGCCTCCTGCGCGGCCTGTTCTGAGTCGGGGTTCCAGGGAAGGCCGGGCAGGCCGCCCTGCGATTGGGTGCTGCCGATGAGCGCGGTGATCAGCGTCAGCGGCAGGCCCAGCCCGAAACCGGTCTGGTGGTAGCCTTCGTCGAAGCCGTTATCGATATTGTGGTAAGCGTAGGTAGAGATGGCCAAGGCGTCGGAAAACAGCGTTTTCGACGCGTTTTCGTCCAAATCCTTATAGCTAAAGATGCCCATATCAGTTCCTTATGAATTATGCCGCCTGGCCGGGGAGTGAACTCTCATGCGTCGGCGGTGGAAACAGGGAAACAACGTTAGCCGAACGACAGCTGGTCAGAGGACCAACATCGGTAGAAATAGTATTAGCCCTAAATATTAGGTGTGCGAATCAAATTGGCGAGATTGTGCGTTGGTTAACAGTGCCTGCGCCGGCTCTCCTATACTGAAAGCTCAGCAGAGACATTAAGGAGACTGATTGATGAAACGTTATTGGTATGCAGCACTTGGCCTGATGGCGTGTGGCGCGGCTCAGGCGGCGACAACCGACGTCGAGATGCACCTGGTGACCGGGCAGGGGATCGGTCAGGATATCGGCAAGGTGGTCATCAGCGAAACGCCATATGGCTTGCTGTTCACGCCGAGCCTGAAAGCGTTGCCGGCCGGGGTTCATGGCTTCCACGTGCATGAAAAAGGCAGCTGCGAGCCGGGGATGAAGGACGGCAAAGCGGTGGCGGCGCTGGCGGCCGGCGGGCATTTTGATCCGCAAAAGACCGGGAAGCACCTCGGGCCGTATGCCGACGGGCATCTGGGTGATTTGCCTGCCATCTATGTGACCGCCGACGGCATGGCGAACTATCCGGTGTTGGCGCCGCGGCTGAAAAAAATCAGTGAAATTGAGGGCAAGGCGCTGATGGTGCACGCCGGCGGCGATAACCACTCGGATCACCCATTGCCGCTCGGCGGCGGCGGTGAGCGTTTCGCCTGCGGGGTGATCAAGTGATCACCCGCCGCTAACGGCCGGCGCGGTGGCGGGCTGGCCCATCGCCTGCTGCAACTGCTGCAGCGAGCAGTAGAGTCGCCAAATCAGACCGGCCAAATCGCGTGCCGCCTGTTCCGGGTGGTGCGCCAGCGCGTTGCTCATGCGCAGCAGCTCCTGCAGCGTGGCGTCCAGCGAACTGTGCTGCACGCCTTTCTCCGTCATGATACCGCGCAGGCAGTGGATGCAGACATCGCGCACCGCCGACAGCGGATCGGAACGGGTTTGCCAGTCGCGCAGCTGCCAGACGATATGGCTGCAGTTGAGCAGCACCACGCCCCAGCGCAGCAGCCAGGTGCGCGCTTCCTGATCCTGACTTTGATTGAGCTGGCTGATGCGATGGTAGATCAGCGATTCGAACTGGCTTTCGCTCTGCTGCGGCCTTTTGCTCAACTGATCGATAAAATCGCGCCGCAGCGCGCGGATAATGCGGCGGCTTTTGCGTTTGTCCGAGCTGGGGCGCAGGATCTGAAACGCCAGCCCGGCCAGCAGCACGCCGACGACTTTAGCGATGTTGTCATTGATGAAGGACTGGTAGTCATAGCTCGGCGGGTTGCTGACGGTCAGGAACGACCCCATAAAGACGATCAGCTGCCCCCAAAGCGCGGCATAAGGCGGATTCTGCAGCTTGAGCATCTGCATGGTCACCAGGATCGGAAACAGGAAGGCGCAGAACACCCAGAAGTCGTCAATCTGGATCATCAAACCGAATTTTACTACGAAGCAGACGACCGAGAGCAGCAGCACCGCCTTGAGCAAGGTGCTGATGCTGTTGATCGGTGAAGGCGTCGAGGAGTAGAGCACGCAGCTGATGGCGGTGAGCGTCAGCGCCGCGCTGCCGGCGTCCCACTGCGTGTTGATCCAATAGGCGCAGCCGATCACGATGCACAAAAAGGTGCGCAGGCCGTTGTAGGCGGCTTCGTAGCTGTCGGTATGACGTGCCAGCGAGGTGACGCGCGGCGGCTGGAGGTCGCTGACCGCCGTGGCGCTCTCCAGCCGCTGCAGCCAGCGGTTGCAGCGCAGGTAAAGCCAGCAGAAATGGCGCAGGCGCAGCCAGAAGGCGCGATGGCGGTAGTCCGTAGGCTCTTGCGGCGCGATCTGCTGAAGCAGGCACGCCAAACGGTATTTGTCGGTGGCGGGATCGCGCAGCTCGTCCAGCAGTTGCGTCAGCACCGGCATCAGATTGGCGGGGCGATCCGGCCAGTTCAGCAGCATGCGGCGCAGGCTGGAGATAACGCTGGTAATGCGCAGCTGCTGGTGCAGCAGATAGTTGAGCAGGTTATTTTGCCGCCGCAGCCGGTAGTGGCTCCAGAACGCCTGAATACGCAGCAGGTTCATGGTCAGGATCTGGCCGATGACCCCTTCGTGCGAGGTGCGCATCTGGGCGGTGATCTCCGGCTGCCACAGCATGGCGGCGTGCTCCAACAGGCGTAGCTGCATGCGCCGCAGCGAAGTCAGCAGCGCTTCGCCGTCGGAGGTACTGGGCAGGATCATCATCATCAATCCGCCGCACAGAATGCCGGTGATCACTTCGCAAACCCGCGCCTGCGCGATATCGAAAATCTGCTGGGTATCGGTGACGTTGACCGTGCCGAAGGCGATGATGGCGGCGGTATAGCCCGCCAGCGCGAACGCGTAAGAGACGTTGTTTTGGTAATGGTTGGAGATATAGGTGCACAGCCCGATCCACGCGGCGATGAACAGCGTAAACAGCCAGGGATCGTTCAGACAGTGGCCGGCGATCGCCACCGACGCGGCGGCACCCATCAGGCTGCCGAAGATGCGGCCGATGCTTTTGCTGATCACGCCGCCGACGGTGGGGAAACTCACCACTGCGGCGGAGGTGAGCGCCCAAGAGGGCTCGTCGAGCTCGAGCACGAACGCTACCCACAGCGCGAGACACATCGCCAGCGAATTGCGCAGCGCATAGCGCCATTGGCCGCCGGTCGCCTTACCCCAGGGGGTGCGACTCCACTCCAAAAAAGGCAGGTTCACACTTTAGTTCCGCTGATGAATCGAAATGGTGCAGGTGGTGCCGGCGACCAGCGTCAAATCGGCGGGCACGTTGAGCAATTTTATCCGTACCGGCACGCGCTGAGCCAAACGCACCCAGGGAACATTAGGCTTAACGTCCATTAATAGATCGTTGCTGCTGTCGACGCTCTGATCGTAAATGGCGCGGCCGATGCTCTCTACTTCCCCCTGCAGCGGCGTGTTGCCGT
This sequence comes from Serratia sp. TMDUHS_CL, assembly GCF_037137105.1. NCBI lineage: Bacteria > Pseudomonadati > Pseudomonadota > Gammaproteobacteria > Enterobacterales > Yersiniaceae > Serratia > Serratia sp. TMDUHS_CL. Next base: position 240,136 of record NZ_JBBBDV010000006.1, read on the forward strand.
TATATAAAACGATGTCCGCTTTATTGCCTTCTTTTATATGCTTCAGCTTGGTTTCTTCGAAATAACCGAGTACATAAAACGAATGTACATCCACCAACGCCACCAGCGGCGTACCGGCGTTGGCGTAGTTCCCGACCCGTGCCTGCAGATTGGTGATATAGCCGTCGGTTGGCGCGTAAATTTTGGTTTTGCTCAAATTCCATTTGGCCTGTTCCAGGTTGGCCAGGGCGGCTTTATAGGCGGCCTTCATTGCCTGAGCGGCTAAATTGGACGCGTCCAAATCTTCAGCGGAAATAACGTTACGCGGCAAACCGCGGCGGCGGGCGGCCTCGTGGTCTGCCTTGGCCAGATCGGATTGCGCTTTTGCCACCGCGGCCTCAGCATTGTCCAGCGCGATCTGGTAGGGCACCGGGTCGAGGGTAAAAATCAGACTTCCCGCAGGTACGAACTGATTGTCATTCGCGCTTATTTTCTCTAATCTTCCAGAGACTTCAGGGGTGATATTGACGAGTTCGGCGCGCACTTTTCCATCACGGGTCCATGGGGATTGCATATAATAATTCCAGAGCCACCAACCGGCGCAGACGGCAATGGCGCAGACGATCACCGTAGAAAAGTATTTTAATGTTTTATGCTGCATGGGTTACCAACTCGCTAAAATCCATAAGGAACCGCTGACGGTCAGAACGAAAATGGACAGGTCCATCAACATGGGGTGCCAGATTTCACCGGAATACATCCAGTCTCTCAGCAGCTGATGAATCAGCAGCCATAAGACCAGTCCTAGTAAAAAAGCTTTAAATATAGGTGGAAAATAAAGCGATGCCCCCAGGACCAAATCGGGTAAGGGGGATGAGGTGTGTAACCATGATGTATTCACATTAACAATCCCTAAGGGTGAATATGTTGAATATTTGCATAACGATTAAACAATAGCGGCTAAAAATAGTGGCTATTTCCACAATATACATTATATACATTTGTGTTTTTAATGTGAGTTACCCAAAATAGTCTAAACTCTGGGAGGTAATGTTAGCATGCTAATTATAAGGAGGGGGAAGTGGAGTCAACATTAGGTTCAGATTTAGCACGATTAGTTCGTGTTTGGCGCGCGCTCATCGATCATCGGCTCAAGCCGTTGGAGCTGACCCAAACGCACTGGGTCACTTTGCACAATATCAATCGCTTGCCGCCGGAGCAGTCGCAAATCCAGCTGGCCAAGGCGATCGGTATCGAGCAACCATCACTGGTTCGCACGTTGGACCAACTGGAGGAGAAGGGGCTGATCACGCGCCACACCTGTGCCAACGATCGCCGCGCGAAGCGCATCAAGCTGACCGACGCGGCCGATCCGATCATCAGGGAAGTGGACAGTGTGATCACGTCGACACGCAGTGAGATTTTAAGCGGCATTACCGCCGACGAAGTGCATCTGTTGGTAGGGCTGATTGGCAAGTTAGAACAAAATATCACCGAACTGCAGAACAAATAATAATATTCTTATTTTCTACGATTACAGTTTCACAGCATCAGAAATAAAACCGGAGGCGATTGCCTCCGGTTTGCCGTTTGTCGCCGACTGACTTACAGCGGAGAGACGGTGATGGTGTCGCCCATGCGCGCCATGCGCACGCGCTGGCCTGGGCTGAACTTGGTGTCGCCCGCTTTCTGTACCACCACGATGTTCTCTTTCTGGTCGGTTTTGATTTCCAGCTCGTAGCCTGAGGTACGGCCGGCCACTTCACCGATGCTGTTGCCCGCCGCGCCGCCGGCGATGGCGCCCGCCGCGGTAGCCAGCGTACGGCCGGTGCCGCCGCCTACGGTGTTACCCAACAGGCCGCCAATCACTGCGCCGCCGATCATCCCCAAGGCGTTGGAGCCTTCGCCGCCCTGGATTTTAACCGGACGCACGGAAACCAGCGTCCCGTAGGTGACGTTCTGCACCTGCTTGGCCTGCGAGGACGAGTAGACATCGCCGGACATGGATTCATTGGCACAGCCGGCCAGCGTAACGGCGGCGACGGCAACGACGAGAAGACGCTTGATCATACAAAACTCCTGATGGTAGTAGTCCATAACCTGGCAATGCTCTCCAGGCAAGATTCAGTGAAAATGATAGACAAAGTATGGCTGAAAGTTGACACACCGCCATGCTCCATCGCTGCACGCAGCTTAACTTTTCTCTGTTCAACCAATAATAAACCGCGGTTTACCTTTATGACAGCCTTGGCGACATTCCGTTGCCTGTTATGGCACGGTTTAACACATTACATGTGCCACAGCGGCGCCGGGAGGCGGTGTCTGGCTCACGGCCTGTAAAAAAAGCATCATAATTCATGGCGTTAATCCGGCAATTCTGGTTTATTTGTCAGGATAAAATTTGCTTACCGCGCGGGTTAGAGGATGTTGCTATGAAGTCAGGCCGCTATATAGGTGTCATGTCCGGCACCAGTCTGGACGGAATCGATGTGGTATTGGCCGCGATCGACGATCGCATGGTGGCGCAGCAGGCCAGCTATAGCCACCCGATGCCGATGGCGCTGAAAAAAGAGATTCTGGGCATGTGCCAGGGGCAGCAGACCACGTTGGCGGCCGTCGGCCGGCTGGACGCTCAACTGGGCACGCTGTTCGGCGAGGCGGTGCTCGGCTTGCTGAAGCAAACCGGCATCGACGCTGAGCAGATCACCGCCATCGGTTGCCACGGCCAGACGGTGTGGCACGAACCGGAAGGCGACGCGCGTTTCTCGATGCAGCTCGGCGATAACAACCGCATCGCCGCGCTGACCAATATCACCACCGTCGGCGATTTCCGCCGGCGCGACATGGCCTACGGCGGGCAGGGCGCGCCGCTGGTGCCGGCGTTTCATCAGGCGTTGCTGGGGCATCCCGTCGAGAGGCGCATGGTGCTGAACGTCGGCGGCATCGCCAACCTTTCTCTGCTGTTGCCCGGTACGCCGGTGCGCGGTTTCGATACCGGGCCGGGCAACATGCTGATGGACGCCTGGGTGTGGCGCCACCGTGCGCAGCCTTACGATCAGGACGGCGGCTGGGCCATGCAGGGGCGGGTTTGTTTACCGCTGTTGCAGCAGATGCTGGCGGATCCTTACTTTGCGCTGCCGGCGCCGAAAAGCACCGGCCGCGAGTATTTCAATATCGCCTGGCTGGAGCGGCAGCTGGCCGGATTGCCGGCGATGGCGCCGGTCGACGTGCAGGCCACGCTCACGGAACTGACCGCCGTCAGCATCAGCGAACAGGTGCTGCTGGCCGGCGGGTGCGAGCGCCTGCTGGTGTGCGGCGGCGGGGCGCGCAACGTGCTGCTGATGGCGCGCCTGTCTGCGCTGCTGCCGGGGACGGAGGTCGGGCTGACCGACGATTTCGGCGTCAGCGGCGACGACATGGAGGCGCTGGCCTTCGCCTGGCTGGCGTTTCGCACGCTGTCCGGCCAGGCCGGCAACCTGCCTTCGGTGACCGGCGCCAGCCGTGAAACGGTGTTGGGTGGGATTTATCCGGTTTTGCCATTGGGGGCCCGTTAGCTCTGTTAGGATAGCCTGTGAAGGATTTTTCTAAGGAGCAACAGCATGAAAAAAGTCATTTTCGTCGCCGGCGCGCTGGCGCTGTCCGGCTGCAGCTACATCCTGCCGCAAAGCAGTCAGACGATGCACTACCAGTGCGGCACTACGCCGCTGACGGTGGCGCTCGACGGCAAGGCGAGCGAAGTCAGCCTGCTGATGGATGGCGAGCAGCTGCATCTCAAGCAGGTGCTGGCGCTGACCGGTGCCAAATACAGCGACGGCAAATACACTTTTTGGTCGAAAGACCGTAACGCCTATCTTGAGCGCAACGGCAAGGTAGTCATGAGCGACTGCGTGTTGACGGAGTGACGGTCGGCGGCGGCGTCGGAGCGATTGAGTTCCTGGCGCCGCAGGCGCAGAATGTAACGACGGATTTTTCAGTTGGTCGATAACCCAGATGATTGAAAAGAATGAGTTTGATGTTGCGGACCTGCGCCGTGAATACACCCGAGGTGGCCTGCGCCGCAACGATCTGACCGCCAATCCGCTCGAACTGTTCGAGCGTTGGCTGAAACAGGCCTGCGACGCCCGCCTGGCCGATCCTACCGCCATGTGCGTCGCGACCGTCGACGAACACGGCCAGCCTTATCAACGCATCGTGCTGCTCAAGCATTTCGATGAGCAGGGGCTGGTGTTCTACACCAACCTCGGCAGCCGCAAGGCGCAGCAGCTGGCGCACAACCCGCATATCAGCCTGCTGTTCCCCTGGCACATGCTCGATCGCCAGGTGATTTTCCTCGGCCAGGTGGAGCGTCTGTCGACCCTCGACGTGCTGAAGTATTTCAACAGTCGCCCGAAAGACAGCCAGATCGGCGCCTGGGTGTCGCAGCAATCGTCGCGCATTTCCGCGCGCGGCGTGCTGGAAAGCAAATTCCTCGAGCTGAAGCAGAAGTTCCAGCAGGGCGAGGTGCCGTTGCCGAGTTTCTGGGGCGGATTCCGCGTGAAATTCGACTCCGTCGAGTTCTGGCAGGGCGGCGCCCATCGCCTGCATGACCGTTTCCTGTATCAGCGGGACGGGAATGACTGGAAAATTGACCGACTGGCACCCTGAAGACGGAAAATCCCCTCTAAGCGCTGGTGCTGACGCCGCCGGCGCTTTATTCTATGCGCTACCCTGAATTTTTTATTTCGCCACTGGGCGAAAGGCCGTGTACCGGCAAAGGTGCATTCGTTTATACATGGAGTCATTGATGGCAAGCAGCAACTTGATTAAACAACTGCAAGAGCGGGGCCTCGTTGCCCAGGTTACGGATGAGGAAGCGTTAGCGGAGCGACTGGCGCAAGGGCCAATTGCACTGTATTGCGGTTTCGATCCGACCGCTGACAGCTTGCATTTGGGCCATCTGGTTCCTCTGTTGTGCCTGAAGCGCTTCCAGCTGGCCGGCCACAAGCCGGTCGCACTGGTGGGCGGCGCCACCGGCCTCATCGGCGATCCGAGCTTCAAAGCGGCGGAGCGCAAGCTGAACACCACTGATACGGTGAACGAGTGGGTCGAGAAGATCCGCAAGCAGGTTTCTCCGTTCCTCGATTTCGACTGCGGCAGCAACAGCGCCATCGCGGCCAACAACTACGACTGGTTCGGCGGCATGAACGTGCTGACCTTCCTGCGTGACATCGGCAAGCACTTCTCCGTCAACCAGATGATCAATAAGGAAGCGGTTAAGCAGCGCCTGAATCGCGACGACTCCGGCATCTCCTTCACCGAGTTTTCCTATAACCTGCTGCAGGGCTTCGATTTCTCCGAGCTGTACAACCGCCACCAGGTGGAGCTGCAGATCGGCGGTTCCGATCAGTGGGGCAACATCACCTCGGGTATCGATCTGACGCGTCGCCAGCACCAGAAGCAGGTGTTCGGTCTGACCGTGCCGTTGATCACCAAAGCAGACGGCACCAAGTTCGGTAAAACCGAAGGCGGCGCGGTCTGGCTGGCGCCGGAAAAAACCAGCCCGTACAAGTTCTACCAGTTCTGGATCAACACCGCCGATGCCGACGTCTACCGCTTCCTGAAGTTCTTCACCTTCATGAGCCTGGAAGACATCAATGCGCTGGAAGAAGAAGACAAGAACAGCGGCAAGGCGCCACGCGCCCAGTACGTGCTGGCGGAAGAAGTGACCGGCATGGTGCACGGTGCGGAAGGCCTGGCGGCCGCGAAGCGCATCACCCAGAGCCTGTTCTCCGGCGCGCTGCACGACATGACCGAAGCGGACTTCGCCCAGCTGGCGCAGGACGGCATGCCGACCATCAAACTGGATGGCGACGCCGATCTGCAGCAGGCGTTGGTGAATGCCGAACTGGTGCCGTCACGCGGCCAGGCGCGCACCATGATCGGTTCCAACGCGGTGACCATCAACGGCGAGAAACAGTCCGATGCCGAATACCGCTTCAGCGATTCAGACCGTCTGTTCGGCCGCTACACGCTGCTGCGTCGCGGCAAGAAACACTACTGCCTGGTGGATTGGCAATAACGAATAATGACGGTAAGGGGCCCTGGCGGCCCCTTTATTTTTGGGCAGCCGCCCGGCTGCCGTATTCCGAACGAGTTCTGTCGATGAAAAACATTCTTTCTATCCAGTCGCACGTGGTGTTTGGTCACGCCGGCAATAGTGCGGCGGAGTTTCCGATGCGCCGCATGGGCGTCAACGTCTGGCCGCTGAACACGGTGCAGTTCTCCAACCATACGCAATACGGTCAGTGGACCGGCTGCGTCATGCCGGCCAGCCACCTGACCGAGATCGCGCAGGGCATCGCCAATATCGATCAGCTGAAACGCTGTGATGCGGTGTTGAGTGGTTATATCGGTTCGCCGGAGCAGGGCGACCATATTCTGGAGATCGTGCGTCAGGTTAAGCAGGCGAACCCGAATGCCTGGTATTTCTGCGATCCGGTGATGGGGCATCCGGAAAAGGGCTGTATCGTGGCGCCGGGCGTGGCCGAGTTTCACTGCCGCCAGGCGCTGCCGTGCAGCGACATGATGGCGCCGAACCTGCTGGAATTGGAGATGCTGAGCCAGATGGCCGTCGCCGACGTGGCCGATGCGGTGCAGGCCGCCCGCGCGCTGATCGCCAAAGGGCCGCGGCTGGTGCTGGTCAAGCACCTGGCCCGCGCCGGCTATCATGCCGACTGTTTCGAAATGCTGCTGGTGACGGCGGACGAGGCCTGGCACATCAGCCGGCCGTTGGTGGACTTCGGCGCGCGTCAGCCGGTCGGCGTCGGCGATTTGACCAGTGGTCTGCTGCTGGTGGATCTGCTGAAGGGCGAGGCGTTGGATAAAGCGCTGGAGCACGTGACCGCCGCCGTGTATGAGGTGATGCTGACCACGCAGGAGATGGGCGAGTACGAACTGCAGGTGGTGGCGGCGCAGGATCGGATCGTGCAGCCGCGCAGCGAGTTCAAAGCGGTCAAACTGTAAGTAGCATTCGGCCCCGGCGACAGCCGCCGGGGCCCGATGTTTACTTCAATCCTTCGGCGTTCAGCGCCGCATCTACCGCCGGGCGCGCCGCAACGCGATCGAACCAGGCCGCCAGATGGGCGTGCTTGCGCACGTCGAACTGCAGGGCAAACGCCCAACGCAACACGGTGAACAGGTAGGCGTCGGCCACGCTGAAACGGCTTCCCAACAGGAAATGCTGCTTCGCCAGCACCGAATCCAGATAGCTGAACTGCTGCTCCAGCTTGGCGCGCGCGATGGTTTTATATTCCTCGGGCGTTTTCGGGTTGAACAGCGGGCTGAATCCTTTGTGCAGCTCGGTGGCGATGTAGTTCAGCCATTCGATCGCGTGGTAGCGCGACAGAGTGCCCGCCGCCGGGATCAGGTTGCGGTCCGGCACGCGATCCGCCAGGTATTGCACGATCGCCACGCCCTCGGTCAGCAGGCTGCCGTCATCCAGCTGCAGCGCCGGTACCTGTCCCTTGGGGTTGATGGTGAGGTAATCGGCGCCGCTCTCGGTTTTCTTCTGCGCCAGGTCGACCTTCTCCGCCGTAAAATCCAGCCCTGCCTCACGCAGCACGATATGCGGGGACAGCGAACAGGCGCCGGCTTTATAGAACAGTTTCATCGGAAGCTCCTTGTTGATGACGAATGACGGGCATGCTTAACCTCTCATCGTAGTCCCATAGCGCCAAAATTACAGCGGCTTAGCTAACAAATTTAACCGATGATCGCCTCGGCGGGCTGCAGCTGCGCCAGCGTTGCGGCGATCTGCTGCTGCAGCGCCTGCGGTGCCACCTGCATCGGCGAGCGCAGCTCGTTGGCGATCAGCCCCTGCTGGGCCAGCACCGTCTTGACCGGCGCCGGATTGGGGAAGCTGAACATCTGGTGGATCATCGGCAGCAGCTCATAGAAGTTGCTGCGCGCCGCGGCCAGATCGCCGGCGGCGACCTGCTGCGTCAGCTGAACGAAGCGTTCCGGGTGAACATGGGCCGCGGCGGAAATGGCGCCGGTGCCGCCGAGGCACAGCGTGGTGAGGATCAGATTGTCTTCCCCGGTCATCACATCGATCTCGCCGTCGGCGATCAGCGCCATGGTGGCGTCAGGGTTGCCGCCGCAGTCCTTGATGGCGGCGATGCGCGGGTGGCGTGCGAGCTGGCGCAGCGTGGCCAGCTCCATGGTGATGCCGGTGCGCTGCGGAATGTTGTACAGGATCACCGGCACGGTTGAGGCGTCGGCCAGCTGGGTGAAATAGTCGATCAGGCCGCATTGCGAAGGGCGGATGTAGTAAGGCGCCGGGATCAGCACGCCGGCGATATCGCGCAGCTGAATAGCCTGCTGCATTTGCAGCGTGGCGACCATGTTATTGCCGGACAGGCCCATCACCACCTGATGGGCGGGCGCCACGTCCAGCACGGCGTCGAGCACCGCCAGCTGTTCTTCTTTGCTCAGCGCGGCGGCTTCACCGGTGGAGCCGCAGACCACCAGACCCTCGATGCCGGCGTCGAGCAGGTGCCGCGCCAGGCGTTTCACCGCCGGCAGATCGACGGCATCGTGATTGAAAGGGGTAACCATCGCCACCCAAATACCCGAAAATGAGGCCATAAAATATTCCTTCTGTGTGACCGACAGAGAAGCCAGATGAGAAAATTGAAGGCGGGGCGTTGCGTGCCATCCAGTCAGCTCATCTGACGGGACAGCTCGCCCCGGTCAAATGAGCGTCTGTTTCTTCGATTTTACCGCCGCCAAACCGCCAATAGGCAACGCGGGCGTCATCAGAATGTCAGCGTTGCGTGGGTAGGCCATGGCGGTCTCGCGAAAAGGGGAAGTGGGGTGATAATGAATAGTCTTCATCAGGCTGTCAATTTACAACAGATTGATAACATTGTTATTCATGATTCGTCGGCGGGAATGAGTTTGGCTAATAAATAAAAATCCCCGCGGCGGCGGGGAGGGTTTGGCCGGCTCAGCGCGGCGGGCGGGAGCCGATGGTGGCGGACCAGCTGAAGGTGTCGCCGCTTGGCCGGTAGCGGTTGGCCTTGCGTTCTGCGCGCTCCGCCTTGGCGAGCTTCGCTCTGGCGGCCATGATGCGCGCCACCACTTCATCTTTGACCTTGTGCTGTTCGGCGTTGGTCAGCGGCCGCCCATGGCTTTTGCGCGCCTTGTCCAGTTCGGTTTTCACTTCCCGCTGTTCGCTTTCCGTCATCTCTTTCAACGTCAACTTTTTCATCTGTACCGCCCGTTCGGTGAAGTTGACTTACAGTTTAGCGGCGTTATGTGACCGAAAATGTTATGGGCATAACGAAAATGCCCGGTAAGCCGGCATTACACCTCTTCCAGCAGATCGTCGACAAAGCGCCGCATGCGTTCGGTGCGCAGTTCGGCCATGTGCCGCCCGGCGGCGGTCTGGAAGCCGTCTTGCAGTTTGAACAGCTTGGTTTCGAAGTGGTCCAGGCTGAAACGCTTGTCGTCATATTGACGATGCTCGGCCCGCGGATCGGCGGCGTCATACAGCGCGCTGCGCATGCGGCCGCCGATATAGAAGCAGCGCGCCACGCCGATAAGACCGATGGCGTCGAGGCGATCGGCATCCTGCAGGATCTTCGCCTCCAGCGTTTGCGGGGGGATACCGGCGGAAAAACTGTGCGCTTCGATGGCGTGAGCCACCGCCGCGATATCCGCCGGTGCCCATTCCAGCCGGGTCAGCGTCAACGTGGCTTGCTCCGCCGCCATGCGCGAGGCCAGATGGCGCTGCGGCGAGTTTTTTTCCACCGCGACGGCGTCGTGCAGCAGCACCGCCGCGCAGAGAATGCGCCGGTCGCCACCTTCCAGCTTGCTGATTCGGCGGCAGTTCTTCCAGACCCGGTGCAGATGCGCGACGTCATGCGAACCGTCGTCCGACTCGAGGGTCAGCGGCAGCAACGTTTGCGCCAGCGCCTGGTAGGGTGAGAAAGGTTGTAACAGCTCTTGCGTCAGCGAGGGTAAAGACACGTTCAGCTCCTGTTGGGGGAAATCGGTCAATCAGCATAGCCGCGCCGGATGCCGGGAGAATGACAGTAAAACGGCTATTGTTTACTAAAGTGCAACCCACTATTGTCATAACTGCGGTTTTTGCAGCGAAACAAGCAACCTAGAATAGCAGCATTCCGCCGTCTCCGCTTGGTGAGAGCCTGTGTCCGCGGGGATGGCCGGAATATCCTCATCAGCCATTGGAGAAGAGACATGCCAACCCCTCTTGAGATAGTGCGCGCAACCTATGAAGGCAGTTCCGAAGAAAACGGCCGTAATCTGCTGGCGGCGCTGGCCCCCGATGCCGAGTGGACCGAAGCCGCCGGTTTCCCCTATGCCGGTACCTATATCGGCCCGGAAAATATTATCAAGAACGTGCATCAGCGCCTGGGCAGCGAATGGCAAGGCTACCGCGCCGATGTCGATCACTTTTACGACGCCGGCGACAATGTGATCGCGCAAGGTTTTTATCACGGCACCTACCGGGCCACCGGCAAATCCTTCAGCGCCTCTTTTGCGCATATTTATACGCTGCGCGCCGGCAAAATCGTGAAGTTCGTGCAGATTGTCGACAGCGCTAAAGTGCTGGAAGCGATGCAGCCTTAATCGCCGCTGCGCTTGCCGAATTTGCGGTCGAACTCGCGCCGGTAACCCCGGGCCTTGTTGCGATCGCGGATCCACAGATAGCCGCACACCAGCGCAACCGCTCCCGAGAAGGTGACGTTGCGCATATCCCGGTCATACCAAAACACCAGCAGCGCATCCAGCGCCGCAATCAGCGCGATCCATTTATACATATGGGATTGACGCCGCGTGGCGGCGTTGAGTCGCTTTAACTGTCTGGCTTCGTCCAACACCGGCTTTTGCTGCATAGCGTTTCGTTATCATCAGGCTGTTCACGCTAAATTAGCAGAATTTCCCTCACCGTCGCAAAGATTAACGCGCGGTGCCATGCGGTTTTCACCGCCCCTGGCGCGGCGCAGAAAATTTGTGCGCGGGTGCTTGAATTGTCCATTGGGCGTGGTAGGTTATTTATTCGCTATTTTTGGGTTTTTATTCAATTCTCGCCGTGTCATCAAGCTGCAGCACTGGGCGGTTAACGTGTTGGGTTCGATACATGCGGCGGTTAACTTCGGCAGGAGGATGTGATGAACGATAAAACGGCACGCCCGCAGGATGTGGTTCAACAACAGCTTGACGCCTATAACGCCCGTGACATCGACGCCTTCATGGCCTGCTGGGCGGACGACGCGCAGTATTACGAGCATCCCGACACGCTGCTGGCCAGCGGTAAGGCGGCGATCCGCGAACGGCATCTGGTGCGTTTCCAGGAGCCGAGTCTGTACGGCGAACGGATAAAACGCATGGCGGTGGGGAACATGGTGGTCGATCAGGAAGTGGTGACGCGCAACTTCCCGCAGGGGCGCGGCAAAATGGATGTCATCGCCATCTACGAAGTGGAACAGGGGCAGATCGCCAAAGCCTGGTTCAAGATCGGCCCCTGCGTGCCGGATGAAGGCGCGCTCTAGCCGCGCATTATTGCAACGCCATCACCGCCTCTATCTCTACGCACACCTGCGGTGAGAACAACGCGCTGACCGCCACCAATGAACAGGCCGGCAGCGCGCCATCGAAATAGTCAAACAGCACCGGGCGCACGCCCGCCAGATCGGCAATGTCGGTCAGGAACACGCTGATTTTAATCAATGCCTTGAGATTCACGCCTTCGCTGGCGGCGATGGTCGCCAGCTGTTCGAGGATCTCCTGCGTCTGTTCCGGCGCGCTCAAGCCTTGCGCGTCGGTGGCGAAGGCCGTCAATCCCGACACGTACAGGCGATCGCCGTGGCGCACCGCATGCACATAGGGGCCGCCCGGCGTAGGCAACTGCGGATAATTCGTGCGTTTTAATGATGTCATGATCAAACCCCGCGCAAGACCGGTTAATAAAATCGACAAACTTGGTTAGGATACTGAGGAAACGGCGGCCAGACGCCGCACATCGATGATATCTGAGAGTATCATCCCTCTTTATTTTATACGTCGTCTCTCACGCGAATGTGACAGTGCGGCGCAGATCGGCCACAAGGACGCATGAGACGATGAACCCGCTTTTTACTCCCTACCTGCAACGCTGGCAACTGGAACAGGACGGCAAAGCCTTCGAAACCCACAGCAGCCTGCTGATGCCGGTGCGTTACCGGGGCGAGGCGGCTATGTTGAAGATCGCCCGCGAGCAGGAAGAGCGCTTCGGCGGCCAGCTGATGTGCTGGTGGCGCGGGGAAGGCGCCGCGCAGGTGCTGGCGTGGCACGACGACGGTATTCTGCTGGAGCGCGCGCAGGGTGAAGGTTCGCTGGCGCAGCTGGTGCGTGACGGCGACGATGAGCAGGCCACGCAGGTCCTTTGTCGGGCGATCGCCGCGTTGCATGCGCCGCGTGCCGCGCCGTTGCCCGAGCTGATCCCGTTGCAGGAGTGGTTCAGCTCGCTATGGCCGGCGGCGCAGGCGCACGGCGGCATGCTGCGTCTCAGCGCCACGACGGCGGCGGAGCTGCTGAGCAGCCCGCGAGAAGAAAGCGTGCTGCACGGCGATATACACCATGACAACGTGCTGGACTTCGGCGAACGCGGCTGGCTGGCGATCGATCCCAAGCGCTTGTACGGCGAACGGGGCTTCGATTACGCCAATATCTTCTGTAATCCCAACTACGGTATCGCCACCGATCCGGCCATTTTCCAGCGGCGCGTGGAACAGGTCTGTCGCTTGGCCGGGCTGGAGCGCCGGCGCTTGCTGCAATGGATCCTGGCCTGGTCGGGGCTCTCCGCCGCCTGGTTTATGGAAGACGGGCAGGCGGCGGATATCGACTTCCGTGTGGCCGAGCTGGCGGCGCGCGCATTGGATCTCCCGCTCCCGGACGGCGATTCAGGGTTCATCCTGCCAGTAATCGAGCGAGGTTGAAGGGCGCTGCAGGTAGCGTACCTGCTCGCCGTCTGCGCTGCGCGCCATCGCCTGGTATTTGCCGGAATCCGGGTACATCACCAGCTCCGGCTGCTCGCGCGTGCTGACGGACAGGTACTTCAGCGGCGCATCGGAGGTGTTGATGATCTGGTGCGGGTATTCCGGGCCCGGCGGAATGAAGATGACATCCCCGCTGACGATCGGCAGCATTTCTCCGGCCACCCGCAGCGTACCGCTGCCTTCCAGAATGATGAACATTTCCTCCTGAGCGTAGTGAAAATGGTAGGGGCAGGAACGCATGCCCGGCGCCACGCAATCGAAGGAGGCACCCAGCTTGTCGGCGGCGGTGCCGGTGCCGAGGCGAGCGCCGACGCTGTCATACAGCGGCGGCCGCCGATCGTGTTGCTTATCTACCCGTTCGACATTGCGTATCAAGCGCTGAGCTAACAGCGCGGCTTTCTCAGTCATAGGCTTCCTTGGTGACATTGTCACTTAAAAATTGACGATAGCCAGAGAAAATCCGTCCCAGCCCTTGCTGCCCACGGTTTGCAAGGCGGTGGCGGTCAAACGGGGTTCCTGCGCCATCATCGTGAAGAACTCGCGTACGCCTTGTACACGGGCGTCCGTACTGGCGGCGTCGGTGACTGCGCCATCGCGCACCACGTTGTCACCGATAATCACCGTGCCCGGGCGCGCGAGTTTAAGCGCCCAACGCAGGTAATCGGGGTTGCTGGGTTTGTCGGCGTCGATGAAGATGAGATCAAAGGGGGCCAGGGTGTGCAGCGTCGGCAGGTGAGTCATGGCGGGGCCGACGCGCAGCTCAACCAGGCCGTCGAGACCGGCGCGCGTGATATTCCGGCGGGCGACGGCGGCGTGGCTTTCATCCGCTTCCAGCGTGATCAATTTGCCATCCGCCGGTAGCGCGCGCGCCAGCCAGATAGTGCTGTAGCCGCCCAACGTGCCGATTTCCAAAATGCGTTTGGCGTTAACCATGCGGGCGAACAGCTGCAGCAGTTTGCCCTGATTCGGTGCCACATCATGCGCCGGCAGCCCGGCGGCGGCGTTGGTCGCCAGCGCCTGCAACAGGGCATCGTCTTGTTCTACCAGGCTGTCTACGATATAGCGATCGACCTGGGACCATTGTTCCTTTTCTTTCATGTGGGCCTCGTGCGGAAATCGCAGTGTGCCCATCCAGTGAAGGCGTCACCGCCGTGCTTGTCAATGCACGGCGTGCGGTTGGCATTTTATGCTGCCGTTCCTCGCCGCGGCAGCGACAGCAGCAGGTGGGCGATGGCGCCGCCGACAATGCCCCAGAAGGCCGAACCGATGCCGAGCAGCGTGACGCCGGAGGCGGTGATGAGGAAGGCGATCAGCGCCGCGTCGCGCTGCTTTTCATCATGCAGGGCGCGTTGCAGGCTGCCGCCGATGGTGCCGAGCAGCGCCAGCCCGGCGATGGTGTGGATCAGGGCGACCGGCAACGCGCTGAACAGCAGGCCGATGGCGCCGCCGAACAGCCCGGCCAGCAGGTAGAAACCGCCGGCGGCCACCGCGCCCATATAGCGTCGCTGCGGATCGGGATGCACGTCCGACCCCATGCAGATGGCGGCGGTGATCGCGGCGATGCACACCGAGAAGCCGCCGAACGGCGCCAGCAGCAACGCGGTCAGCGCCGTCCAGGCGATCAGCGGTGACGTAGGCACGCGGTAGCCCGCCGCCTGCAGCGTGGCGATGCCGGGAGCGTTCTGCGAAGCCATGGTCACCACGAAGAAGGGTACGCCGATGCCCAGCAGCGTCGGCCAGCTGAAGTGCGGCGCGATAAATTCCGGCATGGCGAACGCCGGCGCATGCTGCGTCAGCTGGATATTGCCCTGCAGCGCGGCGATCGCCAGCCCGGCCGCCAGCGTCAGCACGATGGCGTAGCGCGGTTGATAACGGCGGCTGAGCAGATAGGCCAGCCCCATGCCGGCGCTCAGAGGGAAATTGAGCTGCAGCGAAGCGAAGGCGTCCAGGCCGAAACGCAGCAGGATCCCCGCCAGCATCGCGGCGGAAATCGCCTGCGGAATGTAGTCCATCAGGCGGGCGAACAGCCCGGTGACGCCGCACAGCAGGATCAGACCGGAAGCGAAGATAAACACGCCGATCGCCTCGTTGATCGGCGTGCCGGGCAGGCTGGTGACCAGCAGCGCCGCACCGGGCGTCGACCAGGCGGTGAGGATCGGGGTACGGTAGTAAAGCGAGAGTCCGAGCGAGGTGACGCCCATCGCGAGCCCCAGCGCGCTCAGCCAACCGCCGATCTGCGCCGGCGTGGCGCCCGCGGCGGCGGCGGCCTGGAAAATGATCGCGGCGGAGCTGGTGTAACCCACCAGAACGGCGACAAAGCCGGCCATGATGGCGGGCAGGGTCAGATGGCGCAGGGAGAGGGCTGGGCGCATGAGTGGCTCCAATCGGTGATTGTGCGTTATAACGCACGTTTAGAAATCAGCATAGCACCGTGCGCTATAGCGCACAAGCGGGTATAATCGGGCTCGACACGCAGAGGAGAACTGGATGCAGGAACTTGCCGGCCATTTGGCACACACCCTTCGCACGCTGCGCGCGCAGCGCGGCTGGAGCCTGACGCAGGCGGCGGAATACACCGGCGTCAGCAAGGCGATGCTCGGGCAGATCGAACGCGGCGAATCCAGCCCGACGGTGGCGACGCTGTGGAAGATCGCCACCGGTTTCAACGTGGCGTTCTCCGCTTTTCTTGAGGCCTCCCCCGCGCAGCAGCAGGCGACGCTGCACCGCTACGGCGATCTGCCGGTGTACGATCAGGACAACGCCGATATGCGCGTGGTGCCGCTGTTTCCGTACGATCGTCAGCTGGGTTTCGATATGTTCGTCATCGATCTTGCGCCGGGCGCGCTCAGCGAGTCGTCGCCCCATGAGCCGGGCGTGATCGAGCATGTCATCGTGATCAGCGGCCGGTTGGAGTTGGCGATAGACGGCGAATGGCACAGCCTGGCCGCCGGCGAGGCGATGCGCTTTCAGGCCGATCGGCCGCACGCTTACCGCAACGCCAGTTCACAAACGGTGCGTATCCACGATCTGATCCACTATCCTCAATCCTGACTCAACGCGGCGGCCGTGGGCTTTGACTCCGCGCCGCCAAACGCCTACCTTGTTGAAAATGACTCTTATTTCACAGGCTGTCGCCCACGACGGGGCGGCGTTGCAGCCGACTCAAAAGGAGCTTGATTTTGCCGGTCACCAATCGACGTCAGTTCATTAAACTCAGTGCGCAAACCGCAGGAGCCGTATTCGCGATGACTTCATTACCCAACAGTATCCGCCTGGCGATGGCGGCGGAAGGCGGCGCGGCCGCCGGCGATGAATTCCTGTGGCTGGAAGAGCTGCAGGGTAAAAAAGCGCTGCAATGGGTGCAGCAGGAAAATCAGCGCACCGTGGCGCGTTTCGGCCAGGGCGAAGACTTTCAGCGCATTGAGCGCGAGGTGCTGGATATCCTCAATAAAGACACCCAAATCCCGTGGGTGAGCAAGCGCGGCGAGTACTATTACAACTTCTGGCAGGATCAGGCCAACCCGCGCGGCCTGCTGCGGCGCACCACGCTGGACGAGTACCGCAAGGCCAAACCGGCCTGGGAGACGGTGCTGGATATCGATGCGTTGGGCAAGGCGGAAGGCAAGGATTGGGTCTATCAGGGCTCGCAACCGCTGGCGCCTGAATACCGCTATTGCCTGATGCAGCTGTCGCCGGACGGCGGTGACGCCACCGAAATCCGCGAATTCGATCTGGTGGCCAAGCGCTTCGTCAAGGACGGCTTCAACGTGCCGGTGGCGAAAAGCCGGGTCTCCTGGGTCGATCGGGACACGCTGTTCATCGCCACCGATTTCGGCCCCGGATCGATGACCCAGTCCGGTTACGCGCGCATCGCCAAACGCTGGCGGCGCGGCACGCCGCTGAGCGCCGCCGAAACGCTGTACGAAGCGCAGCCCGAGGACATGGCGGTCTTCGCCTATCACGATCGCACGCCGGGCTTTGAGCGCGATTTCGTCGGCCGCAGCCTGGATTTCTATCGCCGCGACTATTTCCTGCTGATGCAGGACGGCCGGCAGAAAAAAATCGATATCCCGGCCGACGCCGAGCTGGACACGCATCGGGAATGGCTGCTGATCAAACCGAGCAGCGACTGGGAGGTGGGCGGCAAGCGTTATCCGTCCGGCGCGCTGCTGGCGGCCAACTTCGATGACTATCTGGCGGGCAAGCGCGAGCTGCAGCTGTTGTTTACCCCGACGGCGGAGCAGGCGCTGAGCGGCTACAGCGGCACCCGCGATCATCTGATCCTCAGCATCATGGATAACGTGGTCAACCGGCTGGAAGTGCTGACGCCGCAGGGCGGCAGCTGGCAACGTCGCCCGCTGGGCAACCCCGGCGCCATCAGCACCCTTTCCGCCGGCGGCATCGACGAAGAGAGCAACGCCTATTTCCTGACCGTCAGCGGGTTCCTGCAGCCGACCTCGCTGTACATGGGCAATCTCGACGGCGGTGAGGCGACGCTGCTGAAACAGGCGCCGCAGGATTTTGACGCGTCAGGCTACCAGGTGAGCCAGCATTTTGCGCGTTCCAAGGACGGCACCCGCGTGCCGTATTTCCAGATTGCCGCCAAAGATCTCAAACCGGACGGCAGCACACCGACGCTGTTGTATGGCTACGGCGGGTTTGAAGTGCCGCTGCTGCCGGGCTATCTCGGCGGCAAGGCGCCGGCCTGGTTGGAACGCGGTGGGGTGTACGTGGTGGCCAACATCCGCGGCGGCGGCGAATACGGCCCGGCCTGGCACCAGGCGGCGCTCAAGCAGAACCGCCATCGCGCCTACGAGGATTTCGCCGCCGTGGCCGAAGATCTCATCGCCCGCAAGGTGACCTCGGCGCCGCATCTGGGAGCACGCGGCGGCAGCAACGGCGGCCTGTTGGTGGGCAATATGCTGACGCTGTATCCGCAGCTGTTCGGCTGCATCGTCTGCGAAGTGCCGCTGCTGGACATGCAGCGTTATACCCAGCTTTCCGCCGGCGCGTCGTGGATCGCCGAATACGGTGACCCGAGCAAGCCGGAGGAGTGGGCCTACATCAAGACCTTCTCGCCGTACCACAATATTCAGGCGCAGACGGCCTATCCGCCGGTGCTGTTCTATACCGCGACCAGCGACGATCGGGTCAACCCGGCCCACGCCCGCAAAATGGCTGCGCGCATGCAGGCGATGGGGTATCAGCAGGCCTATTTCTATGAAAATACCGAAGGCGGGCACAGCGCCGCCGCCGACAAGCAACAGGCGGCGTTCCACAGCGCGCTGGTAAGCGAATTCATGTGGGCCAACCTGAGCGGCAAACCCAAGTCAGCGTAAGCCTTTTTCTTGCAGGCATAAAAAAACACCGGGGCGTTAACCCCGGTGTTTTTATTTACGCTCAATCTGCCGGCGATCAGCGAGCCGCGGTGGCTTCCTGCGCTTTCTGATTGGCGTCTTCGGTGGTGTCCAGCGTCATGCGGTACAGCTTCGGCGCGGTCAACATCATCAGGATAGCGATGACGGCGGTGACGATGCCGATCTGCATAAACACATGGCTGTAGATGGCCAGCGAAGCGTGCGCGTCGTTGATGTCGCTCGGGACGGCGGTCAGACCGGCAACCTTACCGGCGATCAGCGCGGCGGCGGCGGTGGTCAGGAACCAGGAGCCCATGATGAAGCCCATCAGACGCTGCGGCACCAGCTGCGCCACCATCGCCAGACCCAGGCCGGAAATCATCAGCTCGCCGATGCTCTGCAGCGCGTAGCTCAGGATCAGCCAGTTGACCGACACGATGCCCTGTTCGTTGGCGAAGCTGGCGCCCCATGGCAGCACCAGGAAGGCGCAGGAACACAGGATCATGCCGAAAGCGAACTTGTGCGGCATCGGCAGGCGATCGCCCATTTTGTTATACAGCGCGGCCAGAATCGGGCTGGCGAGCATGATCCAGAACGGGTTCAGCGCCTGATACTGCTCCGGCTCGAAGGCAACGCCGAAGATGCTGTGTTCCACGTTATGGATGGCGAAGAAGTTCAGCGAGGTTGGCATCTGGCTGTACAGCACGAAGAACACCACCGCTTCCAGCATCAGCAGGAAGGCGACGATCATCTTGCGGCGTGCGGCGCCGTGCAGGGCGAAGGTTTCCTTGGCGAACACCAATACGATGCCGGCGGAAACCAGGGCCAGCGCCCAGCGCGCGATCACCTGGTTGTGCAGCAGCCAGCTGGACACGGCGATCAGCGCCACGATGCCGACCAGCACCATCAGCAGTTTCGGCAGATGCAGCGGCTTGAAGTCAGGCTTGGAACCGTTTTCCTTCACCCACTTGTGGCACATCATAAAGTTGACCAGGGTGATCAGCATGCCGACCACGCTCAGGGAGAACGCCACGCTCCAGCCGTATTTTGCCGCCAGCCACGGAGTCGCCAGCATGGAGAAGAAGGAACCGATGTTCACCGACATGTAGTACATGGTGAAGGCGCCGTCGATACGCGGATCGTCTTTCTCATAGCAGGTGGACAGCAGGGAGGATGGGTTGGCCTTGAACAGGCCGCTGCCCACGGCGATGGTCGCCATACCCATGTAGACCCAGAAGATGTCGTGGCCGGAGTAGGCCACCATGGCGTAACCGGCGGCCAGCACCAGCGCGCCGAGTACGATCACGCGTTTGGCGCCCAGCACCTTGTCGCCCAGCCAGCCGCCGATGGCGACGAAGCCGTATACCAAGGCGCTGAAGGAAGAGAACAGGGTGATGGAGTCGGCTTCGCTCATGCCGAGCATCTTGACCAGATAAACCGCCATGATGCCCTGCAGGCCGTAATAGCCGAAACGCTCCCACAGTTCGATCGAGAAGATCAGATAGAACGCTTTCGGTTGTTTGAACGCGTTAAGGCTAACGCTCTCCGGGTGTTGGTTGTTTGCTGTTGACACTGGTACCTCTGTTTTTTCACAGCCCGTCTTTGGAGGACGGGAAAGTACAAAAGTTGATGCGGAACGGCATCCTTTTGCGTTGTTATAGGATGGGGACGGCGGTTAATGTTCACTATCTTTGTCAACGTGGCAAGCAGTTTGTCATATTCGGTTACATTTAACGCCCGCAGGATTATGCTGCGATGTTGCAAATGTTATGCAGTATTAACTTTCGGGTTTTAATGGTTTGCCGATTTTTTGTTTTGATTAAAAGCTATACGGATTTTAAACAGGGATATATTCTGCTGAATTGCTATTTCTTAGCGCATCAGTGTATGTACGGTTATTAATCCGTTGGAATGTTGTGTATATGGCGCGTTTTGTAAAATTATAGAAATTTAGGAAAACGGGACTGGCATTTGTGAACGCCTTGTGATCCCGAAAGCGTGACGTTCACCGCAATTTTCGACTAATTTTTCGCTTGAAAATAACACGGCACTGAGTTTTTCACTGAAAACCGCGATAACGCCGGGGTTACTGCTGCGCGATATCACATTTCCGATAAAAAAGAGGCGTTGGCGGGGGAAAGAACGCGGTGGGGTACGGTTTGCCGCACCCCACAAACTCAGGATTCCGGATAAACCTTTTCTTTATACTCGCACAGGTCTTCGATAATGCAGGAGCCGCAGCGCGGTTTGCGCGCGATGCAGGTATAGCGGCCGTGCAGGATCAGCCAGTGGTGGCAATCGACCTTGAATTCGGCGGGCACCACCTTCAACAGCTTCTCTTCCACCTGATCGACGTTCTTGCCCGGCGCGAAGTGGGTGCGATTGCACACCCGGAAGATATGGGTGTCGACGGCGATGGTCGCCCAGCCGAAGGCGGTGTTGAGCACCACGTTGGCGGTCTTGCGGCCGACGCCGGGCAACGCTTCCAGCGCGGCACGGTCTTCCGGCACTTCGCCACCGTGCAGCTCCAGCAGCATGCGGCAGGTTTTGATCACGTTTTCGGCCTTGCTGTTGAACAGGCCGATGGTCTTGATGTACTCCTTGACGCCATCAACCCCCAGCGCCAGCATGGCGGCGGGAGTGTTGGCGACCGGATAAAGCTTGGCGGTCGCCTTGTTGACGCTCACGTCGGTGGCTTGCGCAGACAGCAGCACCGCAATCAGCAGTTCAAACGGCGTGGTATACACCAGCTCGGTGGTCGGGTGCGGATTGTTGTCGCGCAGCCGGGTCAGAATTTCGAGTCGCTTCTGCTTGTTCATCAGGCCTTCTCAGCACGTCCTTGTTCCAGCAGCGGTTCCACCGCCACGGCGCGGGCTTTGCGCGCCTTCATTTTTTCGTCGATCAGATATTTGACCGCCAGCAGCAGCCCCAGGCCGATAAAGGCGCCCGGCGGCAGCATCGCCAGCAGGAAGGGGCTGTCGAAATGCACCACTTCGATGCGCAGCGACTTGGCCCAGCCGCCCAGCAACTGATCGGCGCCGTCGAACAGCGTGCCGTTGCCCAACAGTTCGCGCATTGAGCCCAGCGTCACCATCACGCCGGTAGCGCCGAGGCCGATGGCCATGCCGTCCAGCGCCGAGAGGCCGACCGGCTTCTTGGCGGCCACCGCTTCGGCGCGGCCCACCACGATGCAGTTGGTCACGATCAACGGAATAAAGATGCCGAGCGACTGATACAGGCCGAAGGCATAGGCGTTGATCAGCATCTGCACGATGCTCACCACGGCGGCGATGATCATCACGTAGATAGGAATGCGCACCTCGCTCGGCACCCAGCGGCGCACCGCGGAGATGGAGGCGTTGGTCAGCGTCAGCACCAGCGTGGTAGCCAGCCCCAGGCCGAGCGCATTGGTGACGGTGGAGGTCACCGCCAGCAGCGGACACATGCCCAGCAGTTGTACCAGGGCGGAGTTGTTTTTCCACAGCCCCTGGACGATCAATTCTTTGGCTTCACTCATTCGCTGGCTCCACACGCAGGTAAGCTTTCAAGTTTAGGCGGCAGCGTTTCCATATACAACGCCGTGCGGCGTACCGCATTGACCACCGCTCGCGGGGTGATGGTGGCGCCGGTGAACTGGTCGAACATGCCGCCGTCTTTCTTCACCGCCCAGCGCTTATCGTCCGGGCCTTCGATTTTCTTGCCGCTGAAGAAGGAAATCCAGTCGGAAATGCGCAGTTCGATTTTGTCCCCCAGCCCCGGGGTTTCGTGGTGCTCAATCACGCGGGTGCCGAGCACCGTGCCGTTGAAATCGGCGCCGACCAGCAGCTTGATGGCGCCGGAGTAGCCGTCCGGCGCGGTGGTTTCCAGCGCGGCGGCGGTCGGCTGCCCGTTTTTGCGCGCCAGGTACAAGCGGTGCGGCGCGCCGTCGCCCAGCGCCGGGTCGCTGACCAGGAAGCATTCGTTCTGCATGACGTTGTCGTAGTTTTCCGGCGGTACCACCTGATCGAGCAGCGCTTTTTGTTGCAGCGCCGCCTGATGGGCGATGGTGGTTTTCGTCAGGGCGTAGACCACGGCGGTCAGGCCGGTGGTGACCGCCGCGAACACCGCCAGCGTGGTGCCGTGCTTTCTCATGGAATTCAGCATGGCGGCTCCTTAGCGATGGCCGTACACGCGCGGCTGCGTGTAGTGGTCGATTAACGGGACGGTGATGTTGGCGAGCAGCACGGCGAAGGCTACGCCGTCAGGGTAGCCGCCATAGACGCGGATCAGCCACACCAGCACGCCGATCAGCGCGCCGTAGATCAAACGGCCCTTCGGCGTAGTAGAGGCGCTGACCGGATCGGTGGCGATAAAGAACGCGCCCAGCATGCTGGCGCCGGAGAACAGGTGGATCAGCGGCGAAGCCTGATGCGCCGGATCGATCCACCAGGCCAGGCCGGAACAGAAGGCGATGGCGGCCAACATGCTGAAAGGGATCTGCCAATGGATCAGGCGGCGCGCCAGCATAAACAGGCCGCCGGCCAGGAAGCCGAGGTTGACCCACTGCCAGCCGATGCCGGCCAGGGCGCCGCCAAACAGCGGCTGCTGCAGCACCTGTTCCACGCTGTGGCCGCTGCGCAGGCCGGTTTTGAAGCCGTCGAGCGGCGTGGCCTGGCTGATGCCGTCCACGCCCATCTGCAGTTCGTGCAGCGTCGCGCCTTGCGAGGTATGGCCGCTGAAAATGGCCAGCAGCGTGTCGTGGAGCGAGAGCGCGGTGGCACGCAGCTCATCCGGCGGCAGCCAGCTGGTCATCTGTACCGGGAAGGAGATCAGCAACACCACGTAACCGACCATTGCCGGGTTGAACGGGTTCTGCCCGAGGCCGCCGTACAGCTGCTTGGCGATGACGATGGCGAAGAAAGTACCGATGACGATCATCCACCAGGGGGCCAGCGGCGGCAGGCTGATACCGAGCAGCAGCGCGGTGAGCAGGGCGGAGTTATCCGCCAGCCGGCTGCGCACCGGCAGCTTGCGCAGCTTGAGGATCGCGCCTTCCGCCGCCAGCGCGACGATCGCCGCCAGCGCCACCTGAATCAATACGCCGTAGCCGAAGAACCAAATCTGTGCCGCGATGCCGGGAATGCACGCCAACATGACCCACAGCATGATGCGGCTGGTGCTTTGCTGGTTGTGGGTGAAAGGCGAGCTGGCGATGTGTAAGCCTTTGGCGGCTGTGGGTGATACCGGCCTGAACTTCATAGAGTAACGATACCTTCTGCGCCGCGCCTGCGGCAGTTTCGATGCGCCGTTCTGAAGGCGCGGCAAAAATGATAGCCGAGCATTCTACCTGATTCGATGCGAGGGTAATACGCCTTAATAATAGGGGTATTCAGCTTTTCGCATTCGCGGCGATCGGGGCAATGCAATTTGATTTTTTTTTGGCCGGAAAATGGGCTAACGTGAGGAATTGTCAGTGGAACTTGTGCCGCTAGCGACCGCAAAAAACCGGGTAACCGTATGAATGAGATATGATTTTTCTCCAAGTTTTCGCACAAAATAACAACTTTCACATAATCTGTGTAGGTTACTATCGCGACATTATTGAGTTAGTGAATCCATAATAATGACAAATGAAGACATTTTTTTTATTGAAGAGCTAATTGAGTGGGTGGAGATACATCTGGAGAAGCGGCCAAACCTGGATGAAGTTGCGCGTATTTCGGGCTATTCCAAGTGGCATCTGCAGCGTAAATTCAAGCGTATTACCGGCATTCAACTCGCCACCTATATTCGTTCGCGCATCCTGACGCGCGCCGCGGTGGCGCTGCGCATCACCCGTCGCTCGATCATCGACATTTCCGATGAGCTGGGCTTCGACTCGCAGCAGACCTTTACCCGCATGTTCAAGCAGCGCTTCAACATCACCCCCAATCGCTACCGCGCGATGGAACACTGGGACGTGAAAAACCTGATGCCGCGCTTTAACTTCGAAGCCAGCTACGGCGCCGGTTATTATCCGGAGGTGAAGCGCCTGACGCTGCCCGAGATGCAGCTGGTCGGCTTCACGCGCCGGCTGGATTTCGCCTCCGAGCAGGAGCTGGAGTACTCTTCCTGCATGGCGATGAAGGACGAGATTTTCAACGACTTCTTCAAGGGGCTGCACGTCGACTGCCGGCGGATTTACAGCATCTATTCCCCCCAGGCCGGGGAAGGCGACGAGCTGTCATCCACGCTGGTGATGGCGGTCGATCCTGAACACAAAAAGGATATTCTTTCCAACCATCAGATAGACACCTTCCATTTGCCGAGCCGCGAGTTTATCTCCATCAACCATAAGGGCACGGCGAAAGAGTGTCTGCAGTTTTTCGGTTACCTGATGTCGCATGTGATGCCAGGGCTGAAGGATGAGGTGCGCGGCAGTATGGAAATGGAGATCATTCAGACCAAAGAGTGGAATCCGGAATCTAAACTGCGTCAGATTGAGGTGGATTACACCTACCTGATCTCTATCGATTAAACGGCACCCGGCGTAGGCCCGGCGCCGCTATCGATCATTTTTCTTCCGTTTCGGCCGCCAGCGATTCTCTGGCGGCTTTCTTC